>NZ_JBIADZ010000024.1:0-153055 GCF_042868035.1 Streptomyces sp. NPDC007875 | reverse complement strand
GGTGTGGTCCCGCGCGCCCCTTTCGCGGGGGGGGGGGGGGGGGGGGGCCCCCGCGGGGGGCGGGGGCCCCCCCCCCCCCCCCCCCCACGGCCGCCGTCAGTGGGCCAGGAGCCTGCGCAGCCACCGTCGCCGCGCCTCCCGTGCGTCCCGCGAGACCGCGGCCTCCGGTGCCATGCCGCCGAAGCCGTGGAAGGCACCGGACCAGACGTGCAGTTCGGCCGTTCCCCCGGCTCGCCAGATGCGGCGGGCGTAGTCCACGTCCTCGTCGCGGAAGGTCTCCGCCGAGCCGACGTCGATGAACGCGGGCGGCAGTCCGGACAGATCCGTGGCACGGGCGGGTGCGGCGTACGGCGAGACGTCGTCGCCCCCGCGTGCGTCGCCGAGCAGCGCGGTCCATCCGGCCTCGTTGGCGGCGCGGTCCCACACCCCGATCCCGGTCATCTGCAGGGCGGACGGTGTGTCATTGCGGTCGTCGAGCATGGGACACATCAGCAGCTGCCCGAACAGGGCGGGGCCGCCGCGGTCCCGGGCCAGCAGCGCGACGGCCGCGCCGAGGCCGCCACCGGCGCTGCCGCCCACGACCACGATGCGCGCCGGGTCGATGCCCAGCTCTTCGGCGTGTTCGGCGGTCCAGCTCAGCCCGGCGTAGCAGTCCTCGACCGGCCCCGGATGCCGCGTCCCCGGCGCGAGGCGGTATTCGACGGACACCACGGCGAGTCGCAGTTCCTGGGCGAGGTCGAGCAACTCCGGCATACCCAGGCGGTTGTGCCCGACCGTCATGCCCCCGCCGTGGATGTGGTACAGCGCCGGTACAGGAGTGGCCGCGTCCGCCAACCGGCAGATCAGCAGCGAGACCTCCGGCGCGTCCGCCGGGCCGGGGACGGACCGCTCCTCGACCAGGAAGGCCCCGTCGCGCTCCAGCTCCTCGTTCGTCGGCGTCTCCATACCGGGCACGCCCTGACCGTCCCCCGCCTCCGGATCCGCCCCGGACCCGCCGGGCCGCAGTATCTCGCTGATGGCCGCGAGTGGCGCGATGAGCTCCGGGTCGAACGGCGGCGGTGGCCCGAGCGGCGCCGTGGCCGCCGGGTCGGGGGAGGTCTTCGCCATGGTCGGCTCCCAGGGTCGTGGTGACGGACATCACCCGTCGCCGACCGCCCACTGCCCGAAGGGCAGCCGCCGCGCGGACGATCTTACCGGCCGCGTGGCGGGACGGCGGCCGGTTCGGCCCAGGCACCGGGCGGTCAGCCGTTCCAGCTCTCGTCGTACGGATCGTGCGGGGCCGGGACCGGCCGGGAGCTGCTGACCTCGAGGTACGGGATGACGCCACCACCCACGGGGTCCTTGGTCCGCTTGCGGGTGTAGGTGCCGATGACCTGGAGCCAGGTGTCGGGTTGCAGCACCGGGGGGATCCGTCCGGTCAGCCCGATCTTGACGGGCTGGGCGTCGGCGGCGCAGCAGTTGAGGGCCATGCGGACGAGGTAGGGGGCGCCGTGGCCGTCGAGGGCGACGAAGCCGGTGACCTCGATCCTGCGGTGTTCCAGGGAGCGCCCGTGGTCGTACACCGCGCGGCCCGCGTAATCGGCCACATTGAGCGGCAGGGGGTCACCGGCGGGGAGCGCGGGGAAGCCCCAGGGGCGTTGCAGCGCCGTGCCGGTGTGCATGGCGGTGTAGGAGCCCAGCGCGGGCGGCGCCACCAGGATGAGGGCGAACAGCGGGAGCACGAGGAGCCAGGAGACCCGTGGTTCCCGGTGGGCGTGGCCGCCGTCGCCCTCCTCCGCATGCGGGTCGCCATCGGCCGCGCGCGGCCGCTCGTACCAGAGGGTGGCGACGGCGGCCGCGATCAGGACGACACCGGCCGCGAGGAGCAACGGGCGCAGCCCCGCCTTCACATAGCGCAGATACAGGCCGGTGAAACCGGCCCGCAGCACCGCCCCGCCGATGAGGAACAGCACGATCGCCTGAGCCTTCCGGTTCACAGCAGCACCGCCCCGACCAGGACCGACATCAGCATGGCGAGGACGAAGGTGGCGGGAGCGAAGCGCAGCGCGAATCCGCGGCCGAAGGTACCGGTCTGCATGGCGAACAGCTTCAGGTCGATCATCGGTCCGACGACCAGGAACGCCAGCCGGGCGGTGAGCGAGAACTGCGACAGGGACGCGGCCACGAAGGCGTCGGCCTCGGAGCAGATCGACAGCAGCACCGCGAGGACGGCCAGGGCGAGGATCGCCACGACCGGGTCATCGGCCGCGCCACGCAGCCAGCTCGCCGGCACCACGGCCTTGAGGGTGGCCGCGGCCATCGCGCCGAGGACGAGGAAACCACCGGCATGCATCACATCGTGGCGTACGGACGCCCAGAACGCGGCTCCCCTGCCGTGGCCGTGGAAGGAGGGGCGGGCCGGTGGGCGCAGCCAGTCGGCCCGCCCCAGCAGCTGCCACAGCCAGCCCATCGCACACGCCACGAGCAGACTCGCCACGAATCGGGCGAGCACCATCTCCGGGTCGCGGGGGAACGCGACGGCGGTGGCGGTCAGCACGATCGGGTTGATCGCCGGGGCGGACAGCAGAAACGCCAGCGCCGCCGCGGGGGTGACGCCCCGGCGCACCAGCGCCCCGGCCACCGGCACCGAGGCGCATTCACAGCCGGGCAGCACCGCCCCGGCCACCCCCGCCACCGGCACCGCGAGGGCGGGCCGCCGCGGCAGCGCGCGGGCGAAGAACGACGGCGGGACGAACACCGCGATCAGCGCCGACAGCACCACCCCGAGTACGAGAAAGGGCAGGGCCTGGAGGACCACCGCGACGAACACGGTCATCCAGCTCTGCGTCACCGGAGCCGACAGCGCCCGGCGGATCGGCCCCTGCGCCGCAACCACCAGGACCAGCAGCATGATCAGGCCGAGGGACGAATCGAACCGCCCGCCCCGCGGATCGCCCGCGTCGCGGCGGCCGGCCCCGGTCGGGGCCGCTTTGGTCGTGGTGCTCACGGATGAGGTACCTCCGGCGTCGAGGGTGCGTGCGCGGTTCCCCGCCCCCTCCAGTACGCCGGTTCAGGCCCGAGTGCTCACCGTTCCCACCCATGAGCCGGATGTCCTGTGCCCGCCACGATCCGGACGTCCTTGAGCCGCTCCGCTCAGCCGGGACTCACCCAGGTGCCCCGCTCGGCGGAGCGGGCCATGGCGTCCAGCACGGTGGCGCTGTGCACGGCGTCGTCCAAAGTGGCTCCGTAAGCGGTGCCCTCGGCGATGGAGCGCACGAAGTGGTACGCCTCGATCACCTTCAGATCGTCATAGCCCATGCTGTTGGCCGCGCCGGGCTGGAAGGCGGCGTACTCGCCGTGCCCGGGGCCGATGTACACGGTGGAGACGGGCTGGTCCTGGTAGGCGGTGCCGTGGCTGACGCCGAGTTCGCCCATGCGCCGGAAGTCCCAGAAGACCGCGCCCTTGGTGCCGTGGATCTCGAAGCCGTAGGTGTTCTGCTCACCGACCGAGACCCGGCACGCCTCCAGCACCCCGCGGGCGCCGGAGGCGAAGCGCAGCAGACAGGAGACGTAGTCCTCGTTCTCCACCGGGCCCAACTCACCGCCGGTGGCCCGGGTGTGGCCGGCGGTGGCACCGGCGGGGCGGGCCCGCTCGGGCACGAACACGGCGGTGTCGGCGGTCAGGGCGTCGATCTCGCCGAGCAGGAAACGGGCCAGGTCCACCCCGTGCGAGGCGAGGTCGCCGAGCACTCCGCTGCCGCCGCGCGCGCGTTCGTACCGCCAGGTCAGAGCGGACTCGGGGTGGGCGGCGTAGTCGCTGAAGAGGCGGACGCGGGCATGGGTGACGGTGCCGATCTCCCCGGCGGCGATCATGGCGCGTGCGGTCTGGACGGCGGGTGCGTTGCGGTAGTTGAAGCCGACCGCGCCCTGGACCCCGGCCTCGGCCACGGCGGCGGCGACCGCGCGGGCGTCATCGGCGGTGAGCCCGACCGGTTTCTCGATCCAGATGTGCTTGCCCGCCCGGGCCATGGCGATGCCGATCTCGCGGTGCAGAAAGTTGGGCGCGGCGATGCTCACGGCCTGGATCCGGGGGTCGGCGGCGACCTCGTGCCAGTCCCGGACGGCGGTGGCGAAGCCGTACCGCCCGGCGGCCTCCTCGGCCCGTCCGGGCACCTCGTCGGCGACGGCGACCAGTTCGGGCCGTACGGACAGCTGCGGGAAGTGGTGCGGCAGCCGGACGTACGCCTGGGTGTGCACCCGTCCCATCCAGCCGAATCCCACGACGGCGACCCCGAGCGTACTCACCATGACTGCCCTTCTTTGGACCGTTCCAGAAATCTCCCGGCCCACACTGGAAGCCCTATCCGCAGGGTGTCAACCCCTTTGACAACCACGTCCGCCCTGTGGAACGGTCCAGAACATGAGACCACCGACGATCCGCGATGTCGCCGAACGGGCCGGAGTGTCGAAGTCGCTGGTCTCCCTGGTGCTTCGCGGCTCCAAGCAGGTGCGCCCCGAGAAGCGGCAGGCCGTCCTGGCCGCCGTCGAGGAGCTCGGCTACCGGCCCAATGCCGCCGCGCGCAGCCTCAGCGAGCGGCGCACCCGGACCGTCGGGGTACTCCTCAACGACCTGCGCAACCCCTGGTTCGTGGAGCTGCTCGACGGCCTCAACTCCCAGCTGTACGCGAGCGGTCTGCGGACGCTGCTGGCCGACGGCCGGCTCAACCGGCGGCTCGGCGAGGACCTCACCCACACCTTCACCGAGCTGCGGGTCGACGGCCTGATCGCGGTCGGCACGCTCCCGGATCCGGCGGCGGTGCGCACGGCGGCCGCGCGAGTGCCCACGGTGGTCGCGGGCACCCGCGAGCCCATGCTGTCCGACGTGGACATCATCGCGGGCGACGACGAGCTGGGCGCCCGCCTCGCCACCGAGCACCTCATCGGCCTCGGCCACCGGCGCATCGCCCATATCGCCGGACAGGGAGTGGTGGGCGAGCTGCGCCGCCGCGGCTTCGAGGCGGTCATGCGCGAGCACGGCCTGTCCGGGTCGGCGGCCGTGGAGCAGGGCGATCTGACCGAGGAGGGCGGCTACCGGGCCACGGTCCGGCTGCTGGGCGCGCCGCACCGGCCCACTGCCGTATTCGCGTTCAACGACATGGCGGGGGTCGGCGCCCTGTCGGCCGCCGAGGAGCTCGGCCTGCGGGTGCCGGACGACCTCTCCCTCGTCGGCTACGACAACACCTATCTCGCGCGGCTGCGCCATCTGTGGCTCACCACCGTGGACAACGCGAACCACGACATCGGCCGCCGCGCCGCACGCCGCCTGCTCGACCGGATCGCCGACCCCGCCCGCCCCGGCGAGGTCGCCCTCACCGCTCCGGCCCTCGAGGTCCGCGGTACGACCGCGCCGCCGCGATCGGCTGACTGACCGTCGCGCACCCGCCATTGACGCCCCGTCGGTCCCTTGCCTATCGTCCGTCCGAAGTACTGAGCAGTGTCCGATATTTCGAACATTCTGCGGTACGGGAGTCGCCACGCGATCAATGGGACGCATCAGACCGGGCCTCGGCCTCACCCTGAGCGCTCTGCTCACCACCTCGCTCGCCGCCGCGTTGCTCGCCGACCCCACGGCCGCCGGAGCCTCCTCCGCGGCCGTGACCGACTACTCGATCACCGTCGATCCGGACCGCGCGGGCCCGGAGATCGACGACGCGATGTACGGCATCTTCTACGAGGACATCAACCGCGCCGCGGACGGCGGGCTGTACGCCGAGCTGGTCCAGAACCGGTCCTTCGAGTACGACACCGCCGACCACGCCTCGTACACGCCGCTCACCTCGTGGACCGAGACCACGACCGGCGGCGCCACCGGCACGGCGCGGGTGGTGAACGACGAGGCGCGGCTGGGCGAGAAGAACCGCAACTATCTGCGGCTGGATCTGCGCGGGGACGGCGGCGGGGCCGGATACGGCGTCACCAACGCCGGATACAACACCGGCATCGCGGTCCAGGCCGGAAAGACGTACGACTTCTCGGCGTGGGCCCGCACCGACAATCCCTCGGGCACCCCACTGACGATCGGTCTGCACACCGCCTCGGGCGCCACCGCGCTCGCCACGCCGCTGCGCGCCACCGTGCGCGGGGACCGCTGGACGAAGTACACCGGGACGCTCACCGCGCGCGCCACGGACACCACCGGACGGCTCGCGGTGACCGCGGGCGGTGGCGGCACCGTCCGGCTCGACATGGTCTCCCTCTTCCCCCGGGACACCTACAAGGGCCATCCGAACGGGCTGCGCAAGGACCTCGCGGAGAAGATCGACGCGCTGAGGCCGGGCTTTCTGCGCTTCCCCGGCGGCTGTCTGGTGAACACCGGCAGCCACCGGGCCTACGAGGCACCGGGCTGGGAGCGCAAGCGGTCCTACCAGTGGAAGGACACCGTCGGCCCGGTCGAGGAGCGGCCCACCAACGCCAACTTCTGGGGCTACAACCAGTCCTACGGCCTCGGCTACTACGAGTACTTCCAGTTGGCCGAGGACATCGGCGCGACACCGCTGCCCGTGGTGCCCGCCCTCGTCACCGGCTGCGGCCAGAACAAGGCCACCGACGACCCCGAGCTGCTGAAGCGGCACATCCAGGACACCCTCGACCTGATCGAGTTCGCGAACGGCCCCGTGACCACCACCTGGGGCAAGAAGCGTGCGGAGATGGGGCATCCGAAACCCTTCGGGCTGAACCGCCTGGAGGTCGGCAACGAGGAGAACCTCCCCGACGCCTTCTTCGAGCGCTTCACCGAGTTCCGCAAGGCCATCGAGGCCAAGCACCCGGAGATCACGGTGATCAGCAACTCCGGGCCCGACGACAGCGGCGTCACCTTCGACCGCGCGTGGGAGCTGAACCGCGCGGCCAAGGTGAAGATGGTCGACGAGCACTACTACAACAGCCCCCAGTGGTTCCTGGAGAACAACAAGCGCTACGACTCCTACGACCGCCAGGGCCCGAAGGTGTTCCTCGGTGAATACGCCTCGCAGGACAACCGCTTCGGCAACTCCCTCGCCGAGGCCGCGTACATGACCGGCCTGGAGCGCAACGCCGATGTGGTGAAGATGGCCTCCTACGCGCCGCTGCTGGCCAACAAGGACTACGTCCGGTGGCGGCCGGATCTGATCTGGTACGACAACGCCACCGCCTGGGGCTCGACCAGCTATGAGACCCAGAAGCTGTTCATGAACAACGTCGGCGACCAGGTCGTGCCGAGCGAGGCGTCCGCCACCCCGTCCCTCCCCTCCGGCCCGATCACCGGCGCCGTCGGCCTGTCCACCTGGGCCACCAGCGCCGCGTACGACGACGTCCAGGTCACCTCGGCGGACGGGGCCACGCTGCTGAGCGACGACTTCTCCGGCGGCGACGGCAAGTGGACGAAGGCCACCGGGACCGGCTCCTGGCAGGTGCGGGACGGCGCGTATGTGCAGTCCGACACCGGTGCCGAGAACACCATGGTCACCGCGGGCGACCACGGCTGGCAGAACTACGACCTGAAGCTGAAGGCCACCAAGCGCGCGGGCAGCGAGGGCTCCCTCATCGCCTTCGGGGTCAAGGACACCGGCACCTACTACTGGTGGAACCTCGGTGGCTGGGGCAACACCCGATCCGCCGTGGAGAAGGCGACCGACGGCGCCAAGCAGACGTTGGCCGAAGACGGCACCACGATCGAGACGGGCCGGGCGTACGACGTGCGGATCCAGGTCCGCGGCCGGCAGGTGACGCTGTACCTGGACGGGAAGAGGTGGGGCGCGTTCACCGATGACAAGGTCGCCGAGCCGTTCCGCCAGGTGGTGACGCGCGACAAGGCCACCGGTGAGCTCATCGTCAAGGTCGTCAACGCCCAGGACGCGGCCGCCCGCACCCGTATCGACCTCGGCCAGGGGGTCAAGGTCCGGCGGACCGCTCGGCTGACCACGCTCCAGGGCGCCCCGGACGCGGTGAACACCGCCACCGAGCAGCCCATCAAACCGAGCAGTTCCACTCTCGACGGTGTGGACACCACCTTCAGTCGCACCTTCCCGGCCCACTCCATCACGTTCCTGCGCATCGCGACGCGGAAGTGAGACGGGCTCGCGGCCGGTGACCCGAGCGGTCACCGGCCGCGATCTCATCCGTGGCTTCGATCGCTGAGCGCACCGCCCGCCGCGCCCACCGCCAGGCCGAGGACGACCATCACCATATAGCTGTAGACCTCATAGCCGCCGGGGACGGCGAATCGGACGAAACCCATGAAGTGGAGCCAGCCCCACCATTCGTGCAGCAGACCGCTGCCGCCACCGACGACGAGGGTGAAGGACAGCAGATGCGACACGGCGGCGAGCGGGGAGGTGTCCTTGGCGGATGTCATGGCCCGAACCTAGGCGGGCCGCCCCGGGCGGCGGATCGGGCACAAGGCGGCGAGGCGGTGACCAAAGAACACCGCCCGCCACCGGGGAGTCGTACTTAAGTATCCGCTCGCGGCACCCGTCCCCGCTCGCCCGCCGGGTCCGCGTAGATTGCCGGGACATGCGCCGCATCCACCGCACCCGCCGGGACTGGGCAGCCGATCTGGGACTGATGCTCTTCGCCGCCTGCTTCGCCGCCGCCAGCTCGGATTCCCTACCGATCGAGGACGGCCTCGATCCGCTGTGGCGGACCGTCGACCAGGTGATCGGCGGGCTGGGGTGTGCGACGGTCCTGCTGCGGCGGCGGTGGCCGGTGGCACTGGCGGTGGCGCTGCTGCTGGCGGGCAGCGAGGTGTCGCACTATCTGACCGGTCCGGCGATGGTGGCGGTGTTCACGGTGGCCGCGACCCGGCCGTGGCGGGCCACGGCATGGGTGGCGGCGGTGGCCTTCGTACCGCTTCCCGCCTTCCTGTGGCAGCTGCCGGAGGTTTCCGGGGACCGGCAGAGCTCGGCACTGACGTACTTCGCGCTGATCGCCGGGGCCATCGGCTGGGGGCTGTTCCGGCGGTCCCGGCAGCAGCTGATCGCCTCACTGCGGCAGCGCGCCGAACTGGCTGAGGCGGACGCGGAGTTGCGGGCCGAGCGGGCCCGCCGGGAGGCGCGGGAGGAGATCGCGCGGGAGATGCACGATGTGCTGGGGCACCGGCTGACGCTGCTGAGCGTGCACGCGGGGGCGCTGGAGTTCCATACGAACGCGCCCCGGGAGGAGATCGGAAAGGCCGCCGGGGTGATCCGGGAGAGCGCACATCTGGCGTTGCGCGACCTGCGCGAGGTGATCGGGGTGCTGCGCGCGGGACCGGCGGAGGACGAGCGGCCCCAGCCCGAACTGACCGACCTGGCCCGGCTGGTGGCGGAGGCACGGGCGGCGGGCGGCCGGATCGAGCTGACCGGGCCGCCCGACGGACCGGCCCCGCCGCCCATGGTGGGGCGGACGGCGTACCGCATCGTCCAGGAGGCACTGACCAACGCGCGCAAACACGCGCCCGGCGCCACGGTCACCATACGGGTGGCCGGGGGCCCGGCCGACCGGTTGACGGTGGAGGTCCGCACCGCGCCGCCGCCCGGAGCGGCCTCGGCCACCGGCGGCTGCGAAGGCGGCGGGCACGGACTGATCGGGCTGGCCGAACGGGCCCGGCTGGCGGGCGGCGAGCTGAGTGCGGGTCCGGCCCCCGACGGTTTCCGGGTCCGCGCCTGGCTACCCTGGCCCGCGGCGGACCCGGTGTCCGCCGCGGGCCAGGGGTGAGGGAGGACGGCGCGGGTGATCCATGTCCTGCTGGTGGACGACGACGCGATCGTACGGGCCGGGCTGCGCATGATGCTGGGCGGCGCCCCGGACATCGAGGTCGTCGCGGAGGCCGCCGACGGGGCGGAGGTGCCGGCCCTGGTCGCCGCGCACCGGCCCGATGTGGTGCTGATGGACATCCGGATGCCGGGCGTGGACGGGCTGACCGCCACCACCGAGCTCCGGGCCCGGCCCGGCGCCCCGGAGGTGCTGGTGCTCACCACCTTCCACACCGACGCGCATGTGCTGCGGGCGCTGCGCGGTGGGGCGGCCGGGTTTCTCCTCAAGGACACCCCGCCGCGGGACATCGTCACGGCCATCCGGACGGTGGCCGCCGGGGATCCGGTGCTCTCCCCCGCCGTCACCCGCCGCCTCATCGAGCAGGTGGCAGGCGGCGGGCAGGAGGACCGGGCCACCGCTGCCCGGGCCCGGCTCGCGCTGCTGGGCGAGCGGGAGCGGGAGGTGGCCCGGGCGGTCGGGGGTGGCCGCTCCAACGCGGAGATCGCCCGGGAACTGCATCTGGCGCTGCCGACGGTGAAGGCTCATGTGTCGCGCATCCTGACCCGGCTGGACCTCAACAACCGCGTCCAGATCGCCCTGCTGGTCCACGACGCCGGTGAGTCGTACGGCGGCTGACCGACGCTCCTGACGCCGTGGGGCCCCAGCGGTGGTGCGCGCGGTTCCGATGACACCCTGACTTAAATCAGTCGCTTGACTTAAGGTTGCCCATGGGGTTGCCTGATCATGTCGATGACCACCCCGGAACCGAGGGAGAGCGCCGTGGATCGAGGAAACGGCGAGCGGCTGCTCGTGCCGACGAGGTGGTGACCGTGGCGGGCAGGACCGTACGGCACGAACGGGCCGATGCCACGCGAGAGGCGATCCTGGCCGCCGCCGAGCGGCTGTTCGCCGAGCGCGGGGTGTACGCGGTCTCCAACCGTCAGGTGAGCGAGGCCGCCGGACAGGGCAACAACGCGGCGGTCGGATACCACTTCGGCACCAAGGCCGACCTGGTACGGGCGATCGCCCGGCAACACGCCGAGCAGGTCGAGCGGTTGCGCCGGCGGCTGCTGCACGAGATCGGCGACTCGACCGATGTACGGGACTGGGTGGCCTGTCTGGTGCGCCCGGTCCTCGAGCATCTCGCGGAGCTGTCCAGCCCGACCTGGTACGCGCGGTTCTGCGCCCAGGTGATGACCGATCCCGCGCTCCACGAGATCATGACCGAGGAGTCCCTGGCCTCCCCGGCGCTGCGGCACACCATCGAAGGGTTCAACCGGTGCCTCCCCGAGCTGCCGATGGAGGTGCACGTCGAGCGCGGCGCCATGGCGCGCAATCTGATCCTGCACATGTGCGCCGAGCGAGAGCGCGCGCTCGCCGAGAACACCGCCACGCCCCGGTCCAGCTGGCACGACGCGGCCACCGGCCTGATCGACGGAATCGTGGGGCTGTGGCTGGCGCCCGTCACCCGCTGAACGCGGCTCCGCACACCAGCGGTCCGTGAGTGGCCGTCGGGGGACAACGGGGGTTCCACCACACGCCTCAAACGAATTGAGGGAGCGATGACCAGCACAGTGAACCCGGTGGACGAGCGCGCCGCACGGGCCCCGGAGTTTCCGATGGCCAGGGCGGCGGGCTGCCCGTTCGACCCGCCCCCGGGGCTGCGGGACATGCAGCAGGAGGGCCCGCTGGCGAAGGTCCGCCTGTGGGACGGCAGCACTCCGTGGCTGGTGACCGGGTACGCCGATCAGCGGGCGCTGCTGGGCGACTCCAGGGTCAGCGCCGACATCAACCGGCCCGGCTATCCCCGGCAGGCCCCGATGCCGCCCGGAGGCACCGGAGTCAGCTTCATCCTGAAGGACGACCCCGAGCACGCCCGGCTGCGGCGGATGGTGACGGCGCCGTTCGCCATCAAGCGGGTGGAGGCGATGCGGCCCGGTGTGCAGCGGATCGTGGACGAGCTGATCGACGGGCTGCTGGCCGGTCCGAACCCGGTGGACCTGGTGGAGTCGTTCGCCCTGCCGGTGCCCTCACTGGTGATCTGCCAGCTGCTCGGAGTGCCCTACGCCGACCACGACTTCTTCCAGGAGAACAGCAAGGTCATCATCAATCGGAACGTCACGCCCGAGCAGCGGTCGACCGCCCATGGAAACCTGATCGGCTATCTGGACGACCTGATGGGCGAGAAGATCGCCCACCCCCTCGACGACCTGCTGTCCGGGCTGGCCGGGCGGGTCACGGCGGGCGAGCTGGCCCGCGACGAGGCGGCACAGATGGGCGTGCTGCTGCTGATCGCGGGACATGAGACCACCGCGAACATGATCGCGCTCGGCACCCTCGCCCTCTTCGAGCACCCCGATCAGCTCGCCCTGCTGCGCGAGACCGACGATCCCAAGCTGATCTCCTCGGCCGTGGAGGAGCTGCTGCGCTATCTGCACATCACCCACAGCGGACGGCGCCGGGTGGCGGTGGCGGACATCGAGATCGGCGGGGAGGTGATCCGCGCGGGCGAGGGGCTGATCCTGGCCAATGACATCGCCAACCGGGACCCCGACGTGTTCGCCGAGCCCGACCGGCTGGACCTCCGGCGCGACGCCCGCCGTCATGTGGCCTTCGGCTTCGGGGTGCACCAGTGCCTGGGACAGCCACTGGCCCGGATGGAGCTCGAGGTCGTCTACAACACCCTCTACCGCCGCATCCCCACTCTGCGGCCGGCCATCGAGCTGGAGCGGATCCCGTTCAAACACGACGGATCCGTCTACGGCGTCTACGAACTGCCCGTGACCTGGTGACAAAGGAGAAGCTCATGAAGGTGACCGTCGACCAGGACAAGTGCGTCGCTTCCGGCCAGTGTGTGGTCGCCGCGATGGATGTCTTCGACCAGCGCGACGAGGACGGCATCGTCGTGCTGCTCACCCCCGAGCCCCCGGCCGAGCAGGCCGAGGAGGTCCGGCACGCCGCTGCGGTGTGCCCGGCCCTGGCCATCGAGATCCAGGACTGACGACCCCACCCGGGCACCCGTGATGTCACGGCGGAGGCGGGCCCACCCGCCTCCGCCGACCCATGCGGAAAAACACCCACGGTGAGCGCGGCACGGATCGCCGCGCGGAAAGGAACACGTGAGCAGCACCGGACTCGAGGGTCATGGCGTCATCGTCACCGGGGCGGGATCGGGAATCGGCCGGGCCACCGCCCTGGCACTCGCCCGGGAGGGGGCGCGGGTGCTGGTCGCGGATCTCGACCGGGACGGCGCCGAACAGGTCGTCGCGGCCATAGGGACACAAGGGGGCACGGCCCGGGCCGTCGTCGGCGACCTGGGCGACCAGCGGGTGGTGGACGAGGTCGTCGCCACGGCCGTGGAGGAGTTCGGCGGTCTGGACGTCCTGGTCAACAACGCCGGCATCATGGACCGCTTCTCGGCGGTCGCCGACACCGACGACACCGAATGGGACCGTGTGCTGCGGGTCAATCTGACGGCGCCGTTCATGCTCACCCGGGCCGCGCTGCCGCACATGCTGGCGGCGGGCCGGGGCGCGATCGTCTTCACCGCCTCGGAGGCGTCGCTGCGCGGCAGTACGGCCGGTGCCGCCTACACCGCCTCCAAGCACGGCGTGGTGGGGCTGGTGAAGTCCCTCGCGGTGATGTACCGGGACCAGGGGATCCGGGCCAACGCGATCGCTCCCGGCGGCACCGCCACCGCCATCCGGGTCGACGCCCGGCCGGGAGAGCATGGTCCGGCCGTCGTCGGAGCCCATGCCGCGACCGTCGGGAGGATCGCCACGGCCGAGGAGCAGGCCGCCGCCATCGTCTTCCTCGCCTCCGAGGCCGCGAGCAACGTCAACGGTGTCATCCTGCCCGTCGACAACGGCTGGTCCGCCGTCTGACGCGGTGGCGAACCGATCACGCGGTCATTCGCCGCGCCAGACGTTGTCGAAGGCCGCTTCCTCGATGGCTCGCCGCTGCCGTTCGGCTTCCAGCTCCATCACGGCGTCGTTGACGGCGGCGAGCACGGTCACGGCCGCGTCGCCGGCCGCGCCCGCGGCGTCTCCCGCGGGCTGCTCGCGGACCCCGATGGCCGCCGCGAGGGACGCGAGGACGGGCTCGTCCGAGGTCCAGCGGTCCATCGCGTGGCGGCGGGCGGCCGAGTCCACCGGCACCGCCTCACCGGCTCGCAGCGGCAGCCAGCCGTGGCGTCGCCGGGTGATCTGCCCCGCGGCCTCCAGGGCGTCCAGATAGGCCGGGGCCAGACCGCGGCCTCGGCGCCACAGCCAATCGCCCACCGGCTCGTAGGGCGGCCGGCGGACGAACGACGACGCGGCCTCGTCCAGCAGGCGGTCCCCGGTCGGCGGGCACAGGCCCGGCACGATGCGGTCGTCCTCGATCCCGAGCGCGTCGGCGTCGAGGAGGTCGATCAGCTCGGCTCCCGCGAGCGCGAGCGACAGATCGCCCCGCTCCAGGGGGCGCATGGGCGCCACGTCCAGGGTGACGATCAACAGGTCCCGCGGTGTGGTCATGAAACGCTCCGCTCGCCGTCCCTCAGCAACGATACGTCGCAAGCGCAGGGCTGTCCGCCGGCGTGTCCCGCGGTATCCGTACTGTCACCGGCCGCTCAGGAGCCGGCCGCACCCCACGTATGGGCCAGCGCGGCCGCCTCGCCACGCGAGGTGACCCCCAGCTTCTCCAGGATGTTCGCCACGTGGAACTTCACCGTCGACTCGCTGATGTGCAGCTCCTGGGCAATCTGCCGGTTGCGCCGCCCGCGGGCCAGCTGCTCCAGCACCTCCAGCTCGCGCGCCCCCAGCACGTGCAGCGGATCCTTGCGGGCCGGCTGCGGCGGGCCCAGTGGCACGGTGGCCGTCACCATCGTGCCCCACTCCGGGACCGCCGCGTCCACGTCCAGCCGTCCGCCCAGCACGGACAGCCGCTCCCCGACCCGGCGGGCGTCCAGCGCGGTCCGCCGCGGGACGCCGGGGCCGTCGTCCCGTACGGTGGCGCGCAGTTCGCCGTCGCCGACCTTCCAGCCGACGTGGCCGCGGCGCACCGGGTGCGGCGCGCCGTCCTGGCCCGGTCCCTGCTCGTCGAGCATGGCCGCGCGGGCCGTATTGGCCACATCGGCGGGGAGCAGCCGGTCCGCGCCCTCCTCCGTGCCGGGCGGGCCCAGGTCGAGCCGTACGGCCAGGCCACGCAGTTCGGGGCGGAGTGACGCGGCGAGCCGGGCGAAGGCGTCGCCGGCCGACTCCCCACCAGCGCCTGATCCCGGTCGGTCCGGTCACGCAGCTCGCCGTGGCTGGATGCCGCAGATGGGCCCCGACGCGTTCCCCGCGATCCCCGGTACGGAGGCGGCCGGAGTCGTGGACGAGGTCGGCGAGGGGGTCACCGGCTGGTCGGTGGGCGACGAGGTGCTGGGCCGGACGACCACCGGCCCCTATGCTCCGTACGCCCCGGCCACCGATGTCGCGCCCAAGCCGGCCGGGCTCGACTGGGAGACGGCCGCCGCGCTGCCCGTGGCCGCCGAGACCTCGGCACGCGCCCTGGACCTCCTGCGGCTCGCGGAGGGTGAGACCCTGCTGCTGCACGGGGCCGCCGGTGCGGTCGGCGGGGT
Source organism: Streptomyces sp. NPDC007875 (assembly GCF_042868035.1). Lineage (NCBI taxonomy): Bacteria > Bacillati > Actinomycetota > Actinomycetes > Kitasatosporales > Streptomycetaceae > Streptomyces > Streptomyces sp. NPDC007875. The sequence goes on along the minus strand of NZ_JBIADZ010000024.1, from coordinate 137,703 downwards.
CGGCGTCCAGCTCGCGGTGGCCCGGGGCGCCACCGTCATCGGCACCGCCTCCCCCGCCAACCACGACTATCTGCGCTCGCTCGGCGCGATCCCCGTGGCGTACGGCGAGGGCCTGGCCGAGCGGGTGCGCGCCGTGGCCCCGGATGGTGTCGACGCCGTCTACGACGCGGCCGGCCAGGGCGCCCTGCCCGTCTCGATCGAGCTGCGGGGCGGCACGACCGACCGCATCGTCACCATCGCCGACCCCGCGGCCGCCGATCTCGGTGTCACGTTCTCCGGAGGCGGCGGCAACCGCCCCCTGGAGGCCATCGCCGACTACGCCCGGCTCGCCGCGGAGGGCGGGCTGCGGGTGCCCGTCGTGCGGAGCTTCCCGCTCGCCGACGCCGCCGAGGCCCATGAGCAGAGCGAGACCGGCCACAGCCGCGGCAAGCTCGCCCTGCGGCCCTGATGGGCGCTGCCCGGGTCTAGGAGGCCGCGTTCATCAGGTCGAGTGCGCTGTGCTGTCGCGCCGCGTCGGTCTTGTCCAGCGGTCCTGACCAGCGCAGTCCGTACTGGTCCAGGGCGTTGCGGTCGGAGGCGTAGGCGCGGTCCGCCTGTCGTTTGAGATACGCCGTGAAGGGGTGGCCGGGCAGGGCCGCGTCCAGCTTGGCCAGCCCCCGCACATGGGCGCCCTTGAACGACGGGCCGTCGGCACCGCAGTCGCCGGTCTCGCAGGGGTCCCTGAGGATGCCGTCGGCCGTGTTGAGCTGGGACGACGTGGTGGCGGCGGTGCCGATGCGGCGGGCCGTCTCCAGCACGGCACCGTCGCCGGTGGCCTTGTGCAGCTCGGTGAGGCCGCCGAGCAGAACGCCCTGGTTGTAGGACCAGACCGGTTGGCCGTTGTTCTTGCAGGTGCCCAGGTCGATGCCGTCGTTGACCAGGTTCGAGGCGTTCACCATGCCGGTGCCCTGGAACCAGGACCACTCCGCCTTCGCCCGCTGGAGATAGGCGGTGTCGCCGGGGATCCGGTTGTGCAGGGCGGCGTTCAACTGGAGGTAGAGGGAGTTGGCGATGGCGTTCTTGTAGGTCTTCGCGGTGCTCCACCACACGCCGCCGCCACAGGTGGAGTCCCAGTAGGAGGCCATGTAGTCGGCGTCGGCGCGGGCGGTGGCGAGATAGCGGGAGTCCCCGGTGAGGTCGTAGGCCGCCACCCAGGCCAGGCCCCACCAGCCGGTGTCGTCGATGTAGTCGTTGCGGAACTGCCCGCCCTGCGCACCGAGGTTGAGGTCATAAGTGCGGGCGATGGCGTATTCATAGCTGCGCATGCCCGTGACGCGGATGTTGTCGATGACGGCCGTGAGGGCGTTGGCCGAGTTCCACCAGCCGGTGGTGGAGAACAGCCCGGTCCCGTAGGAGTAGAACGCCATCTGCGCGGTGGCGGCGGCCGTGCGGCGGTCCCACGCGTTCCAGGTCGTACGGGCCCAGGGCGTACAGGCGATGTCGGGGCGGTCACCGGCCCTGCCGCAGGCTCGCAGCGCGCCGACGCCATGGGCGCCCCAGTCGTCCACGTTGTACATGAGGGTGCGCCAGCCCCGCTGCCCGGACGGGACGGCGGTGTTGCCGAGGCGGCTGCCCGAGGACCAGCTCCGGCCGCCGTCGAACGAGCGGTCCAGCCACACCTCGTCACCGGGGCTGCCGTTGTCGATGGAGGCCCAGCCCATCGCGTCGGCGTCGTCGAAGTGCAGGGCGATGGAGCGGGAGAAGAGGGTGGCGGTCACGGGGTTGCGGCTCTGCGGGGCGAGCGCCGGGTCACGGGTGTCACAGTAGGTGTTGCAGATGGTGGCGGACGGCGCCGCCTCGGCCGTGGCCGGGAGGAATTGCGTGGCCAGCAGGGCGAGTGCTCCAGTGGCGAGGGCGGCCAGGCGGGTGCGCAGCGGTCTGGTGCGTCTCATGCCATGCCTCCTGCCGGTCTAGTTGAAGGGGTCCAGGGTGATGGACGCCTGCTGCGGATTGCCGTCGTGGACGAGCGACTCGTGCTGGCCGACGTCGTCGAAGGCGAAGGCGTACGCCTTGCCGTCGGCCATCTGGGCGTGGATCGCACGGGCGTAGTGGTTGGTCACGGCGTCGGTGTAGAACCCGGCGTCACTGGTGTCGGGCTGGTTGGAGTTGGTGAGCAGGGTCGTGCGGTTGTAGCCGGCGCACAGGGTGCGCGAAATCGGGCCGCGCACCTGGTCGTTGGGTGCGTCCAGGCGCTTGTAGCAGCCGAAGACGGAGTCGGAGTCCGGCTTCTGGAAGCTGGTGACCACGGCTCCGGAGCCGTTGGTGAAGTTCATGACGTCGCCGGCGACCCGCCCGAAGTACTTGGTGTTCGGCCGGTCGGCGAAGGGTGTGACCGTCAGGGTGGAGTTGGTGTACTTCTGCCACACCCGGTTGATGTAGTCGTCCATCGTGTTCGCGGGCAGCCCGCCCGCCTCGATGCCGTGCCCGGGCGCCAGGGCCCGAAGGACGGTGCCGTCCGGGCGGGTCTGGATGAGGCCCGCCCAGCCGCCCGGCTGGGCGCGCAGTGCGTTGAAGACGCCGTTGTAGCCGCCGGGCTTGAGGTGACCGGCGCTCTTCACGCCGCCGTCGGCGCCCTGCACGCCCACCGCGTAGGGCGCGGAGAACATGTCGACCTGGGTGCTGTTGATGTACAGGCCGGAGTCGTCGAGGGTGAACTCGCTCCAGTTGAACAGGATGTTCCTGTTGGGATCGGAGGGGTTCTGCACGGCGGGCTGCACCAGGCCGCCGGTGGTGAGCCGGAAGTCCAGCTTCTGGCCGTAGGAGAAGTAGACCCGGCCGGAGAGCTTCGGGATGCGGATCGTCAGGGCCTGGCCGTTTGCCGGACCGGCGATCGACGCGTCGGGGGCCGGGGTCGGCGGGTTGCCGCCGGCGGGCCAGGGGTGGAAGGTCCCGGAGGCGTCGGCCCAGCCCTGCTGCCCGGTCGAGAGCAGGGTGCCGATCGTATAGACGTAGATCTGGTCGCCGCGCCCGGAGTTGTTGGTGAACTTCAGCGGGATCGTGCTCGGCACGGCCGTCCGGGCGGACGCCTCGGGGGCCAGCGCGGACATGCCCAGGGCCAGCAGCAGGGCTGACGCCCAGCAGGGCAGGGTCCGGAATCGGGTGGAGACGCGTCTGGACATACATCACCTCTCGCGCGGCGGCACGGCCGCGTCAGCGGGGGGAATGGGGGCTCATGGTACTGAGGGGTGCGGGGTCATCATGGCAGTGAACATGACACTGGTCTAGACATACTCACGTACCGACATCAGCGCACGGCCGGGTGGGGAGCCACGGGGCGGTGAGGGCGTGCCCGGTCGAGTTCGTCCCGTTTGGCGCGGAGCTCGTCGGTGTCCGGATGGCCGATCTCGAGGGCGATCTCCAGGGCGTGACACCGGGCGGCACGGGCCGCGTCGAGGTCGCCCGCGGCCAGCTGGGTGTCGCCGAGATGGTTCAGGACCTCGGTCTCGTTGTATCGGTCGCCGAAGCCGCGCACCAGACGCAGGGCCCGGGCATAGCACTTCACGGCAGCCGGGTACTCGGCCAGGTGATGGTGGGCGTAGCCGAGGCTGTCCCACGCCCCCGCCTCGGCATGCCCGTCGTCGATCTCCTGGTTCACGGACACCGCCTGGGCGCAGTAGTCCAGGGTCTGCCGGTAGTCGCCCTGTACGGCGTGTACCCAACCGACGTTGTTCAGCGCCAGGGCCTCTCCGGCCCGATGGCCCGCCTGCCGATAGAGCGTCAACGCCCGTTCATTGTGGCCGAGCGCGTCCCGGTGGCGGCCCAGTCGGCCGCAGACCCAGCCCAGGCCGCGATGCACATGTGCCTGACGGATGGGATCGCCCAGCCGCTCGTAGAGGTCCAGGGCGTGTCGGAAATGGCGGTGTCCCTCGTCGAGGCGGCCCATCTGGGTGTGGCAGTTGCCGAGGCCGCGGTGGGCACCGGCCCGCCACGCCGGATCGCCGAGCCGCTGGGCCGCGCCGAGGGCGATGTGCTGGACGGCGGCCCAGTCGTGCCAGTGTCCGCGGTAGTCGAAATAGGTCTCCAGGTTCCTGGCCAGCCGCCAGGCGCCCGCGTCGAGACCGGCGCCGGCCGCCAGGTCGACCACGCCCAGCAGTACGGCGTGCTCGGCGGTGAACCACCCCAGTGCCGCGGCCTGGTCCGCCATCTCCTGCGGACCGGCACCCGGCACGGCGGGTGGCAGGGGGACGGGGTCCCGGTGAGGGTCCAGCAGCCCGGCCGCGCGATCGGCGGTGTGCAGATAATGCTCGACGACGCGGTGCCGCGCGGCCCTCCGGTCGGCCTCGGGGTCCACGGTGTGGGCCAGTTCGCCCGCGTAGGCGCGGAGCAGGTCGTGCAGCGCGTATCGACCGGGCGTGACCTCGCCGACCAGGTGCACCCGGCTCAACTCGGCCAGCAGGGCGCGCACCCGGGGAACCGGAAGACCTGCCACGCCCGCCGCGCCCGGCAGGGAGACGTCCGGTCCGGGGTGGACGCCGAGCAGCCGGAACAGCCGCGCGGCGTCCGTGCCGAGCGCGTGATACGACCAGGAGAACACGGCCCGTACATCGGTCGCGGTATCGCCCCCGCTGAAGGCGTCCAGGCCCAGCTGGGTGTCGTGCAGCTCCGCGGCCAGCGTCCGCAGGGGAAACCGCGGGGTCACCGCGACCCTCGCGGCCACGACCGCCAGCGCCAGCGGAAGCCCCGCGCACGCCGCCGCGATCGCGTCGAACGCCATCGGATCGTCCGTCCGCCGGACCCGCCGCAGGTGCCGCTCCAAAAGCAGCCGCGCCTCGCCGTCGGTGAGCGGGTCCACCGCGCAGGGACGTGCGCCATTGGCGGCGATCAGTCCGGTCAGGCGGTCACGGCTGGTCACCAGCACCACACAGCCGCCCGAGCCGGGGAGCAGCGACCGCACCTGGTCGGCGTCGCGGGCGTTGTCCAGCATGATCAGCATCCGGCGGCCGGCGACCAGCGACCGGTACAGCCCGGCCTGGGCATCCGGGTCGGCGGGCATCTCCTGCGGGTCCACGCCCAGAGCGCCGAGGAAGCCGCGCACGGCCACCGGCGCGGGCACCGGGCCGGCGGCGGGAGCGAACCCGCGCAGGTTCACATACAGCTGCCCGTCCGGGAAGCGCGAGAGATGGCGATGGGCCCAGCGCAACGCGAGCCAGGTCTTGCCCACCCCGCCGACACCGGTGATCGCCGCGATGTCGAGCGTGCCGTCACCAGCGGCGGCCCCGCACAGGTCGTCGAGGGCCGCGAGTTCCCGCTCGCGGCCGACGAACGTGACCGGCGGTGCCGGGAGTTGCTGCGGCACCGGCTGCGGTCGGCGCCGGGGCGCCGCGCCCCCGGTCGCGGGGGCGCGGTCGAGGGCCGGATCCGCGGTGAGGATCTGCTGGCGCAGGCGCACCAGCGGCGGGCTGGGATCGAGCCCCGTCTCCTCGGCCAGCCGGCGCCGGATGCGCTCATGGTGCTCCAGCGCCTCGGTCTGGCGCCCGCACCGGTACAGGGCCAGCATCAGCTGCCCGGCCACCCGCTCGTCCAGCGGATGGGCGTCGGCGCGGGCGGCCAGCTCGGGCAGCGCCCGGCTGTGCTGTCCCAGCCGCAGCCGCACGTCCATCAGGTCCAGTTGTCCGGTGAACCGCTCAGCCTCCAGCACGGAACGCTGAGCGTTGAACCAGGGGGTGTCCGCCCCGGCGAACGCCTCACCCCGCCACAGCCCCAGGGCGGTCTCCCACAGCGCCGCCGCGTCCTCCCCGCTGTCGGCCGCACGAGCCCGGCCGGCCGTCTCACGGAAGCGGAGCACGTCCACGGCAGTGGTCTCCGCCGCCAGCCGGTAGCCGCCCTGCTCGCGCACCAGCTCCGCTCCCGTGCCCGTCAGCGCCTGCCGTAACCGGGATACATACGCGTACAGCGCCTCCCGGCCACGCCGGGGCACGCTCACTCCCCACACCCGGTCCACCAGCAGCCCCGTGGGCACCACCCGCCCCGCGTCGACGGCCAGGGCGGCGAGCACCAGCCGCTGCCGTGCGTGGCCCACGTCCACCGGCGCCCCGTCCCGCCACACCGTGATGGCACCGAGCACGCCGAATCGCGCCCCCATGCGTTTCCCCCGTTGTGTCGTAGCCCCCGCGCCGACTACCTGTATGTGACAGTCGGCGCAATACCGAGTCAACAACTCCCTAAGGTACGGGGAGGACTTCCCGGTATGGAAGGGACATCACGACGGAGAACGCGAGCCGGACGTACGGTGCGTCATCGTTCGTCGCCCGGGCCCGCCCTTCACACCCCCCGGGCGACCGATGGCGCGCCGATCGCCTTCGACACCAGCCCCGGCAGATCCGCGAGGGAGTCCCGGATGATCGCCTGCTCCATGGCGAGGACGTCCGCTCCCGGCCTGATGCCCAGCTCCTCGGCCAGTACGTGCCGCAACTGCCGGGCCGCACCGAGCGCGTCGGCACGGCGCCCGGCCAGGCACAGCGCGATCATGAGCTGATGGCGGAAGGACTCGCGCAGCGGATGGGCCGCGACGAGAATCTCCAATTCCGGTACGACGTCCTGGGCGTGTCCCTGGTGCAGTTCGGCCCACGCCCATGCCTCGGTGGCCGCGAGCCGCGCCTCCTCCAGCCGCACCAGTTCGGTGGTGATCGCGGGGATGTCCGGCACATCGGCGAGCAGGGGCCCGCGCCACATGGCCAGGGCCCGCCGCAACCCCTCCGCCGCCCGCCCGCTCTCTCCCCCGGCCAGGGACCCGCGCGCCGCCCGCGCGAGTGCCGTGAAACGGTCGGCGTCCAGCTCACCGAAGTCCACCGCCAGCCGGTAGCCGGGCGGGCTGGTGAGCAGCCGGCTTCCGTCCCGCCCCGCCGGGCGCAGCTCCGGCAGGGGCGCGGGGAGTGCGCGCCTGAGCCGGTGGACATACTGCTGGACCAGCTTGGGGGCGGACTTCGGCGCCCTGTCCGGCCAGAGCTGCTCCAGCAGTTCCCCGGCCGGCACCGTACGGTTGGCGTTGACGAGCAGCACGGCCAGCAGCGCACGGCACTTGCCCTGGCCCACCATGCGGAAGGTGCCGTCCGGCTGCCCGAGCTCCAGCGGTCCGAGGATGCGGTAGCGCACCGGTGCCGGTGTCATCGGCACCCACCGCGGCCTCGGCCGCCGCTCCCGCCGTCGGCTCGCGGAGCGGCGAGGGTGAGGACGTCGGGCACCCGGTCCGGCGCGACCACACGCAGCAGTCCGTATCCGATCCCGGCCGAGCCGGTCATCAGCCCGGGGGTGGTCACTCCCATCGGGACACCCGGACGAACGTCCCCGGCCAGGACCCGGTCGGCCACCAGGCGTGCCACGCGGGGGCCGAGCTCATCGGTCTCCCCCAGCGCGGGCCCGGCCGCGAGCAGCGTCGCCACCAGCCCCAGGTCCCCGTGGCACAGCGAGTCGTTGCCCAGGCCCGTGTGGACTCCGTCCCGCAGCAGGTCGCCGCGGACGGTATCCGCGGCGATGCGCAGGTCCTCCGCGAGGAGCCGGTGGGTATCGGCTAGCCCCTCGACGCCGAGCAGCGCCGCCCGGACCAGCCCGATACCGGCGGCACCGTGACACCAGGCGTTCATGAACGATCCCTGGGGAACGATGCTGCGCAGATCCGGCCAGTTGCCCCGCTCGGGGACCAGACCGTGGCGTTCGAACCGGAGCGCCTCCTCGCACAGCCGGTAGTGGTGGCCGTCGCCGGTCACCTCGGCTGCGCGGGCCAGGGCGAGAGCGAAGCCGCTCGCCCCGTGGGACATGCCCAGCAGCGGCCGGTCGGGGTCGACCGCCGTCCGCCAGGCCACTCCGCCGGTCACCTCGGTCGCCGCCTTGGCGAGCGTGCCCGCGGCGATCCGCAGAGCGTCCGTGATGCGCTCGTCCGGACGCATCCGGTGGAGCGCGGCCAGGGCCAGCGCCGCCCCGGCCGTTCCCTGCACCACATCGAGTTCGCGGTCGCCCTCGAACCGTCCGGCCAGCTCCGGAACCAGCACGGCGGCCGCGTCGAGCAGTTCGGGCGCGTCCCACAGCGCGGCCAGGTGGGTGAGCGTGTAGACGGCGCCGCCCAGTTCGCCGAACCCCCCGATACTCAGGTTGAAACGAACGTGGCGGCCACGGTCGGGGCTCGTCAGCGAGTCCGCGAGCGATCCCGCGATGCGTTCGGCCACGTCCCGGTACCGCTGCTCTCCCGTCATCGAGCCGAGGTGCGCCAGGAACAGCGCGATGCCGCTCACTCCGTCGTAGAGGCTGATCCCGGCGGGCCCCGCGCGCCAGTAGCGCTCGCCCACGACGTTGAGCGACAGCCAGTGCGGCGGCTGGTCGTCGGTGCCGTGCACCGCGGTGTCGAGCAGCTCGTCCGCGAGGACGATCGCGGCCCGCAGGGCGTGCCGGGTGTCGACGGCACGGTCGGGCAGCTCCCGCGGCTGGGGTGCGGGCCGCGTCTGCGTGCCGAAGGTGAGGCCCGTCAGTGATGCCTCGATGCACCACTGCTGGCGGCGCAGATCGGCGGAGCCCATGCGGCGGATCTTGGAGCGCACAGCCTCCATCCCGGAGGTGGCTAGGAAGTCGCGGACTACGACACCGTCCGCGTCGCACAGGTCGGTGGCGGACGGCGTGGTGTGGTAGGTCGGCACATCGAGCCGGGCCAGCTGGCGTTGTTCGCTGGTCAGCAGCTCCATTCGGCCCTCGATACCCCGATGGCCGCCCGCGAGGCCGGCTTCGAGCACATACTCCCAGTCCAGCGAGTCGCGCAGGACGTCCGGGTGCATCGACTCGGCGAGAATGCGGCCGTAGACCGAGGTCGGCCGGGGCACATAGCGCACGGTGTCCTCGGCGAAGGCGGCGATCTGGCCGTCCTCGGCGAGCAGTTCGTCCCGCTCCCGCTCGATGAGCCGGTACGCGGCTGTGAAGCCCTCCGCCAGGGATCGGCGGTACCGCAGCGGATCGACGGGCGTTCCGCCCACGGAGGCCCGGTTGACCGCACCGGAGATGGGCATCCGCTCGCGCACCAGTCTCATCTCGTCGGTACCCTGGCCCGCGTAGGTCGGCAGCACGCTCGGGGAGAGCTGGTCGCCGCCGCCCGCGAGCCCGCTGATCTCCGCGTCACGCCAGCCCGAGTCGTCCACCTCGATGATCCGCTCCGGCAGCAGCCCCATGCCCAGGACGGAGTCGTTGAGGACATCGGGGACCGCGCCGGCGATCCGCAGGACGGGGTCGGTCACGGCGCGCAACCGGCCGAGGAAGGTGGCCTCCAAGTCGACGAACACGGGGTGCTCCCCAGCCGCGATCAGGTTCTGCAGATGCAGATCCGCACCACAGATGGCGTGGAACAGCGCGAGATGGGCGCCCTGGCGCCAGAAGAACCGGTCGGCCTCGGCCTCGTCGGCGCACGTCCCGGAGGCCACGTACTCCACCCATCCGTACCCGGGGCGGGACAGCACCTCCACGGTACGCAGTGGATGGCGCAGCCCCCGGTCGTTGAGGCTGCCGAGCAGATCGTTGAAGTGGCGCTCAACGGCGACCGACCGCGGTTTGTAGACCAGCTTCGTGCCGTCGGAGAGGGTGAGCAGCGCGACCGACCGGCCGCCGTTGTGGGTGTCACCGGCGCCGAACCCGATGTCCGTCACATCGCAGAGGCCACGCCAGGAGCCGCCGAACACCGCGCGCAGCCGGGGCAGATCGGCCAGGAACCGCTCGGCGAACTCCTGCCTCACGTCGATCCAGTGGCGTAGCGAGGCCACCAGTTCACGGGCCAGCACGGGGTATTCGGACAGGATCTCCAGCGCCCGCCCGGGGTCGCGGACCGTGGCCAGAAACGAGGCGAACCGCTCCTCGGGGGTGGCGCCGGCCAGGCCCCCGGTCACCCTGGCCACGTTGAGTTCCAGGACCAGTACACGGGACACCATGCCGGAGATCGTGTCCAGGGCGGGGAGCAGGAGGGGATGGTGCGAAGGCAGCCCCGTCACCCGGCGCCGAAGTTCCCCTCTGGCCCAGCGCAGCAGCGGCAGGGCCAGTTCGGCCGGACCCAGCCCGGACCGGTGGTCGTGGCCGTGACCGTGGGCCGCCGCATGTGCCTGCCCACGGATGTCGTCGTCGCCGTCCGAGGTGTGGTGCCGCCATGCCTCGGCGATCACCTCCAGCCACTCGGGTGCGGGCAACCGTGCGGCGAGCGACTCCGCGGGCTCGCCCAGCAAGGTGATCAGCTCCTCCTCGGTGATCCCCGTGGCCGTCCAGCGCTCCAGCTGGTCCCCACCGGTGGCCGGCTTTCCGGCGGAGAAGAGCAGGCCGCTGCGCCACAGCTCCAGGCGGCGCAGCCCGTGCGCGCGCTGCTCGGCCGTGGCCGCCGCCGGGGCGCCGGGGCGCCGGTCGTGCAGGGGCACACCTCGCCACCACGTCGTCGAGTCCAGGATTTCCCGCTGCCGGTCTCTCATTTCTCCCCCATTGGTCGATGGTTCCGTCGCGGTGGAGACGGTCGGTGTGGTCCGTTCCGGCGCGGACCCCGTGGGGCCCGCGCCGGAACGGACCATGGGTCACCGCGTCAGCGGACGCACCGGGTCAGGCACAGAGCCAGTCACAGGTGAAGCAGGTGCGGCAGGTCTTGTGACCGCAGGTCACCCAGGTGTCGGTGAGCCCCCCGCCCACGACGTTGTCCAGCCGCTGGTCGGTCAGCTCGATGGCACCCGCCGGGTGGGCGGGCAGTGCGCTGAGCTCCTCGGAGCTCAGCTGGGCGCGGAAGACCGGGTCCTTCCATGCCTTGGTGGTCCGGTTCATGGTTCCTCCGTTCGACGTGCTCTCATCGGCTTGTTCATGGACGTCACGTCCGGTCGGCCCGGTGTGACACAGCCCAAACTGGACGGGCGAGTTGGCCGGGAACCTTGCGAAAACCTTGTGCCGTCTCTCTCGCGGCGCCATCCGCACCGGTCCGGATCGCGATGAACCGGCGGTGAACCCGGACCGAACCGCTGTGCCGCACGCTGCTGCGCCATGGAACACGGCGCGGGAGGAGACATGGATGAGCGGCAGGCAGGTGACGGTGCGGGTGCCGTTCGTGGCCCAGATGAGCGAGGTCGAGTGCGGTCCGGCCTGTCTGGCCATGGTGCTGGGCGCGTACCACCGCAGGGTGCCCCTGCGGGAGCTGCGGGCGGAGTTCGGGGTGAGCCGCGATGGCGCGAGCGCCCGCCGGATCCTGGAGGTCGCGCGCGCCCACGGGCTCGAGGCCCGGGGACTGAAGGTGCGGCCGGACGCACTCGGTGCGGTACGGGGGCCCGCCATCGCCCACTGGGACGACCACCACTTCGTGGTGGTACGGGGTGCCGGGCGCAAGGGGGTGCGGATACTCGACCCGGGCGAGGGACGCACCACCGTCTCCCATGAGGAGTTCCGCACGCGGTGCTCGGGCACCCTGCTGGAGTTCGCCCCCGGGCCGTCGTTCGCCGAGCGGAGCGGGCCCCGGGATTCCTGGCCACTGCGGCTGATACGCGACATGATGCGGATGGCGCCACGGTGGGCGGTCCTCGCGGTCCTGCTCTCCGGGATGGTGCAGCTACTCGGCCTGGGATCGGCGCTTCTCACCAAGTACGGCATCGACACGCTCATCGGTGAACGGGCCGGGACGCTCTCGAGTTTCTCCTTGAGCCTCGCCGGTTTCGTATTGGTCTACGCGCTGATCGGGCTCGGCCGGGCCGGAGCCTTGCTGGTATTGCAGCACCGGCTGGACGGCGCGCTCGGCGACCGGTTTATGACCCATCTGTTCCGTCTGCCGTTCGGCTATTTCCAGGCCCGTAGCAGCGGGGATCTGCTGGCCCGCCTCAACAGCAACACAGTGATCAGGGACCTGTTGACCTCACGCATGGTCACCTTGGCCATCGACAGTGTCTTCGTGGTCGGCTATCTGGTGCTGCTGTGCGCCTTCAGCCCCTGGTACGCGCTCCTGGCAGTGGGGCTGGGCGGGACGCAGATCGCCATCGTGCTGGCGACTCTGCGGCCGGCCAACGCCCTGGCGAAACGGGAGCTGAGCGCCGAGGCCGCCACCCAGTCGGTGGCGGTCGACGCGTTGCGGGGCGCGGAGTTCGTGAAGAGCGCGGGGCTGACCGGCGCCGTGCTCGACCGCTGGCGACGGTCGCTGGGCGACTACCTGCGAGCGGCGTTCCACCGGCGCCGGCTGGACGCCCTCACCGACTCCCTCACCCTGCTGTTGCAGGTGGCGTCCCCGCTGGTGCTGTTGCTGCTGGGCATCGCGCAGGTGCGCTCGGGTGCACTGACGATCGGCTCGATGATCGCGCTCAACGCGGTCGCGGCCGGGCTGCTCACCCCGATCGCCGGGCTGGCCACGAGCATGCGCTACCTCCAGACCATCGGGGCCCATCTGGAGCGGGTGCACGATGTGCTGGACGAGCGACCGGAGGTCCGACGGCCGGGCGTCATCGCCCCGGCCGCGGTGCGGGGCGAGATCGAACTGCGCGGGGTGGGGTTCCGCTACGGGCAGGGGCCGTGGATCCTGCGCGATCTGACACTGCGCGTTCCCGCGGGCGCGAAACTCGCCGTCGTCGGGGCCAGCGGTTCGGGCAAGACGACAATGATCCGCCTGCTCGCCGGGCTGTTGCGGCCGACCGAGGGCACGGTGCTGCTCGACGGGCGCGACATCGATGAGTACGACGCGGACAGCCTGCGCCGCCGCTTCGGTGTCGTCACACAGGAACCCCATGTCTTCGGCGGCACCATCGGGTCGAATCTGCGGATCGGCCGGGGCGACCTGCCGGACGAGGCCCTCTTCGAGGCGCTCGGCCGGGCCGGGCTGCTCGCCGATGTGCGGCGGATGCCCATGGGACTGGATACACATGTGGCGGAGGGCGGGAGTGCGCTGTCCGGGGGCCAGCGCCAGCGTCTGGCGATCGCCCGTGCGCTCCTGGCCGACCCCGCGCTGCTGGTGCTGGACGAGGCCACGAGCCACCTGGACGCCGTGACCGAGGCGGAGGTGGCCGGCGAGCTGTCCGCGCTGGGCTGCACCAGGATCGTCGTCGCGCACCGGATCAGCACGATCATGGATGCGGACGAGATCGTCGTACTGCACGACGGCCGCTTCACGGAGGGTGGTGTCCACGACGACCTCATGCTGGCCCAGGGCCGGTACGCCGCGCTGGTGAACCGCCAGCTCCCGGTCTCGCTCCGGCCGTCGTGATCGCCGGTCGGCCCGTTCCCGATCGGCCAGGAGACGCGGGCCCCGCGGGGTCATCCGCGCACCCGCGGGTTACCCGGCGGCCGGCGGACAGCCCAAGCCCAAGGGGCTGCCGGACGGCAGGCCATCCGAGGGGCGGGGCCGGAGCCCGGCCGCACCGCGCCTACGTGGACATTCGGGCGTAAAATCGGCACCGTCCGCACTAGGAGCGGAGGCATCACATGACCGAGCCGGCTCCCTCCCACACCGAACGCAAACGGGAAACCGGCCACCCGGACGTGCCGTGGACGACCCCCTCGCAGGCCGAGGGGGAGCGCGACGACGAACAGGACACCGGCCACCCCGACGTACAGAGGACGACTCCTTCACAGGCCGAAGGGGAACGGTGGGATTAGGCACCGCCCCTCTCGGCGCCCGGGCCCGCCTGCCGGTGATGTCCCACCGGTCGGCGGGCCCAGCCGTGCGGGCGGGCGGAGCGGTCCTGGGCGGCGGCTATCCTGACCGGGGAGGCGAGATGGCACGCGCGACACAGACCGCCGGGACGAGCGGCACCGGCCGACCGGCACCGCGCCACCACGGCAACCGGCACGGGCGCAGCGAGCAGGCCCGGCTGGCGGTGCTGAACGCCGCGGACGACCTGCTGGCCGAGAAGGGTTTCGCGGGCGTCACCATGGAGGGGATCGCCACCCGGGCCGGGGTCGCCAAGCAGACGATCTACCGCTGGTGGAGCACCAAGACCGACATCCTCATGGACGCCTTCCTCCAGGATGTGGCGGAGGACCTGCCCGTGCGCGACCGCGGTGATCTCGCCCTGGACCTGCGCAGCTATCTGCGCGACCTGGCCGGGTTCCTCAGCGCCTCCGACCCCGGCGCCGTCTTCAAGGCCCTGGTCGCCCAGGCGCAGCACGATCCGGTCTTCGCCCGGGACTTCCGGTCCCGGTACCTCGACGACCAGCGCCGCCGCGACCGCCTCCCGCTGGAACGGGCCATGGAGCGCGGGGAGTTGCCGCCCGGCCTGGACCTGACGGCCGAGACCGACCAGCTCACGGGCCCCGTCTACTACCGGGTGCTGGTGACCGACGAACCCGTCGGCCAGGAGTTCACCGACCGGCTCGTGGACGCCTTCCTCCACCGCCACGGACTGACCCCACCGTCGAACGACTGACGGCGCGAGACCACCCGCCCGGACGGAGTCACCGCACGGACGAGACCGTGACCGCCGGTGCCGGGAGACCCTCCACCGCGAGACCGTCCAGGAACAGGGCCCCCGCCAGCACCGCGGCGCTTCCGCGCGGCGCGATGCCCCGCTCACGCAGGTCCGTGTCCAGCGCGGCCAGGGCGACGGCTCCCTCGGGGGTTGCGGTGCCACCCGACTCGAGCACGGCATGCGCCCCCTCCTTGACCCGTCGGAGGCCCGGCGGGCCCGCCCGGTACAGCGGGCCGGTGTCCTGGAGGGTGCTCATCACGGTGAGCAGCGCGTCCAGGCGCGCCTGGGTCTCGGTGGCCCCCGCCGCACGCGCCCGGGACAGGGCGTCCAGGGCGCGGCGCACATGGGGAAACGCGGCCCGTGCCTCACCGCGCACCCCCGGCGCCCCATAGGTGGCCGAGACGTGCGAGCCCGGTGAGGGCCGGCGCGGTGCGCCACGGTCGGGGTGGTCCGCGATCCGCTTGGCGGTGGCGGTCATCTCACCGGGCCCGGCGCCCGGCCGCAGCGCGGCGGCCGCCACCAGCAGGCCCATCGCCCACAGCGCGCCATGGTGAAGGGGGCCGGTGGCCGCGCCGCCACCGGCCCGCGCCATCGTCCACTCGGCGCAGCGGCCGATGGCACCCAGCTCCTCGCGCAGCGCCCGCGACGGCTCCCCGGGACGGCGGGCGGCGGCGGCCATGGCCGCGAACCCGGGCGCCAGGGCCTTGGCCGACCAGCGCAGTGCGAGCAGATCCGCACCGGTGGCGCGGGCCTGCAGATCGCGGGTGTCGGCGAGGCCCGGTTTGGGCGTCAGCTCCGCCTGGGCGATCAGGGCGAGCACGGCGGCCCGTGCCAGTGCCTCATCCGTGGAGCGCGTCATGGGCATGCCCGGAGGCTAGACGTCGAACCTTTCAGTGAGATGGGACGTTCCTGTGGCCCCGCTGTGCGGCGTGGTCATCCCGTGGTGGAAACGGGCCGCGCGGGACCGCCCCGCGGGGTGCGCCGAGCGGTACGCAGGCCCGGTGAGGCCGATCATGACGGTGGCGAACAGCGCGGTGGCGGCGAGGCATAACTGCCGAGGTCACCGGCCCGGCCCGGGCTCAGCCCGAGGTCGGGGTCGTCGAGCATGCCGGGCAGCACGGCACCGTAGACGAACAGATCGAGGCCGTCGAAGAGGACGACCGTCCAGCACAGCGCGACCACGAGGGCGGCGAGTGCCGTGCCGTGCGAACGGGCGGCGGGGGTGAGTAAGGAGGACATGGCATTCCCCTCGTCGTGGAGGCGTGTCCTGCGGGCGGGTTCGCGGGTGGCCGGTCAGTCGATCGGCGGGGTGCCGTGGGTGTGGAAGGACTCGATGGTCTTCAGACCCCGTGCCTGGCCCTTGGCGCGGCCGATACCGGGTTCGTCCTCGACCCAGCGCCCGGGGAGGCCGGCGGCCTCGGCCTCCTTCACCCGGCGGTGGAGGGCTTCCGCACCGGCCGCGCGCAGGGCGGTGCGGCGGATACCCGAGGTCGGGTGGGCGGTGAGGGTCAGGCTGTGGTGTTCGTAGTCATCCCAGGTCCGCAGGTGGACCGAGTCACCGGAGCGGCCGTTCTCGGTCAGGCCGAGGACGGTGGTGAAGAACCACAGACTGCGGTCGGGGTCGGGGGTGAGCAGCTCGACATGCCCGAGGTGGGCGATGTCCCCGAGCGGCGGGGTCATCGGCAACTCCTCCAGAAGGGCGGGCGGTTGGGGAATGGGGGTGTGACGGGGCAAGGCATGGTGGTGCCGAAGAGGAGGGGGGTGTGGGCGCGACCGGGTGCCCGGGTGGCGGCGGCCGGGCACCGGTGTGTGGGCGCCACGGGCCGCCGGATCAGGCGGGACGGGGAAAGACCGTGCCGTCGAAGATCTTCCGCGCGGTGCGCACGACTGCCGTTTCCCGTGCCACGGGAGTGGCTCCGTTGTCCACGGCCGTGTCGATGTCCAGGAAGCCGGTGGGGTGTTCAATACGCAGCCGCTCCCCCGTCGCCGGGAGCCGGGCCACGTCCTCACCGACGTTTCCCTCGACGCACAGCCCGGCGGCGACACTGGCGGCTCCCAGGACGCCGATCGCCGTGTGGCAGCGGACCGGGATGAAGGTGCGGGTCATCACGGCGCCACCGTGCGCGGGCGGGGCCAGCAGGCTGAGCTTGGGCACGGTCGTGGCACTGACATCGCCCAGGCCCATCAACGGGCCCGCCTCCCGCCGGATTTCCTGGAGCCGGGCGCCGAGCACCGTGTCCGCCTCCAGTTCCCCGGGGTCCTCATAGCCGGTGACGTTCAGGGCGGACGCGGCGATCAGTACGGTCGGCATGCCGTTGTCCACGCAGGTCACCGGGGTGCCGTCGATGAGGTCACGGACGTGGCCGGTGGGCAGCAGAGGGCCGCTGCCCTGCTGGAAGCCGATCACCAGCGGGGCGGCGGATCCCGGGACGCCCGAGATTTCGGCCGAGCCGGTGTAGTCGACGCGCCGGTCCGGGGTGGGAACGGTCACCGTGGCGTGGTCACCGCTGTTGACCATCCTGATCCGCACCGGCGTCCGCCCGTCCCGGGCGGCGGCCAGGCCACGTTCCACGGCGAAGGGGCCGATCCCGGCCAGGAGGTTGCCGCAGTTCTGCCGGTCGGAGACCTCGGCCCGGTCCACACCGATCTGCAGGAACAGATAGTCGACATCGGCGTCCGGGTCCCGGGAGGCGGAGACGACGGCCACCTTGCTGGTGAGGGGATGGGCTCCGCCGAGGCCGTCGATCTGCCGTGGATCGGGGCTGCCCATGATCCGCAGCAGCAGATCGTCCCGGGCACCGGGGTCGGACGGCAGGTCCTCCGCGAGGAAATAGGCGCCCTTGGAGGTGCCGCCGCGCATCAGCATGCAGCGCACCCCCTCCGGCCCGCTCATGAGACGGCCCCGCCCTGGACGTGTCCGGCATGCTCGGCGTACGACTGGTACCGCACCCCGAGCCGGTCGAGGGTCTCCCGCAACCCGTAGCGGTCCAGGCCCAGTTGCCCCTCGGCGAAGGCGGCCCGGGTGGCTTCCTCCTTCGCGGTGCGGGCCTTCGCCGCCTCGACGGCCGTGGCGGCCGACTCGCGCGGTACGTACATCACCCCGTCGTCGTCGGCGAGGATCACATCGCCGGGGCGTATGCACTGCCCGCCCACCACCACGGGCACATTGACGGATCCGGCCGTGGCCTTCACGGTGCCCTGCGCGCACACGGCCGCCGACCACACGGGGAAGCCCATCGCGCGCAGTTCGGCGGTGTCGCGCACCCCGGCGTCGATGACCAGGCCGCGGACACCGCGGTGATGGAGCGCGGTGGCGAAGAGCTCGCCGAACATGCCGTCCGTGGACGGCGAGGTGGTGGCGACGACGAGGATGTCGCCCTCGGCGCACTGCTCGACCGCGGCGTGGATCATCAGGTTGTCGCCGGGCCAGCACAGCGCCGTGACCGCGGTGCCCGCGATGCGCACGTCCTGCTGGACGGGGCGCAGCCCGGGGCCGAGGCATCCGGTGCGGCCCATGGCCTCGTGCACCGTGGCCACGCCGTACCCCCGCAGGGCGTCCACATGCTCGGCCCCGGCGCGTGGCGGATCGGTGACGATCACACCGGCCGGCCGTGCGGCAGCGGGCGCGTCGCCCGCGTTACCGTGCGTCATTGCTGATATCTCCTTGCTGGACAGGTCGGTGACCCACCCCGCGGCGCGAGCCCCGCGTCATGTGCTCACGGCGTCGAAGCCGGCGCTTCGCTCAAGGCGTCGATCACACTGGCGAGGTGGGCACGGACGGCCGCTTCGGCCGCCTGTGGGTCCCTGGCCCTGATCGCTTCGATCACGGCCAGGTGTTCACCCAGGGACCGCTGGGCACGCCCCGGCCGCAGCGCGAGCTGGAACCGATGGCGCACCAGCTGTGCGTTGAGCCGCTCCAGCAGCTCCACCGCCACCTGCTGACCGGAGAACTCCCGGATGCGGGCGTGCAGTTGGTGATTGAGGTCGGAGTAGGTCAGCGGTTCACCGTCGGCGACCGCCTTGGACATCGCCGTGCCCAGGTCGGCCAGCTCGGCCAGCTGCTCCGCACTGGCCTCGACAGCCGCCTTGGCGGCGCACAGCCCTTCCAGGACCATGCGGCATTCGGTGATGGCCACGGCCTCCTCCACGCTCACCACCCGCACCCGTGAGCCACGGTTGCGGATCCGCTCGACCAGCCCCTCGGACGCCAGATCGATCAGCGCCGCGCGGATGCTCGCCCGTGTCACATCGAATTGCTCGGCGAGCTCGTTCTCCACCAGCCGCTGGGCCGGTGCCATCTCCCCGCGCAAAATCGCCTGCCGCAGCTGCTCCATCGCATGCTGCTTGGCCTGCTCTCCGGTGCCTGGACGAGCTTCCTTCGGCATCGCGTGCCCTCCCTGAGTGAGTGCCTGTCGAAGGTAAATCTAGGCCAACAAGATTGTCAACGATTCTGTTGTCCATATTGGCGACATAAACCCGCCCGCGTTCCCCCGATTCCGGTCTCGTGACAGGGGAAGCCGGGGTTGCTTGAATGGTGCGGCGGTTCCCCATCGGACCCCGTCGACCGTTGGAGCGTGCCCGTGCCTCTCTCGCGTCGTGCCCTCGTCTCCACGCTCCCTGCCGCCACCCTGTCGGCCATGGCCCTGCCGCTGCGCGCACAGGCGGCGGGACGTCCGGCCGCGGCCGGTGGGAGGGCGGACGGTGAAGCGTCCGGGGCCGCTCACACCCGGCTGATCGACAACACCGTGGCCGTCTTCGCCGGGACGCGCGAGACAGGCGCACGCCCCGAGGTGCGCGCCAAACTCGCGGCCATCGCCGAGACCGCCCGCTCCCGGCTCACCGCGATGGACCGCGCCGGGCAGGGCGAGCTCTTCCAGGGCCTCGCCCTGGGCACGAGCGATCCCCACCTGATCACCTCGTTCCAGTACCTTTACGAGATCGCCCTCGCCACCCGCACACCGGAAGGCGGCACACCCTCCGGGCTGCCCGGTGACACCGGAGTCCAGCGGCGCGTCATCGACGGCCTGATATGGCTCCACGAGCACTACTACGGCGACCAGTCGAAGGGCTACTACGGCAACTGGTTCACCTGGGAGATCGGCATCTCCACCCACGTCACCAAGATCCTGGCGCTGCTCGTGGACGAACTCGCCGCGTACCGGCCCGAGCTGGCCGCCACCTACGTCGCCTCGATGGACGCGTATCTGCGCAATGGCAAGGCCGGTGACGTCGACCTCGACTCACGCTTCCACACCGGCGCCAACCTCGCCGACATCACCACCAACCGCATCCTCCAGGGCGCCGTGCTCGGCGACGACGCCCGGATCACCAAGGCCCTCGCCGACCAGCTGACCGTCCTGGCCACGATCGACCCCTACGAGCTGCGGCACGGTGTCACCGACGGCTTCTACGCCGACGGCTCCTTCATCCAGCACGCGTCCGTGGCCTACACGGGCTCCTACGGCAAGGGGTTGCTCACCCGTGTCGTGCAGACCATCAAGATGCTCGACGGCACCGGGTACACCACCGACGACCGGCTGGTCCGCGTCGTGCAGGGGTGGGTGGTGGACGGCTTCGCACCGCTGATCTTCGAGGGCTGGCTGATGGAGATCGTCAAGGGGCGCGGGGTGTCCCGCCCGGCGACGGGGTACGCCGACGCGGCCGAGGTGGTGGAGGCCGTGGTGGGCCTGTCCGCCCACGCCACCGGCGCCGACGCCACCGCGCTGAAGGGCTATGTCTCGTATCTGCGGCAGACCTCGAAGGCCACGCTCGACCCTTCGGCGTTCGTGTCCCCGGTGAGCATCGCCCGCTACGCCGACATCCTCGCCGACTCCTCGATCCCGGCGCGGGACCTCGGGCCCGCCGAGCGCCATGTCGCGTTCAACGCGATGGACAGAACCGTCCACCGGCGCCCCGGTTATGCCTTCGCCCTGGCCCGGAGCTCGTCCAGGATCAGCCGATACGAGTACATGAGCGGTGAGAACCTGATGCCCTGGTTCCAGGGGGACGGCGCCCACCATCTGTATCTCTCCGGCCAGGATCAGACCCAGGCGTTCGGCATCGACTACCTCACCACCGTCCCGCCCCACCGCCTCGCCGGTGTCACCGCCCCCGTGGAGACCCGCCGCACCGTCCCCGAGCTCTACGGCACGCTCTGGTACGACAATCCCGAGCGTGGCTTCACCTCCTCGTCGGAGGCGCAGAACACCTATGTCTACTTCCCCCGCGGCACCCACCCGTTCTCCGGTGGCGCCGCCCTGGGCGCGTACGGTGTGACGGGGCTCGTCCAGTCCGACGACGTGGCGTACGCCGCGAAACAGACGGGCGACCTCCCCGACGACTTCGTGGTGTACCGCAACGCCGATGCCACCAAGTCGTGGTTCCTGTTCGACGACGAGATCGTGGTGCTGGCCGCGGGGGTCGGCGACGCCGCCGGCCGCGCGGTGGCGACGACCCTCGACACCCGGATCGCCGCCCCCTCGGACACCCTCGCCCTCACCGGGCGGCTCCGCGGCGGTGCGCCCTGGTCCGGCACCGGCACGGCCCCCCTCGCCTGGCTGCGGTACGCCAATGCCACCCGGGCCGCCTCGGTCGGATATGTCTTCCTCGACGGGCCACCGCCCACGGTCACGCTCGACACCGTCACCCGCAGCCGCCGCGCCGTCCGCCTCGCCAACCCCGACCTCCCGGTGACCAAACAGCTCTTCGCCGTCACGGTGGAGCGGCCGGCCGGGGCGCCGCACACCTCGATGGCGTACGCCCTCGTCCCGGGCGCCACCGAACGCCAACTGGGCGCCTACGCCCGTCGGCCGCTCGCCGTCCTGGCCAACACCACCCGGCTGCAGGCCGTGGCCCACCGGGGTCTGCGGATCACCGCGCTCAACGCCTTCACCCCCGGCACCCATCGCGCCGGGCGGCTGTCGGTGCGCGGACCCGGCTCGGTGCTCCTGCGGGAGGCCCAGGACGGCGCCTTGGCGATCGCGGTGTCCGATCCGACCACCGAGCGCGACACGGTCTCGGTCGTCATCCGGGGCCGCAGGATGAGGGCCGTGGCGGCGGACGACGGGGTCCGGGTGGGCCGGGTGCCCGGCGGCACCCGGATCGTCGCCACCACCCGCCACGCCTACGGCCGGAGCTTCACGGCGACGCTGCGCTGACCTGCGAGGTGCGCAGGTGCCGGGCGCCCGCGCGGACCGCCCACACGAACACGGCGAGGGCGAGGACGCCCACCACCACGGTGTCGTACGGCGCCGGGAGGCGGGCGGAACCGCCGAAGGTGCCGAGCCACGACAGCACGGTCAGCGCGGCCAGATGGAAGACCAGCCAGGCGCCACGCCGCAGCTCCTCCCCCAGGGACGCGCCACCGTCCTCACGACGCTGCAACAGGAACAACACCGCGCCGACCAGCACGAAGGGCAGCGCGAGCCGCAGATCGTGCCAGCCCGACCAGTAGACGAACTCGCTGGCCACCACGAAGCTCACCGGTGCGATCCAGCGCACCCCCGGCACCCGGCCCTCGGCCCGCGTCACTCCCCGCTCGCGGTCGTGTGCCCGGAACGCCGCGACGGCGACCGCCGAGGCCGCGTAGATCAGCAGATACATGTCCCCCATCACGCTCACGATGTCCTGCCAGCCGCCGAACGGCAGCATGAAGACGACAATGACCGCCAAGTTGAGCAGCAGCGCCCGGCGCGCCACCCCGGACCGGGGGTGGATGCGCATGAAGAAGCGGGGCAGCAGCCCGTTCTTGGCCAGGGCGTAGGTGTGGCGAGCGTCGATGGCCACGCCCACATAGGCCGATCCGCCCGGTGAGATCACCGCGTCGGCGTAGAGCAGCGTGGCCAGCCAGTGGAGATTGAGCACCAGGGCGAGCTGCCCGAAGGGCGACTCGAAGTTGACTCCCTTCCAGCCGTGGCCCAGCAGCGACTCGGGCACCGTGAACAGGAAGGCCAGCTGGAGCCCGAGGTAGACCAGCACGGCGAGGCCGATGCCGGTGAGCACCGCGGCCGGTACGGTACGGCGCGGGTTGCGCGCCTCCCCGGAGAAGTCGAGCGGGGCCTGGAAGCCGTTGACGGAGTACACAATGCCGCCACCGGCGAGCGCGGTCAGACAGGCCGCGTAGCCGTACGGCGCGAAACCGCCGTGATCCGTGAGGCGTCCGGAGTGGGTGCCGGACAGGAACAGCGCGACAATGGTGAGGACGGGGACGACGACCTTGAACACCGAGATGAGGTTGTTCAGCCGGGCGAATATCCGCACGGCGAACCAGTTGCACACCGTCAGTACCACACTGAGCGCGACGGCCACGCCGAGGCCCGAGACGGTGAGTGTGCCGCCGCTGTAGAGCCCTGGGAGATAGTGGGCGGCGTACTGCATGATCGCGCTGATCTCGGCCGCCGTACCGCCCACCGAGAGCAGCACGGACCAGCCGATCATCGTGCCGACCAGCCGCCCGCTGGCGTACAGCGGCCAGCGCACGGTGCCGCCGCCCTCCGGTCGGGTGGCGCCGAGCTCCACCATCACCAGGGCGATCAGGGCGCACAGCACCCCCGCCCCGATCCAGGACAGCAGGGCGGCGGGGCCGGCGGTCTGAGCGGCGTACAGGGCCGCGAACAGCCACCCGGACCCCAGGATGTTGGAGAACCCGATCGCGGTCAGGCCCCAGAATCCGAGGTCCTTATGGAGTCGTCGCTCCTCGGCGAGCACTGCCGGGGCGGCGGTGGACTCCGGTGGGTGGTTCTGCGGCACGCGGCTCGTCTCCTCGGTGGTGCATGAACATACAAAGGCCCAGCGTGCCATGCGTGCCGACGGGCGCCCCCGACGCGCCCCGGACCTCGGTGCGAGCCCATGGCCGTGCGCGGCCGAGAGCCCATGGCCGTGCCCGGCGATCGACGGAAAAACACACCTCACCAGCGAGAAATCGTCACATATCACCCAGGGGCGTGTTCTCATGCATCAGGTGTCCTCTCCCTCCCGCCGTGATGTCCTGCGGTCCGCGAGCGGTGCCGTCGCGGCCACGACGTGCGGCGTCGGCTGCGGCCACCACGCCGTGTCCTCGTCGTCCAGACCCGCCGGTGCCACCGAGACGCCGTCCACCGGTGCGGCCTCGGACCGGGCCACGCCCGCCGGACACGCGCCGCGCGAACCGGTGCGCTTCCCCGGACTGCCACCCCAGATCGTCCACGGCCCGCGCGGCGGGGGCGCGGTGGCCCTCACCTTCCACGGCCAGGGCGACCCGGAGCTGGCCCGCTCGATGCTGTCCGAGGCCGAGCGGGCCGGGGCCCGGATCACCGTCCTCGCCGTCGGCACCTGGCTCGACGAGCATCCGGAGCTGGCCCGGCGGGTCCTGGACGGCGGCCATGAACTGGGCAACCACACCATGCGGCACCGCGCCGTCTGCGCACTGCCCGCCGACGAGGCGTACGCGGAGATCACCGAATGCGCCGACCGGCTGCGCCGCCTCACCGGGACCATCGGAAGCTGGTTCCGGCCGTCGCAGGCGCGTACCGCCACGGTCCTCGTGACCGGTCTGGCGGCCCGCGCCGGGTACCCGCACGTCCTCTCTTACGACGTGGATTCCCAGGACTTCCAGGACCCGGGGCCGGACGCGGTGCGGGACACGATCCTCGGCCAGATCCGCGCCGGTTCCGTGGCCAGTCTGCACTTCGGTCACACCGGAACCCTGACCGCGCTCCCCGCGGTCCTCGACGGTCTGCGCGGGCGCGGTCTGCGCGCGGTCACCGCGACGGAGCTGATGCACTCCGGTGGCGTACCAGCGAAAGCGAGCCCCGGGAGGCGTACCGAGACTGGGTGAGACGCCGGGCGACCGCTCGTGGTGTGCCCGTACGGGAGCGGAGGAGACCCCATGCACCACCGCAAGGATCTCGGACTGCTCGCACTGCGCCTCGGTGTGGGCGGGGTCCTGGCCGCGCACGGCACACAGAAGCTCTTCGGCTGGTGCGGCGGCGATGGCCTGGACCGTACCGGCCAGGCCATGGAGGCGATGGGTTTCCGTCCGGGACGGGTCAATGCCTTGATGGCCGGGCTGGGCGAGGCGGGCGGCGGGCTGCTGCTCGCGCTCGGCTTCGCCACTCCCGCGGCCGGGGCGGCGGCCGCGGGGACGATGGCGGGCGCGGTGTCGGTGAACGCGCCGGCCGGGTTCTTCGCCCAGTCCGGGGGCTATGAGTTCGCGGCCCTGCTGGGATGCTCGGCGGCGGCGCTCGGGATCGCGGGGCCCGGCCGCTACTCGCTCGATCACCTCACCTGCCATGTGCTGGACCAGCCATGGCTGATCGCGACGGCGTTCAGCATGAGCGCGCTCACGGCGGCCGCGGTGATCAGACGCCGGATCGCGGTGACCGCGGAGCGGGAGCTCGCCGAGGAGCAGGGGGTCATCGACGAGCAGGAGCTCGCCGAGTAGGGCGCGCCCCTCCCCCTCACCCCCCGCACATCACCTCTCCGGCAGGTGACGCACGGCGTGCGAGGGGCGCACCCGTGCGCCATGGTGGATGCCAGGGCCCGGGAGCGGTCGCACTGGTGGAGGGTGCGGAATGTTCAACAGGCGCAGCTTCGGGAAGATCGTGGGCGCGAGTGCGGTCGGGGCGCCGTTCGCCATCCGCGCCACCGGCTCGGCGGAGTCCGCGGGGGAAGCCCCGGAGGAGCGGCGGACGCCGCCCGCGCGGCCGCACACATCCTTCGCCGCCCTGCGGCAGATCAAGGCCGGGGAGCTGAACGTCGGCTACGCCGAGGCCGGTCCGGCCCATGGCCCCGCGGTCGTCCTGCTGCACGGCTGGCCCTATGACATCCACAGCTACGTCGATGTGGCGCCCTTGCTGGCCGCCGAGGGCTATCGGGTGGTGGTCCCGTATCTGCGCGGCTATGGGACGACGCGGTTTCGATCGCCCCGGACGTTCCGCGACGGTCAGCAGTCGGTGTTCGCCCTCGACCTTCTCGCCCTGATGGACGCCCTCGGGATCGAGCGGGCCATCCTCGCCGGATACGACTGGGGCTCGCGGACGGCCGACATCGTCGCGGCCCTGTGGCCCAAGCGCTGCAAGGCCCTGGTCTCGGTGACCGGCTATCTGATCACCAACCGGGAGAAGAACAAGCAGCCGCAGCCGCCGAAAGTCGAATGGGCCTGGTGGTATCAGTACTACTTCGCCACGCAGCGGGGTGTGCTCGGGCTGGAGAACCCGGAGTACCGGCGTCAACTGGCGCGGCTCGTCTGGCGGTTCAACTCGCCGACATGGCATTTCGACGAGGCCACCTTCGCTCGCACCGCCGCCGCCTTCCGGAATCCGGACTATGTCCGCATCGTGATCCACAACTATCGGTGGCGGCTGGGGCTCGCGGCGGGTGATCCCCGGTACGACGGTTTGGAGCGGCGCCTCGCCAAGGGCCCCGTCATCGGCGTGCCCACCGTCACGCTGGACGGCGGGCGCGATCCCTTCACCCCCGCCGGGGGCGGTGCCTCCTACCGGGACAAGTTCTCGGGTCCGTACGCCCACCGGACGCTGCAGGGCATCGGCCACAATGTGCCCCAGGAGGCTCCCGAAGCCTTCGCCGATGCCGTGGTCGAGGCCGACGGTCTGCGACGGCGCTGAACACCGCCGCCGGACCTCGGGCCGCCACGTCCGAAGGGGGCAGGGGATGGCGGAGTTCGAGGTGGCCACCGGCGCCGCGGGGGTCCCCGACGGCGACGACCGGGGTCGCCGGGCCGCGGTACAAACCGCGTTCGAGGGGCTGCTGCAGATCCGCCGGCTGATGAACGCCGACGCCGCCGACCCCGAAGGTGTGCCCGCCGAGTGGGAGCGGCGGCAGCCGGTGCGGGCCGTGGCCCTCGCTCTGGAGGCCGCCGGTGTTCCGCCGTCGGCCACCGACGCGGAGGGCCGGCGCACGGCGACCGGATACTGTCTCGGCGCGGCGGAGGGGACCGGGGTGGTGCGGGTCGAGTGGCTGGGGCCGCCGGGCAGTGGTGCCGGGTACGCGGCGGAGGACGCGCTGCGCAACTGTGCGGCCGTGCTGCGGCGGCTGGGCTGGGAGGCGCTGGAGTACCGGGGGCCGCGCCGCCACCGTTATCTCGAGGTCGAGCCGCCGCCGGTCGGGCCTTCCCGGCGCTGACCCGACCTGGGCCGAACCGGCCCGGGAGGCGCGGGCTGTGATGCCACGTCGCCTCCCGGGCCGGTGCAGGTCACGCGTTGGGGTCGAAGGGGATCTCGGACGGCTTGGCCTTCGCGAGGTGCGAGGCGAAGGTGCTGTCCTTGAGGCCCAGGGTGGCACTGCCGAAGTCGGCCTGACTCAGCTTGTCGCGCAGCCCGGCGGGGTAGCCGTTCCAGCCGACCAGCGCGGGGTACTGCCAGGTCTGGTGGTGGTTCTCCGGCGGCTCGTCGCCTGAGTTCGCCGGGCGGAAGCAGTGGGTGCTCACACCGTCCTTGTGGTACACGACCTTGGGGTGGGTCCCGTCCCAGCGGATCTGGTCCCGGTTGTAGATGTTGAAGTTGCCGTGGGCCGAGGTGGCGACGTACTTGGCCTCGTTGTCCTGCACCCACACCACGACGTGCTCCCAGTCGTGGCGGTGTCCGCCGAGACCGCTCCCGGCCACGGCCTGGTCCTTCTCGAAGTACAGGCCGTAGATGACCGCGCACCAGCCGTTGTTGCACTTGGAGCGGGAGTATCCGTTGGTGTTGTCGAGGTCCCAGGAGTCGCGGCACTGGCCGTTGAGGGCCCCGCTCGGGTTGAGCCCGCCCGCGATCGTCCCGTCGGGCCCGATGGCGGGGGTGGGGTAGCAGCCGTCGGTGTCGTAGTCGAACGCCGGCTGGAACGTCTGCTCCGTGCCGTCCGCGTTGGCGGGCAGAGCCGTGGGCGGGTCCGCGAGCGCACTGCCCGGAAAGGCCACGACGAGCGCGATGGCGCTGCCGAGGATGGCGGATCCCCTACGGATCCGCGAACTCTTCTTCACTGCGTCCTCCTGAACGACCGCGGCGTGGCGCCACGAGGGGGGGGTGGTTGGCATGCTCAGGTCAGCATGATCGCATTCCTCGAGCGGCGGCGGGAGGTGTCGCCGTGATGAAAAGTCAGCCAACAGCTATAGCAGGTGAAGTGGGCTGGCGCCCAGGAGGGGACGGGCGGCGGGCGCGGGACGTGGCGGCTGCGCGGACGGATCCCGGTGAAATACTCGGCGCGGACCGCGGGCAGCGTTTCCGCAGGGCGGCGCGCCCGCCACCGTCTCGCAGGCCCGGGAGAGTTTCGCATGGACCGCATCCAGGCACGCCCCACCAGCTGTTGTACGCCGTCGCGTGGCGGCGGTGCGGCCGCCCCCGCCCCTACGCCAACGGCGCGCACCGGCGGCCACGAGGCGGACATGGCGCTGCTGCCGGGCGGGACGTTCCTGATGGGCACCGAGGACGCGGACGGTTTCCCCGCCGATGGCGAGGGGCCGGTCCGGGAGGTGACCGTGGCCGCGTTCCGGATCGATGTGCACGCGGTGACCAACGAGCGGTTCGCCCGCTTCGTGCGCGAGACCGGCCATGTCACCGAGGCCGAACGGTTCGGCTGGTCGTATGTGTTCGCCGGGTTCCTGCCCGCGGCGCTGCGCCGGGGCGCGCCGCGCCCCGAGGGGACGCCGTGGTGGTGCGGGGTCGAGGGGGCCTCGTGGCGGGCGCCGGAAGGGCCGGGCAGCGAGGTCGATGAGCGCGGCCGCCACCCGGTGGTCCATGTCTCCTGGAACGACGCGGTGGCCTACTGCCGCTGGGCCGGGGCCCGGCTTCCCACCGAGGCCGAGTGGGAGTACGCCGCCCGCGGCGGGCTGGTGGGGCGCCGGTATCCCTGGGGGGACGAGCTGACGCCGGGCGGCGTGCACCGCTGCAACATCTGGCAGGGGCGTTTCCCCGTCAAGAACACGGCCGGGGACGGCTATCGGGGGACGGCCCCGGTGGACGCCTTCGAGCCCAATGGGTTCGGTCTGTACAACGTGGCGGGGAATGTGTGGGAGTGGTGCGCCGACTGGTGGTCCACCGACCACGCCGACCGGCCGCGCACCGATCCCGGCGGTCCGGCCACCGGTATCGCCAAGGTGATGCGCGGCGGTT
This sequence comes from Streptomyces sp. NPDC007875, assembly GCF_042868035.1. NCBI lineage: Bacteria > Bacillati > Actinomycetota > Actinomycetes > Kitasatosporales > Streptomycetaceae > Streptomyces > Streptomyces sp. NPDC007875. The sequence goes on along the minus strand of NZ_JBIADZ010000024.1, from coordinate 109,205 downwards.
CCTATCTGTGCCACCAGTCGTACTGCAACCGCTACCGCGTGGCCGCCCGCACCTCCAACACCCCCGACAGCTCCACCGGCAACCTCGGCTTCCGCACTGTCCGCGACACCTGAGTCTTCTTTTATTCCGGGGTGTTGACGAAATAGCCTGGCGTGCCCATGCTGTTCGGCATGCACCCCCATCAGGACGGCCCGCTGGCCCGGCTGCGGCGGGGCCACGAGGACTTGGTACTGGAGCTGTTGCGCAAACACGGCCCACTCAGCCGGGCCGAACTGGGACAGCACAGCGGCCTTTCCCGGACCACCCTCAGCGATATCGTCACCGAGCTGATCGAGAGCGGCGCCGTGGTCGCCACGGCGCCCGGAACGGCCCCGCGCCGACGGGGACGGCCGGTGGAGGCGCTGACGCTCAACCCCAGCGCGGGCCAGGCCATCGGTATCGACTTCGCCCGCCGGGCGGTGCATGTCTCCGCGGTCAACGTCGCACACGAGGTGATCGGGTCGGCCAGTGAACCGCACGACCCGGGACTGCCCTGGGAGCAGCGGATCACCCTGGCCGAGCGGCTGGTCGGCACGCTCGCCGACGGCGCCCTGCGGCTGGGCGCGCTGAACGCCATCGGGGTGGGTGTGGTCGGCCCGGTCGGAGATCCCGACTCCGTGCCGCCGGCCCCGTGCCCCTCCGCCGATCTGCCCGCCCTGCTGCGCAAGCGTTTCGAGGCCCCGGTGCTGGTGGACAACAACACCCGGCTCGCCGCGCTCGCCGAGGCCACCTGGGGCGCGGCGGCGGGCGGTCAGGACGTGCTGTATCTGCGGCTGTCGCACGGTGTGGGCGGTGGGCTGGTCGTGGGCGGCTCCCTGCACCGGGGGGCGTACGGCCTGTCCGGCGAGTTCGGCCATATCGCGGTCGAGTCGGGCGACGGGCGATGTTCGTGCGGCGCCACCGGCTGCCTGGAGACGGTGGCCTCGGTGGGCGCCGTGCTCGCCGCCTACCGCCGCGCGGGCGGACACGCGGACGGCCTGGCCGCGCTCCTCGGGGCGCTGGAGGCCGGCGATCCGGTGGCGCTGCGCACGCTGGAGGCGGCCGCCGTCCACATCGGCACCGTGCTGGCGGCGGTGTGCAACGCGGTCGGCCCCGGGGTGATCGTGCTCGGTGGCGAACTCGCCGCGGCCGGCACACCGCTCTTCGAGCCGGTCGAACGGGCGCTGCGCGCACACATCATGCCGATCTCACGGGACCGTGTGGACCTGAGGCCGGCGACGCTCGGCGAGGCCGGTGGCGCCCTGGGCGCCATCGCCCTTGTCCTGCATGAATCCCCCCTGCTCAGCCATTACCCGGCCCGTCCGGGCTGAACCGGCCCGCCCCGGGCTGAAGAGGAGGACCCATGAACCCCGCGAGGCGTCCATGACGGTGGTCACCGCGCCCGAGAAGACCCCCACGACACCGGAAGCGCCACGCGGCGCACGACGCACCGTCCACCCCCTCGTGTTCAATCTGATCGCCCTCGTCCTGGGCGTCGCCATCTGGGCCCTGACCGCCGCCGCGGGGCTCGCGGACATCCCCGGACCGCTCTCCGTGAGCTCCCGGGCGCGTGAACTGCTCGCCGACGGAACCCTCACCCAGGACGCGCTGGCCAGTCTGCAGCGGGTGCTCCTCGGATTCGCGCTCGGCACCCTGGTGGCCGTGCCCGTCGGCTTTCTGATGGGCTGGTACCCGGTCGCCCGGGGTCTGCTGGAGCCGTACGTCCAGTTCTTCCGGACGATCCCGCCGCTGGCGCTGATCCCCCTGGTGATCGTCCTGATGGGCATCGGCGAGACACCGAAGATCTTCGTCATCTTCCTGGCCGCGTTCATGTCCTGTGTGGTGGCCGCCTTCCAGGGGGTGACCGGCGTGGACCGGACGCTGATCGACGCGGCGCGGGTCCTCGGCGCCTCGGACCGGACCGTCTTCCTCAAGGTGGTCATCCCGGCGTCCACGCCGTTCATCCTCGTCGGCATGCGCATCGGGCTCGGCGCGGCCTGGGCGACCGTGGTGGCGGCCGAGATGATCGGCGCCCAGAAGGGGCTGGGCTTCGAGATGGTCCATGCCCAGACCTACTACGACGTTCCCACGATCTTCGTGGGCCTGATCAGCATCGGCGTCATCGGCCTGGTCATGGACCGGCTGTTGCTGGTGGCCGAACGCCGTCTCACCGCGTGGCAGGAGCGCCGATGAGCCCCAAGATCTCTTTCCGGGACGTGGTCAAGACCTACCCGATGAAGAACACCACCTTCACCGCGCTCGGCCAGGTCTCACTGGACATCGGGGACCGGGAGTTCGTCGCGGTGGTCGGGCCGTCCGGGTGCGGCAAGTCCACCTTGCTGAGCATGGTGGCCGGACTGGTGGAGCCCACCTCCGGCACGGTCACGGTGGACGGCGCTCCCGTCGCCGGGCCGGGGCCGGACCGTGGGGTGATCTTCCAGCAGTACGCGCTGTTCCCGTGGCTGACGGTGCGCGGCAATGTCGAGTTCGGGCTGAAGCTGGCCCACGTCCCCGCCGCGGAGCGCAGGCGGCGCGCCGAACACGCCATCGAGCTGGTCGGGCTCGCCGACTTCGCCGACGCCCTGCCCAAGACCCTCTCCGGAGGGATGAAACAGCGTTGCGCCATCGCCCGGGCCTACGCCGTGGACCCCGAAGTCCTGCTGATGGACGAGCCGTTCGGGGCGTTGGACGCGCTGACCCGGGTGCAGTTGCAGGACCAGCTGCTGGACACCTGGACCAAGGAGCGTCGCACCGTCCTGTTCATCACGCATGACGTGGACGAGGCGGTGTATCTGGCCGGGCGGGTGGTCGTGATGGCCGCCCGGCCGGGCCGTGTCCACCGGGTCATCGACGTGGATCTGCCCTATCCGCGGACCGAGGAGATACGGCTCTCCGCGGAGTTCGCCAGGATCCGCAACGACGTCTGGACCCAGGTCTACCACCAGTCACCGGCCGACTCCGCCGCCTGACCTCCCTCCTCCCTCCCCACCCATCCCCACCCCACTTCCGAAGGGACTCACCCGAGATGAGGATGAGCCGACGCGACTTCATGCGCACACTCTCCGCGACCGGTGCGGCACTGTCGGTAGCTGCGTGTTCGTCCTCCGGCAACGGCGGCGGCTCCGCGGTCAGGTTCGGCTACATCGCCGACTACAACGGTGCGAGTCTGCTGGCCATCGCCGAGGACCGGGGCTTGTGGAAGAAACACGGCCTGACCGCCGAGCCCAAGGTGTTCGTCAACGGCCCGGTCCAGATCCAGGCCCTGCGCACCGGCAATCTGGACTACGGCTATATCGGGCCGGGCGCCCTGTGGCTGCCCGCCTCCGGCAAGGCCACCATCGTGGCCGTCAATACGCTCACCTACGCCGACCGGGTCATCGCCAGGCCCGGTATCACCTCGATCCGGGATCTGAGGGGAAAGAAGGTCGGCGTCCCCGAGGGCACATCCGGTGAGATGGCGCTCAATCTCGCGCTCCAGCAGGCCGGGATGACCATGAAGGACATCTCGAAGGTGGTGATGGACGCGCCCACCGTCGTCTCCGCGTTCGCCTCCGGGCAGATCGACGGCGCCGGGATCTGGTACCCCCTCATCGACACCATCAAGGAGAAGGTGCCGGGGATGAAGGAGGTGGCGAGCACCGAGGACATCCCAGGCTCCACCTTCCCCACCGCCTTCGTCTCCGGCGCCAAGGCGAAGCCGGAACGCGACCGGAAGGTCGTCCAGGTGCTGCAGGAGGCCAACGACTGGCGGGCCGGGCACCCCAAGGAGTCCATCGTACTGGCCGCGAAGCTGCTCAAGGCCGACGAGGCGAAGGTCGCGGCGGACGCGGAGCATGTGAAGACGATGACGACCGCCGAGCTCGTCGCCAGAACCAAGGACGGCACCGTCGACAAGTGGCTGGACGGCATGAGCCGCTTCTTCGTCCGGACCGGGCAGTTGCAGAAGTCGCCCGACCCGTCCTCGTTCTACGCCGGTGACCTCTACACGAAGGCGGCCGCCCGATGAACCTGCTGTTCCTGATGACCGATCAGCATCGTGTCGACACCCTCGGCTGTTACGGCAATCCGCACGTGGCCACGCCGAACCTGGACCGGCTGGCGGCGACCGGCACCCGCTTCGACCGCTTCTACACCCCCACCGCCATCTGCACCCCGGCCCGCGCCAGTCTGCTCACCGGCCAGGCGCCGTTCCGCCACCGGCTGCTGGCCAACTACGAGCGCAACGTCGGCTATCTGGAGGATCTGCGCGAGGACGCGTTCACCTTCCCCACCGCCCTGGCCGAGCGTGACTACCAGCTCGGCCTGGTCGGCAAATGGCATGTGGGCACTCACCGCAACGCCGCCTCGTACGGCTTCGACGGACCCGATCTGCCCGGCTGGCACAACCCCGTGGACCATCCGGACTACGCGGCGTACCTGAAGGAGCGGGGCCTGCCGCCGTACCGGATATCCGATCCGATCCGCGGCACCACGCCCAACGGCAATCCGGGCAATCTGCTGGCGGCGCGGCTGCACCAGCCGGTGGAGGCCACCTTCGAGCACTATCTGGCCACCCGCGCCATCGAGCAGTTGGAGCGATACGCCGCGGACGGGCGGCCGTTCTTCCTGGCCACCCACTTCTTCGGGCCGCATCTGCCGTATCTGCTGCCCGACGCGTACTTCGACGCCTATGACCCCGGCCTGGTGGAGCTGCCCGCCTCGATCGCCGAGACCTTCGAGGGCAAGCCACCGGTGCAGCGCAACTACAGCGCCCACTGGACCTTCGACACCATCCCGATCGAGGTGACCCGCAAGCTGATCGCGGTCTACTGGGGCTATGTCACGCTGATCGACGAGCAGATCGGGCGCATCCTCACCCGCCTCGACCAGCTCGGGCTGGCCGATGACACCTCGGTGTTCTTCACCGCCGACCACGGCGAGTTCACCGGCGCCCATCGACTGCACGACAAGGGCCCGGCGATGTACGAGGACATCTATCGCATCCCCGGCATCATCCGCGTCCCCGGGGCGGCCCCACAGGTCCGCGAGGAGTTCGTCAGCCTCACCGACTGCACGGCCACCATCCTGGACCTCGCGGGCTGCGACACCTCACCGGCCGTGGACAGCCGAAGCCTGGTGCCACTGGTGCGGGGCGAACATCCGCGGTGGCCGGCCGAGTTGCTCGCCGAGTTCCACGGCCACCACTTCCCGTATCCGCAGCGGATGATCCGCGACGAGCGCCACAAGCTCATCGTCAATCCCGAGTCGGTCAACGAGCTCTACGACCTGGACACCGACCCCCATGAGCTGACCAACCGCTACGAGCACTCCGAGCTGCTGCCCGTGCGCCGCCGCCTCATGCGCCGCCTGTACGACCTGCTGCGCGAGCGCGGCGACAACTTCTACCACTGGATGACCCCGATGTTCGACATCGGGGACCTCGACTACGACCCGAGCCTGAGCTCCTTCGAGCCGGAAGGGACCGCGTAGATGAGACGAAGTCCTGGCACCCTCGTCGCCACGCTGCTGTGCGCGCTGCTGGCCGGGCTGCTGCCCACGTCCCAGGCGACGGCCGCCGCGCGCGCGGTCCGCGAGGCATCGGCGCCTCACACCACGGCCCGCGAGGCACCGACGTACCACAACCCCCTGACGGCCGGGGTGGTCGACACCTTCCCCGACCCGGTGATGATCCGGGGCAAGGACGGCCTGTGGTACGCGTACGGCACCCAGAACCCGGTGTTCCAGAGCAAGGGCGAGGACGGTGAGCGGATGCTGCCCATCCTCCGCTCGGCCGACATGGCGCACTGGAAGTACGCCGGAGAGGTCTTCACTCCTCAGACCAAACCCGCCTGGCACAAGGGCGCACGGCTGTGGGCCCCCGACATCCGCTATGTGAACGGCCACTACAACCTGTACTACTCGGTGTCCTCGGAGAACACCGTCGGAGTGGCGACCGCGCCCACCCCCACCGGCCCCTGGACCGACCAGGGAGCCGTGCTGCCCTCGCCGAGCGGCTGCGCCACCGGCAACATCGACCAGGCCCAGTTCACGGACGAGGGCGGTCGGCCCTATCTGTACTGGGGGAGCTACGACACGATCTGCGTGGCGAAGATGAACGCCGCCCGCACCCGCATCGAGGGCGCGGTGACCGAGGTGGCGCAGGGCCGCCGGATGGAGGGCGGGTTCGTCGTCCGGCGCGGTGGCCACTACTACCTCTTCTACTCCGACGCCGGATGCTGCGACGGTGCCTACAGCGGCTATCAGGTCAAGGTCGGCCGGGCGACCAGCCCGACCGGGCCCTTCGTGGACGACGAGGGCGTCCCGCTGACGGCCGCCACCAGCAAGGGCGGCGTGGCGCTGACCGCGAACGGCAACGGCTGGATCGGCCCCGGACACAACGCCCTGCAGACCGATCTGTCCGGCCAGGACTGGCTCGTCTACCACGCCATCTCCTCCGACGACCCGGATCTGAAACCGGCAGCGGGCGGCACGCTGAAGCTGTCCAAGCGGCCGATGCTGATGGACCGGCTGGACTGGATCGACGGTTGGCCGGTCGTACGGGCCGGGGCCGGCGCCTCCCAGGGCGCGCAGCGGGCCCCGGTGGCCTCCTGGGCCGCGGGCGGCACCTTCAACGACAACTCGCTGAAGGGGTGGCACGGCGGTGGCGGCTCCGGCACCGACGACTGGAGTGTCGGACACGAGCAGGACGCGCGGGGCTTCGTCACACCGCGCGGGAATCCCACCGGCCCCGCCTCTCTGGTCTCGGACCGGTCCGCCCCGGCCGCCCGGCGCGCCGAGGCCGACCTGCGGGTCACCTCGGCCACCGGCGCGGCCGGGCTGCTGGTCCGCTGCACCGGCCCGGACGACGTCGTGGTGGCGTGGCTGGACAGGGCGCGCAACGCACTGGTGACGGACGTACGGGTCGACGGCCGAAGCCGCGGCGCCCGTACGACCCCGCTCCCGGCGGACTTCGCCTGGGACACCTGGCACAACGTGGCGGCCGAGGTCCGCGGCACCCGGATGACCGTGGAGGTGAGCGCCGACCGGCTGCGGGACGCGGTGGCCACCCAGGAGCGGACGCTGCCCGCGACGGCGGTCCGCTCCGGCAAGGTCGGCGTCGCCGCCCGCGGCGCCGGGGCGGCCGCCGACAACGTGGGGGTCGCGGCGCTCCAGACACCCGTCACCACCCGCATCCCCGACCGGGTACCGGGCCCCTTGCTGCCCGCCTACAGCGACGACTTCGACACCGCCACCGTCCCCGGTACCACCGCGGATTCGCCGTGGTCCTGGGTGCGCGGACCGGCGTCCGGGGTCGCCATGGCCGATGGCGCCCTGTCCTGGCCGACTCAGAGTGCCGAGCTCTATCTCGGCACCAATACGGCGTCGGTGCTGACCCGCGACGCTCCCCCGGGCGACTACACCGTGGAGACAAGGCTCCGCTTCGCTCCGGGACGGACCAATCAGCAGGCCGGGCTGGTGCTCTACGGCGATGACGACCGCTATCTGAAGCTGGTGCACACGGTGCTCCCGGTGAGCCACACCGACGGGAAGGCCACGCAGGTCACGGAGTTCGCGAAGGAGGGCGAGCGTCCCACCACCACACCGCCGACCCCGGTGGCCTACGGGCCGATGTTCGGCGGCCCGAGCGCGGACACGATGTGGATGCGGCTGTCGTACCACGCCGACACCGCGCGGGACGAGACCGAGGTGCGCGCCGCCACCAGCACGGACGGTGTGCACTGGGTCCACACCGGCGTCTGGACCCTGCCGACGTCGAGCAAGCTCAGGATCGGGCTGGTCGCGCAGAACACCGCGGGCGCGGTCGCGCGCTTCGACTACGTGCACACCTACCGCCGCTGACGTTCCGAGCGAGCCCCCGTCCTATGCTGATCGCCTTTGTTGATGCGAGACGGGGGCCGCGTCGGCGGCCGGAGAAGGTGAGCGAGCGTGGCCAAGCCTGTACGTGCGGCGATCGGGGACGTGTGGATCACATGTGTGTTCTGCAAGGGCGACCTTTTCCGGGACCGCGAGGTGAAGCTCAACAGCACCGGCATGGAGCTGTTCAAGTTCGGCTGGGCCAACGAATCGGCCACCGGGTTGATCTGCTGGAACTGCGGCTATGTGCACCTTTTCGCCAACACTGACATCGAGCTGTACAAGGCGAAGAAGAGCGAGATCTAGCCACGCCCACCGGCGGCCGCCCGAGGTCGCGGTAAAAGATGGTGCGCGGGATCTTTACAACGATGTAAACGGGTGATGGCATACCCCTGCCCGGCCGAATCCCCGCCCCGTCCCGGAGACCCCATGGCTCACACCGACGCCCCCTCGCCCGACGTGTCGAACGCCGTTCCACGACCCGAATATCCCCGTCCCAGCTTTGTCCGTGAGAACTGGCTCAATCTCAACGGCACCTGGCAGTTCGCCTTCGACCCCGGCGACAGCGGACTCGAACGCGGTCTGGTGCACCAGGAGCTGGACGGGCGGATCCTGGTCCCGTTCTGCCCCGAGTCCGAGCTGTCGGGGATCGGTGACACCGACTTCCACCCCGCGGTCTGGTACCGGCGCACGGTCCGGATCCCGGCGGACTGGGCCGGCCGGCGGGTGCTGCTGCACTTCGGGGCCGTCGACCACGACGCCACCGTCTGGGCCGACGGCCGCGAAGTGGCCCGGCACAGCGGCGGTTTCACCTCCTTCACCGCCGACCTCGGCGAGGTGGCGGACCCGGCCGGCGAAGGGGCTGAGGTGGTGATCGTGGTACGGGCCCGGGACGCCCGGCACGGCCCTCAGGCGCGCGGCAAGCAGGCCACCGAGTACGCCAACAGCGACTGCCACTACACCCGCACCACCGGCATCTGGCAGACGGTCTGGATGGAGCCGGTGGCCGAGGTCCATCTGCGCAGGCCCCGGATCACCCCCGACCTCGCGTCCGGGGCCTTCCACCTCGAACTGCCGCTCAGCGCCAACCGCCCGGGCCACCGGATCACGGCCCGGGTGAGCGACGCGGACGGCGAGACGGTGGCCGAGGCGACGGTACGCGCCGACCTCGATATGGCACCCCGTATGGTGCTCGCGCTGCCGGAGGACCGGCGCCGGCCGTGGTCGCCGGAGGACCCCCATCTGCACCGGATACGGATCGAGCTGCTGGACGCCGACGGCGAGGCGGTGGATTGCGCCGAGTGCACCGCCGGGCTGCGGTCGGTGGCCATCGACGGCAAGCGGCTGCTGCTCAACGGCCGCCCCGTCTTCCAGCGGCTCGTCCTGGACCAGGGCTGGTACCCCGACGGGCTGATGACCGCGCCCGACGACGCCGCCCTCGTCCGGGACATCGAGCTGTCGCTGGCCGCGGGGTTCAACGGGGCGCGGCTGCACCAGAAGGTGTTCGAGGAGCGGTTCCTGCACCACGCGGACCGGCTCGGCTATCTCGTCTGGGGCGAGTTCGGCGACTGGGGAGCCGGCACCGGGCGCACCACCCGGGACAACCAGCAGCCCACCGCCGGATTCGTCGCGCAGTGGCTGGAGGCCGTGGAGCGGGACTACTCCCATCCGTCGATCGTGGGCTGGTGCCCGCTGAACGAGACGCACCAGGAACTCCACGACCGGCAGAGCGTCCTGGACGATGTCACCCGGGGCATGTTCCTGGCCACGAAGGCCGCCGACACCTCCCGTCCGGTCCTGGACGCCTCCGGCTACTCCCACCGCGTGGCCGAGACCGACGTGTACGACTCGCACAGCTATGAGCAGGACCCGGAGGCGTTCCGCCGCCAGATGGCGGGGCTGGACAAGGACGAGCCGTTCCTCAACCCCGACAACCGGGGAAACCCCGGCAAGAGGGACACCGACGCGGTGTGGTCGCTGCCGTACCGCGGCCAGCCCTACTTCTGCAGCGAGTTCGGCGGAATCTGGTGGAATCCGGAGGAGGCGGAGGCCGCGGCCGGTGACGACCGCGAGGTGTCCTGGGGCTACGGGGAGCGGCCGCGGACCGAGGAGGAGTTCCAGACACGCTTCGCGGGGCTGACCGCGGCGCTGCTCGACGACCCCCTGATGTTCGGCTACTGCTACACCCAGCTCACCGATGTCTTCCAGGAGCAGAACGGCGTCTACCGCTTCGACCGGAGCAGCAAGCTCGACGTGGAGCGGGTGCGGGCGGCCCAGCAGCGCCCCGCCGCCTTCGAGCGCCCAGCTGGTGAGGAGGGGCGATGAGCGGTCTGTCACGGCGCTGTCTGCTGAGAGGCGCGGTGTACGGGGCGGGCGCCGCCGTGTCCGCGTCCGCGCTCAGCGGCTGCGGTTCGATCGCCGGGAGCGTGGCGAGCGCCGATGAGATCCAGTACTGGACCCTGTTCACCGGCCCCGACGGCGAACTGATGAAGACGATGACCCGGAACGTGGAGAAGCGCGTCCCGGATCTCAAGGTCAGGACGACGGTGCTGGACTGGGGTCCGCCGTACTACACCAAGCTGGCGATGGCCTCGGCCGGTGGCCGCTCGCCGGATGTGGCGATCATGCACTTGACCCGGCTGGCGGGCTACGCCCCCGGCGGTCTGCTCGACCCCTGGGACACGGATCTGCTGGCGGAGTTCGGCCTGAAGCAGGACGACCTCAACAAGACGCTGGTCAAGCGGAGTCTGTTCGAGGGCACCCCGTACGCCATTCCGCTGGACACCCACCCCTTCGTCGTCTTCTTCGACCGGGACGTCATGGACAAGGCTGGTCTCCTCACGGGCGACGGCCGGCTTGCGCCCTTCGAATCTCCGAAGCACGCCCTGGAGCTGATGGACAAGCTCCGCAAGGACACCGGCAAGCTCGGGCCCGTCTTCGGTCATGCGAACGACGCGGCGATGGGCTGGCGGATGTTCTGGACGCTGTTCAGCCAGACGGGCGCCACCTTCGATCTCACGGGCGAGCGGGCCGAGATCGATGAGGACACCGCCGTCGAGGTGGTGCGCTTCATGGCCGACCTGGCACGCGACAGCCGCACCATGGACGTCCAGACGGCGATCGCCGCCTTCGCCAACGGCCGCTCACCGATGATCTTCTCGGGCGAGTGGGACATGGCCACCTACAAGACGGCCCTCAAGAACAGGCTGGGCGGCTCCCCCATCCCCACCTTCTACGACCGTCCCGCCGGGGCGTCCGACAGCCATGCGCTGGTGCTTCCGCACCAGGACAACCCGGATCCGGAGCACCGGCGGCGCACCCACCAGTTCGTGGCCGAGCTGGTCAAATCCGGGCTGACGTGGGCGTCGGCGGGGCACATTCCCGCCTACACACCGGCCGTCTCGTCCGCCGGCTACGCCAAGTTGCGTCCGCAGTCCGAGTACGCGGGCGCGGCGAAGCAGCTCGTGCTCGACCCTCCGGTGTGGTTCGCGGGCTCCGGCTCCGACTTCCAGACGCGGATGTGCCAGGCGCTCGATCCCGCGCTCGGCGGCTCCTCGTCCGCGGCGAATGCGGTGCGCACGATGGTCTCCCAGATCAACACCCTGATGGCTCAGCCGAATCCGGCCTGATCGCGACGGAATCGCAGAAAGGAGCGATGTGATGGTTTCCGTCTCCACGCCCTCGCGGCAGGCCGCGGCCGGATCCCGACGGGCCGCTGCCACGGACCGGCGACGGTCCCCGGGCGGCGCCGGGTGGCTCTTCGCCACCCCCTTCCTGGTGTTCTTCACGCTCTTCCTCCTCGTGCCGATCGGCATCGGCCTGTGGATGAGCTTCACCGACGCCAGCCTGACCGGACACGGCGACGGTGTCTTCGTCGGCCTGGACAACTACACCGAGGCGTTCGGCGACAGCCAGGTGTGGCAGACCCTCGGCAACACGGTCTGGTTCACCGTCCTGACCACCGTCCCGCTCGTGATCGTCGCCCTGGTGATGGCCCTGCTGGTGTACACGGGGATGCCGGGGCAGTGGCTGTGGCGGCTGGCCTTCTTCGCCTCGCATCTGCTGCCGGTGGCGGTGGTCTTCCAGATTTGGAGCATGCTCTTCCAGCCGGACCGGGGAATGCTCAACAGCGTGCTCCAGACGTTCGGGATGGACGGGATCGCCTGGCTGACGGACGAGAAGTACGCGATGTGGTCCATCGGGCTGGTGACCCTGTGGTGGACGGTGGGATTCAACTTCCTGCTCTACCTGGCCGCGTTGCAGGCGATCCCCGACCACCTCTACGAGGCTGCCGCGCTCGACGGCGCCGGTGCGTGGCGCCGGCTGTGGTCGGTCACACTCCCCCAGCTGCGCCGGACCACCGCACTGATCGCGGTGTTGCAGGTGATGGCGTCGCTGAAGGTGTTCGACCAGATCTACCTGCTGACCAAGGGCGGCCCGAACGGGGCCACCCGGCCGATCCTGGAGTACATCTACGACACCGGCTTCACCAACTACCGGCTCGGCTACGCCTCGGCGGTGTCGTACGTGTTCTTCGGGATCATCATCATCCTCTCGCTCGCCCAGCTGAAGATCTTCTCGCGCAGGGAGGACTGATCGCGCCATGACCACCGAGACACTCTCCCCCCGTACCCCCGGAAAACCCCGCTCGACCATGCCCCGGGAGGTGGTCCGGCGGCGTCGCTACGGCGGCCATGCCTGGCACCCCACGCTCGGAACGGGCCCCCTCCCCCGTGTGCTGACGCTGTTGGCGCTGGCGGTGATGACGGTGATCTGGCTGGTGCCGTTCGGCTGGGGCGTGGACACCTCGTTCAAGACGGAGGTCGACGCGAGCGCGTCGGGGGCCGACTGGATCCCCAAGGCGGGCTTCACCCTCGACGCCTACCGGACCATCCTCGGGCAGGGCAATCTCCCGGTGTGGGCGGTGAACAGCGTCGTGATCGCCATATGCGTCACGGCGATCACCGTGACCATCTCGGCGATGGCGGCGTATGCCTTCTCGCGTACGCTCTTCCGCGGCCGCCGTGTGCTCTTCGCCGTCACCATCGCCTCGATCATGGTGCCGCCGCAGATCCTGATCGTGCCGCTCTTCCGGCAGATGCTCGCGATGAACCTCGTCGACACCTACGCGGCGGTGATCCTGCCGCAGGTGGTGGCGCCCGCGATGGTGTTCATCCTGAAGAAGTTCTTCGACGGCATTCCGCGTGAGCTGGAGGAGGCGGCCCGGATCGATGGGGCGAGCAGCTTCCGGGTGTTCTGGAGTGTGGTGCTGCCGCTGTCCCGGCCGATCCTGGCGGCCGTGGCGATATTCGTCTTCATCAACACCTGGAACAACTTCCTCTGGCCGTTCATCAGCACCAGCGATCCGCAGCTCATGACACTCCCGGTGGGGCTGTCGACCGTGAAGGACTCCACCGGGCTGCGGAACGCCCAGGAGTCGGCCGCCTCGATCCTCGGCTCCATCCCGCTGCTGATCGTCTTCATGCTGTTCCAGCGTCAGATCGTGAGGTCGGTGGCCACCACGGGTCTGGGAGGTCAGTGAGCGGTCCGCGCGACACCGCCCTCGGTGGACTCGCGGGCGTGGAGCGTATGTCCGACGACGACCTCCTGGGCCGGGCGGTCCGGTGCCTCGATCCGCTCCAGCAGCAGACCGATGGCGTGCCGGGCGATGGCGGTCTTGTCCGGTGCCACGCTGCTCAGGCTCGGGGTGCTGTACCGCGCGGCCTCGATGTCGTCGAAGCCCATCACGGCCATGTCGTCCGGCACCCGTAGTCCGCGCTCGTACAGGGTGCGCAGTGCGCCGAGGGCGAGCGCGTCGTTGAAGCAGAACACGGCGTCCGGCGGTTCGGCCTGGTCGAGCAGCGCCGCCATCGCCCGGGCGCCCTCGGCCAGGTGATAGCGGGGGGTCTCCCGCTCCAGCCGGGGGTCCAGCGGCAGCCCGGCCTCCTCCAGCCCCTGCCGGTAGCCGGTCCTGCGCAGCAGCGGTGTGCCGATGTACGGCTCGGGCTGCACCCCGATGGCCGCGATCCGGCGGCGCCCGCCAGCCACCAGATGGCTCACCGCCTCCTGCGCGGCGGCGACGTTGTCGATCACCACATGGTCGGCGAGGCCGCCGCTGGGGCGTTCGCCGATGAGCACGAGCGGCACGGTACCGAGGTGGTTCGCGAGCGCGCTGCCGTGCAGCGCGAGCGGGCTCACCACCATGCCGTCCACGACCTGGTCGCCGAGGCCGTGGATCACCGCCTCCTCCCGCTCGCGGTCACCGAGGGTCTGCTCGATCAGCAGGGTGCGACCGTGCTCCTCTGCCGTGGTGAGGAAGTGGCGTCCCAGCTCGGCGAAGTACGGGACGTCCAGCTCGGGCAGGACCAGCCCGATCATGCCGGTGCTGCCGCGGCGGAGGTTGCGGGCCACCCGGTTGGGCCGGTAGCCGAGCTCCCGGATGGCCCGCTGCACCCGCTCCCGGGTCGCCGGGGACACATGCACAAAGCCGTTGATCACATTCGACACGGTCTTCGGGGAGACCCCGGCGAGCGTCGCCACGTCCTTGACGGTGGCGCTCCGGCCGGCACCGTCCGAGCGCTTCCGCCCCGGTGCCGCTTGATCCCTGGTGGTCTGCTGTTTCACGGCGGTCACCGACCGATCCTAGAGCGTGACGGTGGTGGGCCGCACCGGCGGGCACGCCCCGGGCCCCGTCCCCTCATGCGGCGGCCGCCCCCTCGGGAGACGGGTGCCGCAGGGGAGACGCGTGCCGCACGGACCACAGGCCGCCGACGTCGTTCCATATAGCCAGAATATGGCGATTCTCTCGAAGGGTGCCCCGCCTCGAGGGCCAGCTCATCCAGACCTCTGCGGGCCGACGCGAAGATCGAAACACAACCGGAATGGAATACTCAATTCAGCTTGACCACCAAGATTACATAAAGCCGAAAAGCTTTTTGGCTCGCACCCGTTGTGGCAGAGGTGACGGATGCCTATAGTGCCGTGAGGTGTACATGCGACTCCCCGAGCGGATGCTGGACGTCACGCAACGGAGGAAGTGTAGTGCCACTGATTTCCTGGGTGTCCGACCCCCTCGGACTCTTCCGAAGATGCAGATGAGCATGGTGCGCTGCTGACCCACAGCGCCCGTCAGTGACAAGATCCCGGCCCGGCGCGACCGCGGCCGGTACGCATCTCTCTCAGGAATCCTTGAAACGGGAGACCTTCTCGTCACCGCGCCCTCGGGCGCCCATGAGTGGCCACGCTGTGCGCGTGGCTTGGAAAACTCCGACCGGCGAGCGAATGGAGGTGACTGAGGATGACAGCCGAGGACTTCCTGGCTTCCCGCGAGGCGGGCGAGGCCGCGACGAAGTGGTAATCGTCGCAACCGATAGGTAAGGGGTGCCGGGCGAATCTCCGTATTCGCCCGGCACCCCGTCGGGGCAGTGTGTACGAGGGTGGGTGGGACAATGCTGCACGGACTCTTGAACGAGGAATCGATAAACTCCCTTCAGGGCCAGGAGTATCGCGATCGGATCCAGCGGATAGAAAAGGCGCTGACCGATGCCGCCGACGGCGACCTCTCACTGAAGGAACTGGCCGAGTGGGCGGTCGGGCACCGGGACTGGAACGTCAGGCGCCTCGCCGTGGAGACCCTCGCCGCCCGGTTCGTCGACGCACCCGAGGCACGGGCGGCGATCACCGAGGCGATCCACGACGACGTCGACTGGGTGGCCTTCACCGCCATCAAGGTCGCCGGAGAGCACCGGGTCCCAGAGGCGGTGGCCCACATGATCCGCATCTCCGGCTGGCCCAGCAACTTCACCAAGCCCGCCTACGCCCGCAAACCCGTGGGCTGCGGTGCCGCCTTCACCAAGCGCGCCCTGCTCGACTTCTTCGACTCCACCGATCCGGACGAGCTCCGCGAGCTGGAGGACCGCCACTTCGCCCGGCTGCGGGCCACGGTGGACTCCGCCAGACGCGAACCGGACCTGCGCGATGCCGTGCTGATTCCGGCCGGGCCCTTCATCGCCGGGGCCCGGGTGAACGACATCGGCCCCTTCCAGATGGACAACACCGACAATCCGCTGCGCGTCGAGGAACTTCCCGCGTATTACATCGACCGGACCACGGTGACCAACGCCCGGTACGCGGAATTCCTCGACGCGGTGGGTGGCTCCAGGGAGTTCGCCCACCCCGATGAGCCCGACGGCAAGGACTACACCCCGGCGCATTGGCACGATCCTCGGTTCAACGGGCCGGACTTCCCGGTGGTCGGGGTCGACTGGTACGACGCCTACGCGTTCGCCCGCTGGGCCGGAGGCAGGCTGCCCTCGGAGAACGAATGGGAGAAGGCCGCCCGCGGAACCGACGGCCGGATCTACCCATGGGGCGATGAATGGAGCAATGACAAGGCACAAAGCGTCTTCACGGCATACGGCCGCGACGACATCCGGAATCTCGCGGAACTCGAGGAGCTGCTCGTCACCACCACCGTCTCCTGGCCCGAGCGCCCGGTGGCAGCGGCCGACTCCCATCCGGTCGGCGCAAGCCCCTACGGCGCCCTCAACATGGCGGGGAACGTCTGGGAGCTCACCCGCACCAATTTCTTCACCCGGGCCGATATGGCCCCCTTCTTCAAGGGGCGTTCGGGGCAGGAATTCATGAACCGTCCCGAGGCTTTCCATGTGCTGCGCGGGGGGACGTGGACCTCGCCTCCGGTCTGCCTGTCGACCTTCTACCGAGGCAAGGACCTGCTCACCGACCGGCACAACGAAGTCGGCTTTCGCTGCGTATACGACGCTTCTGGAAAGTGAGGTTGCACCATGCCGGACCGAGGCGAGCGCGATGTGCTGCGGCAGTCTCTGGTGGAGGGGATCCATCTGCTCGCGGAGCTGGGCTACAGCGAGGGCATCGCGGGCCATGTGAGCGTGCGCGACCCGGAGGACCCGGATGCCTACTGGGTCAATCCCTTCGGTCTGGACTTCCACCATGTGAGGGCCGACGATCTGCTCCTCGTCGGGGCGCAGGGCACCGTCCTGGAGGGCTCGGGCGAGCTCAATCCCTCGGTGGACCCGCTCCATGGTGAACTGCATCGCAACCGGCCGGACCTGGTGGCCTTCGCCCATACCCACTCGATGTACGGCAAGACCTGGTCGTCCCTGGGCCGACTGCTCGATCCGATCACTCAGGACGCCTGCGTCCTCTACCGGCGGCACGGCCTGTACGACCGGTTCACCGGTCTGGTCAACGCGCGCCAGGAGGGCAAGGAGGTCATCGAGGCCATGGGCGACGGCACTGCCGTGATCATGCAGAATCATGGCTTCCTGACCGGGGGCCGCTCCTTGGGCGAGGCGATCTGGCTGTTCATCGTGATGGAACGGGCCGCCGCGTCCCAGCTGATGGCCGAGGCCGTCGGCACACCGCGGCTGATCCCGCACGAGACGGCCCTGGAGACCGGACGCGCGCTGGCCAAGCTCGAATTCGCCGACCGGCAGTACCGGAACCTGTACGAGACGACCTGCCGCCGCGGGAAGTGACACCATGAAGGTCGGACTCAACTTCCTGCCCACCGTGGGCCCCGGCGAGATGCCGGCCGAGCGGTTCTACGACGAGATCATCGAGCTCAGCGAGCTGGCCGACCGGCTCTCCTTCAGCCATGTGAAGCTGGTCGAGCACCACTTCCACGAGTGGGGCGGATACAGCCCGGACCCGGTGGCGCTGCTGTCGGCCATCGCCCGGCGGACCAGCCGCGTACGGCTGGTGACCGGGGCGGTCACCCCCGCGTTCACCCACCCCATCAAGCTGGCCGCCTCACTGTCGGTCCTCGACAACCTCTCCCACGGCCGCCTCGACGCCGGGTTCGGCCGGGCGTTCCTGCCCTCGGAGTTCGAGGCGTTCGGGGTGGACATGGCCGACAGCCGGGCTCTGCTGGAGGAGAACGTCGAGGCCGTCGAGCGGCTGTGGACGGACGAGGGCTTCCGCTGGGAGGGCCGCTTCCACCGCTTCGGCCCGTTGCCCGCGATGCTGCCCCGCCCCGCGCAGCTGCCCCGGCCACCGGTGTTCATCGCCGCCACCACCTCTCCGGAGACCTTCACCTGGGCGGCGTCCAAGGGGTACCACCTCATGATCATCCCGGTGGTGGCCAGCCATGAGAAGCTCACCGGGCTTCTCGATCTGTACCGCGCCACCCGGATCGAGCACGGCCACTCCCCCGACTTCCGACTGCATGTCAGCTACCACTGCTATGTGGCGGAGAGCCAGGACGAGGCGGTGGCGCGAGCCGAGGAGCACTACGCCGCGTATCGGGCCAAACAGCTCGAGGCCTATGGGAGTTGGCGCGGCATCACCTCGGACCAGTACCGGGGCTATGAGCGCATGGAACAGGCGGCTCGCACGACCACGGTGGCCGGTCTGATGGCCGCCGACAACATCATCGTGGGCGGGGTGGCCGAGACCGCCGCCACCATCCGCCGCATCGGCAAGCTCTACCCCGGTGCCGAACTGAGCCTGCAGCTGCGGTTCGGGTCCGTCTCGCACACCGAGGCCATGCGGGCGGTGCGGCTGCTCGGGGAGCGAGTGCTGCCCGAGCTCATGGAGGGCGAATGACCGCGTCCGGCGGTCCGGTTCCGCTCAGTCCGCAGCAGGAGTGGATCTGGGAGAGCATGCGCTTCATGAACCCGGACGACGCGGCCATGACCAGGACCAATGTCTGTCTGGCGTTCACGTTGCGCGGCCCACTGGACACCGGGCGGCTCGAACGGGCGCTGGCCGATGTCCGCCGACGGCACGAGGCGCTGCGCACCAGCCTCAGCGACCTGGGTACCGCACCCCGCACCCACGTCCAGGACGCGGAGGACCCGCACCCGCCCCTCCTCGCCCTGGTGGATCTTTCCGCCGTGCCACCGGAGGATCAGGACGCCTACTGCGAGCTGGTGGCCGGCGCCGAGGAGCACCGCGTCTTCGACTATGTCCGGGGCCCGCTGTGGCGGGCGACGCTGGTGCGCCGCTCCCCGACGGAGCATGTGCTGGTCCTGTCCGCCGCCCATCTGGTGCTGGACGCCCCCTCGGTACAGCTCGTCGTCCGGCACCTGGCCGAGGCGTACGAGGGGATCGCCCCTCCGGTACGGCAGGAGCAGTACCGCGACTTCGTGCGGCGGGCCGCCCGGCCGCCCGCGGACGCCGACCGGCGTCTGGAGCACTGGCGCCGGGTGCTCAGCCCCCTGCCCGCCCCGCTCGACGTCCGCACCGACTACCCCGCGGCCCCACCGCCGGTCTTCCTGCGGGAGACGACGCCGTTCCGGGCCGAGGCCGATCCGGAGGCCCTCGCCAGGCTCCGCGGCCGGGCGGGCGTCACCCCCTATCTGATCCATGTCGCGGCCTATGTGGCCGCCCTCGCGGACCTCTGCGGGGCACGGCGCGTCGTGGTGGGATCCACGCTGACCCGTCTGGAGCTCAAACCGGATCCGCATGCGGTCGGGCACTTCGCCGATCTGGTGCTGCTGCCGATCGAGGTGCGCCCCGAGCACACCTTCGGCGAGCTTCTGGAACACGTCAGGGACACCACGCTCGACGCCTACGACAACCAGTTGCCGTATCTGCGCATCGCCGACGCGATCGACCCGGACTTCACGGCCAGACGGCCCTGGCCGGCGAGGGCGCTGTACCACGTGTGGGTGCGCGGCAGCGTCCTCAACGCCGACCTGGGCCCGCCGGAGCGCATCGGCGACGCCGAGGTCCGTCCCTTCGAGTTCACCAGGGAGACGTGCTATCCCATCGAGCTGGACGGCGATCGGTACGCGCATGTCTACGGCCAGAACGTGGTGCCCACCCTCTACGCCGGCCCGACCGGGCTGGAGGGCGAGATGACGTACAACCGCGCGGCCTTCACCCCGAGCAGCGCACAGCGCTACGTCGACCGCCACTGCCAGAACCTGGAACATATGCTCAAGGACCCCCAGACGCGGATCGGGGAGGTGTGGCATGACAGCGGCCGCTGACGCGCCCGGACACGGCCGTCCGGCACGCACCCACGACCTGGTGCGCGACGCCGCACTGCGGTGGCCGGACCGGCCGGCGCTGATCGAGGGCGACACTGTCCTCAGCTACCGCCAGCTCGACCGGCGCGCCGAGGACTTGGCCCAGGCCCTGGTGGCACGGGGCGCGGCCCGCGACATGACCATCGGGGTCGGCGCGCCACGCTCCGCCGAGCACGTGATCGCCGCGCTCGCCGTGTGGAAGGCCGGTGGCGTCTGTGTGCCACTGGCGACGGATCTGCCCCCGGCCCGGATCGCGGACATGCTGCGGATCGCCGGGGTGCGACTGACAGTGGGTCCGGGACTGACCATCAGCGAGGTCGCGGATCCCCCCGTGGACCAGCCAATCGCCGGCCTGCCCCCGGCGCCGGAGAGCGAGGACGGCGCTGTCGCCTGCGTCTACTTCACCTCGGGCTCGACCGGCAGTCCCAAGGCGGTGGCCCTCACGCACGCGGGCATCGTGAACGAGGCGCTGTGGTCCCATGACGCCTTCTCGATCCGCCCCGAGGACCGCAGCAGTTGGCTGGCCTCCCCCGGATTCGCCATCTCACGATGGGAGTTGTGGACTCCGCTGACCGCGGGCGCCGCCATCGCCGTCTCCGAGGAAGGCCCCGTCCGCGAGCCGGGGGCGCTCCGTGACTGGCTGCTGGACCAGGGGGTGACCTGGAGCATCGTGGTGACCGGGCTCGCGGAACGGCTCTTCGGCGTCCCCTGGCCTGCGGTCTGCCCGCTGCGCCTGCTGGTGACGGGCGGTGAGCAACTGCGGGTCTGGCCCCGCGGGCTGCCCTTCGAGGTCGTCAACTCCTACGGTGTCACCGAGGCGTCCAGCGTCCGCCTCGCGGCCCGGCTCGGCCCCTTTGAGGGTTCCACCGGACGTCTCCCCTCCGTGGGCCGCCCGATCCGCGGTACCCGGGTCCATGTGCTCGACGACGCACTGACCCCGGTGCCCGACGGGGAGGTCGGGGAGCTGTTCATCGGCGGTGTCGGACTGGCCCGCGGCTACCTCGGCGATCCGGAACAGACCGCACGGCGCTTCGTACCCGATCCATTCCACGGCGGCGGGCGGCGCCTGTACCGCACCGGTGATCTGGTGCGCGTCGATGAGAAGGGGCGGGTGGAATTCGTCCGCCGGCTGAACGACGACCCGAAGGTCGGCGGTGTCCGCGTCGACCTCGCGGCCGTCGAGGCCGCGCTGCTCGCCGCGCCCGGGGTCACCGGGGCCGCGGCCTCGATCCGTGTCCACGAGGGGGAGCGGCCACGGCTGGTGGGGTACCTGGTCACGGACGACGACCGGCCGGCCCCCGATGAGGTGATCGACGCGGTCGCCCGGCGGCTGCCCCCTCAGATGGTGCCCGGCGTCCTGGTGCGCCTCACCTCCCTGCCGCTGCTGTCCAGCGGGAAGGTGGACCGCGGCCGGCTCCCGGAACCCACGGCGGACATCGTGTTCCGCGGTCGTCGGGGCGTGGCGCGGGACGAGACCGAGCAGCAGGTCATCGATATCTTCCGGGAAGTCCTCGGCCGCGCGGACATCGGCGCCCACGACGACTTCTTCGGCTTGGGCGGGGACTCCATGGGCGTCGCCCGGGTGCGGCAGTCCCTCCTGGAACGGCTCGGCATCGACGTCCCCTACACCCTCATCTTCCGTCAGCGGACCCCGCGCCGGATCTGTACGGCCGCGAGCGACGGCGGGGAGGAGCCCCGGTGACCTTCACGGACGCGCCCAGCAGGCTTCCGGCTCTGGCGAGCCGTACGGACCAGCTCGCGGACTCCGCCGTCGGCGCCGTCCTCCGGCTGACCGACGGCCACGATGTGATCACTTTGGCCGCCGGCAGCCCGGCGCCGGAGACCTACTGCCACCAGGAGTTCACCGAAGCCACCACCCGCCTGCTGAGCCAGGGCGGCCTGCCGCTGCGGTACGGCGACGCGAGCGGGCTGCCCGAGCTCCGGTCGTGGATCGCGGCCCGGGAGTCCGCCGAGCTCGGCCGTCCGGTCGACGCGGGGCAGGTGCTTCTCACCCATGGCTCACAACAGGGCCTCGACCTGCTCTGCAAGGCGCTGCTCGATCCCGGGGACGTGGTCTTCGTGGACCGGCCCAGCTATGTGGGAGCGCTGCAGGTCTTCCGTCTCTTCCAGGCCCGGGTGGTGGACGTTCCCCTGGGGTCGGACGAGGGTCTCGACCGGCTCGAGGCGGCGCTGTCGGTGGAGGAACGGGCCAAAATCATCTATGTGGTACCCACCTTCGCCAATCCGACGGGCGCCACCCTGGACACCGCGCACCGGCGCGGTCTGGCCGACCTCGCCCAGCGGTACGGCTGCGTCCTCGTCGAGGACGACCCATACCGGGATCTCGGCTACGACACCGTCGCGCCCCGGCCGGCCGCCGCGACCTCCGCCGTGGCCGGCTCCGTACGGATGGGTACCTTCTCCAAGGTGCTCTTCCCCGCGGCGCGCCTGGGCCATCTGATCGTCCCACCGTTTCTCACCGATGTGCTGATGAAGTTCAAACAGGCGGCCGACCTGGGGAATTCGCTTCTGATGCAGCAGGTGGTGCATGAGCTCGTCCAGGAGCCCGGCTTTCTGACCACGCGGCTGGAGCGCGCCCGTCATCTCTATCGCAAGCGCCGCGACGCGCTGGTGAGCGCCTTGGCCGGCTCCTTCGAGGGGGCTTTGGAGTTCGAGGTGCCCCACGGTGGCTTCTTCGTCTGGGCGAGGCTTCCCGGGGGCGCCGACGCCACCGAACTGCTGGCCGCCGCGGTCGAGGAAGGCGTCTCCTTCGTGCCGGGGACCGATTTCTACGCGACCGGGCCTGACCCGTCCACCCTCCGGCTGTCCTTCTCCTGCACCCGTGCCGAGGACATCGTCGAAGGCGTCGCCCGGCTGGAACGGGCGTGGCGGACCCTGCGCAAGGGACCCCGCTCATGAAGCTCACCAGGGACGACGACGGAACCTTCCCGGGCCTCGACAAGGCCCCGTTCGACGTGGACGCGTTCCTGGCCCGGCCCCTGGTGGCCCGGCTGGCCACCGAGGGCCCACGGGTGCGGCCCGTGTGGTTCCTGTGGGAGGACCACGCCTTCTGGGTGCTCACGGGCCCCTGGGCCCGGCTGGAGGAGCGACTGGACCGCGCCCCGGTCTTCGAACTCGTGGTGGACTCGTGCGACCTCGCGACCGGCACCGTTCACCAGGTCATCGCCCGTGGCCACGGCCGGGTGGTGGACTTCGACACGGACCGGGGCCGCCGCAAGCTCACCCGGTACCTGGGCGAGCGGGAAGAGCTGTGGGACGCCCGGTTCAGCCTGCGCGACGACCCGTCCGCCCGGGGTACCCGATGGGCCCTGCTGGTGCCCGACACCCTGTGGATCGCGGACATGTCCTTCCGCCCGCCCCGTGAAGCGCCAATGGACCGCTCATGAGCACGGACACCACGGACGAGACGGCGGGCGGGGCCGCCGGCCACCGGTCCTACCGCCGGGTGCTGACGGGTAACCCGCGCCTGGCCGTACTGCTCGCCGGTTATGTGATCTCCAGCGTGGGCGATGGCATCCTGCTGATCGCCCTGCCGCTGCTGGCCATACGCCACCACGGGCAGCTCTCCGCCCCCGTGGCGGTCGGCCTGGTGATGACCGCACCGTATGTGCTGTCGACCGTGCTCGCCCTCACTATCGGCCTGGGACGGCTGCGGCTGCCCACCCGGGCCGTGGTGATCACCGACAGCGCGCTGCGCACCGTCCTCTTCACGGTGGTGGGCCTCGCCGCCATGGCCGACCGGATCGACATCCGGTTCCTGGTGGTGGCGCTGCTCCTCGGGTCCGTCCTGCATCAGACGGCGTCCAGCAGCCGGCGCCTCGTCGCCACCGGTATGGCCGGGAAGGACGAGCTCTTCACCGTCAACGGACTGCTGGGCTTCGCCAACAGCCTGGCGCTCTATGTCGTAGGGCCGGCGGTCGGTGGCGCGGTCACGGTCGCGTTCGGAGCGGACGTGGCCGTCCTCCTCGAAGCGCTCAGCTTCCTCTTGCTGTTCGGGGCCGTCACGCTCGTGGTGCCGCCACAGCCGAGAACGCCCCGGGCGGAGCGGTCGACGGAGTCCGGGTGGCGGATCCTCCGGCTGCGTCCCGTGGCCGCCCGCCTGTTCTTCGTGGTCTTCTTCTTCAATCTGTCCTATATGCCGGTGGAAGTGGCGCTTCCCGTGCTGGTCAACGGAGATCTCCACGGGAACGGAAACACACTGGGCATCATCTGGACCGCCTTCGGCGCCGGGGCGCTGCTCGGCGGGGCGCTCACCGGTTTCCTGCGGAAACTGCACCAGCAGGCCGTCCTGGTGGCGGTCATCGCGCTGTGGGGCGGTTCGGTGGTGCTTCTCGCCCTGGCCCCCTCCGGGCCGGTCGCGATGTGCGCCTTCGCCCTGGGCGGACTCATCTACGCCCCCTTCACACCCATCGCCTACACCTTTGTGCAGTCTGAGCTCCCGCCCCATGAGCAGCAGCCGGTGATCACGCTCTGGACCACCGGATCGACGCTGGCGGCCCCGATCGGCCTGCCGCTCAGCGGCCCGCTGGTGAGCGCGCTCGGTGCGCGCGGCGGACTACTGCTCTCCGCGGCACTCACCCTCGTTCTCGTTCCGTTCGCCGCCAAGGGCCTGCTGAGCCCGCGCCGAGTCGCATAGCCAGAGGAGTGCGCACGTGCAGGGATACGAATCGTCGACCTACGGCGACCACATGACCGACCACGACGCCATCGGCTGGCCGGCCGCGAAGGACGAGGACGCGGCCGTGGGGTTCCTCGTGGACGTGGCCAAGCCCACCCATGCGCTGGAGCTCGGGGTGGGCACCGGGCGCGTCGCCCTGCCGCTGGCGGAGCGGGGGGTGCGGGTCACCGGCATCGACGCCTCTCCCGTCATGCTCCAGCAGATGGCCGACAAGCCGGGCAGCGCACAGGTGCGGGCCGTCCAGGGCGACTTCGCGGAGGCCGCCGTCGAGGGGACCTTCGACCTCGTCTACGCCGTCCAGCACACGTTCTTCCTGCTGCGCGACCAGGAGACCCAGATCCGCTGCTTCCAGAACGTGGCCGCGCGGCTGGCCCCCGGTGGCGCCTTCGTCCTCCAGCTCTTCGTCCCCGATCCGCACCGGCTGATCCAGCCGCAGGCCAGCGACGCCCTTCATGTGGCACTCGACCAGGTGGTCCTGCGGGTCTCGAAGTTCGACCGGGTGGCGCAGACGGTCAACCGGCAGTACGTCGCCATCACCGAGGGCGGGACGAAGCTGTATCCCATGGTGTTCCGCTACGCATGGCCCACCGAGCTGGACCTGATGGCACGGCTGGCGGGCCTTCGGCTGGAAGGGCGCTGGGACGGCTGGTCGCGGGCGCCCTTCACCGCGGAGGGCGGGTATGTCGTGGTCTACCGGAAGCCCGCCGAGGCAGTGTGAGGGCCTACGCCACGGTGTCGCCGACCCGGACGGGTCCGTTGGTGGTGACCGACTGGATGGCCGCGAGCGCGACGGACAGGGCGGCACGGGCGTCCTGTCCGGTGACGGAGGGGGCGCGTCCGGTGCGCACGCACTCGGTGAAGTCGGCGAGTTCGGCGACGTAGGCGTCGTGGAAGAGATCCTGGTCGTAGGTGACGCATGCGGCGGCGATGCCGTCCGGGCCGTAGGCGGTCAGATGGCTGCGGCGGATGTCGCCCATGGTGAGCATGCCGGCCGAGCCGAAGACCTCACCGCGGACGTCGTATCCGTACACCGCCTGGAAGTTCGCCTCGGCGGTTGCGAGCGCGCCGTTGTCGAAGCGGATGGTGACCACGGCGGTGTCGAGCAGTCCGCGGTCCTTGAAGTCGGGGCGGACCAAGGCGTCGGCGAACGCGAAGACCTCGACCGGTGCGGCGCCGGGGTTGAGATAACGCAGGGTGTCGAAGTCGTGGATGAGGGTCTCCAGGAAGATGGTCCACGGCGGGATGCGGCCCGGGTCATCCGACTTGGGGTCGCGGGTGAGCGAACGCAGCAGCTGCGGGGTGCCGATGGCGCCTGCGCGGATCTTCTCGTGGGCGGCGTGGAAGCCGGTGTCGTAGCGGCGGTTGAAGCCCACCTGGAGGGGGACGCCGGCGTCGGCCGCGGCCGCGATGGCGCGGTCCGCCTCCTCGAGGGTGACGGCCATGGGCTTCTCGCAGTAGACGGCCTTGCCCGCCCGGGCCGCGGCCTCGACCAGCGCCGCGTGGGTGCGGGCCGGGGTGGCGATGACCACCGCCTCGATCCCGGGGTCGGCGAGCAGCTCGCCTATCTCGGTGTACGCCGTAGTGCCGCCCAGCCGGTCACCGAGCCCCTGGGCGGCACCCGGGGCCGGGTCGGCGATGGCCGCGAGACGGGCGCCGGGGAGGCGGCGGGCGAGGGTCTCGGCGTGGAAGGAGCCCATGCGGCCGGCGCCGATGAGACCGACGGGGAGAGGGTGTCGCGTGGTCATGTGGATGCTCCGTTGATTCCGTGAGTCGGTTGTTCCGTGGGTTCCGTGGGTTCCGTGGGTTCCGTGGGCCGTGGGTTCCGTGGGCGAGAACAGGTGCGATCAGGGCGGTACGGCATCGCGGCCGCGAGGTCAGTCAGGGGGTGAAGGCGGACCGGAAGCGCTCCAGTGCGAGGTCGCTGTCGCCGGAGGCCCATGCCTCCATGGCCACGGTGCCCTCGTAGCCGAGGTCGACGAGGGTTCGGGCGAGGGCCGGGTAGTTGATCTCCCCGGTTCCCGGCTCGCGGCGGCCCGGTACGTCGGCCACCTGGATCTCGCCGATCAGGCCCCGGCCGTGGGCCCGGCGGACCAGCTCGATCAGGTTTCCCTCGCCGATCTGGGCGTGGTACAGGTCCAGATTCATCCGCAGGCCCGGCCGGTCCACGGCCTCGACCAGGGCGAGGGTGTCGGCGGCCGTCGCGAACGGCACGCCCGGGTGGTCGACGGCGGTGTTGAGGTTCTCCAGGGTGAAGGTGACCCCGGTGCGCTCGCCCAGTTCGGCGAGGCGGGTGAGGGTGCGGTGGGCGGCGATCCACATCCGACCGGTGGCCGCGCCGGCCACCGGCACCACCGGCAGGCCGTCGCCGTCCAGCCCGGTGCCGTGCAGATTCAGCCGGGGACAGCCGAGCCGTTCGGCCACCTTGACCGACTCCTCGGCCGTGCGCAGGAGTTCGGCCGCCCCGTCCTCGTCCGTCAGGCTGCCGTGGAGATAGCCGGTCATCGAGGAGTACACCGCGCCGGTCCGCTCCAGTGCGGTCAGATCGTGCCGGCTCCAGTCCCAGATCTCGACCTGGAAGCCCGCATCGTGGATGCGCCGTGCCCGTTCCTGGACCGGCAGCTCCCGGAAGACCATCTCGGCGCAGACCGCCAACGTGTACATCGCTGCTCGCCCTCTCTACGACCCGGCACCGACCAGAACGTTCCAGCCACTAGAACGTTCTAGTGAACGAGCAGCAGTACGCCAGCCACTGGCCACCCCTGTCAAGGGCCGACGACTGGATCACTAGAACGTTATAGAAGCCGGGCGCCGCGCATCTCACCCTGGGCTACGATCGTCGCCCGGAAGGCGAAACCCCGCCCGCCCCGCCCGAAGACGACACCTCGACCAGGAAGACCAGTGGTGCCACCGACGCCGGCCGTCCCCCACGGGAAGCGCCCCACCCTCGCGGACGTGGCGGCGCGGGCAGGTGTGTCCACGGCGCTGGTCTCCATCGTGATGCGGGACGCCAAGGGCGCCGGCGCCGCCACCCGTGAGCGGGTCCTCAAGGCGGCACAGGAGATCGGATACCGGCCGGACGCCCGGGCCCGGCTGCTGCGCAGCCACCGGTCCCATCTTCTCGGGGTGCAGTTCGGTCTCCAGCACCCCTTTCACTCCGATCTGCTGGAGGGCATCTACGCGGTGGCCGAGCCCGCCGGGTACCAGATCGCGCTGAGCGCCGTGTCCGCGGGCCGTGGCGAGCAGCGGGCGACCGACACCCTGCTCGCCGACCGCTGCGAGGCCCTGATCCTGCTCGGTCCGCAGGCCCCGGCCGCGCGGCTCGCCGAACTCGCCGGACAGCTCCCGGTCGTCTCCGTGGCCCGCCGGCTGCGCGGGACCGCCCCGGGCGTGGAAGTGGTGCGGACCGCGGATGACGAAGGCGCCCGCCAGGCCGTGGACCACCTGGTGGCCCTCGGCCACCACGACATCGCCCATATCGACGGCGGCAGGGCACCCGGCGCCGCCGACCGGCGCCGCGGCTACCGCACCGCCATGAGCCGCCACGGCCTGGCCGACCACGTCCGCGTCCTGCCCGGCGGCCTCACCGAGGAGGATGGCGCCGCGGGCGCCCACGCCCTCCTCGATGCCACTCCCCTGCCCACGGCCGTCCTCGCCTTCAACGACCGCTCCGCCACCGGCGTCCTGGACACCTTCCTCCGCGCCCGGGTCTCCGTCCCCGACGAGGTCTCCGTCATCGGCTTCGACGACAGCCACCTGGCGCGCCTGGCCCATATCAACCTCACCACCGTCGGCCAGGACATCCCCCGCCTCGCCGAACTCGCGGTCGGCCGGGCCATCGCCCGCCTGGAGGGCGAGCGGACACCCACCGGGGAGGCCGTGGTCGCCCCGCACCTCGTCATCCGGGGCACGACGGCCGGGCCCGTCTGATACGCGACGACTGGGGCGTTTCGCTGTTGCCTTTAGAAGTGCTCGGGTACGTCGGCGGACAGCAGGTGTTCGGCGCCGCCTTCGAGGGCCTTGGCCGTCTCGATGGAGCGGGGGAGCATGGAATTCTCGTAGATGCGGATGGCGTCATCGACGGTGGCCGCGTTCGCGAGGGCGAGGGCGAGTTCGCCGGCGTCGAGCATGGCGAGGTTGACGCCGACGCCGAGCGGGGGCATGAGGTGGGCGGCGTCGCCCAGCAGGGTCACCGTCGGGTTGTGTTCCCAGGTGTGCGGAACCGGGAGAGCGAAGAGCGGGCGGTCGACGTAGGGGCCGTCATTGGCGGTGATCATCTGGCGCATACGGGGCGACCAGTGCGCGTACTCCTCGAGGAGCAGGGCGCGGATGCCGTCGGTGTCGTCGGCGGTCAGGCCGCTCATGGCGAGCCAGTCGACCGGGGCTCGCCGGATGACGTAGACGCGGATGTGGTCTCCGCTGTTGCGCTGGGCGAACAGGCCACGGTCGCCGTCGGCCGCGCCGGCGCTGCCCGAGCCGACCAGCTCGGCGATGTCGGGGTGCCGGTTCTCGACGTCGGAGAACCATGCCTCCAGGAAGCTCACCCCGGTGTACTCCGGCACGGCGGGGGACACGGCCGGGCGTACCCGGGATGAGGCGCCGTCGGCGCCGATGACCAGATCGGTCTCGATGGTCGTGCCGTCGGCGAAGGACAACTGCCGCGGCCCATCGGCGGGCCCGCTGACCCTATCGAGGGCGCGGCCCCAGTGCACGGTTCCCGGGTGCAGGGACTCGAGCAGCAGATTGCGCAGCTGGCCGCGGTCGATTTCCGGCTTGAACAGCTCGTCGGCCTCCGGGATGTGATGGAACGTCACCGTGCCGACCGAGTCCAACTTGCGCATCTCCTGCCCTTCGGGGCGGGCCAGCTTGAAGAACTCGTCGAGCAGGCCGGCTTCGCGCAGGGCGATCTGGCCGTTGTCCGCGTGCAGGTCGAGGGTGCCGCCCTGGTCGCGCGCGCCGGGGCCCGAGTCGCGGTCGTAGACGGTGACCGCTATGCCGCGCTGCTGGAGGATGCGGGCGCAGGTCAGACCGCCGGGCCCGGCACCGATGATGCTGATGCGGGCGCGGGCAGGCTCTGGGGAGATCATGGTGGTTCCTTTCACCGGCGAAGAGGGGGCATGAGGCGAGCAGGGCCGGGCGTTCCGGCATCACTCTCGGCCTCGGACATGCCTCGCACCGGGCCTTCTTGATGCACAGGACGGCGACCAGCGATGCGGTGCAGACGAGGAGCATGCCGAGGAAGAGGTGCCGCTCGGGTTCTCGCAGACCTCAGAAAAGCAGACCCAGTAGAAAAGTGCAACGAGTCCACTTAGCTCTCGATGCAACTATCGGATATGCTCAAGCCATGACCGAGCCCCCCGTCGGCCGCCGCGAACGCAAGAAGGCGGCCACCCGCCAAGCGATCGCCGACGCCGCGCTGCAGCTCTTCCTGGAACGCGGCTACGACCAGGTGAGCATCCGTGACATCGCCGACGCGGCCGATGTGTCGACCACTACGGTCTTCAAGCACTTCACCGGCAAGGAAGCGCTGGTATTCGACCGGGAGCAGGACCGGGAGTCGGAAGTGATCGCGGCGGTGCGGCAGCGAGCCGCCGATCAGAGCATCCTCGATGCCCTCCGACAGCATGTCCTCGACTCCTGGCTGCCGATCACGGCGCATCCGCGGATGGCCGAGTTCACCAACCTGGTGGACTCCACGCCCGCACTCCGCGCATACGCCGAACGCATGTGGACCCGGCACACCGACAGCCTCAGCGCAGCCATCGCCGACGAGCTCGGCGTCGACCACGACGACCTCTCATGTGTGGCTCTTGCCCGATTCGTACTCGAGATCCCGGCCCTGGCCCGCGGTCAGCAGGACCGCCGAGCCGCCGTCGACGCAATCTTCGGCATCCTCACGCAGGGCTGGCAACCGCCGCCCAAGTCGTCCGCGCCCCGTAGCGCCTAGGCAGTTGTTCGGACCACGTCCCGGTTCGGAACGTGAAGGCGATCACCTCCCGGTGATCCCACGGCCCGTCCACCGGTCCGGTGGACGGGGAAGAGGGATGAGAGGTCAGCCGAGCTTCTTGAGCAGTTCGTCCGCGAGCGGGCCGGAGGAGGCCGGGTTCTGGCCGGTGATCACATTGCGGTCGACCTCCACATGCGGTGCGAAGGGCTCGCCGACCCGCACCGTCAGGCCCGCCTCGGTCAGGCGGTCCTGCAAAAGCCACTTGGCCTTGTCTGCGAAGCCGGCCATCGTCTCCTCCTCATTGGTGAAGGCGGTGATCCGGTAACCGGCGTAGGCGTGGGTGCCGTCCTCGGTGACCGCCGCCAGCAGCGCCGCCGGGCCGTGGCAGACCACGCTCACCGGCATACCGCTCCGCACCGCCAGGGTGAGGATCCGGCCCGAGTCGGCGTCGGCCGCGAGGTCCTCCATGGGGCCGTGGCCGCCGGGGACGTGAACGGCGTCGTACTCGTCCAGGCGCACCTCGCTCAGCGCGATGGGGGCGCGGAACTCGGGGGCGGTCTCGGCGACGCTCCTGATCCTGGCGGCGTTCTCCGGGCCGCCGTTGGCCTCGGGGCTGAGGCTGGCGGCGTCGACGGGCGGGACGACACCGCCGGGCGTGGCCACGGTGATCTCGTGGCCCGCGGCCTTGAACGCCTCATAGGGGGCAACGGCCTCATCGGCCCAGTAGCCGGTGGGGTGCTTGGTACCGTCGGCCAGTGTCCACTGGTCGGCACCGGTCATCACGAACAGGATCTTCGCCATGCTCACTCCTCGATGCGATCACCCGCCGTACGTGTGATCGCTGGGATCTCCTGGGGCGTTACCGCCCCCATGTGTCGCCGCCGTCCTGGCGGCGTGCTCGAAGGTAGATCCACTGGGCATCGAAATGCCAATAGGTGAGTCGATCGTCGGCATCGGGATTCCGATGGAAGAAGAGCCGTACGCCTCTCTATGCTGGGCGGCATGGAGGACGGCACACACCAGGACGGCGACCTCGTCATCGGCGGCGGGCGGACGCCGCCGCATGCCGATCTGAATCTGCTGCGCACCTTTCTGGCCGTCTACCGCTCCGGCTCGTTCACCGCCGCGGCGCCGCTGCTCGGACTCTCCCAGCCGACCGTCACCGCCCAGATCCGCACCCTGGAGCAGCAGACCGGGCGCGAGTTGTTCACCCGGATGCCGCGCGGTGTGGAACCCACCCACCTCGCCCACGATCTGGCCGGGCAGATCGCCGGGCCACTCGACGCCCTCGCCTCGCTCGGCGGCCGGAGCACCATACTCACCGGACGCGCCATCCCGGTCCATCTGGCCGGGCCGGCCGAGTTGCTGTGCGCCCGCGCCCTGCCCGCACTCGCCTCGCTGGTCGCCGAGGGGCTGCGGCTGCGGATCGCCATGGGGCTGACCGATCCGCTACTGGACGCGCTGCGCGCGGGACACCACGATCTCGTGATCGCCACCAGACGCCCCGGCGGCCGCGCGCTGACCTCGCTGCCGCTGGCGGACGAGGACTATGTGCTGGTCGCCTCGCCCGACTGGGCCCGGCGCATCGGGGAGCGGCTGGCAGCCGACGGGCCGTGTGCCGCCGTCCGTGACGTACCGCTGATCACCTACGCGGAGGACCTCCCCATCGCCCGCCGGTACTGGCGCAACGTCTTCGGCAAGCGGCTCACCGCCCAGGCCGCGGTGACCGTGCCGGATCTGCGCGGGGCCGTGTCGGCCGTCGCCGCGGGCGCGGGTTACAGCGTGCTCCCCCGCTACCTGTGCCAGGACGAACTCACGTCCGGCGGACTCGTTCTGCTCCATGAACCCGATGAGCCGCCGGTCAACACGCTCTTCCTCGTGCAGCGGCCGGGCGCCGACGCCAACCCGGACGTGGCCCGGGTCCGCGAGCGGCTTCAGCGCGCCGCCCGCACCTGGTAACGCGCACACATCAGGGATTGCCGCCGGGCGTCACCCTCCGCCACTCGGCGAGGACTGGTCCACCATGCCGTGCTCCCAGGCCCAGGCCGCGATCTCGACGCGATTGCGGGCGGCCAGCTTCCGCTGGACGTTGCCGAGGTGGGTCTTGACCGTGGACAGGGTGACATGCAGATCGACGGCCACTTCCTCATTGGTACGGCCGCGGGCGACCCGCCGGACCACGTCGCGTTCACGCTGGGTCAGCGGCTCGATCAGATCCTCCGGGCCGCCCGTCCCCCGGCTGGCCGGACGGGCCTCGGAGGGGACCGACCGGTCGCGGTGCGGTCCCATGTGCGCGAGCAAGCGGACGGTCACCGACGGGGAGATCAGCGAGTTGCCCGAGGCCGCGGCCCGTACCGCTTCGGTGAGCAGGCCGGGCGCGCCGTCCTTGAGCAGAAAGCCGCACGCGCCGTTGCGCAGCGCCCGGTAGACGTACTCATCGAGGTCGAAAGTGGTGGCGATGAGGACGTTGAGGGGGTCCGGCACATCGGGACCGGCGAGGAGCCGAGTGGCCTCCAGACCGTCCAGCTCGGGCATGCGGATGTCCAGGAGGCAGACGTCGGGCCGCAGTCGGCGAGCCTGCTCGACCGCCTCGACACCGGTCGCCGCCTGGGCGACCACCCGCATGTCCGGCTGGGAGTCGAGAATCATGCGGAAGGCGGCACGGACCATCTCCTGGTCGTCGGCGATGAGCACCTGGATCGTCATGTCACGCATGATCGCAGGCGCGCGGGCCGTCAGCCGGAGAAGGTCACATTCGGGGCCGCCTCGCCCGAGGTCGCAGCGTCCGCGCTGTCCGCCTTGTTCGCCTTGTCCAGGGGGAGGACCGCCACGACGTGCCAGCCGCCGCCGTCCCGCGGCCCTGTGGTGATACGCCCGTTGACCTTCTCGACCCGCTCGGCCAGGCCGACCAGACCGTAGCCGCTCCCCTCGGCCGACCGCTCAGCGGCGGGCGAGGCGCCGCCCTGCCCGTCGTCGACGACCGACACCTCCAGCCGCTCCGGGTCGCCAGGCCGCACACCGATCCGCACCTCGACCCGGCCGACCCGGGTGGCGTGCTTGCGCACGTTGGTCAGCGACTCCTGCACCACCCGGTGGACGGTGGTGATGATGCCGGGCGACAGCGGCCGGTCGGCGAGTCCCGGGGCGAGGGTCAGCTCGGCGGGCGGCCCCACCTCGGAGAACTCTTCGGTGAGGCCATGCAGAGAGCGCAGCCCCGCCGGATCGCCCGTGGGCCGGGTCGCGGCGGAGGCGGTGGTGTGGTCCCGCAAGCTGGAGACCATGGCGCGCATCGACCCCAGCGCCTGGGATCCGGCCCGCTCGATCTGGGCGAGCATCCGGTCCAGGTCCTCCGGAGACTGAGTATGGCCGGCCGCGGCCGTGAAGCGCGCGGCCTTGGTCTGCGCGACGATCGCCGTGACGTGGTGGGCCACGAAGTCGTGCAACTCCCGTGCGTGCTCAAGGCGTTGGCCCTGCCGGATGGCTTCGCGCTCCCGCTCCCGCAGCGTGTCGTACAGACGCAGACACAGCCCCGCCACCACCATGAACGGCACGGCGCAGACCGCGATGACGGCGATCAAGTTCAGGAGGTTGTTGTCCCACGCGTCGATCCGCAGGGGAAGAATCACGGCGGCGAGTGCGGATCCCGCGACCAGCCCGACCGCTCGCAGGGGCCGGCAGCGCCGCACGGCACGGGTGATGAGCAGGAGCAGCACACCCAGCTCCACCAGGCCCGGGGTGTTCGGGGGACGCTGGGACAGCTGCGCCTCCACCACGGTCAGCACGCATGAGACGGCCGCCGCGCCGATGGTGTAGCGCGTGAAGAGGCGTTCCGGCACGGCGAACGCGGCCAGGCACAGCACCCCGGACACCATCGTCGCCACGGCCATCGGCGGAAGCGGCGCGTTCAGCCCCTCCAGGACCACGAGGACGACCAGACTGACGCCGATCACGCCCAGCCGCAGGTGCCGGAAACGGAATCGGGACCGGAAGCGGGACCGGAACTCGGAGATCATGGCAGGTCACGCTACGGCCGGAGCGCCGTCGCCACATCAGACTTTCGGCCGAGGAAACCGGGGAAGGGGCGCGGATCGCGTCGGCATTCCGGTGGATCCGCCGCGCCGCGCCCTCGCGAAGGATGGCATCCGGGCGACCGGAGAGCGCTCGAGCGTGATCCGGCACGCCCCTTCCGACCGTTATCCCTTCCGAAGGCCACCGATGTTCCGCACCGCCCTGCGCACCCTCCGATCCCATCGGCTCCGTTTCGCGATGCCCGCCCTCGCCGTCGTGCTCGGCGTGGCCTTCGTGACCGGGTCGCTGCTCTACGGCGACTCCGTCCAAGCGGCCGTGAACCGCGCACACTCCAACTCCCAGCCCGATGCGTCCGTCTCGATCACCGCGGACTCCCCTGCCGCGGACCCCTCCGAAGCACACCCGCTCGATGACACGCTTCTGCGGCGGCTCCGGGCGCTGCCGTCGGCGGCCACGGCGCGCGGTGTGGTGGAGGGCCGCTCCTTCCTCGTCGGCTCCGACGGCACTCTGGTGGGCGATCTGTACCAGGCCGCGGGCGTCAACTATGTGCCCGACGACAGCGGCGAGGACGTCCGCTATCCGCTCACCGCGGGCCGCGGCCCCCGTGGCGCCACCGAGATCGCCGTCGACCGGCGGACCGCCGAGCGCGCCGGGTACCGGGTGGGGGCGAGGGTCCGCATCGTCGTGGACGGCACAGCCCGCGACGCGCGGCTGGTCGGCGTCTTCACCGCCCATGACAGCCGCGTGGACTCCGGCGGTACGCTCACCGCCTTCGACACCGCCACCGCACAACGGCACTTCGCTCCCACGCCGAACGGCTACTCGACGATCACCTTGACCGCCGCCGACGGCACATCGGATGCTCAACTCGCCCAGCAGGCAAAGAAGTTGTTGCCTTCCGGACTGCGAGCGGTCACCCGCGCGGATCTGGAGTCCGGGGCCGCCTCCGAGAAGGACACGGACAAGCTCACCACACTGCTGCTGAGCTTCGCCGGTGTCGCCCTGTTCGTCTCCACCTTCCTGGTCGCCAACACCTTCACCATGCTCAGCGCGGCCCGTGCCCGGGAACACGCGCTGCTGCGGGCGGTCGGCGCCACCAGGAACCATGTGATGCGGATGGTGCTGGCCGAGGCCGCCATGGTCGGCACCGCCGCCTCGGCCATCGGTTACGGGCTGGGCATCGGTGCCGCGAACCTGCTGGGCAGCCTGTTCGACACCTCCGGTGCGGGGACTGCCGCCGTGCAGGCGTGGTCCGTCAAACCGCTTCTCGCGGCCTTCGCCGTCGGCATCGGCGTCACCGTCCTCGCGGCCTACGTCCCGGCCCGCCGGGCGGCGGCCGTCGCGCCCGTGGCGGCGCTGCGGACCGTCCAGCCGTCCACCGCCGCCTCGCTGCGCCGCCGCAACACCATCGGGCTGATCGTCACCGCGTGCGGAGCGCTGCTGGTCGCCGCAGCCGTCGGCGAGCCGGACCTCCTCTTCGGTGCCGTGCCCCTGCTGCTGGTCGGCCTGATCGTCCTCACTCCGCTGCTCGCCCTGGGCGTCACCGGGCTGCTGCGCTCCCCGCTGACCCGGCTGGCGGGCATCCGGGGCAAGCTGGCGGTGGAGAACGCCCGCCGCAATCCACGGCGTACGGCGGCCACGGCGACCACCCTGATGGTCGGTCTGGCGATGGTTACCGCCGTCACCGTGGTCGTCGCCTCCGTGAACCGCTTCGACGAGCAGGAGGTGGACAGCTCCATGACCTCGGACCTGCGGATCACGGCCGTCGACTTCGGGAAGATCGGCGAGGGCACGGCGGCCCGGGTGGGGCGGCTCGCCGACGCCGAGGCCGTCACACCCGTCATCCACACCTACCTCGACGTCCCCCACAAGACGTCCCTGGAAGTCACCGCGGTCGACCCCGCCGCGGTGGAACGCGCGGCCTCGCTGTCCGTCCGCGAGGGGTCGCTGGACCGCCTCGGCCATGGCATCGCCGTCACCGAGGAGCTGGCCGCCGCCCACGGCTGGCGGCTCGGCTCCCGTGTCAGCGGCACCTTCACCGGCGCGAGCGCGCGTACGCCGGGCACCCGCACCAGCCTGCCCGTCGTGGCGATCTACGACGGCCCGGACGATCTGAGCCCCGCCCTCGTCTCCGACCGCGCCCTGCCGCGTCCGGCCGGCGCCGAGGACCGGCCGACCATCGACTCGGTCCTGGTCAAGGCCGCCCCCGGCCGTACCGCCGCGCTCCGGGAGGAGATCCGGCGCACCCTGGACAACCCGGCGCTGCTCGTCCAGGACCGCGCCGACGCGAGGGCCGCCGCCACCGCGCGGACCGCGCCGTTCCTCAACATCATGTACGCCATGCTCAGCGTCACCGTGCTGATCGGCGCCCTCGGGGTGGTCAACACCATGGGCATGGCCGTCTTCGAACGGGTCCGGGAGATCGGACTTCTGCGGGCCATCGGGCTGGACCGCGCCGGCGTGGGATCGGTGCTGCGCCTGGAGTCGGTGACCATCTCGCTCTTCGGCTCCGCGCTCGGTGTCCTCGCCGGTACGGCCATCGGCGCGGCGGCCGTCCTCGGCCAGGAGGTCGTTCCGCTCGTCATCCCGTGGGACCGGGCGGCCCTCTTCTTCCTCGCGAGCGCCGCGATCGGTGTTCTCGCCTCGCTCTGGCCGGGGCGTCAGGCAGCACGCCTCCCGATGCTGGAGGCCATCGGCGCGGATACCGAATGACCGGCGGGGCGGCGGGCACCGAGGACGCGGGCCGGGCGGTCAGGCGGCGTCGATCAGAGCCAGGTCCGGGGGGACGAGCGTGGTCGACATCATCAGGACACGGATCAGATGGTCGTTGAGCGCGTTGCCGACCGGTTCACCGACCTCCTCGCGGGTCAGCCAGGGCACTCCGTCCCGGGACAGCATCATGCGGACCCGGTTGATCAGGTGCTCGACACGCTTCTCCCGCCAGCCCTCGCCGGGGCGCAACTCCGCCAGCTGGGCGGCCGTCTGCTTCCAGGTGAGGGGCTGCGGCCGGGGTTCGTGGAGCAGATACCGCTGGCCGAGGACGACGAGCGCGAGCTTCTCCTCATCGGTGAGCACCCATACCCGAGGCGGGCGGGTGACCTCCCCGGGCAGCGCTACGGGCCGCTCGGCCTCGGGGCCGCTGACGAACACCTCCAGCAGATGCTCACGGTCCCGCGAGCCCCGGACGAACAGCGGGGTGTAGCCGCTCTCGAGGGGCAGTGGCTCCTCGCCCGTGAAGAGCAGCCGGGTCGGGAAGCGGAGGGGCAGCCGGCCGCTGTTGGCGACCCACCAGCGGCCATGGCGGTGGGTCAGGCTGCCCTGGCAGCGGCTGACCTGGGGGTCGTCCTCGCCCACACAGACGTGCACCTCGGGGCGGTTCCGCCCGAAGAGCAGCTCACGGCCGTCGCCGGGGCCCAAGGTCATGCCACCGGTCAGCGCGAGAGCGAAGGCGGTGCCCGGCACCGGCGCGGTCACACCGCGGGCCAGGCTGCCGTGCGCGGCGGGCAGAAGGCGGCCGCCTGCGGCGGGACGGCCGGTGGCGGGGCGGCGGGCGGCGGGGGCCCGCCCGGTGGTACGACGGTCGCTGCCGGGAGGCGTGGTCATGAACTCGGTAGTTTCTTCGCGGCCGTGGCGGCGAGCGCCTTGGCGGTCTGGCAGAGCTTTTTGGTGGGCTTCGGCCCGTAGACGTTCAACGACATCAACTCAACGGTGTCATCACCGAGGGAGTTGCGGTACGAGCGGTGCAGCACCCGGACGAGGCATGAGTCGTCGTCCCACTCCTCGGGCGACACGGAGCTCAGCTTCCCGGCGATCTCCGCCCGCTGCCCGTCCTCCGGGGAGAAGTCATTGTCCCGGGTGAACTCCAGCTCCACTCCCGCGTCCGAGCTGTCCGCCCACTCGCACCGCCAGTCCCCGAAGCCCGGGTCGCGGTCCTTCACCCGCACGCCGGCGATCCGCTTGAGCTCGTCGCCGTCCAGCAGCCGGCATGCGTCTCCGCTGACCAGGGAGCTCGCGACCGGCTGCCCCGAGCGCCGGGGGACCTGGCCGCGGTCCAGCACACTGACCGCGTAGTCGGTGGCGGCGTCGCCCAGTTGGCACGGGTCGGGCGCCGGGGTGTCCAACCGCTCGGTGATGATCCAGATCTGCTTCCGGTCGGCGGAGGCGATGTTCCGCACGCACTCGTCCCCCTCGCGCTGGAACGCGCCGACGGTGACGTTGCCGATCCTTCGGGTGGGCACGTCACCGCCCGGCTCCGGCGGGTCGGCGTCGAAGTTGAGCTGGACGTCGGCGATGTCATCGCCGCTCTCGCCGTGCAGCACGACATCGCATCGATCGATCTCGCCGTAGTCCGGGTCGATGACGGTCTCGCCGAAGCGGCTGAGCGAGGCCGCGTTGAGCAGCTTGCAGGGGTCGGCCGTCCGCGCGTCGCCCACGGTGCCGGCCCGTCCCGCCTGTGACAGCGAGTCGGCCGTACCGGAGGCACCACTCCCGCCGTCCTTCCCGGACCCGCCGCTCTCGTCGGAGTGCCCACCGCCCCAGGGGCCGAAGAGGGCGGCCCAGGCAACCAAGGCCGCGGCAGTGCCCACCGCGGTCGTGGTGATCACCACCCGGCGGGTCGGACGGCGCCACGCCCCTCGGACCGACGACGGCAGCAGCCGCATCGTGAACGGGGTGCGGTCCAGCGTGCGGCCGTCGTGCGGGTCCTCGTAAGTGTCCTCGATGTGTTCGAGGTGGGGGGACGACGGGGCGACTCGCCGCAGCAACCGTGCGGCCTGATCGGCGGCGGGGCGCCGCTTGGGCTCCACGTTCAGCAGCGCGGTGAGCGGTTCCACCAGCGGGCCGGCCCGGTGCGGGGTCTCGATATAGCCCTCGATGGCCCGTGCCACATAGGCCATGGGGTGCGATGCCTCGCCGTACGGGGACCGTCCCTCGATCGCCGCGTAGAGGGTCGCGCCCAGGGAGAAGACATCGGACTTCCGGTCGGCCGCGTCCCCCCTGGCCACCTCGGGCGGCAGATACGGCGGTTTGCCGCGCACCCCGCCCGTCCGGGTCACGGTGGCCTGGCTCCACAGCGCCCGGGAGATGCCGAAGTCGGTCAGCTTGGCGACGCCGTCCTCGGTGATCAGGACGTTCTCCGGGGTGACGTCGCCGTGCACCACGCCCTCGGCATGCGACTTCGCCAGCGCGGTGGCGATCTGGCAGCCGATGGAGCCCGCTTCCTCCGGGGTGAGCGCACCACGGTCGCGCACCCTGTCCGCGAGGCTGCCCCCGGACACGTACTCCATGACGATCCAGCAGACCTCGTTCTCTTCCACGAAGTCGAACACCGAGACGATATGCGGATGGTGCAGCCGCGCTGCGTTGCGTGCCTCGTTGGTGAGTCGCAGCGCCGCGCGGTCGTCGTCCGGACGGGCACACTTCACCGCGACCTGGCGGTCCAGCAGCTCATCGTGGGCCCGCCAGACGACGCCCATTCCGCCTCTCCCGATGGGCTCCTGGAGGAGATATCGGTCGGCGACCTTGTCACCGGCCTCCGCCACCACCCGCACCCCCGCTACCCCGTTTCATCGCACCCATCCCGTTCCCGTATCGTTACGGAGAGTACTTGGCCCTGACGTCGGTGGGTAGCGCTTCCGGTGGATAGCCCCCGGAAAGAGGGAAGCCTCCGGCGCACGACGGTCGGTTCCTCAAGCGGACAGCCGGTGTTGGAGGGCGGATCGTCCTCGCGCGCCTGCTTATGTCATGTCCGCCCCACACGGCGTCGCGGGGCGGACATGACCGCGTCACCCGGCCGTCGGCCGGCGTGAAAGGGACCGTCTCAATCGGCTCACGGCACGATTTCCTCCTTGACCACAATGTGGCCGGAGTCCGGGTCGAGCACGCCACCGAGCCGGGCGTACGCCCCGTCGGTCAGGTCGAGGCACTTGGGCACCGACGGGGTCCACGCGAAGGTGCCTCGGTCGTTGACGCGCACGACCAGCGACGCGTTGTTCGCGACGTTGGTGACCTTCACCTTGGTTCCGAACGGTAACTGCGGATCGCGGCTCAGAGAGGTCGCCGCGGTGTCCGCGTTGTTGTCGAAGAGCTCCCCGCTGGCGGTATAGGCGCCGGGGGGTATGTAGCCGTAGTGCGTCGCCCAGCAGTTCTCACCGGCCGGCGGGGTGTCGCTGGTCGCCGCGGTGCCCGCCGGGGCGGCACCCAGCACGGCGGTCAGCGCGACGGCGGCGGCCGCCACTCGGCCGATCAGCGTTCCCTTGCGCATGGCGGAGGACCTCACTTCGGGTTGTCGTGGTGTGGCGTGAGCGCGTGTGGGCCGTGCGTCAGCCGGCCGCGCGGTAGGCGGCGCCCGCCTGGTTGGGCGTGCCGCCGTTGTAGAGACCGGTGCCGCCGCGATCGGCGGACAGCGTGAACCACGCGTACCGCTCGACGAAGGACAGCCCCTGGAGCATGGCGGTGGACTTGGTCACGAAGGCGGCCTGCTGGTCCGGGGTCGGATACCTCGGCGTACCGGTCGAGAAGTCGATCAGCGCGTATTCGGTGAGCCAGATCGGCTTCTTGTAGCGGTCGTACGTGGCCTGGAGATAGCTCCGCAGCTGGTCGGTCGCGCGGGTGGGATCGAAGTCCGCGCCGTACCAGTGGAGCGGGATGAAGTCGACCGTGTGGCCGCGGTCGGCGGCGCCCTTCATGAAGCGGTCGAGCCAGCCACCGGCGACGTCGCCGCCGTAGGCCACGGCGGGGGCGCCGAGCCGCATACCGGTCGACTGCAACCGGGGCCACAGGTCGAGGGCCTGCTCCACGGTCATGTTCGCCTGGCCGGCCATGTCCGGCTCATTGAATCCGAGCAGGGTCGTGCCCTCGCTCTTTGCCCGGTCCAGCTCCGCGTCGGTCACCGAGCCCGGCCCCCAGATCATGGGCACGAACTCGACACCGGCCGGGGCGTTGATCTGCTCCCGGCCGGAGGCCCAGGTGTAGAACCAGCCGACCTTGGCGTCGGACATCGCGGCGGTGACCCCGTTGAAGTTCCAGGCACTGACGCCCTTCTTCTTCGGCGCGGCGGTGGCCGCGCCGGTGGCGCCCGCCTGACTGCCCGCGGTCAGCAGGGTCAGCAGCGCCAGCAGTACGGCCAGAGCGCGTATCCTGCGCATCCTGCGCACGTTGTGTCTCCCTTCCTCATCCGGTCCTGGGGCGAAGCGGCGGACCGGCCGGTCAGGCGGCGCTGTGGAAGGTGACGGTGAAACCGCTGCACTGGGCGCACTGCTGCATCACCTGGTTGCCCGGCTCCTGGTCCTGCTTGGACCAGCCGTAGGCCTTGGGGCAATGGGCGGCGATCATGTCGCTGTAGGGCGTCTTGGCGTCCCGGTTGGGGCTGGTGCACAGCATCGGCTTGCCGTCCGGCCACCGCGTCAGATTGTCGGGGGGACACAGCGGCAGCAGATTTTCCGAGCAGCCCATGGTGCCGCATCCGCCGCCGCCCGTGGCGTTCTTCGGGGCGATGGTGACCGGCTGCGAAAAGGCGTTGACGTAGCTGACGTTGTACCAGGGAGCGAGCGCGTCCTTGGTGTCGAAGTTGAACTCCGCGAGGCTGGTGGGCTGTTCGCTTCGCTCGCAGTGATCGGCGAACGTGCCGCAGTCCCCCACCAGGCAGTGGAAGGTGCTGCCCGATGTCCCGGTGCATCCCTGGCGGGCGAAGAACTTGCCACGCCAGTGGCCGGGTTCCGCCGTTTCGGGGATCGTCACCGTGCCGGACTGTCCGGGCTCCATCGTGGGTAACGCGGCGAGCGGCTTGGATCCGTCGTTGTTGACATCACTGCCGATCCATACGGTCTTCCCGGTGTCGTTGACGAACGTGACCGTATGATCGACCGCCGCGGCCGGTGCGGCGCGGGACAGCAGGTCCACTCCGGCGCCGGGGGTGGCGGCCGCGCTGGTCCCGGATGGGGGGCTCAGCGCCACCAGGACCGCGACGGCCGCGGCGGCCAGGGCGGTCATGATTTTCCGCATGTCGCCTCTTTCGACATTGTCAAGATCATGACAATCTTGACGCACGAGAAACTCTCCGAGGTCCGGCCCCGGATGAGGACATCCACCCGAGGGCACGCTCCAGAGCTGACGGTCCCTCATGACAGCGTCCCGAGCCATATATGTCAATGGTCTGGACCAAAATCAGCCGCGCCCGGCCCCGACTCAGGACAGCGGATGGCCGTACCGCGCCTGGAGGGACGTGAGGTCGGGCTCGCCGAACCGCTCACGCAGGAGCTGAAACGCATCGACCTTGTCGCTGCCGAACCTCCGCACGTAGGTGGCGTAGGAGTCGGCGGTGAGGAACTTCGGTGGCGAGGTCTTGCTGTGGAACTTGTCCGCGTACATCACCAGTTGCTCCTCGGTGGTGTCGGCGGTGTAATCGGCCGGCGGGAGATCCAGCTTCTGTGCGCGGATGTCGTCCCCGGTGATGCCGACGCCCGTGTGGTGGGAGCAGAAGCGACACAGGGGCTCCGGAAAGCCTTCCTGGCGGAGGATCTCGTGGCCGAGGACTCCGTGGCGGATGTAGTTGCCCTCGTCGAGCCGGCCCGTTGGGTCGTAGAGCCGATACACACCGATGTCGTGAAGCAGTGCCCCCGCGCGGACGAGGGAGACGTCGAGCCGTAGCCCGGAGCGCGCCATGAGCTGCTCCGCGATATGGCAGACGATCTCGCAGTGGGTGTACACAAGATCCAAGGCGCCACGCGTCGGCGCGTACTTCCCGTGCAGCGCACGCACCTCGTCGACGGTCGGCAGAATCACCGCCGCAGCGTAACAACCACAGCGGCTGCGCACGGCGGACAACCGTGGTCAGGCAGTCGGCTTCACCTCACGCCGCTGGGGCGAAATTGGATGCTGATCCGTGGGCCGGTGGCGCGGGAGGATTTGGGGATCGCGTGTTCCCAGGTCCGCTGACAGGAGCCGCCCATCACCAGCAGGTCGCCGTGGCCGAGCGGCCGTCGCATGGCGCTGCCGCCACCACGCGGGCGGAGCAGCAGGTCCCGGGGCGCACCCACGGACAGGATGGCGACCATGGTGTCCTCGCTTCTGCCGCGGCCGATGCGGTCGCCGTGCCAGGCCACGCTGTCCTGGCC
Organism: Streptomyces sp. NPDC007875; assembly: GCF_042868035.1. NCBI lineage: Bacteria > Bacillati > Actinomycetota > Actinomycetes > Kitasatosporales > Streptomycetaceae > Streptomyces > Streptomyces sp. NPDC007875. The sequence goes on along the minus strand of NZ_JBIADZ010000024.1, from coordinate 65,531 downwards.
GTCGCGGTAGTAGCACAGCCCGGCCGTGGTGAAGGGCTCGCCCAGCTCGGTGGCGTAGTACGTGGAGAGCGCCTCCCGGGCCTCGGACAGGACGGGGTGCGGCAGCGGGTCCTCGGCGCCGTAGAACGCGAGCAGCCGTGGGACGTCCACCACCTGCTCGTACATATGCCGCCGCTCGGCCTTCCAGGGGACCTCGGCGACGAGCCGGGAGAACAGGTCGTCCGCTCCCCTCAGCCACGCGGGCAGCAGATCGACCCAGGCCCCGGACCCGAGCTCGGTCCTGCGCATCCCGCGCAGCGAGCCGAGGCCGATGTCGTTGGTCTGATCGAAGAGCGAGCCCTGGAGATACGCACCCATGTGTGCAGCGTACCCGCGTAATCGAGCAAACGTTCTACAGGTGGATGCGGAGAACCCGGCCGTGGCTGCTTCTGCGGTGACACCGCAGGTCAGCGGCCGGTCGCCGCCGGGCACCGGTCCGCCGCACGACGCCCCCGACGTCGTCACCATCGTCCGAGCCGTCGCGGGACACTGGGACCCTGACGCGTTCCCCTCCGTGTCGGCCGGGGGTCGGCCCATGACCATGCGCACACCACGCCGCACACCGCTTCCGGTCGCCCCGGCGCCGCCGCCGGGGCTGGGGCCCCGGACCTGGGCCGAGGTGCCGCGCCGGTCCGGGCAGGTCCTGGTGGTGAGGGGCCGCGACCGGAATGCGGCGGTGTCCACGGCGGTGCTGTACGAGCGCACCGGGACCGGCTGGCGGGCCGGGGCGAGCCGGCCGGCGCACAACGCGCTCAACGGCTGGACCGACCACCACCGGGAAGGCGATCTGCGCTCCCCCACCGGCGTCTACACCCTCACGGACGCCGGCGGACGGCTCCCCGACCCCGGAACACGGCTGCCCTACGACCGGTCGGCCGGCTTCACCGCGGGTGGCACGGGCTTCGAGGGCGAGCCCCTGTCCGGCTCGTTCGACTACGTGATCGCCATCGACTACAACCGCAGGCCCGGCACCTCTCCCCTGGACCGGGCCCGTCCCCTCGGCCCGGACCGGGGCGGCGGCATCTGGCTGCACATCGATCACGGCGGCCCCACGCGCGGCTGTGTCAGCCTCGGGAAGGGTCCCATGAAGGAGCTGCTCCGGGCACTGGACCCCGCTCGTGAGCCCGTCGTCGTCATGGGGGACGCGGCTTGGCTGGAACGCTGAGCGCCGGGCCGTGCACGGCGGAGCACCGGTGCGGTGACCGCCGTCACGGCAGCGGATCACTCCGGGAAGCCGCCGCGGTGGGCACGGCGTGTCAGCGGATGGTTGATGGCCTCCACCAGCCAGTCCAGGTCGGCCTGATGGGCCCGTACCGGGTTGCGCAGGGTGCCGACCCCTTCGATGGAGATCTCCACCATGTCCCCGGCGTGGAGTGTGAAGTCGAGCGCGGGCACGATGCCGGTGCCGGTGGACAGCACGGCGCCGTCGGGGAAGGGTTGGGAGCGCCACAGATGGTCCACCAGCCCCTGCGGGGTGCGGTGGAACGCGGCGGTGGAGGTGGACGCCCGGTAGGCCGCCTCGCCGTCGCGCCATACCGCCATGGTGATGTCCAGCGCGTCGGGCGCGTCGATCTCCCACGCGGGCACGATGGCCGAGGAGACGGCGGCGCTTCCGGCGTAGATCTTGGCCTGGGGGAGGTAGAGCGGGTTCTCGCCCTCGATGGACCGTGAGCTGACGTCGTCGGCGACCAGATAACCGACGGTCTCGCCGTGCCGGTTGAGCACCAGCGCCAGTTCGGGCTCGGGAACGTTCAGCTCGGAGTCGTCCCGTACGGCGATCGGCTCGCCGTCGGTCACCACCCGCCAGGGCGGCGATTTGAAGAACAGCTCAGGGCGCTCGGCGTCGTAGATCCGCTCGTACACCGACTGTTCGGTGCTCTCCTCCACCCTGGCCTCGCGCGAGCGTTCATACGTCACCCCCGCCGCCCACAGCTCCATCAGCCCGTCCAGCGGTGGCAGCGGCAGGACGTCCGGCTCATGGACGGCCGCCGGTCCGGCGGCGGTGTTCTCCACCAGGGCCCGCAGCTCCGCCACGGACAGCCGCAGCAGCTCGGCGATGAGCGGTGCTCCGGGGAAGGCCCGTACCCCGCCGGTGTCGTCGGCCACTCCGGTCCGGACGGTCCCGGCGTCATCGGCGAAGCGCACGATGCGTGTCATCTGTCGTCCTCTCCTCTCGTGACGGTGCAGTCGGTCCTCCTACCCAACGGAGCGTGGTGGCCGTGCACACGCCGACCGCCACGATGGCGGCGATGGCGTAGAGCCCGGTGGCGCCCGAGCCGGTCCCCGACTCCGCGACCCCCATCAGATACGGGCCCAGGAAGCCGCCGAGGTTGCCGAAGCCGGAGATCAGCGCGATGGTTCCGGCCATATGGGCGCCGGACAGGATGGTCGGCGGCACGGTCCAGAACACCGGCTGGGCGCCCAGGAAACCGAAGGCGGCCACGCACAGGGCGGCGATGGCGGGGACCGGGGGCAGCAGCACCCCGCCGAGCAGACCGACGACGGTCAGCACCAGGGCGAGCCGCAGCGGCCCGCGCCGGTCGCCGCTGCGGTCCGAGATCCACGGCAGCGCCAGCACACCCAGCAGCGCGCACACCCACGGCAGCGCCGAGACGAAGCCGATGCCCACGTCGCCCAGCCCGTCGATCCGGCCGACGAGCGCCGGGAGCCAGAACGTCACGCCGTAGACGCCGATCTGGATGGCGAAGTACACGAACATCAGCCGCAGCACCCGGCTGTCGGCGAGGGTTTCGCGGACCCGGCGCGGCTCTCTGGCGTCCTCGTCGGGCCGGTCCGCCTCGATGCGCCGGGCGAGCAGGTCCTTCTCCTCTGCGGTCAGCCAGCGGGCTTGTTCGGGGCGGTCGGTGAGCAGCCACGGTACGGCGAGGGCCAGGACCACGGTCGGGGCTCCCTCCAGGATGAACATCCACTGCCAGCCCTCCAGGCCGGCCAGTCCGTGCAGACCGATCAGGAAGCCGCCGAGGGGATTGCCGATGATGCTGGCGACCGCCACGGCGGCCTGGAACATCCCGGTGGCCTTTCCGCGGTCGGCGGCCGGGAACCAGTAGGTGATGTAGAGGATGACACCGGGGAAGAAACCGGCCTCCGCCGCGCCGAGCAGAAACCGCAGCACATAGAAGCCGGTGGGGTTGGACACCAGCGCCATCGCGCAGGACAGCAGTCCCCAGACGAACATCAGCGCGGCCAGCCACCGGCGGGCGCCGAAGCGGTGCAGCACCAGGTTGGAGGGCACGCCCAACAGGGCGTAGCCGATGAAGAAGACACCGGCGCCGAGCCCGAACGCGGTGGCGTCGATTCCGGCGTCGTCGGCGAGATGGGACTTGACCAGGGCGACGTTCGTACGGTCCAGGAAGCTCAGCACGAACATCACGAAGAGTGGGGGGAGCAGGCGTCTGGACACCTTCCGGCGGGTGTTCTCCATGATGGTGGCCGGGTTCATCGGGCCTCCCTGCGGACCACGCTGTCTCGCGGAAACATCTGACCTGTGGAACGTAGGTGGGGGCTACAGTCTTTGACAAGGCCTCAACAACCACGAGTTTTCTTCCAGATACCCCCTGGCAACCACGCCAGACATCTGACATGTTGGTCGACATTGCTCGCTTTCCCTCGCCCTTTTCCCCACAGGAGCGCGTGCCATGACCCTTCGTGTCGTCGACGTCGAGACCATCGATCTCCGCTTCCCGACCTCCCAGCACCTCGACGGCTCCGACGCCATGAACGAGGCTCCGGACTACTCGGCGGCGTACGTGGTGCTCAAGACCGCCGACGACGAGCCCTCCGGCCAGGGCGCGGCGGGGCCCGCACCCGGCGCGGAACCTCTGGAGGGCCATGGCTTCACCTTCACCATCGGCCGCGGCAACGACCTGGCGGTCCAGGCCGCCCGCGCCATCGGGGAGCGGGCCGTCGGCATGGCCGTGGACGAGATCACCGGCGATCTGGGCGGCTTCTCACGCCATCTGCTGGGCGACAGCCAACTGCGCTGGCTCGGCCCGGACAAGGGCGCCATCCATCTGGGAAGCGCCGCGGTGATCAACGCGGCCTGGGATCTCGCCGCCCGGCAGGCGGGCAAGCCCGTGTGGAAGCTCCTCGCCGACCTCTCGCCCCAGGAGGTGGTCGACCTGGTGGACTGGCGCTACCTCAAGGACGCGCTCACCCCCGAGGCCGCCCTGAAGATGCTGGAATCCCGCGCCGGTGGCCGGGCCGAGCGCGAGGCGTATGTGCGCGAGCACGGATATCCCGCGTACACCACCAGCGCGGGCTGGCTCGGATACGACGACACCAAGCTGGCCCGGCTCTGCCAGGAGGCCGTGGACCAGGGCTGGAACTCGGTGAAGCTGAAGGTGGGCGCGAATCTGGAGGACGACATCCGGCGCTGCCGTATCGCCCGCGGGGTCATCGGGCCGGACCGCCGGCTGATGATCGACGCCAATCAGATCCTGGGCGTGGAGGAAGCGGTCACCTGGGCCACGGCGCTTCGGGAGTTCGACATCTGGTGGTTCGAGGAGCCGACCAGCCCCGACGACATCCTCGGACACGCGGCCATCGCCCGGCGGATCGGCGCGACCCGGGTGGCCACCGGCGAACACGCCCATAACGCGGTGATGTTCAAGCAGTTCCTCGCCGCCGACGCGATCAGCGTCTGCCAGATCGACGCCTGCCGCCTGGGCGGAGTCAACGAGGCGGTGGCCGTGCTGCTGCTGGCCTCGGCGTACGGCGTGCCGGTGTGCCCGCACGCCGGGGGTGTCGGCCTGTGCGAACTCGTCCAGCATCTGTCGATCTTCGACTACGTCGCCGTCAGCGGCTCCATGGACGACCGTGTCATCGAGTACGTCGACCATCTCCACGAGCACTTCCACGACCCGGTCCGCATCCGCGGCTCCCGCTATCTCGTCCCCGACACGCCCGGCTACAGCGCCCGGATCCGGCGCGAGACCCTGGAGACCTACCGCTACCCCGACGGACCGGTCTGGAGCCGCCGCGACTGAGTGGCATCCTGGTCGCCATGCCCACCAATCCAGACCGCTCCGGCCCCGGCGGCGACGGTGTCCCCGCCGCCGGGAGCAGTGTCGTCGACATAGCCATCGGCCGGCTGCGCAATCGCATCGAGAGCGGTGAGTTCGCGCCGGGCCACCGTCTGCCCCCGGAGGCGGTGCTGGCGGGCGAGCTCGAACTCTCCCGCCCGTCCCTGCGGGAGGCGGTCCGCGCCCTGGCGATGGCCGGAGTCCTGGACGTACGCCGCGGTGACGGCACCTTCGTCACCGATCTGCGCCCGGACCGGCTGCTGCGCGCCCTCGGCAGCTTCCTGGACCTGGCCCAGGACACCGGTCTGAACGAGATGCTGGAATGCCGCAAGGTCCTGGAGCCGGGCGCGACCGCACTGGCCGCGACCCGCATCGACGAGGCCGCCCTCGACCGGCTCCAGGAGCGGATCGAGCGGATGCGCGGCCTGCACGACCCGGAGGAGCTGGTGCACGAGGACATCGCCTTCCACGCCGACATCGTCGCCGCGTCCGGCAACCGCACGCTGACCTCCCTGGCGGACTCGGTCACCCAGCGCACCGCCCGGGCCCGCATCTGGCGCGCCCTGGTCAAGTCCGATGTGCTGTCCTGGACCCACCAGCAGCACATGGACATCTACACCGCGCTCCGGGCCCATGACAGCCTGGCCGCGTTCACCGCGGCCAGCCGGCATGTGGGCGATGTGGAGCTGTGGGTCCGCGACCGGCTGGACGCGGTCCGCGACCGCCGCTGACCGGCGGACCCGAGTGGCATGGGCGCCCATCGCAAGGGCTCGCACATCCCCCACCGGGTCAGATGTCGCGCCGCGCGAGGAAGCCCAGCAGGGTACGCAGCTCCGCGCTCGCGCGAGGCACGAGCGGCAGACCGTCCAGGCACCTCTCCACGGCGGCGACGTGCCGGTCGGCCTCCACCAGGGCGGCGGAGCGGCCACCCGCCTGCTCGATCAGATCGGCCGCCCGGCGCGTGGTGGCGTCGTCCGGGGTGTCCGGGGACTCCTCCAGGAGCGTGGCCAGCTGACCGGCTGCCGAGGTGTCGCGGGCGCTCAGCGCGGCGAGCACGGGGAAGGTCTTCTTGCGCTGCCGCAGATCGCGGTAGACGGGTTTGCCGGTGACCGCGGGGTCGCCCCAGATGCCCAGCAGGTCGTCCGCCACCTGGAACGCCACGCCCATATGCCGTCCGGCCCGGTCCAGGGCAGCCGCGGTGCTCTCCGGCGCCCCGGCGAGCGCGGCGCCCAGGGCGGCGGCGCAGCCGAGCAGCGCGCCGGTCTTGTGCTCGGCCATCGTGCGGTACTCCTCCGGCCCCACCGCCGCGGGTCCCGTCCAGGGGCGCGATTCGAAGAGCAGGTCGTCCGCCTGGCCGCGGACGAGGTCGCCGAGGGCCACGCTCAGCCGCCGCACCGCGGCCGCGGCTCCGGCGCCGGGCACGGCGGCCAGCGCTTCCACGGCCAGCGCGAACAGGGCGTCACCGGCGAGCACGGCCGGGCCGGTCCCGTATGCCTTCCATACGGTGGGGCGGGTGCGGCGGGTCTGGTCGCCGTCCATGATGTCGTCGTGCAGCAGCGAGAAGGTGTGCACCAGCTCCACCGCCACCGCTCCGGCCACCGCCGCCTCGCCGGAGGCCCCGGCCGCCTCCGCGCACAGCACGGCCAGGGCCTGCCGCACCCCCTTGCCGCCCGCTCCCTCGGCGGGCGTACCGCCCACATCGCACCAGCCGAAGGAGTACGCGGCCATCTCGGCGACCCATGGGTGCAGCCGCCCGACCGTCTCGGCCAGTGCCGGGCGCACCAACTCCCGGCAGCGGCCCAGGATTTCGCCCGCGGTCGCGGTGGTCACGTCCGTGGTCGCGGTGGTCACGTGCGCGGTCGCGGTGGTCTCGTGGGCCCCGAGGAGCACGGGGAACGCCGTCGTCACAGTGCCACCTCCATGACCCCCGTGAGGCCGAACTCCTCCCGGGCACGGTCCACCATCCGGCGGGCGTGCCGCAGCCCGATCCGCTCCAGCACACCGGCCAGTTCGGACAGGTCCTCGTCGGTCCGGGCACGGTCGCGGCCCAGCCGGGCCAGGGACTTGATGAGCCCGAGCCGGGCGAGACCCTCACCGCGCGGCTCGCTCATGTCGCGGAACTCGTCCAGGGCCTGCTCGTACATCGCGCGGGCCTCCTCGTAACGGCCCGCGCGATAGAACACATTGCCGCGCATCTTGTGGTTGTACGCGAGCGCGCTCACCAGGTTCATCTCGCGGCAGATGAGTTCGGCCCCGGAGAGCAGCTCCAGCGCGCGCTCCACATCGCCGTCGCGTACGGAGACGATGTCGGCCATGCCGCGCAGCGCCCACGCGTGTCCGCGCCGGTCATCGGCGCCCGCGGCTATCTCCGCGGCCTCCTGGAACATCGCGTAGGCCGAGTCGTACGACCCGGTGTTGCGGTGCATCTGGGCGATGCCCTCCAGCGCCCATACGGTATGCCGTGCCTCGCCGCGCTTCCGTGCCTCGGCGAGGAGCCGCTCGTGCAGCGCGCCCACGGCCTCGTAGTCGCCCTGGATGCGGCCGGTCTCCGCCATCCCGGCCAGCGAGTAGCCGCGGACGACGATGTCCCCGCCGCGTTCGCCGAATTCGGCCGCGAGTCCGAGCAGCCGCCACGCCAGCGCCAGCGCGCCCCGCTGCCGGGCGAGCGTGCCCCCGCTCCACAGCGCCCACGCCATCGCCCCGAGGTCCCCCGCCGCACGAGCCGCCCGGTAGCTGGCCTTCCACTCGCGGTCGGCCTCGCCCACCTGCCCCAGCCTCCGGTGCGCCTCGGCGACCGCGAGCCCCGCGCGGGCCGCCTCGCCCGGGGAGCCTCCCCGCTCGGCCGCCCGCAACTGCTCGGTGCCCGCCGCCAGCACGTCGACCAGCGAGGAGTTCACGGACAGGGTGGTGAGGGAGCCCTGGTACTCAGGAGCGAATGCTTTGCCGTACATGGATGCCTTTCCGTCTGTTGTTCCCAGGAGCACGCGACTGTCCGCTACACACCGAGTGCATACACCGAGTGCATACACCGCGAGTATGCACTCTATGTATACATGTCGTGTATAGGTGACAGGAAACCGGCCCTGCCAAGGTCACCGGTGCTGCGCGTCCGTTGCCGATCAAGACGCGGCCGGGGCCGGAAAGGTTTACCGACCGGCCCCGCGGGTGGCAAAAAACTTATGGACCCGGGCTCAGTACTCCCGTCCCGATCCGGCACGTCCCCCGACGGAAGGCAGAAACCACCCATGATCAGCCAGTGGCAGCTGCGCGCCGCCTTCGCGGCACGGCTCTCCGACATGTACGGCCGGGAAGTTCCCGCGTACACCACGCTCGTGGACGTCTCGCGCGAGGTCAACGAGGACGTGCTGCGCGCGCGGGGAGCCGACGCCGAGCGTCTGGGGTCCATCGGCCGGGTGACCGCCGAGCGCCACGGCGCCATCCGGGTCGGAACGCCTCAGGAGCTGGGGCAGGTGGCCCGCGTCTTCGGCGCGCTGGGCATGCGCCCGGTCGGCTTCTACGATCTGCGCGAGGCCGCCGCCAGCGCGGTCCCCGTGGTCTCCACCGCCTTCCGCCCCGTGGACGGCGAGGAACTGGCGCGCAACCCCTTCCGCGTCTTCACCTCCCTGCTCACCACCGCCGACCCACGGTTCTTCGACGCCGATCTGCGCTCCCGGCTGGAGACCTTCCTCGCCGGTCGCGAGCTGTTCCCGCCGGAGCTGCTCGCCCTGGCCGACCGCGCGACGGCCGAGCACGGACTGCCCGAGGAGGACGCCGAACGCTTCCTCCACCTCGCCGTGTCCGCCTTCGAGTTGTCACCCGAGCCGGTGGACAAGGTCTGGTACGAGACCCTGGAGAGGATCTCCGCCGTCGCCGCGGACATCGGCGGCGTCCGCAGCACCCACATCAACCACCTCACCCCGCGCGTCCTGGACATCGACGAGCTCTACCGGCGGATGACCGACCGCGGCATCCAGATGATCGACACCATCCAGGGGCCACCTGCCTGGAAGGGCCCCGACGTCCTGCTGCGCCAGACCTCCTTCCGCGCCCTCGACGAACCCCGCGCGATGCGCCTCGCGGACGGCGGTGTCACCACCGGCGCCCTGCGGGTGCGCTTCGGCGAGGTCGAGGCCCGCGGTATCGCCCTCACCCACGACGGCCGCGCCCTGTACGACCGGCTGCTCACCCTCGTCGACCATGAAGTGACCCGCCACCCGGGGGTCGACCGGGGCGAACTGGCCCGCGGCGTATGGGAGGAGCATCTGCCCCACACCGAACGGGAACTGGCCGCCCGAGGATTGGGCTGGTTCACCTACCACGTGGTACCGGACCGCCCGCGCGACGGCAGCCGCCCGCCCGCCGCCATCGGCGAACTGCTGGAGCGGGGCTGGGTACGGGCCGAGCCCATCGTCTACGAGGACTTCCTGCCCCGCTCCGCCGCCGGCATCTTCCAGTCCAACCTCAGCGGGGAGGGCGTACGGGACAACGGTCAGGAGGGCACCGCCCACGACGCCGCATGGCTCTCCGGCGCCATCGGCCGCGATGTCCTGGACCCCTTCGCGCTCTACGAGCGGCAGCAGAGCGGCTCCCTCGCGCGGGTCGCCCGCGAACTGGGGCTCGACGGCGCCCCGGGCTGATCCGTCACCGTCCGCCTGCCGCCACCTCGCGTTCGATCCAACGGCAGATCACCCCCACCACGTACGCCCGCTCCGCCCGGCTCAGTTCCCGGCCCTTGGGGATCTGGTGCCAGCGCTCGAGGCAGGTACGGCAGCAGGTGGCGGTCGCATGCTGGGCGACGAACACGGGGTGGCCGCGGTAGGGCGTCTGCTTGCCGTCCTTGTACGGCTCGGCGGGGGCCAGCCGCTTGGCGATCAGGTCGTAGGCGTGCCAGCGCATCGTCGACGGGCCGCTCAGCTCGGCCGTGGCCCGATCACGACCGCGCAGATGGAACTTCGCGCGGAAGGGGTGGCGCGCGATGGTCTCCAGCCGCTGGTCGAGCGTTTCAGGCATCGGGTCGGACGATTCCGGCATCGGGTCGGGCGTCGGGTCGGACATCGAGAGCTCCCGGAGACGATAAAAACCCCTTTCGATCGTAAGACGGCCCGACCACGACGCCGTGGACGGGTGCCGGACCTTGCGGGTCCGCCAGGCCAGGGGCACTGTGACGGCCATGGTGGACACGCAGTTCTCCGATCGCCGGCTGGCCGCGCTGTACGACCTGTTCTGCCCCTGGGACGAGCGCGGTGATTTCACGTTCTACCTGCCCCTGGTGATGTCCGCCCGCTCCGTCCTGGACGTGGGGTGCGGAACGGGCACGCTGCTGCGCAGGGCGCGGGAGGACGGGCACGAGGGGCGGCTGTGCGGGCTGGATCCCGGGGTGGGGATGCTGGAGGTGGCGCGGGCGTGCCCGGATGTGGAGTGGGTGCTCGGTGACCTGCCCTCGGCACCGGGGTGGAACCGTGCGTTCGATCTGGTGGTGATGACCGGCCACGCCTTTCAGGGGCTTCTCGGCGACGACGAGTTGCGCGGGGCGCTGGCCGTGATCGGCACGGCACTGACCGACGACGGCAGCTTCGTGTTCGAGACCCGCAATCCGCTGGTGCGGGAGTGGGAGGACTGGGACGTGCGGTACTCGGGCGAGGTGGTGGACCCCACCGGGACCATAGTGCGGTGCGTGTGCGAGGTGGAGACGCCGGTGCGGGGCGATCTCGTCTCGGCCACGCACACCTACACCGGCGCGGGCTGGGAGCGGCCCCTGCTGAGCCGCAGCACGCTGCGGTTTCTCGGCCGGGACACGCTGGCGGGGTTCCTGAGTGAGGCCGGGCTGGTCGTGAAGGAGCAGTTCGGGGACTGGGACCGCGGGCCGCTGACCGACACCAGCCCGGAAATCATCACCGTCGCCCGCCGCCCCCGCGGTGAGCGTGATTGACCACGCGATTCAGGATGGCTTCCGGGTCGCCCGCCACTCCGGTGCGAGCACCGACCAGATCTCCATGTCGTGCCGCTCACCCCGGCGCAGATAGCTCTCCCGCAGCACACCGTCCTTCGTCATCCCCAGCCGCCGGGCCACGGCGATGCTGGCCTCGTTCGCGGCGGCGGCAATCCACTCCACGCGGTGGATGCCCCGCTCCTCGACGGCCCAGTCGATGATCACGCGCGCGGCCCGGGTCACCAGCCCCTTGCCCACCGCCGACGGCTCCAGCCAGCAACCCGCCTCCGCGGTGCCCTGGTTGATGTCCATCGTGCGGAAGAGGACTCCGCCGACCAGCTTGCCGTCCGTCCAGATGCCGTAGATCCGCCCGGCGTCGGCCGCCGCCTTGTCCGCGTATCCCTGGAGGAACGCCCGCGCCGACTCCAGGTCAAAGACGGCGTCCGCCAGGGCGATGTACCGGCCGATGGATTCCCGTCCCCGGTCCATGTGCGTAAGGAACTCCTCGGCCTGCCACGGCTCCAGTGGGCGCAGCTCCGCGCCGTCCTCACCCAGGGGTATCGCGTACATCGTCACCTTCCACCGTCCGGACCGGCTCGACCGCCCGCCCACTGCGGAGGGATCCTCTCACCGAAGGGGCCGTCCACGCGCTTTAATTTGTACCTACTAGTATGTATGATCGCGCCCATGGACACCCGGGAACGACTCATCGCAAGCACCCGCGAGCTGCTGTGGGAGCGCGGCTACGTGGGCACGAGCCCGAAGGCGATCCAGGAGCGATCCGGAGCGGGCCAGGGCAGCATGTACCACCACTTCCGCGGCAAGCCCGATCTGGCGCTCGCCGCGATCAGCCGCAGCGCCGAGGAGCTGACGGGCAGGGCGGAGGCCGAGTTCAGCGGTCCCGGCACCGCGGTCGAGCGGATCAGTGCCTATCTGCGGCGGGAGCGGGACGCCCTGAAGGGCTGCCCGGTCGGCCGCCTCACCCAGGACCCCGATGTGATGGCGGATCCGGACCTGCGCCGACCGGTCGAGGAGACCTTCGCCTGGCTCACCGACCGGCTGGCCGGGCTGCTGGCGGAGGGCCGGGCGAACGGGGAGCTCGACACCGGGCTCGACCCGGCGAGCACGGCCACCGCGCTGGTCGCGGTGTTGCAGGGCGGCTATGTGCTGGCCCGTGCCGCCGACTCGGTTGAGGTGTACACCCGGGCCATGGACGGAGCCCTCGGCCTGCTCACCGCCCATGTCCGCTGAGCCTGTGTCCGCCGGCCCGTGTCCGCTGAGCCCGTGACCTTCCGCCGACCGACTCGCCCGAAGGAGAGCCCCGACATGCCCTTCGTTCGCATTGACGCGCTGCGGGCCGACCCCGACCGGCTCGACGCGCTCGGCCGTGCCGTGCACGACGCGCTGGCGGAAACCATCGGCTTCCCGCCCAACGACCGGTTCCAGGTCCTGACCAGCCATGACGGCACCAGCGGCATGCTGCGCTACGACGACTACCTCGGGGTGCGGCGTGACGACGGCCTCGTCTACATCGCGCTCACGATGCGCTCGGGGCGCACACCGGCACAGAAGCAGGCGCTGTACCGGCGGATCGCCGAACTCGCCCAGGAGTACGCGGGGACCGAGCCGCGGAACGTGTTCATCACCCTGACCGAGAACGAGTCGGCCGACTGGTCGTTCGGCCACGGGGTGGCGCAGTACATCGACGGATGACCACGTCACCCCCTCTCCCCATACCACTGAGCCACTGGGGCCCGGCATGGCGAGAATCCGTTGACTTCTGTCGTTCCAGCCCCTGGGTGATCTTCTCGCGGCTCCCTAGCGTGGGGCGGGCACCAGCCGCCCACGCTCGGAAGGAGACGCGGTGCCTGCCACGTTCGAAAGGGAGCCGGACACCACCCGATGACCAAGATCCTGCTCTCCCTGCATGTCCTGGCCGCCATCGTCGCGATCGGCCCCGTCACCGTCGCGGCCAGCATGTTCCCGCCCGCGGCCCGCAACGCCCACGCTGCCACAGCCCCCGAGGGCGAGGCCGACCTGGGTACGGTCCGGCTCCTGCACCGCATCTGCCGCGTCTACGCCAGGATGGGCCTCGCCGTGCCCGTCTTCGGATTCGCCACGGCCGCCGTGCTGGGCGTCCTCAGCAGCGGCTGGCTCACCGCCTCCATCGCGCTGACGGCCGCGGCCGCCGGCGTCCTGATCGCCTTCGTCCTGCCCCGCCAGGACGAGCTCATCGACAGCCTCGGTACGGGCAAGGCCCTGGAGCGGACCGATACCGCCCAACTGGCCATGTTCACGGGCGCGTTCAACCTGCTGTGGGCGACAGTGACCATTCTCATGATCGTCCGCCCGGGCTCGACCACGGGAGCCTGACCCCGCCGGATCACCGGTGCCGACCGAAGCCGCCCCGGCACGGGATAATGATCGGGAGCGCCGGGGCGGAAACAGGAGGCGGTGCAGGGCATGCACGGTGAGTACAAGGTGCCGGGCGGCAAGCTGGTCGTCGTGGATCTGGATGTCCACGACGGCGCGCTGCGCGGGGTGCGGGTCGCGGGCGACTTCTTCCTGGAACCGGACGAGGCGCTGCACGCCATCGACCGCGCACTGGAGGGCGCGCCCGCCGACGCGGACGCGCAGGCGCTCGCCGCGCGCATCGAGGCAGCACTGCCCGCCGACACCGTGATGTTCGGTTTCTCCGCCGAGGCCGTGGGCATCGCGGTACGGCGGGCGGTGGCCCGTGCCACCGACTGGACGGACTACGACTGGCAGCTGATCCACGAGGGGCCACAGGATCCCGCGCTGCATATGGCCCTGGACGAGGTGCTGACCGGCGAGGTGGCCGCCGGGCGGCGGCCACCGACGCTGCGGGTGTGGGAGTGGGACCGCCCGGCCGTCATCATCGGCAGCTTCCAGTCGCTGCGGAACGAGGTCGACCCGGCGGGCGCCGAGCGGCACGGGGTGACGGTCGTCCGGCGGATCAGCGGCGGCGGGGCGATGTTCGTCGAACCGGGCAACACCATCACGTACTCGCTGTACGTACCCCAGTCGCTCGTCTCCGGCCTGCCCTTCGCCGACAGCTACGCCTATCTGGACGACTGGGTGCTGGGCGCGCTGGGCGAGATGGGCGTCAAGGCGTGGTACCAGCCGCTGAACGACATCGCGACGGAGGCCGGGAAGGTCGGCGGGGCCGCCCAGAAGCGGATCGCGGCACACGGCGGTGCGGTGCTGCACCACGTGACCATGTCGTACGACATCGACGCCGCCAAGATGGTGGAGGTGCTGCGCATCGGGCGGGAGAAGCTGTCCGGCAAGGGCATCGCGAGCGCCGTCAAGCGGGTGGACCCGCTGCGCCGCCAGACCGGGCTGCCGCGCCCGGCCGTCATCGACCGCATGGTGACCTCGTTCCGCGGGCGGTACGGGCTCACGGACGATAAGGTGACGGACGAGGAGTCGGCGGCGGCGCGGTTGCTGGCGACCGGGAAGTTCGGCTCGCCGGAGTGGACATCGCGGGTGCCGTGACTCGGGCCGCGCGAGGTGGACACGTCGAGTGCTGGCTCCCGGGCACATTGGCCGACGAACCCATCAGCGGCGCTCCGGACGAGCTTCCCTGGAATCGGCTTGGGCGACCGTCCGGTGGCAGCAGCGATCACGGCTCCTCGCGGACGACCTCGCGGGCCGGTTTGTCACGGCGCAGCCCCAGGAAACGGGGGTGGCGCAGACGGCCTTCGGCTGTCCACTCGGTGAAGGCGATCTCGGCGACGAGTTCGGGGCGCGCCCAGTTGACCCCGGGCCCGGTGGGCGGGGCGCCACGGGTGAACGGGCAGGTGGGGGTGCGCAGCTCGGTCAGCCGTCGGGCGAGGGCTTCCAGGGTGCGGGTGTCGAAGCCGGTGCCGACCTTGCCCGCGTAGACGAGGTCGCCGTCGCTGTAGTAGCCGAGGAGCAGGGCGCCGAGCCCGGGGCGGGTGCGCCGGGGATCGGTCCATCCGCCGATGACCAGCTCCTGCCGCCGTTCACACTTGAACTTGAGCCAGTCGCGGGAGCGGCCGTGCTGGTAGGGGGAATCGACACGCTTGGCGATCAGCCCCTCCCATCCGTGTGCGCAGGCATGGCGGTAGTAGGTCTCGCCGTCGCGGTAGCGGTACGCGGTCAGACGCAGCGGATCGCTCCAGGTGAGCATGGAGCGCAGCAGGGTCTTACGGCGGCGAAGTGGCAGCGCGGTGACGTCGTGGTCGCCGATGGCCTGGACGTCGAAGAGGTAGTAGTAGACGGTCACGCCGGTGCGCCGGGCCTGTTCGGGGGAGCTGACGTGCATCCGCGGCTGGAGCCGGGCGAAGCTGGTGCGTCCGTGTTCGAAGGCCACCACCTCGCCGTCGAGGACCCAGTCGCCCGTGGCTCGCTCCGTGAGGGCGTCGATCAGTTCGGGATAGGCGGAGGCGGCGGAGAGGCCGTTGCGGCTGAACAGGTCGACGCGGCCCCCTTCGCGGACGGCGACGCAGCGCTCGCCGTCCAGCTTGCGTTCGTACAGCCAGCGCTCGTCGGAGAAGCGTTCGTGGGTGAGGGTCGCGAGCATCGGCTCGCGGCCTTCGAGCCCGTGGCCGTGGGTGACGGGCCTGAGCAGTCGGCGCTCGGCGGGAGACAGGGCCCACAGTGGATCGCTCACGTCGCCGGGTTCCCTCCGTGCTCTCCGCTCGAGCCCCATCGCCGGACCGTCACGACGTGATCGGCCCCGCCCGGTCATGCGCCCTGGGGGTCAGTTGCTGTAGACGCGCTCGGGGTGGACGAAGACCGCGGCGCGGCGCTGCTCGGCCATCACCCGGTCGTAGGCGCCCCAATCGTCGTGCGCGCCGCCCGCGGCGGTGAAGATCTCACGCAGCAGCAGGCGCAAACGCTCCTGGTCGACTCCGGGGAACGGGTCGTCGGGCCCCGCGATCTCGGTGCGGCCTTCGACGGCGGCCCAGTTCCATCCGGCGCGGAAGACCAAGGTGGCCCGCGGTCGTGCCCGCAGATGGGCGAGTTTGGCGCGGCCGTAGGTGACGAAGGCGACCACCTGCTCACCGGAGACCGGATGGTCGATGATCCCGGCGTTGACCACTGATGCCTGGACCGAGCCGTCGGCGCGCGTCGTCGTCACGACCGCCAAGTGGTGGTCGGCCGTGGCGATGCGGTCCACATCCTGAAGATCCGTCATCGGGTGCCTTTCTCGGCTGACCGGTCCGTCCACCATGGCTTCCTCGGCACGCTACCGCACCCTGATGCGTCCATGCCGGTGACTCCCGGACCGCGGCCGGGCGTGGGCTCGCCGCCGGGCCGGGGGGTGTAGCTGGCTCCACCGTCGATGGGGCGGCTCGCTCTCCCGCGCGCGTCGGGCCGGTCTTCTAGCCTCGTCGGCATGGGGAGATCGATGCGGCACGCGGTACGGGCCACGGCCCCGCTGGTGTCCGCCCTCGCGCTGGCGTTCGGCTCGTACCTGCGCCGTCGGCGGCCCGGTCCGACGGAGAAGGCCACGGCGCGGCTGACCGAGCGGGTGGCGGAGCTGGCGGAAACCCGGGCGGGCGCCATCGCCGCGCACGGTGCCGAACTACGCCGTATCGAACGGGAGTTGCACGACGGCGCCCAGGCGCGACTGGTCTCCCTGTCCCTGCGGATCGGCCTGGCGAAGCGGGCGTACGACCGGGATCCGCCGGCTGCGCGCAGAATGCTGGACGACGCGCAGGACCTGGCCGAAGAGGCGCTGACCGAGCTGCGTCAGGTGGTGCGTGGCATGCATCCGCCGGTCCTCACCGACCGTGGCCTGGCCGGGGCGGTACGGGCGCTCGCCACGAGCAGCGGGCTGGATGTCACCGTGCGGGTGGACGGTCTGGAGGACGGGACACGGGCCCCGGCGGCGGTCGAGGCGGCCGCGTACTTCGTCGTGGCGGAGGCGCTGGCGAACGTGGCGAGGCACAGTGGCGCCGACCGGGCCGAGGCCCGGCTGACCCGCACACCGAGCGGGTTGTGGGTCTCGGTGCGGGACGACGGACGAGGCGGCGCCGAGGCGGCCGCGGGCGTGTCCGGTGCCGGGGAGACGGGTGGTTCCGGCAGCTCCGAAGGTGGCTCCGGACTGCTCGGGATACGTCGCCGCGTCGCCGCGCTCGATGGAACGGTGACGGTGACGAGCCCACGGGGCGGGCCGACGGTCGTCGTCGTGGAGCTGCCCTGCCGGTGGCGATCGCCGGGAGCCCGGGTGGCCACCGCCACTACGACGGGCAGGACGCCTCGATCAGGTCGCGCAGCTGGGAGCGGGCGGTGACGCCGAGTTTGGGGAAGCTGCGGTAGAGGTGCGAGCCGACGGTGCGCGGGGAGAGAAAGAGCCGTTCGCCGATCTCACGGTTGCTCAGGCCCTGCGCCGCCAGGCGGATGATGTGCTGCTGCTGCGGGGACAGGGAGGTGAGGGCGTCGGGGCTGGTGGGGGCGGATTCGATCCCGGCGGCGCGCAGTTCGGCCTGGGTGCGGTCGATCCAGGGGCGGGCGCCGAGGCGGCGGAAGGTCTCCAGCGCGGTGTTCAGCTGGTGGCGGGCCTCGGTGATGCGGTGGCGGCGGCGCAGCCATTCGGCGTGGTCCAGCAGGAGCTGCGCGCGTTCGAAGGGCCATTGGCCGCCCGACGGTTCGGCGAGGGCCGCCGCGAAGTGCGGCTCGGCATCTGCCGGGTCGAGCAGCGCACGGGCGCGGTGGATCAGGATGCGCATCCGGGGCGAGGGGTCCCCGGCGAGCCGGTCGGCGATGCGCTCCACGATGGCGGCGGCCTCGGCGCCATGGCCGGTGCGGACGGCCGCGGCGGCCAGTTCGGCGACGGCGGGGAAGGAGCACGCGTAGTGGACGGGCTCGCCGTCGGCCGTGAACAGCAGCCGGAACTGCTCGTACGCGCCGACGTGGTCGCCGTCGGCCACCGCGGCCATGCCCAGCGCCCACCGGGCCCGGACGGCAACGGCGCGGCTGCGGTGCGGGTCGACGAGGGACAGCGCGGCGGAGCCCGCGGCGCGGGCCTCATCGGTCCGGCCGGTCAACGCGAGGGCGGCGGCTTCGAGTGACCGTGCGGCGGCGTCGAGGTGCGGGAGCCCGGCGCCCGCGGAGTTGGTGTTCACGGCGGCGGTACGGGCCTGGGCCCACAGCCCGTGGTCCAGATACGCCCACCCGGCCGAGCAGCCGAGGCCGATGGGCAGGGTGCCACCCAGCCGCCAGCGGTGGAGGGCGTCGTCGAAGATCCGTACCGCGAGCGCGGTCTCGTCGAGCAGCCAGGCCATGGCGCCCAGCGAGATGAGCCGGGCGGGGTCGCCGTCCGCCCGCTCGACCAGTGCCGGGATCGCCGCCACCCGCTCGGACCGATGCGCGGTGGGGTCGGTCACCGCGAGCGTCCAGGGGTCGTCCTGTGCCCGGGCCCGTACGGCGAGGCGGTATTCCTCGTCGCCCGAGTAGAAGCCCGCCACCGACGCGGAGGCGAGCGCGATCCGGCGCAGCCGGGGATCCTCCGCCGCCCGCAGCAGCAGGGACAGCGCGGTGTCGTGCTCGGTGCTCAGGGTGAGCACCTGGCCCACCCGCAGCGATGCCTCGGCCGACAGCGCCGGGTCGTCGGTGAGCTCCGCGGCACTGGCGGCGAGCCTGCGGACCCAGCGCGGCTGTCCGGTGGACACCGCCGCACCCGCCGCGGCCACCAGGCGGCGGGCGCGGTCGCGGCGCCCGGGGCTCAGCTCGGCGGCACGTTCCAGCGCGGTGGTGGCGGCGGTGTATCCGCCACGCTCCCGGGCCCTGGCCGCCGACTCCTCCAGAGCGGCGGCGATCTCCTCGTCCGGCCCCTCCGCGGCGGCGGCCAGGTGCCAGGCGCGGCGGTCGGGTTCGCCGCTGAGCAGCGCGGCGAGGTCGCGGTGGACCTGACGGCGGGCGGCCAGCGGTGCGGAGTGGTAGATCGCGGACCTGATCAGCGGATGCCGGAAGCCGGCCCGCCAGCCGTCGTGGCCGCCACCGGTGAGCCGCAGCAGTCCGGCGGCCTCGGCCGGGGCCAGCGCCTCGACCCGGCCCGCCACCGCCCGGTCGTCCGCCGCGACCAGGAGCAGCGCCTGCCGGGTGGCTTCGGGCAGGGGATCGAGGTCGGCGGCGAAGACCCGCATCAGGCGGTCGGTGGGCGGCAGGAGCTCCCCTTCGGCGGAGTCGGCCGAGTCCGCGCCGCAGGCACCGTTCGCCCGGGCCAGTTCGACCAGCGCCAGCGGGTTCCCGGCGGCCTGGTCGAGGATGCGCAGCCGGCCGCGGCCGGTCGGCGGATAGGGCTGCCGGTCCAGCAGGAGGCCCGCGGCGGTCGCGTCCAGCGGGCCCAGCGTGCGCAGGGGAAAGCCGGAGAACGGCGCCGTGGCCCCGCCCCGGGCGCCCTCGCCCGCCAGGTCCCTGGCCGCGGCCAGCACGGCGAGGGGTTCGTCGTCGATGCGCCGGGCGGCGAAGGCGAGCAGCTCCAGCGAGCCGGCGTCGATCCACTGCAGATCGTCGGCGACCACCAGGACGGGCGATCGCCGGGCGAGGTCCGACAGCAGGGTGAGCAGCGCGACGCCGAGCAGCAGCCGGTCGGGCGGGCCACCGTGTCCGCTGTCGACATCGCCGGGCTCGGCCTCCGCGAGGCCGGTGTCGTGGGACTCGGCATCCCCCAGGCCGATGGCTCCGAGCAGGGCCGACCGCTGCCGGGCCGGCAGCCCGGCGGTCTCCCCCAGCACCGGCCGCAGCAGCTGGTGGAGCCCGGCGAACGTCAGGTTCGCCTCGCTCTCGCTGCCCGTCATCCGCAGCACCCGGCCCCGGTGGCGATCCGCCGCGAGGCCGAGCAGGGTGCTCTTGCCGGCACCCGGTTCGCCTGTAAGGATCAGCACACCGCTGGTCAGACCGAGTACGGCCGCGCTCTCACTCTCCCGCCCGACCATGGTCATCCCTTGACTCTAGCCCGTGGTGCAGTAGCCCGTGGTGCAGTCATATGACGGATACCGCCGACGCCCGCCGACGTACAGGCTGGAGTCATGGACACCATCACGCTTGGCAACGTCGAGATCACCCGCGTGGTAGAGGTGGCCCCAAGGGGTCTGCCACGCGACTTCATCTTTCCCGACGTGGCCATGGAGCACTGGCGCACGCACGAGGGCTGGCTGGCGCCCGAATTCCTGGATCCGGCCGCCGATGAGGTACGCACGACGATCCAGAGCTGGCTGCTCCGCAGCGAGGGCCGGACGATCCTGATCGACACCGGCGTCGGCAACGACCGGGAGCGGCCGCATATGCCGTTCTTCCACCATCTGCACACGGACTACCTCGGGAAACTGGCCGCGGCCGGAGTCCGCCCGGCGGATGTGGACCTGGTGATCTGCACCCATGTGCATGGTGACCACGTCGGATGGAACACCTCGTGGACGGAGGGTGAGTGGCGGCCGACCTTCCCCAACGCGGAGTATGTGCTCCCCCGGGCCGACTTCGACTACTGGAACCCGGAGAACGGGCACCGGACCCGCTCCGGCCTCCGGATGGCGAACGTGTTCGAGGACAGCGTCGCCCCCGTCCACCAGGCCGGACAGACCGTGCTGTGGGAGGGCGACCACTACGACATCGACGCCCAGCTGCGCCTCGAGCCCGCCCCCGGCCACACCCCCGGCTCCTGTGTGGTGCGACTGCGGTCCGGTACGGATCGGGCGATCTTCGCGGGCGATGTGCTGCACAGCCCGCTGCAGATCGTGGAGCCGGACGTCTGTCCCTGCTTCGACGAGGACGAGCCCCGGGCGCGGGTCGCCCGACGCCGGGTGCTGGGGGAGGCCGCGGACGAGTGCGCGCTGCTGTTCCCCGCGCACTTCCCCGGCGCGGGCGCGGCCGAAGTGCGGCGAGACGGCGAGCGGTTCACGGTCAAGGAGTGGGCGGCATGGCGGTGAGCGTGTTCCGGAACATCCCGTACGCGGCCGCGCCGACCGGCGCCGCGCGGTTCGCCGCGCCGACCCCCGTGCACGGTGCCCCCGGCGGCGATGGGCCGGGGCCGACGGCTCCGGCGCCCCGGCGACGGTTCGCGGCGGATCTGAGCCCGGCGCTGGGTCAGGGCTGGGTGCGTGGCGAGGACTATCTGACGGTCAACGTCTGGACGCCCCGGACCGACGGCAACGCCCCGGTGATGGTCTTCGTGCACGGCGGCGGCTTTCTCTCCGGCACCGGCCAGGCGCCGCTGTACGACGGGACGTCCTTCGCCCGCGACGGCGTGGTCCTGGTCACCCTCAACTACCGTCTGGGCGCGCCGGGTTGGCTGGACCTGCCGGGCGCCCCGCGCAACCGGGGCCTGCTGGACGTGCTCGCGGCGCTGCGGTGGGTGCGTGAGCACATCGCGGGCTACGGAGGGGACCCGGACCGGGTGACGGTGTTCGGGCAGTCGGCGGGAGGCATGATCGTCAGCGCGCTGCTGGTGACGCCGGAGGCCGCCGGGCTGTTCCGGGGTGCGATCAGCCAGAGCGGTGGGCTGCACACCCTGACCGGCGCGGAGGCGGCGGCGACGACCCGGGCCCTGGCCGACCGGCTGGGCGTTCCGGCCACGGCCGAGGCGTTCGCCGCCATCCCCGACGAGCGCCTGGTGTCCGCGCTCGCCGACCTGCCCGGGGTGGGTCCGAGGCTCTCGCCGCTCGGTGTGGTGCTCGATGAGCCCGACGTGGTGGCCCCGCCGCATCCGGTGGATCTGCTGGTGGGCACGAATACCCAGGAGTCGCTGCTCTACCAGCGGCCGGAACGCAGCGCGGGCATCGACGCGATGTTCCGCGACGCCCGTGAGCGGCTGGTGTCCCGCTACGACAAGGTGTTCACCTACGACTTCGACTGGCGGGGCGGGCCGTTCGGCGCGTGCCACACCGCGGAGGTCCCATTCGTGTTCGACAACACCGGTCTGCCCGCGCTCCGTACGGCGAACGGACTGCTCGGACCGGACATCCCGCCGTCACTGGCCACGGAGATGCACGGCGCGTGGGTCCGGTTCGCCATGACCGGGGATCCGGGCTGGTCGGGGGCGCGCCGGTTCCACTAGGGCCCACGCGGTGCGGCGGGGTGGCCGTTGGCGGCGGATCGGTGCCCGCTCCGCCGCGTCGGTCCCGGCCCGCCTCGTCCCGCCCCCGTACCACCGGCCGCGGGTTCACCAACCGCCGTATTCCTGACCGCCGTGTGGCGGGGCCGGGCGGCTCGCCGGGGCCTGAACGGGGTCCTCCGGCGGCCGGGCCGGCCAGACCGGCCGAGGTGGTGGTGGCGGGGGCAGGCGCGAGCTGTCCGCCTTCTTCTGGTTCCACTCCCCCTCGCCCAGGACCAGCAGCGGATCGAACATGATGACGGTCCCCGCGATCACCAGAAAGATCACCGGGCCGATCAGCATGGGGAGGATCAGCGAAGCCGGCGCATTGCCGCCCGCTGAGGCGCCGAGCACATCGTCCAGCCGCACACTGACCGCGGCCATGCCCGTGTAGTGCATCCCGGTCACCGCGATCCCCATCACCAGGCTCGATCCCAGGCTGGCGCGGAAGCCATGGATGGTCACGGCGGCCCAGAGGGCGGCGGTCGCGGCCACGACCGCGATCAGGACGGAGAGCAGGACGGTCGGCACGGAGTACTCCAGATGCCCCTGCATGCGCATCGCGGACATCCCGATGTAGTGCATGCCCGCGACACCGAGTCCGGTGAACACACCGGCCGAGAGCAGCACCCCTCGGGAAACGCCCCGGTAGCCGACCATGAAGACGCCGATGCCGACGACGAAGATCGCCACGAGAAGGCTGAGCAGGGTGATCGGTATGTCGAAGCCGACCGGAGTTTCCTTCACATGGAACCCCATCATGGCGATGAAGTGCATCGTCCAGATGCCCGATCCGATCGACGCTGATCCGAGCGCGAGCCAGCCCGGCTTCCAGGAGCGCTGAGTACGCACCGACCGGGCGGTGCAGCGTAAGCCGAGGGCTCCGCCGAGACAGGCCATGAGGTAGGCCGCCAGCGGGGTGGTGGCCCCGTAGTTGAACCCGTCGATCGTGCCGTACATGAACGTTCCGTCCTTCTCGCCGCGGGGGTTCTGTGCAGAAACGTTGAGCCATCGGCGAGGGTAGGGCGCGCGCGAGCACGCTACCCACACATTTTGTCACGCATCGATAAAGGTGTCTCACCGGGCGTGACAGGATGCCGCATCATTCACCTCATGTCCCTTTTGGCCTTGGCCACGGGGCGGGAGTTCCCGCGTGGCCCCGAACACGCGTATCCGGCTGGGCGATTCGCGGACGTCTTCCGGGCGGTTTCCGGAAAGAGCGATCAAAGGGCTCCTGTGCTCGCACGGACGGGCGGATGATGAGTGGGGCATGACGAAGGGGGACGTTTCATGCACAGCAGGGATCTCGCGGCATTACGTGACCGAGCCGAACAAGCCGCGGCCGACGCGCTGGCGTGGATCGCCCCGCCCCCGCCGGACGGCCCGGCGGCCAAGGGCTCGTCCGACGGCATGGGTCCAGAGGGCCCGCCCGACGGCCCGGCGGCCGGGCGAGCGTCCGACGGCACTCGGTCGCCCGCCGATGCCGACCCCGTATCGCTCGACCGCTTCATCGCCGAACTGGACGAGCTGGAGGCCGCGTTGGCGGCGGCCGTGCCGGACGGGGACGCACTGCTGTGTACCGTGCGCGCCCGGCTCGGCGGCCTGTACGCCGAGCGCTACCGGCACAACCCCACGGACGACGACCGGAGTCGGGGCCTGCGGGTGTTGAGGGCGGCTCGCGCTTCTGGGGCGCTCGACCCACCGGACGAGCGGGCCTCCGCCCTCCACCTGGTGCGGTTGCTGCTGACGCCCGGCATGACGGCCGGATGGGACGGCACGCTCTCCCGCCTCCTTGAATCCTTCGATGTGGGCCGCCAAGTAGTGGTGGGCGATCCCGAACTCACCGCCGACCTGACCGAGCTGCGCGGGCTGCTGACCGACCTGCTGCCGACCCTGCCCGAGCACATCGCCGAACCCCTGTCGTGGGCGGCCGAGGCCCTGGAGCGGGTGCCCGCCGCCGCGCGCTCCGGGGACTTCGAGCAGATGGCCGACCTGGCCGCGCAACTGGCGGAGCGGATGCCGGACGGCAACTCCTCGCTGCTGCAGGCCCTGTGCGGGATGGCCACCGAGTTCGCCACGGCCGGGGCGGGCGGCGGCGATGAGACCGATCGACTGGAGGAGCTCAGCGCGGAGGAGACCGCCCTCACCTTCGCGCAGGCCGCCCTCATGCTGGAGCTCGAAGTGCCCGGCACCATCCGGACCGAGGATCTGGAGGCCCTGGTCAACGAGGTGAGCAAGGGACCGGCCGGCGAAGAGGCGGAGACCGCGATGCGCGCCGCGATGAGCCGCATGGCCCACGGTATGCGCACGGGTGACGCCGACCGGCTGGCCGAGGCGGCCGAGTTGATCGGCACAGCCGCCGGTACGGGATCCGGACGGGTGGACTGGATGGCCGGGGTCATCTCGCCAGGACTGCTCGCCGCGGCCAACGTCCTGGGCGGCAATCTCACGGACCGCGACCAGGCGCGTGCCCGCCTGGACGCGCTCTTCGGCCCCGCCTCCGCGGTGTTCGAATCCGCACACGCGACCGGGCCCGGCGCGGAGGGGCTACGGCTGTGCTCCCGGAGCATGCACCTGCAACTGCGCCTCAATGAAGCGCTGGACGAGCGGGACACCGAAACGCTGGAGTACCTGCTGGACGAGCTGCTGGACCTGTTGGAGGAGGCCGGCGAGAACAGCGAATGGCAGTTCCTGGTGCTCTTCCTGCTCGGCCAGGCCCAGTTGAGCCTGGCCACACTGGACGGCGGGATCCCCGCACTGCGGGCCGGCGTGGCCTACTTCGAGGAGGCGGCGAACCACCCGAGGCTCCCGACCTTCGCGCAGCCCCTCATGGACGCGCAGTGCGCGCCTCTGCTGGCCCTCTTCTCCATGATCGAACCGGATCCCGTACGTGTCTCCGAGGCCGTGACCCGGGCCCGCCGGGCCCTGGACGGCCCCGCCTCGACCCCCGATCAGCGGGTGTGGATCCGGCAAGGCATCGGGATGGCGCTGCTCACGGTCCACAGGTCGACCGGCGACCACGGCGACCTGGAAGAGGCGGTCGGGGAGCTGGAACAGGCCAGGCGGGAACTGACCGAGCGCACCAGCCCGGCCATCCGGCAGAAGCTGCTGTGGGAGCTGGCCGAGGCGTACCGGCTGCGCGACGACCGGGAGCGCGATGACACAGGGGCGGCCGTCGCCACCGCCCATGCCTCGCTGTGGGTGCTGGCCGAGGACGTGCTGCTGCAACTCGGCGCCGAGCACGGCCTGGAGGTGGCCAGGGCGGGGGCCAGCCGCGGGCTGCTCGCCGCGCACTGGGCCGCCGTGGACGGCCGGATCGAGGAGGCCGTGGCGTCGCTGGAGAACGGGCGTGGCCTGGTGCTGCGGGCCGCGGCCGCGGCCGCCGGGGTCCCCGAGCAGCTGGCCGCCCGGGGCGAGGCGGAGCTGGCCGAGCTGTGGCGGACCACCGTACGGGACCTCCCGCCCCAGGCCACGCCGACCGGCGGCGGACTCGGGCCCGGCACCGGCGGCGGTACCCCGGACGAGGTCCGGAGCGCGCTCGCGCGGGTCATGTCGGCCGGGGCCGCCCCCGGCGTCGAGATCCCCAGCAGGCTGCGCCGCCGCGCGCTGGACGTGCTGCGGCGGGACAGCGGCGAGGCGCCGCTGCGCGGGCTGCTCGGCGCCCCCGGCATCGAGGAGTTGCGGGAGGGGCTGCGCGCCACCGGCACCGACACACTCGTGTATCTGGTGCCCGGGCAGGACACCGCCGACGGCGTGGCCGTCCTGGTACGGAGCGCCGGTGAACCGACGGCGCTCGCGCTACCGGGGCTCGGCGCGCCCGGCCGGGAGCCGCTGGAGCGCTATCTGGACGCGGGCGCCCGGCGGTCCGCCGTGTCCGAGCACGGCATGGACACCTACGACGAGGCGCATCGGCACTGGGAGGCGGCGCTGGAGGGGCTGTGCGACTGGGCGGGCCCGGCCGTCCTCGCCCCCGTACTGGACGCACTGGGCGCCCGGGCGGAGGACGGGGCCCAGCAGCACGACGCGCCGGTCCGGCTGGTCCTCGTGCCGTGCGGCAACCTCGGTGCCGTTCCCTGGCACGCCGCCCGCCTCCCCGGGCCACGGGCCGGTGCGCGGCGTCCGTACACCTACGCCTGCGAAGACGCGGTCGTCTCGTACGCCGCGTCCGGCGGTGAGTTCCTGCGGGCCGCCCGGCGCGGCCGGGTACCGGTGGGCGAGCGCGCGGTGCTGGTGGCCGACCCGAGCGGCGATCTGACGTGGGCACAGGACGAGGTGTCGGCCCTGCGCACCGCGTACTACACCACGGCCCTGCTCTACGGCTGGCACGAGGACGCGCCCGAGAACGCACTGGGCACCCCCGGGGATGTGCTCTCCCACCTTCCCGGAGGCCCGGCCGCGCCCGCCGCCTCGCTGCTGCATCTGGTGGTGCACGGCCTGGCGGGGCTGCGGCCCACCGACTCGGCCCTCCACCTGGCCGGTCCGGACCCCGAAGGCGCCCCGGGGCCCGAAGGCACCCCGCACCCGGGCAGACTGACGGTGACGCGCATTCTCGACGTGCCCGCCGGGGAACGGGCCGCCACCGGGCCGCTGATCGTGCTCAGCGCCTGCGAGACGGACCTCAGCAGCCGCGACCACGACGAGGCGCTGACCCCGACCACCGCACTGCTGGCGCGTGGCGCCACGGATGTGGTCGGCTCGCGGTGGAAGGTCTCGGACAGCGCATCCGCCGCGCTGATGGTGGTCTTCCACCATCACCTGACCGTCGCCGGGCTGGCCCCGCCGGACGCCCTGCGCGCCGCCCAGCTGTGGATGCTCGACCACGACCGCCATCCCGTCCCCGGGCTGACCGGCCTTCTGCTGGCCGAGACACAGAGCGATACGGGGGGCCTGGCCCGGATCGTCTCCTGGGCCGGCTTCATCCACCAGGGCAACCCCGCACCCCACGCCCCCGTGGAAGGACGACAGCCATGACCACCGACGATCTCCTGGAGCTGCTGCGCCGGCATCTGCCGGAGATCCGTGCCTCGCTGACCCCCACGCTGTTCAGCGGATTCCGGGACAGCGTGCTGCGGCTGCGGGCCGCCGGAGACGACGCCAGGTCCGTGCGCGCCGCGCTGCGGGAGATGCGGCTGGCACTGCGGCCCCTCCCCCGCGAGAACGAACTGCGCAGGAAACTGGACCAGTTCCGGTCCGGGGGCGCCGCTCCCTCCGCGGTCCTGCCGGACGCCGACCGGCTGGCCGACCTGATCCGGCTGCTGCGGTCCGTGGACTGGCCGACGCTGGACCCCGCGAGCGCCGGGATCGCCCGGGCCGTGCGGGACCGACTGCTGACCGCCCCCGCACGGGGCCCGGAGCAGCTCACCGCTGCCGCCGCCGAGAATCCTGCCGGGGCCGGGCTCATCCGCCTCTCCGACCCGGAGCGCGGTGATCGCTACCCGGACTTCCAGTTCGACCCGGACACCGGTGAGCCACGGCCGGTGGTGCAGCGGATCAACAGAATGCTGCTGTCGGACCAGGACCCCTGGGGCGCCGCGGACTGGTGGCTCGGCGGTAACACCTGGCTGCACGACGCGCCGGCCGCCCTGGTGGGCCAGGTGCCGGACGCGCGGCTGACCGAGGCCGCCGCCGCGCTGTTGGGAGACGGCGGATGGTGAGGCAGGCGCCCCCCGAGGGCGCGCGCATGAGCCCCAATCTGTTCGTCCTGAGCGCGGGCACCGAGCTGTGGAGGTGCCATGAAACCGCCTACGCCTGTACCGAGTTCAACCCGAAGCCCGCGCATTCCTTCTTCGGTGGCAACCGTTTCGACGCCACCGCCGAAGACCGGTATCCGTATCTGTACGCGGCCGTGGAGCCGGCCACCACGCTCGCCGAAGTGATGCTGCGGGACATGGAGTTCACCGGGCCGGAGGCACGGCGTCAGGTGCCATGGGCGCTGGCGGCCACCCGCTCGCTGTCCAAGGTGCGGGTGACCGAGGATCTGGTCCTGGTGCGGCTGGTCCAGGAGGAGGACTTGGCCGCG
The DNA here is from genome assembly GCF_042868035.1 of Streptomyces sp. NPDC007875. Lineage (NCBI taxonomy): Bacteria > Bacillati > Actinomycetota > Actinomycetes > Kitasatosporales > Streptomycetaceae > Streptomyces > Streptomyces sp. NPDC007875. The sequence continues at coordinate 37,416 of NZ_JBIADZ010000024.1, read as the reverse complement.
GTGTTCCAGACCTCCTGGCTGCTGGAGACCGACGAGTACGCGCAGACCCGCGCCTGGGCCCGGGAGATCCGGCGCCAGGTGCCGGACGCCCAGGGGCTGGTGTGGCAGTCGCGGCGGCACCGCCCGCACCCCGCCCTGGTGCTGTTCGGCGACCGCTGCGGGGAGGAGCCGCTGAAGGCGGTGCCCGGCCAGGCCCACAACCTGGGCACGTTCGAGGGGGCGGACGAGGCCAACCGGCTGCTGGCGCCGCTGCGGGCGGTCGTCATTCCGCCCGGTACGCGGACATGAGCGCGCGGGGCGGCCCGGGGGTCGCCGCCCCGCGACACCGCCAGGCACCGGCTCAGCCGGTGCCTGGCCCCGGCCCGTACAGCCGTACGGCGAAGCTGACCCGCAGCCCGAGCCGGAGCTGGTCGCCGTCGCGGACGGGGGTGCGCACACCCGCCGCGATCCGGGCGCCGTTGAGATACGTGCCATTGCGGGTGCCCGCTTCGGGCTCCTCGACCCAGGCGCTTCCGTCCGGCTCCACGGTGAGCGAGGCATGACGCCGGGAGACCTTGTTCCAGTCGGCGAACGCGGCGGCGGTCCGCGGCGCCCAGTCCGGGTGGCGGCCGATGTGCAGCGCAGGGCCCGGGCCGTGGCGGAGCTCCAGACAGGGCTCGGCACAGACCAGCAGCACATGGGTGCGCGTCCGGTCACAGGACGCGCAGCGCACGTCCCGGGGGGCCACTGGCGCACGGCAGTTCCAGCAGGGCGCGGACACCTCGACACCGACCGGGCCCGGTGCGGGCCGGGGCGCGGGCTCTGCCGTCGGCTCCGGCCCCGGCGCCTCGCCCGGCCTCTCCGCTGTCCCCGCTTCCTCCGGTGCCTCCGGTTCGTCGCCGTCCTCCACGGGATACCACCCCCGGGGAGCGGCCCTCTCGCTCATCGGCCGCCGCCGGGACCGGGATCCGCGTCCGCCGTGTGCACCACCCTCAGGTCCAGGGCCACCGTTCCGTCCCCGGCGGGCCGCACACCGGTGACGGTGACCGCCGTGCCCGCCAGCCGCTCCTGGTCGAACAGCGCCCGTGCCAGCGGGTTGATCAGATGCGTTTCCAGCAGCATGCCGATCCCCCGGCCGCCGTTGTCGACGTCCGCCGTGCAGTAGGCGGACAGCGCCTGATGTGCCTCGTCGGAGAGGCGCAGATGCACCCCCTGCTCCTCCCGCAGCACCCGTTGGATGTTGCCCACCTGCGAATCGAAGATCTCGGCGGCCACCTTGGCGTCGATGTAGTCGAAGACCACCACATTGCCGCCGAGCCGGTTCATCAGCTCCGGGCGGCCGATCTCCTCGACGAAGTGTTCCTTCACATTGGCCAGGATGATCTCCTCCAGCTGGTGGTACGGCATCCCGGGCTCGGCCACCGGCCCCTCGTGTCCGCGTCCGCCCTCGCCGGTCCGTTTCCTGACCCCGAGGTTGGAGGTGAAGATCAGCACGCATTCGCTGAAGTACGTGGTGACCCCCTGCCCGTCGGTGAGCCGGCCGTCCTCGAGCACCTGGAGGAACTTGTCGAGCACACCCTTGTCGGCCTTGTCGATCTCGTCGAACAGCACCACTCGGAAGGGGTCGTTGCGCACCGCCGTGGTCAGCTCGCCGCCCGCCTCGTAGCCCACATATCCCGGCGGTGCGCCGAGCAGCCGGTCCACCGAATGCGGTGCGGAGAACTCGCTCATGTCGAAGCGCAGACAGGCGTCCTCGGTGCCGAACAGCAGCTTGGCCACCGACTTGGCCAGCTCGGTCTTGCCGGTGCCGGTCGGCCCGGCGAAGAACAGCACACCGCGCGGCCGGCTGCCGGGGTGGGACGCCTGGGCGCCGGACAGGCTGAGCGCGGCGCGCTTGAGGATGTCGAGGGTCTTGCCGACCGCCTTCTCCTGGCCCTTCACCCGCGCCCGCAGGTCCGCCTCGCCCTTCTTGATCTGCCTGCGGATGTAGTCCGCCTGCCACGGGTTGTCCTTGACGCCGAGCTGGTAGACGCGGACCGCGTCCCGCATCTCGGCGAACGACAACCCGCGGTCGAGCGCCATACGGGCGCTCTCCCGCATCGCGCGCAGGGTCAGCCCGGCGGTTGCCCGGGCGAAGGTGTCGATGTCGTGCTCGTCCAGCGGCCGTCGCTTGTGGAGCCGGACCGGCCCGGCGTCGTCTTCGCCCGCGGACGCGGACGCGGCGGTGTGCTCCTCGGCCAGCAGCTCGGCCATGCGCCGCCTACTGCCCAGGTCGGGCAGCGGGATGCCGATGGTACGGACCCGTTCGCTGCCCGCGACCAGCCAGGTGGGCAGATCGCGCTCCCCGTCGGCGAGCCAGATCACGGGGTTGAACAGCCGTCGTCCGCTTCCCGGGGAGGTGATCGGCCGTGCGTCCTCGGCCAGCTTCAGGCAGTTGAGGAAGAAGTCCCGCTCCGGATCGCTGAGCCGGGTGACATCGGTGGGGATCCGGGCGGCGTAGTCGATCAACAACACCACCCGGTAGGGCTGTTGGCGCGGTGCCGGGTCCGGCCGGGGCCGGCCGTCCGGTGCCTTCGGCTGCCGCCCCTGCTGCTTCCAGCCGGTGACGATGTCGCGCAGCGTCCGCTCCGCGTCGGCCAGGTGGACGGGGGTGTCGGCGCTCCGGGCGCGCCCGGGCCTGGCGGCGTCCCGTCCGTGGAGCAGCTCGCGGATCTCATGGGCCGCCGGGCCCACGACGACGGTGAAGCCGTCCGCGATGTCGAAGCGGATCAGCGCCTCGTACCCCTCCTGCCACAGGGCGTTCCACAGGACCTCGGTAAGGGTGTGGTGGGCGTCGTAGGTCGCCTCGGGGCCGCCCTCGTCGGGGTCCTTGTCGTGGCGGACGAGGTGGATGTCCCGGATGCTGCCGTGCAGTACGTACTGGGACTGGACGCTGAGCGTGCCGACCAGTTCCTCGGCGAAGGCCGGGAGCCTGCGGTCGTCGCGGCCCGGGGACGTCGCTGGCTCGGTCATGGCTGCCTCTCCTGGTCACGGTGGCGGGCCTTGGGTCCGGTGCCGCGGTTCTGAGCGGGCCGGGGTGCCGTGCGCCGGACCGGCCGCGCCGGTGGCCCGCCGAAGTCGAACGGCACGCTGAGCCCGGCCCGTTCGGCCAGCTCGCGCAGTTCCCGCAGATACTCGGGGGCCTCGTCGCACCGCTGCCAGTCGAGGTCCAGATCGTCGTCGGTCTCCTCGGCGGGGTCGCGCTCGCGGTGCATGGTGGAGACCCGGGCGGTGCCCCCGGCGTCCACGCTGACGCGGAGCCAGTGGTCCTCCCCCCAGCCCGGCGGGGTCCAGTCGATGATCTGCACCGCCCCGGAGGTGGTGTATCCGGCCGTCTCGGGCCCAGACCGCTGGACCGCCGCGCGGATCACCTCCGTGGCGTACATCCGCTGATACGCGTCGACCCGCTCTCCGACGCGGGCCGCGACGCGCACGCGCTCGGCCTCCGCCAGCGTCCCGCCCTGGTACAGAAAACGCTCCAGGACCGCGATCTCCGCCCTGGCATCGGGCAGCGGAACGGGGGTGCGGGAGTGGCCGTCACCCGGTGTGCCCGGGTGGTCGTCGCGGAGGAAGGCGAGCTGCTGGGCGGCCCACTCCTCGGCCTCCTGCCGCCGCTCGGCGTCGCGGGTCATCCGCTCGGCGAACCCGGCGGCCTCCCGCAGATGGCGCTTGGCCGCGGCGGGCCGCCGGGCGGCGACCTCCGCGGCGACGGTGACCCTCTCCTCCACCAGCCGGTAGTCGGCCATCGACACATTCTGCGGAAGCATGGCCAGCAGGTCCGCGCCCAGCCGCAGCACCTCCTCCTCGGTGGGGGCCGCGGTAGGGGCGGGCGGCGGCTGCGGCAGCGAACCGTGCGCCTCGGCTTCGGTGGCGGCCTGCTCGTACGCCTCCAGCGCCTGGCGGCGGCGGGCGCGCAGCGTGGCGTGCCAGCCGGTGTCCTCGGGATGCGCTCCGGCCACGGGGCGGACGGCTGCCTCCATGGTGGCCCGTGCCAAGGCGGCCTCCGCGTGGCGCAACCTGCGCTCGGTGTCGGCCAGTTGGCGCCATGCCTGGTCCAGATTCTTGCCCGTCAGGGCCAGCGGCGGTGGCAGGTCGGGCGGCTCCGGTGGCCCGTCGGGGCCGGCCCGCCGTATCCGCGCGCGCAGTGTGTCGATGCGGGCGTTGGCCCGGACGGCGGCGAAGGCGGCGTCCCGCCAGCACACGGCGGCCTGCCGGGCGTCCAACTGCCGCTGACGCAAAGCGGCCTGGTCCTCGGCGGCGCGAATGGCGGCGGCCGCGAGCACCTGCGCTCCGGCCATGGTGGCGCGGCCGACGAGCAGCGCCCCGCTGAGCGAGCCGAGGCCGATCAGGGCGGGCACCATCAGGTCGTGCACCTGGTCCATGGCGGCGTTCAGCGCATGGCCGGTGGTGTGGTGCACGGCGTCGGCAAGGTGCTGCCCGGCCTGGGTGCCGACGTGGTCCGACAGCCCGGAGCCCTGGACGGCGTAGTGCGGCACTCCGGCGTTCGGGATGGTGTTGGTGACCGTGTCCTGGACGGTGTGCTGGAGGGTCTCGGCGGCCGCCGGCGGGGGGAAGTACACATCGGGCATCACATCGCCGATGCTGGCAATCGCCTGTCCTGAACTCATGTGAGCCTCCCTGGAGTCGGCGGGGCGGCCGCTCTCGGGCGGCCGGGGCGGTGCCGTTCGTCCCGGCCGCGCAGCTCCGCCACATAGCGGCGCCAGCACCGCAGCCGGTGCCAGGTCCACCAGACGAGGACGGACACCGTGGCCAGCGGCCACACCCAGGGGGCGTAGACCACGGTGGCCCACAACAGGGCGATGACCGGGAGGATCAGCAGGCCCTGGACCGGGAAGCGGGAGCCGGGCCGGCGGATGAACCGGGCCACGGGCAGCGCACGGTCGATCAGCAGCCCGGCCAGGGACCGGTGCGGGTGGTAGCCGGGGCTGCCGATGCGGTACGCCGTCCACAGCTCCAGGGCCAGGACGGCGGCGGCCGCCGGGACGGCCAGCATCCACGCCGTCACCACCGCGCGCTGGGCGGGCCACCCCACCAGATCGCCCAGGCCGATCACGAAGATCCACGGGAAGACGAAGGCGACGGCTCCGCCGAGGGCCCAGCCGAGTGTGGGCAGCATGTCCTGTCTGCGCACCCACAGCGTGGCCACGTCCAGGTCGCGCTCCTGGCGGAGGAGGGCGCGCTCGCCGTCGAGCCGCCCTTGCGTCTCCGATGACTCCTGCTCGGCGAATCCGGCCAGCCACTCGGCCAGTTGCAGCCGCACCAGATCGTCGGGGTCGCGCACCAGCCGCCCGTACCAGGCCACCGGCTGCGGCAGCGCGGCCTGGACGCGGGCGGTTCGCTCCTGGAGCCTGCGCCGGTGCGCGGTGGGTGCGGCGGCGAGCGACAGGAGGGCGGCGAGCCGGGAGCGGTCGAGCCGGGTGGCGGCGCGCACCTCGGCGCGGCGGTCGCGTAGCCGGGGCGACTCGTGGAGGACCTCGTCGACGGTGTGCTGCCAGCGGGAGCGGGCCGTCAGCCAGCGCTGCTGCACCTCGGCGAGCCCTTCGCCGCCGGGCCGTGAGTCCAGCAGCGGCAGGATGGTGTGGTCCCGCAGGTCCTCCACGACGGAGAGGGCGAACTCATCGCCGCGCCCGGCCTCCCGCAGCAACTCCCCCAGCCCCGCGTGGTCCAGCGGCACCCCGCGGTAGGACGCGTCGAGGGTGGGGCCGAGCCAGGAGATCAGCCGCACCATCGTGACCGGCTTCGGCTCACGCGGCGCGGCCGCGGGGTGGTGCGGCTCCAGGAGGCCGAGCAGCGCGGCCAGTTCATCGGCGTCGCGGTCCGGTGCGCCCTGGAACTGCCGAAGCCAGCGGGTGAATTCGCCCCGGCCTCGCCGTCGGTACAGAAGCTGCCGGGCGGGCCGCCAGTTCTCGCTGAACGCCCTGGCCAGCTGCTTCGGCCTGGTGTAGCGCTCATCGAGGAAGGCGAACGGCTCGATGTCCGGGGCGCCTTCGGGGTCCGAGGCGCCGGGGGCCGTGCCCGCCTCCCAGGGGGCGATCGGCGGCGAGCCGCCCACCAGCCACTGCGCCACCTCGTCGGTTCCCCAGCGGTGGTCGGGGTCGCGGGTGAGCAGCCCCCTGCACAGCATCCGCAGCCGGTGATCCGTGACCAGGGACAGATCGGGGGCGCGGGAGCTGATCTCCTCGCGGACGAAGTCGTTGTCGGTGAACCGCACGGGGTGGCGTCCACCGGCCATCTCGGCGACGATCATGCCGAGCGACCACCAGTCGGCGGGCGGGTGGATCAGCTGGTGGCGCAGCGACGCCTGCGGGGACATATAGAGCGCGGTGCCGACCCAGCGCTCGTCGCGGGTGTAGCGCTCGGCGGGTTCGTGAGCGGAGACGGCGAAGTCGACGAGCACGAGGTCCGGGGCGGCCGGGTCGAGGCTGCCGAGCACGATATTGGCCGGGCTGATGTCCCGGTGGACGATGTTCAGCTCGTGCAGGGTGGTGAGGGCCTCGTGCAGCTGCCGTACGACGCTGTGGATCAGCACGGGGTCGGCCGGGCCGGGGTTGTCCCTCAGATATCCGGCCAGGTCGGTCTCGCCGTAGGAGGGCGCCAGGTCGTACGGATGGCCGTCGGCCCCGGTGTCGCCGGTCTCGGTGAAGTGGGTGAGGTGCCGGCGCGGCCGGTCCCGCAGCGCCTCCCATACCCGGCGGTCCGGGGCGTGGCCGCGGTGGTACCACTTGAGGATGTGGCTGCCGCGCTCGTCCTCGACGCGGTAGACGGCCGCTTGGTGCGGATGGTCGGGGCGGCGCAGCACGGCCCTCAGGCGGAACCGGCCGCGCAGCGAGACCGGCAGCGCTCCGGTGTCCCCGCGCAGGTCGCGACCCCCGTGCGCGACCTGCGCGGGCGCCGCCGGGAGGATCTCGTCCTCGGTGGGCCCGGCCATCGTGGCGGCCACCGATGGAGGCGGCTCCTCGTGTTCGGTGGGCCCGACGGCCGAGGCGCCGACCGATGGGGGCGGCTCCTCATATTCGGTGGGCGACGGCCCGGCGTCGTGCGCGCGCTGCTCTTCGGGCGCCCCTTGGTCCCGGTGGTATCCGTGGTCCCCGTGGGCTGCGTATTGCTCGTCGTCCCCGTAAGCCCCGTAGTCCTCGTCGTCCTCGGATTCCGTGGGGGGCGGCTGCTCGTGCGGATGGGTCACAAAGGTCACCTCGTGAACGGGTGGGCGGTGTCGGATTCAATGGCGGCGAGAGCGGCGGTCAGGGGCCGCCGGGCCCTGGATCAAGAAAGCGGAACCTTGGAAATCGGAAATCTGTTCCAGCACGGGGTGAATTACCGGCGGTACAAAGCCCGGCACGGCACGGCCACCGAGAGAACGATTTCCTCTTTCCCGGCCGGTCGCTAGCCTGGTGACCATGAGTCAGGAGTCATTTGCGCCAAATTCGCCCACATACGATCAACTCCTGGAAGAACTGAAAGGCATACGCAGACCCGGACTGCCGGATCTGCGCAGGACCGATCGGCCGGCGCTGCGTGCCGCTGCCGTGGCGGGCGGCTTCTGCGATGGCTCCGACGACGCCCCGGCCGGTATCGAGGCGTTGCTCAGGGAGGCGGTACGGCGCCTCGGCGAGCGGGATCTGCTCGGCCAGGCCGCGGCCCACACCTTCGGGCTGCTCCCCGACCGCCGGGGCGCACCCGCCCATGACCGCCGTAAGATGGCCGCCGCCGTGTACGGAGTCACCCCCGAGCGGTTCCGCAAGCAGCAGGAGCCGCAGGTCATCCAGCAACTCGCCGAGGCCGTGCTGACCATCCTGCGGGAGCCGCCGCCCTTGGCCGGGAAACCGGGCTCCGCGGGACAGAGCTCCGGACCGGGCGCCGGGCCGCAGACCTCCGGCGGACCGAGCGCGACCGGGCAGAGCACCATCGCGCGGAGCGGCCGGACCGGCCAGGAGCCTCCGCTGCGGGTCGACAGCGTGCCGGTGGACGCGCGGAGCACGTTCACCCTCCATGTCTCGCCCATCGAACTGCTGCGGGACATCGAGGTGCTGGTCTCCTCGGAGAACGTCTACCTGGAGATGTCCAAGACCTTCCGCCCCACCGTGTCCGGCGCGCTGCGCCTGGCCGCCGCCGTACGCGACCCCGCCGGGGAGATCGTCGACGATGTGCTCGCCCGTGAACTGGCCGGGTGGCTGCGCGCCCACGGCCGCCCGGGGCTGCCGATCCGGCCGGGCACGGTGGTGCCCACCGCGCCGGGAGCGCTCGCCGCGCGGGGCGTCCGGCGGATCTACCACGCCGCGGTCGCCACCCCGCGGGACGATACGTACGAGGTCCGCCCGGAGAGCATCGCCCGCGCGGTCAGCGCGTGCTTCGCGCTCGCCCGGGCGGAGCGCGACCGGTACGAGCCCGCCCTGTCCTCCATCTGCTTCCCGCTGCTCGGCGCGGGCCGGGGCGGTCTGGCACCCGCGGTCAGCGCGACCTGGCTGCGCTGGGCGATCCGGGACGAACTCGCCCGGGACTCCCGCTGGCGGGTACACCTGGTGGTCCGCAGCCGGGAGATCGCCGAGGCCGTCGGGGCGCTCTGACCACCACCGGCCGAGACCTTCGGGGCTGTGCGACCACCACCGGCCGAGACCTTCGGGGCTGTGCGACCACCACCGGCCGAGACCTTCGGCCCTCGGTGACCACGGCCGACCGAGGCCGCGGGCCCTTCGTGACCACGCCCGCCGGTGCCACGGCGCGCCGTGCCGTCCGGACGGGCGCTCCCGCTCAGGGGCGCCAGCTCGCACCGGTGAGGACGATCCCCGCCCGCCGCAACCGACGCTCCAGCGCGGCCAGTTCGCCCCGCCTCGGCACTCCGTAGAGCCGCACATCGCCCTCCCCCTCGACCATCTGCAGACGCGGCCCGCTCTCCGTCCGGGCCAGATGCTCCTGGTAGCGCGCCCACCCCCGCGCCGTACGCGGCCGCATGCGCTGGTTCGCCGAGCCGCGCCACACCAGGGCGGTGGGCTCGGCCGCCCGGAAGCGCCCGGCCACCAGCACATCGGCGGGGCGGACGGCGGCGGAGCGCGCCGCGTCGCGCTCCACTTCCTCCTGCTCGTATCCCGTGTAGAGGAGGATGTCGATCTCGCGGCCCGCCGCCGGGCCGCCCGGTGCCGTCGCCTCCGCACGGGCCCGCACCGCCCCGGCCAGCAGGGCCTGCAGAGCGGCGGGCTGGTCGAGCGGCTCGCCGCCGCTGACCGTCAGCCCGTCGGCGCCCCGCGCCAACGCCTCGCGCCAACGCCCGAGCAGGGACGACACCGTACGGGAGGCGCCGCCGAGCGGATCCCAGGTGTGCCGTGACATACAGCCGGCGCAGGCCAGCCCGCAGCCCTGGGTCCAGATGCCCAGGCGCCGCCCCGGGCCCAGGGTCTCCACCGGGAAGTGGGTCTGACTGATCCGGAGCGTGGGCTCCGCGCACTCTGGGACGTTCTCCACCGACCCGTCTCCTCTTCCCCCGAGGTCGTGTTTCCGAGATCCATGATCAAAAAGGCGTGGCCCCGGAACCGTTCCAGTATGACCCGGCGTCAGGCATCGACGAGGGCGTTCTCCGGTCGACTTCCGGGCGTTTTCGGGAGCGGGCCCCACGGAAAGCATTCCCGGGTACGACCTCACCGATACGGTATGACAAGGAATCGAATCGACAGCCTCATCGGCATCGACTGCGAGCCGTTTGCGGGGGAAAGCGGAATTCCACTGTCCGCAATGCGGCTGTCCGGTGCGGGAATTGCGCACCGGGGAAATCGGGGGATCCATTTCCATGATCACATCTGACAGTGTCAACGGGGTGGTGCGCCGGGGAAGGCTCGGCCGTACCGCCCGCTTCGCGGCCCGTTGGCGGGGCAAGCGCGACGGCGCGCGCGGTCTCCCGCGCATCCCGCTCCCGGAGCCGCCCGAGGAGCAGGAGGGCGAGATACCGCCGCCCATCGAGCCACCGGCTCCCGAGCTGCTCATCACCCCGTACGTGATGGAGGTGCGGACCGGTGTCCGCCGGGCCACCGAGCAGATGCGCTCCGCCCTCATCGGACGGGAGCACGCCCTGCTCAGCCGGGTGCGCGCCGAGTCGGTGCGGGTCGTCACCCAGTACGACGTCCGCGAGGACCCCCGGCCCGCCGCGCTCGCGCGGTACGGCCACTGGGTGGGCCAGTGGCGCACCAGCGTGGACCGCTGCCGGTCGCATGCCCAGGCCGTCGTCGACCAGGCCAATCAGCGACTCGCCTGCTACTGGGACGCGGTGCGCGAGACCCACCCCCAGCTCTCCCGCCTCCCCCGGCGCCCGCCCGGGGACTGGCTGCCGGGCCGGGTGGAGCTGGACCGGTCCTGGCAGCAGCCCGACGTCTGGCTGCTGGCCGATGACGACAGCGCCCGGACGGCCACCTCCCGGGCGCTGCAGATACTCGAACGGCAGAATACCGACCGCGTCGACGGGAGGACCGCGCGATGACCGTCCACAGTCCCGCTCCGGAGCACCCGGGCGCCCGGCGGCGCCGGAACCGGCGGCGCGCCCTGCCCGCCGCGCTGGTGCTCGCCCTGGCCGCCGCCATCACGGCCTGCGGCTCCGACGAGCCGTCACGCTACTCCCGTACGTGCGGCGTCGTGGTCGACGGCTCGGGCTCGGCCGCCGCCTCCCGGACCGGCTTCGACGCGGAGGCCAAGCTCAAGGCGACCCTCCAGACGTTCCTGTCGGACAACAAGTGCCGCAAGACGTCCTTCGCCCCCATCACCAAGGTTTCCAAGGCGTCCAAGTGCCAGGTCAGCCCGCTCGACCTGGACCCGGACACCTCGAAGACCGCCGACCGCGAGCAGGCCCGTACCACCATGCGCGCGGTCGCCCTCTCCAACGCCCTGAAGCTGCTGCGCTGCGCCCAGAAGGAGGAGCCCGGCTCCGATGTGCTCGGGGGGCTGTCGCGCATCGCGCTGTCCAAGCCGTCCGGCGACGACGCCTCGTTCGACGTCCTCGTGGTGAGCGACTTCGACCAGGGCGACACCGACTTCCGGCTGGGGCGGCAGGACCTGTCCACCGCCGCGAGCCGCCGGACCGTCATCGACGGCTTCCTCAAGTCGCACGGCACGCCGAAGCTGTCCGGCGCCGACATCTACCCGGTGGGCTACGGCATGAAGTACCACACCGACACCTCCCACTACGAGCGGTTCAACGCCTTCTGGACGGAGCTTCTGGAGGGGAGGGTGAAGGCACATGTCGACACCACCTACCGCCGGTGACGACCAGGCACCGCGTCGGCTGAGGCTGCGCCGCCGCAGGACCGACGCCGACCGCGGGCGCCGGGGAGGGCGGGCGGCCGCACGGCGATTCCCGGACGGCGCGCTGCCCCAGCCCGATCCCGTCGCATCGGATGTCATCCGGGCCAAAGACAGCGCCTGGCTCCTGGACCGGGCGCGCAAGCACGGCGCGTCGGCGGCCACCGGGAAGGTCTTCGACCCCTGGGTCCTGGCCACCCCCGACCGGGTGCCCTACTTCGCCGAGCTGGCCAGCCTGCGCGACCGGGTCAGGCACCGGCTCGCCGAGGAACAGGCGCGGGCTGAGGAGGACGGCGCGCTGGAGGCGAGCCGGGTCAGGGCGGCCGCCACCGCCGCCGGTGAGCGGCTGGAGCGCGCGGGCCGCCGGCGGGCCGTCCTGGAGCAGCAGCAGATGGTCACCACCGCCCAGTTGGACCGGCTGGCGCGGCGGGCCGACCGGTGGCAGACCTTCCGCGACACGGTACGGGGCGGTTTCGAGCGCCGGTGGCTGCGTGCCCGTATGCCCGCCGGCTGGAACGACGGCGCCGCCCCCGGACGGCCGGGTGCCACGCGGCGCGAGGACGAGCCGGAGACCGCCGGCGGCCACGCCGGCTGGCAGGCGGTGTCCGAGCACGATCCGGTGGCGGAGGCGGACGCGGCCGACCGGGCGCTGTCCACCAGAGCGGCATGGGAGGGCGCGGCGGCGCGCCCCGGTATGCCGCGCTGGATGAAGCTCGGGGTGCTGGCCGCGCTGATCGTGGTGGAACTGCCCGTCTACTACTCGGTGTTCGAGAATCTGCACGGTGTCGGGCGCTTCGCCGATCTGCTCTCCTACAGCCTCATGGTGGCCGTGGCGGTGGCGATGATCCTCGCCCCGCATATCGCGGGCTGGATACTGCGGCGGCGCTCGGCCACCGGCGCGGTCCGGCTGTCGGCCGTGCCCGCCCTGGCCCTGCTGGGCGTCTGGACGTACGGCGCCTGGGCGTTGGGCGACCTGCGGGCCAAGGTGGCGTTCCGGGAGGAGCCTCCGCTGGATCTGCCGCCCGATGTGGCCGCGGACGTGGGGGACAGTGTGCGCAATCCGCCGAGCCTGATCGAGTCCCTGAATCTGGACCCGCAGAGCGTGTCCTGGATGTTCGTCGCGCTGCTGCTGCTCTCCGGCGGTATCGCCTTCCTGATCGGGCTGGGCGAGGAGCACCCGTATCTCGCGGCGTACCGGACCACGGCCGAGCGGCTGCGGGAACTGGAGCAGGAGATGGAGACGGATCTGGCCGGCTCCGAGCGCGCCAAGGAGGCCGAGGCCACCATGGGCGCCCGTGGGGGCGCCCGCCGCGCGGCCCATGAGGCGCGGCTGTACGCGGTCGACGACCTGTACGAAGCCGCGGCTCACGCCTATCTGGACGGGGTGGCCATGGAGTCCGGCGATCCGGCGGTGACCGAGGCCGCCATGCGGCTGTCCCGGCAGTGGCCGCTGCTGCCGCACTGAGCGCGTGCGGCGCACCGAAGGCAGGTGGAAACCCACGGGGGATGGCGATGGATCCGACGGCACCGGCGCAGTACATACTCATCACGCAGTGTCTGCAGAACGACTTCTTCCTCAACCTGGACTGCCAGTTGTCCCTGCCGGACAGCGCGGTCTCCAAGCTGCTGCTGGACAGCGAGAGCGGTGCCACCCTCCGCACGGAGGGCCACCGCAGGGTCCTGTCCGAGGCGGAGCTGCACCGTTCACCACTGGCCCGCTTCCTGGACGCCACCGTCGGCTCCCGGACGCGGGGCCACGGGGACGGGGTCCTGCATCTGATCAACATCCGTGACTGGCATGTCCCGGGAGAGGCGTACGACCTGGAGCGCAGGCAGTACGGGGCACACTGCGAGGCCGGGACCTGGGGAGCGGCGTACGTCGACGGGCTCACGGATCTGCTGGCCCCGGATCGGTGCGCCCCGGCGGACAGCGAGGACGGCTGGGGCGGGAGACTCCGCGTCCACCATGTGCGGTCCAACACCCTCTTCGACTTCCAGCACAGCTCCGGCGGACGTCCCGACCTCGGCGAACCGGCCCCGCTGACGACGCTGCTGGACGGTCTGCTGGGCGACGGACGGAAGGAGACGACACATGTCGTGGTGATCGGTGTCCTCACCGACATCAAGGTCCAGCTGCTGCTGACCGGTATCCGCTCCCGTTATGACGTCCGGCAGCTCGTCGTCTCCGACGCGCTCACCGCCAGCAGAACCCTGGAGCGCCATCTGACGGCCCTGGACTTCTGCCAGCGGGTGCTGCGCACCGAGGTGATGGCCGGTCTGGCGGAGCTGGCCCGCTTCCTGGGCTCCCGGCCGGACGACGACGGGCGGCTCTCCCGTGGCGGGGACGCGGAGTTCGCGGGCTACTCCTCGTACATCCAGGACAAGCAGGGCATCCTGTCGTACGAGGATGCCAGGCTGCGGGACTACCGCATCCAGACCTCCGAGCGCCTCCGGCGGGCGCAGCACACGGTCGGTTTCGCCAGCAAGTTCCTGCTGGGTCTGGGCACGTGTCTGCTGCTCACCGCGCTTGTGCTGTCGCTCGTCGGGGCCTTCCTCCCGGGGCGTATCGGGTGGCAGAGCCCCGCCGTGCTGGGCGCACTCGGTGTGGGGCAGATCGTCACGCTGTTCTTCACCCGGCCGGTCCGATCCGTGCAGGACGCGCTGGCGGAGGAGACCATCTACCGGATGATCCTGGAGAGCCGCAGTCTGAAGGTGGCGCTGGCCCGGTTCCACATCACCACGGCGACCGCGCTCCGACGGCATGACGATGTCGATGGACAATCCAATGCCCTGGCGCGGCAGTTGGAGATTCTGGAGAAGATCGACACGGCCGACTTCGAACGGCTCAATCAGCTGGGGGTGACCCCGCGCGCCGAACCACCCGGGCCCGGCCGCGCCCGCAGAAGAAACCGCGCACAGGCTCCCTGAACGTCTCGTACTGCCGAGCGAGGGGCGGCTCGCCGTCCCGCTACGGCCCGGCCGTCAGCCCTCGGCCACCGGTGTCTGGAGTTCCGTGACCCACTCCTCGCGGTTCTCCGGGCACTCCAGGTTGACCTCCCGGGGGTAGCCGGACGACCGGTAGCCGTTGCCGTCGATCCAATGGGCCAGGGCCTGGGCCGTGGGCACCACGGCGTCCATCGGGCCGCGGTGGACGATGGTCGCGGCCCGGTCGACGGGCGGCAGATCGAGGATCCGGAGGTCCTCACCGTCCCGGAGCGGGGCGGTGACCTGGACGGCGGCGTGGACGGTGATGGCGCCGCCGCCTTCCGGGGCGTCCTCGTAGTACGCGACACCAGGGCCCGTCGGGGTGATGCCCGCCGCATCGAGGCGCCGGAACAGCTCGTCGTAGAGGGGTGTGATGACCGGGCCGATGTCCCGGGGGTCGAAGCCGTTGGCGGTCGCGGTGAGCTCCGCCACCCGCACTGCCGGGATCTCCTTGATGACGACGTCGTTCGTGGGCATGTGTCCTTCGCTTTCGATCGACCGGAGCCTCGCCTCGACCTGCACCAGCCGTGCCGCCACGGCGGTCACGGTGGCTTCCAGCTCGGCCCGCCGCAACCGCAGCATGCCGCGCAACTCATCTGTGCCGACCTTCTCGTCCACGATGTCCCGCACCTGCTGGAGGGTGAAGCCGAGCTCCTTGAGGGCGATGACCCGGTTCAGGCGGCTGAGCTGGGCGGCCGAGTAGTAGCGGTAGCCGGTGGCGGGGTCGACATGGGCCGGGCGCAGCAGTCCGGTGGCGTCGTAGTGGCGCAGCATCCGGACCGATACGCGGCCGTGCCGGGCGAAGTCTCCGATGGTGAACATGATGTCTCCGAGTCCAGCGCCTCACACGGTGTGAGGGTCAACCCCCGATTCAGGCACTACATTCGACGATAGAGAATTCCCGGTCATCGCCCATGGAGGGACGGACAGCGCATGACGGCGTCGGCTCATCCGCATACCCGGGTCATGGTGGAACTCGGCGACCGTTCCTATCCCGTCGACATCGGGCCGGGTGTCCGGCATGCGCTGTCCGGGGTCATCGCGGGGCTCGGTGCTCAGCGGGTGGCGATGGTCTCCGCCCGGCCGGACGGCTGGCTGCCCGACCCGGGTGTGCCCTCGGTGGTGCTGCGGGCCCGTGACGGGGAGGCGGACAAGTCGCTGGCCACGGTGGAGGAGCTGTGCCGCGAGTTCGTCCGTTTCGGGCTGACCCGGTCGGATGCGGTCGTCTCCTGCGGTGGCGGGACCACCACCGATGTCGTGGGTCTCGCGGCGGCGCTGTACCACCGGGGTGTGCCCGTGGTGCATCTGCCGACCTCGCTGCTGGCCCAGGTGGACGCCAGTGTGGGCGGGAAGACGGCGGTGAACCTCCCCGAGGGGAAGAATCTGGTGGGTGCTTTCTGGCAGCCGTCCGCCGTGTTGTGCGACACCGACTATCTGCAGACGCTGCCCCCGGCGGAAATGCTCAATGGATATGGGGAGATCGCCCGCTGCCACTTCATCGGCGCCGGTGATCTGCGCGGGCTGCCGCTGGCGGAGCAGATCGCGGCGAGCGTGGCCCTGAAGGCGTCGGTGGTCTCCGCGGATGAGCGGGATTCCGGGCTGCGTCATGTGCTCAATTACGGCCACACCTTGGGTCATGCGCTGGAAATCGTGACCGATTTCCGGCTGCGGCATGGTGAGGGGGTGGCGATCGGCACGGTTTTCGCCGGGCGTCTCGCACTGGCCCTGGGCCGGATCGACGAGGCGCGGGCGGCCGAGCATCTGGAAGTGGTGCGGGGTTACGGGCTGCCGTTCGGGCTGCCCGCCGATGCCGATCCGGGTCGTCTGATCGAGGTGATGCGGCTGGACAAGAAGGCGACGGACGGGCTCACCTTCGTCCTGGACGGTCCCGGCGGTCCCGAGCTGGTCTCCGGCCTCGCGGAGCAGACGGTCGCCACGGCGCTGGCCGGGATGGACCGGGCCGACTCGTACGGCCGCCGTTGAAAGCCGACTCGTACAACCCCCCGTCGTCACCAGACGCGGATCAGTCCGGCAGCCCCCTGGCCAGCAGAACGGCGCCGTGCAGTGAGGACAGCCCGCCCAGTTGCGCGGGCCGGACCGGTGGCAGCGGATGTCCCGGGCGCCCCAGCGCGGCCGTTCGCTCGGCCACCATCGCCACAAGCTCCGGCATCGCCGCGGCGAACCCGCCGCCGATCAACACGAGCGAGGGATGGACCAGTTCGCATACCCCGGTCACCGCCGCGGCCAGGGCCCTGCCGCTCTCCCGCAGCGACGCCACGGCCCATGGCTTCCCGTCGGCCACGGCCTGGCGCAGGGCGGCGAAGGTCACCTCCTCGCCCCGCCGCCGCGTCGCCCGGCGCAGGGTCGCCGGGCCCGAGGCCGCCGCCTGAACGCAGCCGCGCCGGCCGCAGTCGCACAGCGGTCCGTCACGGTCCACGACCAGGTGGCCGACTTCGCAGGAGCCGCGGCCCACGCCGGGGACCGGTTTTCCGCTCAGCACGATGCCACCGCCGATCCCGGTGCCGACGCCGAGGTAGAGCAGATCGGGGCAGCCGGCCTCGTGTGCTTCGGCGAGGGCGGCCAGATCGCCGTCGTCGGCACAGCGCACCTCGGCGTCGCCGAAGAGTGCGGACAGCGCGCCACCCAGGTCAACTCCGGCCCAGCCGGGGCGGCCGGGCCAGGCGGTGACCGTGCCGGTGGCATCGAGGGTGGCGGGCATCGCGATCCCGACGCCGGTGAGCCGCTCGGGGTCGCCGGAGCATAACTCAGTGACGTGATGCGCCAGCAGATCCAGGTCGCCGGTGGGGTCGCCGGACATCATGGCGTCCGTACCGTCCGGCTCGGCCCAGCGGAAGGAGGATTCGCTGATGCTCAGGTCGTCGTGTTCGAGGCGCAGCGCCACTTTGGTGCCGCCCACGTCGATTCCCAGATGACTGATGGTCGCCTCCCGGCTCATCGGCCTTGGCGGTGTGGGGTGGCGGCGGAGTGGCCGCTCAGTCCGGCACCTTCTCGAGCAGGGCGCGTGCGGCGAGCCGGTACCCCAAGGCACCGAGCCCGAAGATGACGCCCGCGGCCAGCGGGCCCGTCACCGACTCATGGCGGAACTGCTCACGGGCCCAGACATTCGACAGATGCACTTCTATCCAAGGCCGCGGATAGTTGGCCAGTGCGTCCCGAAGGCCCCAGCCGGCCATCATGAGCGCGGCCGGATTGATGATGGCGCCGACCGTGTCGTAGTTCCCCTGAATGGTGCGGATGATCTCCGCTTCGCCATCGAACTGGTAGGAATCCACTTTCCAGCCGCGCTCCGCGACCTCTTCTCCGACCCAGCGCTCGATGTCCTGCAGCGTATCCGTGCCGTAGATCTCGGGCTGCCGCTTCCCGAGTATGCCGAGATTCGGTCCGTTCACCAACAACAGCCTGCTCAATGCACACCTCACCATGTGGGGTCGGCTGAATTACAGCAGCTCATCACGGAAGTGCATTTATAGCACGGCGCCCTTGGCCTCGGCCCGAGAGCTTGGTCAACTCCGTTTTTAAGGGGGCTATAGGGGGGCCCTGAGGGGGAATGACGTTTGCCCCGTCGGCCGGTTAGCGTGCTAATGCGTCCGCCGCGGACCTGCCTCCATAACGCATTAAGGGAGTAGGGAAATCATGAGCAATGATGTGCGACTGGGATCCGAGCTGCCCGCATGGCCGCAGTATGGCGACGAGGAGCGCGAGGGCCTGATCCGGGCCCTGGATCAGGGGCAGTGGTGGCGTATCGGGGGCGGTGAAGTCGACGCCTTCGAGGCGGAGTTCGCCGCGGCCCATGGCAGCGAGCACGCCCTCGCGGTCACCAACGGAACGCATGCGCTGGAGCTCGCCCTCGAGGTGCTCGGCATCGGCGCCGGCACCGAGGTGATCGTTCCCGCGTTCACCTTCATCTCATCCTCGCAGGCCGCGCAGCGGCTGGGCGCGGTGGCCGTTCCCGTGGATGTGGACCCGGACACCTACTGCATCGATCCATCGGCGGTCGAGGCGGCCATCGGCCCGAGGACCCGCGCGATCATGCCCGTGCACATGGCGGGTCAGATGTGCGACATGGACGCGCTGGGCAAGCTCTCCGCCGACTCGGGGGTGCCGCTGATCCAGGACGCGGCCCACGCCCACGGAGCGCAGTGGCGCGGCAAGAAGGTCGGTGAGCTGGGCTCGGTCGCGGCGTTCAGTTTTCAGAACGGGAAGCTGATGACCGCCGGCGAGGGCGGCGCCGTGCTCTTCCCCGATGCCGAGATGTACGAGAGGGGCTTCGTCCGGCACAGCTGCGGACGTCCGCCCACCGACCGCGGCTACTTCCACCGCACCTCGGGCTCCAACTTCCGGCTGAACGAGTTCTCCGCCTCGGTGCTGCGCGCCCAACTCGGCCGCCTGGAGGACCAGATCACCACGCGTGAGCAGCGCTGGCCGGTGCTGAGCCGGCTGCTCGCCGAGATCCCCGGTGTCGTCCCGCAGTCGCGCGACGACCGCGGTGACCGCAACCCGCACTACATGGCGATGTTCCGGGTGCCGGGCCTCACCGAGGAGCGCCGCGCGAAGATCGTCGACGTGCTCATCGAGCGCGGGGTGCCCGCGTTCGTCGCCTTCCGCGCGGTCTACCGTACGGACGCCTTCTGGGAGATCGCGGCGCCGGAGCTGACGGTGGACGAGCTCGCCCGCCGCTGCCCGCACTCCGAGGCGCTCACCCGCGACTGCGTATGGCTGCACCACCGGGTGCTGCTGGGCAGCGAGGAGCAGATGCACGAAGTGGCCGCCGTCGTCGCCGACGTGCTCGCGGGCTCATGAGCGCCCCGTCCGCCGGCGGGGCGCCGATCCGGACCGCCGTGGTGGGGCTGGGGTGGGCGGCCCGCTCGATCTGGCTGCCCCGGCTCCTTCGCAACCCCGCCTTCACTGTGATCGCCGCGGTGGATCCCGACGAGCGCGGCCGCGCGGCCGTCGCCGAGACCGAGGGCGCGGACCGGCTGCCGGTGCTGGCGGCGGTTCACGACCTCGATCCCGCGGAGGTGGACCTGGCGGTGGTCGCGGTGCCCAACCATCTGCACTGCGCGGTCGCCACCGAGCTGCTGGCCAAGGGCATTCCGGTGTTCCTGGAGAAGCCGGTGTGCCTGACCTCCGAGGAGGCCGAGCGGCTGGCCGCGGCCGAGCGCTCCGGTGGCGCGGTGCTGCTGGCCGGCAGCGCGGCGCGCTACCGCGCCGATGTGCGCGGGCTGTACCGGATCGCCGCCCGGCTGGGCCGTATCCGCCACGTCGAACTCGCCTGGGTGCGGGCGCGCGGCGTGCCCGACCGGGGCGGCTGGTTCACCCAGCGGTCGCTCGCGGGCGGCGGGGCGCTGGTCGACCTGGGCTGGCATCTGTTCGACATCGCGGTTCCGCTGCTGGGCACCGCCGCGTTCCGGCATGCCATCGGCACCGTGTCCTCCGACTTCATCACCCAGCGGTCCTCGCGGGCCGCGTGGCGGGGCGACGACGGTGGCCCGGTGCTCTCGGGCGGCACCGATGTGGAGGACACCGCGCGCGGATTCCTCATCACCGACGACGGCCGTTCGGTCGTGCTGCACGCGAGTTGGGCCTCGCACGAGGCGCTGGACACCACGCGGGTCACGATCGACGGCAGCGCGGGCAGCGCGACCTTGCGCTGCACCTTCGGATTCAGCCCGAACCGCCTCGAGAAGTCCACCCTGACCCGCACCGTCGACGGTACGACCCGTCCGGTGGCCGTACCCACCGAACCGATCGGCACCGAGTACGACCGGCAACTCGACATGGTGCCCGCGCTGCTGCGCGACCCGGCGGGGCGGGGCCGGGTGATCGAGGAGGTCCGCCGGACCATCGGCGCCATCGAACGGGTCTACACCTCGGCCCGGATCCCCCAGGAGGTCCGGGAGTCGGTGTCGGCGCCGGTGTGACCGCACCGGACGGCTGCCGCCTCACCCGCTCGCCGTCGCCATCCCCTGCCGCCTCACCCTGCTCCTCCTCGCCACCCCCTGCCGCCTCACCTTGCTCGCCGTCGTCAACCCCTTCCTCGGAACAGCCGCTGAGACCCGGACCGCCTCCGAGACCCGGACCGGCGGTCCGCCGAACCGGCCCGCACCACGGGAGTGTTCAATGACCAGCCATCCGATCAGTCATGGCGACCCGCTCTCCGGCGCGGGTACCGCCCCGGTCACCTCGGTGGTCTTCGACCTCGACGGTGTCCTCGTCAACAGCTTCGCGGTGATGCGCGAGGCGTTCACCCTCGCCTACGCCGAGGTCGTCGGCGAGGGTGAACCGCCCTTCGAGGAGTACAACCGGCATCTGGGCCGCTATTTCCCCGACATCATGCGGATCATGGGTCTTCCGCTGGAGATGGAGGCCCCGTTCGTCCGCGAGAGCTACCGGCTCGCTCACCTGGTGGAGATGTTCGACGGTGTGCCCGAGCTGCTGTCGGAGTTACGCCACCGCGGGCTGCGGCTCGCCGTGGCCACCGGGAAGAGCGGACCGCGGGCGCGTTCGCTGCTCGACACGCTGGGCATCCGTGGCCAGTTCCACGTGGTCCTCGGCTCGGACGAAGTGGCGCGGCCCAAGCCCGCGCCGGACATCGTGCTGAAGGCGATGGACCTGATGGACGCCGACCCCGACCGGACCGTGATGGTCGGGGACGCGGTGACCGATCTGGCCAGCGCGCGGGGGGCCGGGATCACCGCCGTGGCGGCGATGTGGGGTGAGACCGACGAGAAGACCCTGCTCGCGGCGGAGCCCGATGTGATCCTCCACAAGCCCGCCGA
Organism: Streptomyces sp. NPDC007875; assembly: GCF_042868035.1. Lineage (NCBI taxonomy): Bacteria > Bacillati > Actinomycetota > Actinomycetes > Kitasatosporales > Streptomycetaceae > Streptomyces > Streptomyces sp. NPDC007875. Next base: position 16,315 of record NZ_JBIADZ010000024.1, on the reverse strand, counting down.
ACTGCTGGCGCTCTGCCCCGAGGTGACGGCTCCCTAGCACCGCGCCTTACGTCCGCACAGGTACCTCCGCCGGGGCCCGGGTCCGCACGCGACCCGGGCCCCGGCTGCGTATGTGCGGGAACTCGGGCCGCCTCCGGAACGACCACCTGGTGCGCATCGGGCCAGGGCGAGCGTCACGCTCCGGTGGTCGAGCCGGGCCGGACGATCATCAGCACGACGACGATCGCCCACAGGAGGTTGAAGACTCCGGTGAGCTGGCCAGCCGCGCCGCCACCGCGGAATTCCCCTTGGTGGCCGTGTCCCGGGGCACGGTCAGCAGACCCCGCTGGGCCGGGAGGATGACCAGCGCGAGGACGACCGCGGCGACCGTGGTCAGGACGATCGACGGGATGAGCCAGACGTCGGTGAGGACGCCGAGTTGGGCGCCGGTGGCCAGGCCGAAGACCGGCACGGCGATACCCACGACCGCATAGCCACGGCAGATCCGGTGCAGGAGCGCGGCGACTCCGGCGGCCCGTTGGTCGTCGGGGGCTTCCGGCCGCGGTGTGGCGGCCTGCCGCGCATAGCGCGGGAACAGCGAGGCGGCCACCGCGATCGGCCCGACCGCCAGGATCGCCGCGAGGACATGTATGGACAGCAGCAGCTTGGTCATGGCGAGCCTTCCGGGCCGATGGAACTATATGTTGGCTGCCGAGGCCCGTCCCGTCGAGGCCGATCCCGTCGAGGAGTACATCGCCGACCTGACGGCCCTCCTGCACGGTCCGGCCCGGGCCAAAGCGCGGATGATCGAGGAGATACGCGACGGTCTGACGGAGACGGTCGCCACGCACACCCGAGGCGGAAGCACACCCGACCGGGCCGCGGACGACGCGGTACGGCAGTTCGGCACGCCGGAGGAACTCGCGCCCGCCTGCCAGCGGGAACTGACCATCTCGCAGGCGCGGCACACCGCGTGGGCCGTAGCCCTCACCGCCCCATTCCTGACCGCTTGCTGGTATCTGACCTCGAGCACCGCACACGGCCAGGACGGGCTGGTGCCACGTGCCGCCCAGTTGCTCGCCACGCAGTTGGCCGCGGTCATCGGCGCCATCGCGCTGCTCGCCGCGCTGGCACTGGCCGTCACCGGCACCCTGGCCCGTCGGCTGCCCACACCGCACCGGCTGCCCCTGGAGATCGCATGGGTCGGCACCACGGCGGGACTGGCCATGGGGATCGCCACGCTCACCCTCGCCGTCGCTTCCCTCCTGGCCACGGACTGGCCGCTGCTCGCGCTCGCCGGGGCCTTCGCCGCCGTGTCACACGCCGTGGTGGCTCCCTCGGCCCGCGCCTGCCGCCGGTGCGCCCGGCTGGCGTTCGCCTCCCCGCCGTCTCCCGGCGGTGTGGCCGGCCGCTGATCACGGCCCGCTCCCCCGGCCGCCACCGGCCGGGCGGCGGGGGGCGGTGGTGACGTACGGGACGCAGCAGGCGGCGGCCGATGGCCCGACGCCCGCCGCGTCCCGCACCGTCGTGGGGCTCAGCCCGCCAACCGCACGGGTTCCGCGGCCTTCTCGGCCGCGGCCAGCAGTGCGGTGATGTCCTCACGGGCGCGGGCCACACGGGAGCGCACGGTGCCGATGGGGCAGCCGGTCGCGGTGGCGGCGTCCGCGTACGGCAGGCCGAGCACCGTGGTGAGGAGGAACATCTCGCGGCGCGCCGGGGCGAGCGCCTCAAGCAGGTCCATCAGCGCCACCCCCTCGTCGAACCCGGGGAGCCCGACGGGCTGCGCCCGTTCGGCCACCTCCTGCCAGTCGTCGGCGTCCAGGGTGCGGGGGCGGGCGGCGGCCGTGCGGTAGCGGTCGACGACCACCCGGCGGGCGATCGACAGCAGCCACGTCCGGGCCGACGAGCGGCCGGCGAAGCGCGAGAGTCCGGTCAGCGCCCGCAGATACGTCTCCTGGGCGAGGTCGTCACAGCCGTGGGAGTCGGCGCTGAGATGGAGTACGAAGCGGCGTACATCGCGGTAGGTGGCGCGGATGAAGTGGTCGACCGCGTCGCGGTCGCCGTCACGGGCGGCCAGCGCCCATGCGGTGACCTGGCGGTCGTTCGCCGCGGTGGTGAAGCCGTGCACGGCTCTCATCGGTGCGGCGGGCAGCGTGGCGGAAGGCATCGTCACACGTCCTTCGGATGGCGGTGAACGGCACACCGGCATGAGCCACCGGCCGCGCGAAGGCGCGGCAGGACGGCGAGGAGCCGGCCGTGCCGACGGATGGGGCCGACGCCGGGCAGGCGCCGGTACTCCGCCCGTCAACCGGCGCTCACCCCAGGTCGGGGCGGGGGAAGGACGGGCGGTTCAGCGGACGGCGAACCTCCGCGGTGGCCCTCTGCGGAGGATGACGTGCCGCAGCAGGACTCCGCGCGGCCGACGGGCGAAGGCCGGTGCGGACGGCCATGCGGGCAGCGGAGTGGCGCCCGCGCCCAGGATGCGCAAGGCGAGGACGAGGGGGACGAACAGCAGGGCCGCGAGCGCGCGGCCGAGCCGGAAGGCCGCGCGCTCGCCGCGCCACAGCCACAGTCCGCAGATCAGCGCGGCGAGCAGGTGGGCCGCGGTCATGCCCGCCCCGCCCGGACCGGCCCAGGGCCACGGCAGATGGCCCATCGACGGCGCGGCGGAGGACATCGCGTCCGCGCCATGGTGCATATGGCCCATGGCGGCACCGCTCATCGGGGCGGCACCCATGTCGCGCATACCGGGCACCCCGTCGCCCACGGCGCTGCCCGCGGCGGGAGCGACGGTCATCTCCGCGAACCGGAACGCCATGTGCAGGCCCAGTTGGGCGACCACCGTCGCACCGGTCACGACCAGCACTCCGCGCTCGCGCCCGGCGACCCACCACGCGGCAGCCGTCGTCCCGGCGAACGCGGCGGCCACGGCCCACACCGGCAGGGTGTCGCCGGACATCAGCGTGTGTCCGAGCGCGGTCACCACGACGCACACCGCCGCGAACACGGCGGCTCGTGCGAGACGGAAGGGTGGCCCGGCGGACATGGCAGCCATGGTGCCAGCCGTCGCCGGTGTGCGTGACGACGGCTCAATCTTCATCACGCCGGTGACAAGCGTGGCGTGTGGGCCGCCTCCGAATGACCCCGTGTGAGCCATATCACAGATGACGCCCGGAACTCGACTGGGTGTGCGGCCGACAACTCAACCGGCGCGGCCCCCTATGCGTCCGCCCCCGCCGTTGCCCCCGAACCAGGAGTCGTCCATGTCCGCTGAACCGCTCGCCCCGGCCACGGGCGATTCCCCGGATGATGCCGCCGCCGGGGAGCCGCGCTCCCCCGCCGAGGCCGACTCCGGCAGCGCCACGGCCGAATCCGGCGGCACCGGAGCCGGGTCCACGTCCGACGGGTCCGGGTCCGACGGGTCCGGGTCCGACGGGTCCGGGTCCGACGGGTCCGTATGGGCGGGCCTGCGGCCGCTGGTGCTTCGGCTGCACTTCTACGCGGGGCTGCTGGTCGCGCCGTTCCTGCTGGTCGCGGCCGTGACCGGACTGCTGTACGCCGGATCGTTCCAGGCCGAGAAGCTGGTCTACGCCCACGAGCTGCGCGTCCCGGTCGGCGACCGTGAACTGCCGATCTCCGAGCAGGTGGCAGCCGCGCGCAAGGCCCACCCCGAGGGTGAGATCAGCGCCGTACGACCCTCCCCCGAGGACGGCGCCACCACCCGGGTGCTGCTCTCCGGCGTCAAGGGCGTCGATCCCGGCCACACATTGGCCGTGTTCGTCGACCCGTACACCGGGAAGGTGCGCGGGGCGCTGGAGCAGTACGGCTCCACCGGCGCCCTCCCGCTGCGCACCTGGACCGATGAGTTCCACCGCGATCTGCACCTCGGGCAGACCGGCCGCCTCTACAGCGAACTCGCCGCCAGCTGGCTGTGGGTCATCGCCCTCGGCGGTGTGGTGCTCTGGCTCGGCCGTCGCCGTAAGCAGCGCACACTGCGGGCGGTCGCGCTGCCCGACCGCGCCGCCACCGGCCGCAAGCGCACCATGTCCTTCCACGGCGCGGTCGGGCTGTGGGTGGCGCTGGGGCTGCTGTTCCTGTCCGCCACCGGCCTGACCTGGTCCACCTACGCGGGGGCCAACGTGGAGGACCTGCGCACCGCCCTCGGCCAGACCACCCCGGCCGTCTCGGCCACCGTCGGCGGCGGCGAACACGCCGGACACCATAGGGGTTCCGGCTCCATGCCGGGCATGGACATGGGCGTTAGCGGCGAGGCGGCCAAGCACACCGCCGATGTGGGCCTGGACACCGTACTGAAGGCCGCCCGCGCCAAGGATCTGGACAACCCCGTCGAGATCGTCCCGCCCGCCGAGCCGGGCAGTGCGTATGTCGTCAGCCAGATCCAGCGCGGCTGGCCCGAGAAGCAGGACTCGGCAGCCGTCGACCCGGCCACGGGCGAGGTGACCGACCTCCAGCGGTTCGCCGACTACCCGGTGCTCGCCAAGCTCACCCGCTGGGGCATCGACCTCCACACCGGAAACCTCTTCGGCCTCGTCAATCAGATCGCGCTGGCCGCTCTCGCGCTCGCGCTGATCCTCCTGATCGTCTGGGGCTACCGCATGTGGTGGCAGCGCGGCCGCGCCTCCGCCTTCGGCCGCCCGATGCCCCGTGGCGCGTGGCGGCGGGTACCGCTGTACGTCCTCCTCCCCCTGGCCGCGGCCACCGCCGTGATCGGCTACTACCTGCCCCTCCTCGGCATTCCGCTGGCCGCCTTCCTGGCCGTCGACATCGCCATGGGCCAGATCGCCCGCCGGCGCGGCGCCGCCCCCGCCGCCTGACCATCGCTTTGCCGCCTCGGCAACAAACTTTGCGCCCGTGGTGGGCGGGCTCGCATGGTGTCCGTGGAGGTGGTCGAAGTGACCGATGAGCTGAAGAACGCCTATGACGTGGTGGTGATCGGCGGTGGCGCCGCGGGGCTGAGCGGGGCGCTGATGCTGACTCGGGCGCGACGGTCGGTGGTGGTGATCGACGCGGGCGCCCCGCGCAACGCCCCGGCCTCGGGGGTACACGGACTGCTGGCCCGGGAAGGGATCGGGCCGGCCGAGCTGGTGGAGCGGGGCCGGGCCGAGGTCCGCGGCTATGGCGGTCAGGTGGTGTCCGGCGAGGTCGGCACCGTTGCCCGGGAGGAGACCGGGTTCCAGGTGGCCCTGACCGACGGGCGGAGCGTCCGTGCGCGCCGGCTGCTGCTGGCCACCGGGCTGGTCGACGAGTTGCCGGACGTCCCGGGGCTGCGGTCCCGGTGGGGCCGGGATGTGGTGCACTGTCCGTACTGCCACGGCTGGGAGATCCGTGACCAGGCCATCGGCGTCCTGGGGAGCGGGCCGCTGTCGGTGCACCAGGCGCTGCTGTTCCGTCAGTGGAGCGACGATGTCACCTTCTTCTCGCACACCCTGCCGTCGCCGGCCGGGGAGGAGGCGGAGCAGCTGGCTGCCCGTGGCATCCGCGTGGTGGACGGCGAGGTCGCGTCCCTGGAGATCATCGATGACCGCCTCGTCGGCGTACGGCTGGCCGACGGCAGCGTGGTCAAGCGCGAGGCACTGGCCGTCGCGTCGCGGATGGTGGCGCGCACCGGACTCCTGTCGGCACTCGGGCTGCGGGCGGTGGAACATCCCAGTGGTGCCGGTGAGCACATCCCGGCCGACGCGACCGGCCGCACCGAGGTGCCCGGGGTGTGGGCCGCGGGCAATGTCACCGATCTGGCCGCCCAGGTCGGTGGCGCCGCGGCGGCGGGCGCGGCCGCGGCGGCCCAGATCAACGCGGATCTGATCGCCGAGGAGACCCGCCAGGCCGTCGCCGCCCGGGCGCGCGGCGAGGTGCCGTTCTCTCCGGAGATGGAATCGCGGGTCTGCGAAGCGGTGTTGGGTGATCGCCGCCACGGCCTGTGACGACGGCTTTCATCGGCCACCGGCTGCCTCCGTCGCCGGGCCGGGACCTCTGGCGGGCGGCCCCGGCCGGGCGACGCGCCGCAGGGCCGCCGCGGCCGGTAGACGGTGGCCGGTAGAGGGGTGTCAGTAGACGGTGAGACCGTAGGCGCTCAGCACTTCCTGGATCGGCTGGTAGAAGGTGGTGCCGCCGGAGGAGCAGTCCCCGGAGCCGCCCGAGAGAATGCCGATGATCTTGTCGCCCGCGTAGAGCGGACCACCGCTGTCGCCCGGCTCGGCGCAGATGTTGGTCTGGATCAGGCCGGAGACGATGTCACCGCCGCCGTAGTTGATGGTCGCGTTGAGCGCGGTGACCTGACCGCAGCGGACACCGGTCGTGGCCCCCCGGCGGCAGACCTGCTGGCCGACGTAGGCGGTGGCGGTCCCGGTGACGTCGACGGTTCCCACGGTCCCGGGGTGCGGAACGGCCGTGTTGGTGTACCGGACGACGCCGTAGTCATTGCCCGGGAAGCTGGTGCCGGTCGTCGGGCCGACCTGGGTGGTCGCACCGGAGTCGGCGTACCAAGTGGGGTTGCCATCGGTGCAGTGGCCGGCCGTGATGAAGTAATACGCGGCGCCGCTTTGCACATTGACCCCCGCGGAGCAGCGGATCCCCATGGAGGAGTAGATCCCGTCGCCGCCCGAGAGGAGGGTCCGCAGCGGACCGTCGAGCCGCTCGACAGTGACGGCGCCGTGGAAACGCTCGGCGGTGCGGTCAAGCCTGGCCAGGTCGGCCCCCCGGGCCGTGGAGCCGACGAGGACACGCAGCGTTCCGGCGTGCTCGTCCACGGTCCATGCGGTGCCCGGGACATCCAGGGATTCCACGGCGGAGGCGGCAGCGGACACGGTCGTCGACACAGACGTGGACGGGGAAGGGGGCGTGGACGGGGCGGTGGACGCGGAGGAAGCGGCCGCACTCGTGCCGACTGTCGCGAGGGCTGCCGTGGCGAACAGACCGGACATCGCGGCGATCAGCCGACCACGTCTCCTGGTACGGCGTGCTGTTCTCACCCGAACCTCCTTGAAAAGGCCGTCAGTTGGTCCAGCCGCCTCATTGTGCCCGCGTCCGGGCGGACGCGTAACCCACCTTCCCGTGTCGTCGAAAACCGACCTTGATCAGCACATTGATCGATCAAAACGATGTCGCGCTCTCCTTCTCGCCTACGACGAGGAGAATGTTATAAATGCCGTTATGAGCAGATATGCTCGTGCGACCCGGAGTCGGCTGGGGCCCCGGTCGCGGCTGCGGAGCGTCGCCGGGCAGGCGTTGATCCTGCAGCTTCTGCTGACCCTGGTTCTGGTGGCCGCCGCGGTGGTGGCCGTAGCGGCGGATGCCCATAAACACAGCACACTCGACGCTCGCCGACGATCCCTCGCGGTGGCCGAGACCCTCGCGCACTCCCCCGGAATGGCCCGGGCCATCAGCAACGACAAGCCGACGCCGCAGCTGGAGTCCCATGCGGAGGCGGCGCGGAAGGGCTCCGGCGTCGACAGCGTCGTCGTGTTCGACACTCATGGAATCCGCCTCACCCATCCCGAGACACCCTTGATCGGCAAACGGATCGTCGGACCGGCCGGGCTGGTGCGGGACGAGCTGAGCGGAAAGACGATCACGGAGACCTTCCGGGCCAGCCAGGGCCCGTCCGTCGTCTCGGCGGTCCCCGTCACCAGAGCCGACGGGGCCTTCATCGGCGGAGTGTCGGTCGGGGTCAGGGTCGAGAGCGTGAACAGCGCGGTGGACCGCCGGCTGCCGCTGCTGCTCGGCAGTGGCGCCGCGGCGCTGGCCCTGGCCACGGGCGGAACGGCGCTGATGAGCGGGCGGGTGCGGCGGCAGACCCGTGGCCTGGGCACCGTGGAAATGCGGCGGATGTACGAACACCATGACGCGGTCTTGCACTCGGTCCGCGAAGGGGTGCTGGTCCTGGCGGAGGACGGGCGGCTGCTGCTGGTCAACGACGAGGCCCGGCAGCTGCTCCGGCTGGCTTCGGACGCGGAGGGGCGGCACATCGGCGAGCTCGGCCTGGAACCGCACCTGACTGAGCTGCTGGCGTCGGGACGGCGCGTCACGGACGAGGTGCACCCCTGCGGGGACCGGCTGCTGGCGGTCAATATGCGGTCCACGGACCGTGCGGGCGATCCCGCCGGAAGCGTGGTGACGCTGAGGGACACCACCGCGCTGCGGGTGCTGTCCGGCCGGGCCGAGGAGGCCCGCGAGCGGCTGAAGCTGCTGTCCGACGCCGGGGTACGGATCAGCTCCTCCCTGGAGCTGACGGGGACCGCCGAGCAGCTGGCGGACGTGGCCGTCCCCCGCTTCGCCGACATCGTCACCGTCGAGCTGCTGGAACCGGTCCTGCGCGGCGAGGAGCCCGAGCCGCCGTACGAGCCACTGGCACCGCACCGGACCGCTGTCGGCGGGATTCCCCCCGAAGCCCCCGTCTTCCGCGTGGGCGAGCGGGTCGTCTACGCACCGGCCTCACCGCAGAGCCGGGCCGTGGAGGCCGGAGCCGCCGTCCTCCAGGCCGATCCGACCGGCACCGCCGAGTGGCCGGCCGGATACGGGGCCGAGGCCCGGCACCTCCTCGACCGCGGGGTCCACTCGCTGATCACCGTCCCGCTGCGGTTCCGCGGCGTCACCCTCGGCCTGGCCACCTTCTGGCGGACACGGCGCGGCGAGCCGTTCGCCGAAACGGATCTGGCGATCGCCGGGGAGCTGGCCGTGCGCACCGCCGTGTGTGTCGACAACGCCCGCCGCTACGCCCACGAACACACCATGGTCGCCACCCTGCAGCGCACCCTCCTTCCCAGCGGGCTGCCCGATCAGGACGCCGTGGAGGTGGCGTCCCGCTATCTGCCCGCGCAGGGCGCGGTGGGCGGAAGCTGGTTCGATGTGATCCCCCTCCCCGGCGCCCGGGTCGCGCTGGTCGCCGGGAAGGTGCCCGGGCAGGGTGTGCACGCCGCGGCCACGATGGGCCAACTGCGCACCGCGGTGCAGAACTTCTCGGCCCTGGACGTGTCCCCGGACGAGCTCATCTCCCATCTGGACGAGCTGGTCACCCGTCTCGACCTGGAGCATGACGCCGACTCGCACGGCAGCCGGATCACCGGCGCCGGGTGCCTGTACGCGATCCACGACTCGGTGTCGGGCCGTTGCGCCATGGCCCGGGCCGGCGATCCGGACATCGTCCTGACCCGTCCGGACGGCACCGTGGACATCCCCGCGATGTCCGCTTCACCGCCCCTGGGCCAGGGCGGAGAGCCCTTCGAGGCAGTCGGCTTCTCACTGCCCGCCGCGAGCCGCCTGGTGCTGTACACCAACGGCCTCCTCCAAGGCCCCGGCCGAACCGCCGGCACCGGCCTGGATATGCTGCGCCGCGCCCTCGAGGCCGAGCCGGACCTCGGCCCGGACGAGACCTGCCGCAGCCTGTTCGACACCGTGCTTCCGGCCCGTCCGAGCGATGATGTCGCGCTGCTGGTAGCCCGCACTCGTCTGCTGGACCCCAAGAACGTGGCCGAGTGGGATGTTCCGTTCGACCTGGCGGCGGTCGCGCCGATCCGGGCCACCTGCGCCCGGACACTACGGGCGTGGGGCCTGGAGGACGCCGTGTGCACGGCCGAGCTGGTCATCAGTGAACTGATCACCAATGCCCTGCGGTACGGCATACCTCCCGTGCGCATACGGCTGCTGCGCGGCCGCGACCTGATCTGCGAGGTATCCGACGGCAGCAGCACCTCGCCCCATCTGCGGCGGGCCGCGACCACCGACGAGGGCGGGCGCGGACTGTTCCTCGTCGCCCAGTTCGCCCAGCGCTGGGGCACCCGCTACACCCCGGACGGCAAGGTCATCTGGGCCGAGACGGCCCTGGACGGCCGCTGACGCCGGGGAGCCGCGCGCCTCGCGACTGGTACCCGGCACCGGAAACACCATGTCCGAATCCCGCCAGCTTTCCGCTTCCGGAAGCCGCATGCTGGGAGCAGCGCACGACAGAACAGCGAGAAGAAGAGAGGGACCACAGCCATGACGGTCCACACGACGATCGACAGCCCGCTCGGCGAGCTGCTGCTGGTGGGCGAGAGGTCCGCCACCGCGCCCGGGGGCACCGCGCTGGTTTCCCTGTCCGTGCCCGGCCAGAAGGGCGGGGCCGTCGTCCAGGACGGCTGGAGCGAGGATGCCGAGGCATTCACCGAGATCATCTCCCAGCTGCGCGCGTACTTCGACGGCGAGCGCATCCGGTTCGACATCCAGTGCGTTGAGGGCGGTACGGACTTCCAGCGCAGGGTCTGGCAGGCGCTGGAGACCATCCCGTACGGCACGACGGTCAGCTACGGCGACATCGCCCGGCAGATCGGCGCCCCGCGCACGGCGGTTCGCTCCGTCGGCACCGCGATCGGCCGCAATCCGCTGCTGGTCGTACGGCCCTGCCACCGTGTCATCGGCGCCACCGGCGCACTGACCGGCTATGCGGGCGGGCTGGAGCGCAAGCAGCGACTCCTCGTCCACGAAGGCGCCCTCCAGAGCCTCTGAGCGCGGGCCTCGCATCCACCGGTCGGGGCCCGCACCGCACCCTTCCCGGATCCCGGAGAACACCGATGAGCACGATCCCGGAGAAACACCGATGAGCACCACGACCGACACGGCACGCCTCCACCAGCGCGTGGCCGCGGCCGACTGGACACAGCTGGCCGAAGAGCTGGACACCCACGGGTGCGCGCTCACTCCACGGCTGCTGACCCCCGCGCAGTGCGCCCGTATCGCCGGGCTCTATGAGCGGGAGGAGCGGTTCAGGAGCACGATCGACATGGCCCGCCACCGCTTCGGCTCCGGTCAGTACCGCTACTTCACCCATGACCTGCCCGAACCGGTCGCCGAGCTGCGCGCCGCTCTCTACCCGCGGCTGCTGACCGTCGCCCGTGACTGGGCGGAGCGGCTCGACCGCCCGGCGCCCTGGCCGGACAGCCTGGAGAAGTGGCTGGCCATGTGCCATGAGGCCGGACAGAACCGCTCCGCGCAGATCCTGCTGCGCTACGGCCCGGGCGACTGGAACGCCCTGCACCGGGACGTGTTCGGCGACATGCTCTTTCCGCTTCAGGTGGTGATCGGGCTGGACGCGTACGGCACGGACTACACGGGTGGGGAGTTCCTGCTGGTCGAGCAGCGGCCCCGTGCCCAGTCCCGGGGCACTACGGCCGTACTCCGGCAGGGCCACGGGCTGATCTTCACCACCCGTGACCGCCCCGTGGCCACCAAGCGCGGCTGGTCGGCCGGTGTCATGCGGCACGGGGTCAGCACGGTGCGCTCCGGGCGCCGCCACGCGCTGGGCCTGGTCTTCCACGACGCGGCCTGACGCCGTGGCCGGAACACCTCCGCCGCCGACATCGCGGCCGAACCCACCGCACCACATCGCGGCCCGGCACCACCGCACCACATCGCGGCCCGACATCGCCAACCCGCCCGCGGAGAACCCCGTATGAACGCCCTGATCCCCCGCCCACGCCTCGAAGTGGCCCCCGGCGCCGTCCACGTGCCGGGCTGGCTCACCCTCGAGCAGCAGCGGGAGCTGGTGATCGCCTGCCGGGGCTGGGCCACCGGCCCGGTCCCGATCCGGCACACGAAGCTGCCGCGCGGGGGCGTCATGTCGGTGCGGACGGTGTGCATCGGCTGGCACTGGCAGCCCTATGCGTACACCCGCACCGCCGACGATGTGAACGGCGCCCGGGTAGCCGAATTCCCTGACTAGATGGTCGAGTTGGGCCGTCGTGCCCTGGCCGACGCATACGATGACGAGACGGCCGGTGAGGGCTACACCCCCGACACCGCACTCATCAACTTCTACGACGCCCAGGCGAAACTCGGCATGCACCAGGACAAGGACGAGAGGTCATCCGCCCCGGTGGTCTCGCTCACCATCGGCGACAGCTGCGTCTTCCGCTTCGGCAACACCGAGACCCGTACCAAGCCGTACACCGACCTCGAACTCGGCTCCGGGGATCTGTTCGTCTTCGGAGGCCCCTCCCGCTACGCCTACCATGCCGTCCCCAAGATCCTGCCCGGAACCGGCGACCCGGCCACCGGACTGAGGTCCGGACGGCTGAACATCACGATGCGGGTCACCGGCCTGGCCGATCCGACGTCGTTCAGCGATCACTCCTCGGGCCGCTGAGCCTCGAACTCGACGGGGAGCGCGGTCAGCGAGCGGATGAACGGGTTCTTGCTGTGGCTGATCTCGGAGGCGGGAACGCCCAGCCGAAGGCCAGGGAACCGCCGGACCAGGCTCTCCAGGGCAATCTGCCCCTCCACCCTGGCCAGTGGCGCACCGATGCAGTAGTGGATGCCGTGGCCGAACTGGAGATGCATGCCGGAGTCCCTCGTCAGGTCCAGCCGCTCGCCGTCGGTGAAGTGTGCCGGGTCGGAGTGTGCGGCGTCCATGTCCAGAAGCACCTGGTCGCCGGCGCGGATCTGTACGGGGCCGATCTCCACGTCCTCGTTGGCGAAGCGCACGACGAGGATGCCCGGCCCGGCGTGCCGGAGCAGTTCCTCCAGGCCGCGCCCGGCCAGTTCGGGGTCCTTGCGCAGCAGCTCCAGCTGGTCCGGCTGGGACAGCAGGGAGAGGACCGCGTTGCTGATGAAGCTGCCGGTCAGCTCGTATCCGGCGATCAGCATCATCCGTGCGGTGGCGACCACTTCGCGGTGGCTGAGCCGGTCGTCCTCGTGTGCGGACATCAGATCGCTGATCAGGTCGTCCTCCGGGGCCTTCCGCCTGGCTTCGGCGAGGTCCTCCATATACGTCCACAGCTTGGTGGCGGCGTCCTGGGAGCGTGCGGCGGTGTCCGGGTCCAGCGGGGGCGTGAGCATCAGGTCGGCCCACTGGTGGAATTCGGTGCGGTCGGCGATGGGCACGCCGAGGAGTTCACAGATCACCTGCATGGGCAGCGGGATGGCCAGCGCGGTGACGAGATCGGCCTGGCCGTCGACGGCGATCCGGTCCAGCAGGGTGTCAGTGATCTCCTGCACCCGCGGCCGCAGGCTCTCCACCCTGCGTGCCGTGAACGCCTTGGCCAGCAGCCTGCGCAGCCGGGTGTGCTGGGGCGGATTGGTGCCGGGCAGCGTGTCCTCGAACAGCCCGCTCACCGGAGTGGTCTGGCCTTGGGAGGCGGCGTAGGCGGCGGCCGGGCTCATGCCGGGGTGTCCGAGACAGTCCCTGACCTCGTCGTACCGGGAGACGAGCCACGCCGTCGTGCCGTTCATCGTGATCTGCCGCGGCGGGCCGTGCTTGCGCAGTTCGTCCGCGACGGTCTTCGGGTCGAGGATGCGAAGTTCTTCTTCGGGGGTATCGGCCATGGCGGTATCGCGTTCTCCTTCTGTGGGTGTCAGCTCTGGCTACGGGCGGGGATGATGTAGTCGGGGTCGGCCGTCCGTGGCGGCTCGCGCCGGGCCATGGCGGCATCGATGGCGGGCCGGAGCCGGGCCGCCTTCAGCCGTTCGGCGGTCTCATCGCGCTCCTTGAACTCGGGCATCACCTCGTTGGCGAAGAGCTCCAGCGACTCGCAGATGTGCTCGTGCCGGGTGCCGCCGCCTTGGACGAGGAAGATCGCCTGGTCCAGTCCGGCCTCCTCGTGCAGCCGCAGGAAGTCGCGTATCTGGCGCGGAGTGCCCACCGCGCCCCGAGCCGGATTGCCCAGCGGCATACCGGGCTTGCCGAAGGAGGAGCGGCCCATGCCACGCTTGTCGCGGTCGCGCTGGAACTCCTCCCACAGCCGGGTGCGGCCCGGTGCGGCGGTGCCGAAGCCCGCGTAGAAGCCGAGGCCGAAGTTGAAGAACTGGACGCCGTCGACGGCGCGTTCGACCGCCGTGGTCTCGTCCTGGTGGCAGAACATCGGAATGGTCGCGGCGATCTGCGCGTTGACCGCGAACCCCGCGGGTACGCAGTCCGCCGACTCGATGCCCGAGTAGTAGGCGTCGACCCACGTCTTCGTCTCGGCCGGTCCGAAGAAGGAGAAGTTCAGCGCGCCGAGGCCCTTGGCGGCCGCGATGCGGATCGCGTCCCGGTTTCCGCAGGCCATCCACATCGGCGGATGTGGCTTCTGCCGGGGCTTGGGCAGCACATTGCGGACCGGAGCGGAAACGTACTTGCCCTCACATCCGGCGAAGGGCTCCTCGACGAACATGCGGGCGACAGCGTCCACCGCCTCCGCCCACTGATCCCGTTTCTCGGAGCGCTCCACGCCGAACCCGCCCAGCTCGGTGGGGGTGGTGGACTCGCCCGTGCCGAAATCCACCCGCCCGTCGGAGAGGAGGTCCAGCGTGGCGATCCGCTCGGCGACCCGGGCCGTCGGATTGAACCTCGGCGGCATCAGAGCGACCGCGTGGCCGATACGGATGCGGCTGGTGCGCTGACTGACCGCGCCGAGGAACACCTCCGGCGCGGACATGTGCGAGTACTCCTCGAGGAAGTGGTGCTCAGGACACCACACATGGTCGAAGCCGAGCCGGTCGGCCAGCTCGATCTCGTCCAACATCTGGTTGAACAAGCGGTGTTCGGAGTCCTGGGTCCAGGGTCGGGGCAGCTGCGCCCCGTACAGCAAACCGAATTTCATGGCGCATCACTCTCATCTGCTGGTCGTCGGCCGCGGGCCGGGACGGGGATGGCGGCACCGGCTCGGTCAGTCGCGACCGTCCCAGTACGTGTCGAGCACCTGGGCGCGCTGTTCCGGATCGACGAGGAGGGTGACCTTCTCATGGCCGTCCTCCACGATCGTGAACATGTTGTTGGTGAGGAAGACCTGCCCCTTGTCGATGACGCGCCGGCGCCTGCGCATCGCCGCCAGGATGGCCGGGCCGTTGCCTTCTCCGACCCCGGCCCAGGCGTCATAGGCCCTGGGCTCGGTGGTGAAGCGGTAGGTGGTGCGCCAATCGTGGTCCAGGGTCTTGGCCTGCAGTACGAGATAGCCGTCCCGCCGGATCAGCCGGAACGCGCAGCCGTACTGCCACTGCACCTCCTCGGACAGGCGCAGCGGCTCGATGAAGCAGAGCCCGGCATGCCCCACGTCGGCCAGCCACTCCTGCCCCTCGATTCGGACGAGCATCAGCATGTGCTCGGGGTCGGGGGCGAAGATGTCACCGGGCAGATACGTGCCACCGCTGATGACGTCCAGGTCATAGCCCAGCTCGCGGAGCAGCCGGGCGAACAGGGTGTTCAGCTCCAGGCACATCCCCCCGGCGCCGGTCGGCACGATGGCCTCGAATGCCTTGTCGATATCGATGTCGGCCATGTTCTCCGCGCTGAGGCGGTGCGTGTGGTTGGTGTCGTAGGGGACCGCCATCAGATGGCTGCGGTGCAACTGCCGCAGGTTCGGCAGGGTCGGGGCGGGCGGCTGGGAAAACCCCAGATGCGCCAGGTACGTGTCCGTGCTGAACATGTGCGATCCCTTTCTTGCCGCTTCTTACCGCTTGTTGCCGCTTCGGTCGGTGCGGGCTCGGCTGAACCGGGCGGGGTGTGTCGGACTCACTCCCGGGCGGCTCCGGGGGCGGGGGCGGATTCGGGGTCCCGGGCGGGGGCGGATTCGCGGGCAGCCTCGGGGGGAGCGTCCGCATCGGCTTCCTCCAGCTCATCCCGCAGTTGCCGGGCCAGCATCCGGAGAGTCGGATGGTCGAAGACAAAGCTGGGAGGCAGCCGCAGCGCGGTGCGCTTGGCCAGGCGATCGCGGAGTTCCACCGCCATCAGGGAGTCCAGGCCGATCTCGGTGAACAGCACATCGGGGTCGAGCGTGACGGCCGCCGAGTGGCCCAGGACCCGGGCGGCCTCCTGCTGGACCATGTCGAGGAGAATCCGCTCCTGCTCCTCGGGGGTCGCCCCGGCCAGCCTGCCGGTCACCAGTTCCTGGTGCGTAGTGGCCCGAGCGGCTCGCCGGGCCGGTGGCACCAGTTTGCGCAGCAGCGGCGGCACCGCCCCGGTGGCGGCCTGGGCCCGGAGAGCGCCGAGGTCCAGCTTGATGGGGAGGACCATGGGTTCGGCCGTACGCAGCGCAGCGTCGAACAGTTCCATACCCTCGGCCTGAGACAAGGGGGCCACACCGCCGCGTGTCATCCGGCGCTGGTCGGCATCGACGAGGCGGCCGGTCATGCCCGTTCCCGCGGCCTGCTGCCACATGCCCCAGGCCAGGGAGACGGCGGGAAGTCCCTGCGCCCGGCGCTGATGGGCGAACGCGTCGAGGTAGGCGTTGGCGGCGGCGTAGTTGCCCTGCCCCGAACTGCCGAAGGTGCCCGCAGCGGAGGAGAACAGGACGAAGGCCGACAGGTCCAGGTCCCGGGTCAGCTCATGCAGATGGAACGCCCCATCCACCTTCGACCGGAACACCGCGTC
>NZ_JBIADZ010000023.1:0-157981 GCF_042868035.1 Streptomyces sp. NPDC007875 | reverse complement strand
GGGGAACACCGTGCGCCGAGCCGAATCGGTCCGCTCACCCTGCAACCACCTGGAAACGATGCCTGTCAGCATCTCGCCACTCTCAGGGTGCTGCCACCTCACCCAACCACCAGGCGCAAACGCACCCGAAGCAGGCTTCGGAACAGTCCCCTTCCGACGATCCCGCCGCCATGCCTTCCGCACCTTCTCCGGAGTGTCGCGAGGCGCGGGGAACGTCCCAGAAATGCGCGGAATGCGCTTCTGAGCGTCTGCCACGATCTCATCGCGCCTGCTGTCCAAGCTGGCCGCGAACGCGTCCCGTACAGCCGCATGGTCAGTCCCCCGGACCGACACCGTAACCGTCCACTCACCCTGAACCAGATACGGTGCAGTCGACTCAACCCACTCCACCGACAGGAAGTCAGCCGCCTTGGCGTCGATAGCGGTCAGAGCCTCACGGCGCATCTCCTCCACCACCCGCTCATACGCATCGTCCATGGCGGTACGAACCGTGGACGCTCGCCACTCCTGCGCGGACGGCCAAAGGTGGGCTACGTCAGCCGGAGGCTCGGCCGTCTCGATCTCGGTCTTCAGGCGCCGTACTTCGTCGTTCATGCGTGTCTGCGCCACAAGCTGCCAGTCCCCCCGATACCAGGCTGCCCAACCGACGGGGGTGATCTTCACTGGCAGGTGCGTAATGTGACCGGACTCGGCAACGCGGGCCGACAGCTCCAGGATCCTGACCGTCTGGCTGACGCATTCGGCACTGCTCGGCATCGTGGGGTGTCCCTTCTCGCAGGTGTCTTCGGTGGCGGTGGGGGTGCCACTCCCCCACCGCCGGAACGGGGCGCACGAGTCGCGTCCCGGGGGCCGGAGCAGCCTTGTGGCTGCTCCGGCTGTGGGGCTCAGAGCAGGTCTTCGATGCTGGTGAGCAGTGCCGTGAGCTTGTCCCTGCTGAGCGGTACGGTGTCGCCCTTGGCGTCACGGCCAGCCAGCATCACGGGCCCGTAGTACGGCTGCGACGTGCGCCCGAAGCGCATGGCCAGCACCGTTGCCAGCTTGTTGACCGGCTGGGTGTAGGCCCCTCCGTCGTCCAGCCACATGTCCATCTGGTCGGTAAGACGCACGACGTCCACGAAGTGGCAACGGAGCAGGGAGTACATAACCGTGAGCTGCTCCTCAGGAGTAGCGGGAAGGCCGATCGGGACGATGTCCACCTCGGGCGTGACGAGAAGGGCGCCAGGAGTGCTGGTCATGGGTGACTCCGTTCGTGCAGGTGTGTTTTCGGTGTTGGCCGACTGCCACCGCCGACCAACAAGACAACTATAACTTCTATAGATCACGATCGTCTATGGGGTTGCCCGCGTGTCCCGGTCCCTCGGGGGCGCAGCGATCGCCGGAACGGGACGCACAGGGGCGTACGCGCCCCAGGAAGCGGGTCAGTCCTGGACGGCGCGCAGCGCGCGGGTTTGCGCCTCGGCATCGAGCGCGGGGGCGCACCATTGGATGCTGTCGAGGACGATCAGGTCCGTGACGTCGTCGAAGCCCTCGGGGGCACTGGCGAGCATGCGGACGTAGTAGGAGAAGGCGAGCGCGTCGATTTCTCCGGCCGGAGGGTTCTTGCGGAGCGCGGCGATGTAGGCCAGCGCGAGGAGTCCAAAGATCTCGGACTCGATGATCTCTTCGATCTTCCGTCCCGTGCGGCGCGTCAGGGGCGTCATGCGGGCCAGCAGGTGCCCCATGGCGTCTTCCATCTCCGCTTCGGTGTAGGGCATCTCCTGCTCAGGCTCGGGGGCCGGGGCGGGAACGGCGGAGAGGTTGCGGCGGTCGTTAGTGTTCGGCATGACCTTCCCTGGTGTTGAAGTGTCGTCCTTGGGGCTCTGGCTGGCTGCCTGAGGGGCCTCTTTCGGGGCCCGTGCCGCTTACGCGGCCAGGGCCACGGGGTCCGGGTAGTCGCGGTCGAGTTCCAGGGAGATCAACCGCCGGGGGGTCTTGGCCATGTGTGTGGAGGGGGTCTCGTCCGCCGGAGCGTCCATCGCGAAGCCCATGCGATGGACCGTGTAAGTGACGATCTGTGCGGGGTGGAACGTGCGCATCTCACCGCGCATGCGGCACATCGCCCGGATGATGATCCGGCCCGCCCGGGTGGTGCGAATGTCATGGATCTCGATGGTGCGCACCGACTCCTCACCGTCGCTGCTGATGTAGGTGATGGTGACGGCCCGTTGGTCGTCCATAGCGCGGATCAGAGTCGCCAGGGTGCGGGTGGGGGACTGGCGAGCGGTGTGCTTCATGGTGTTGGGCATGCGTGATCTCCCAGCAATGGGGCGTGTTTTCGGTGTTGATCGACTGCCACCGCCGAACCAACAAGACAACTATAACCTCTCAGCATCACGTCATGGAAGAGGGAAACACCATCTGACCTCGGGTTTCTCCAACATCCGACCCCTGAGCGACATCGCTGGGGCACCCGGCCCGGCCCCACCCCCTCGGCCCGCCACGGCGCTGTCGCTCACCGGGCCGCCCACCGGGCGCGGCTACTCGCGCCGCAACGGCCGGCCGCTTCCTCGGCCACCCCGGAGAACCCCACCAACCTCTTTCCGACTACCGCGGAGAAGAGGTGTCGGTGAGCGGAACAGGCTTGCCCAGCACGCTTGACCAGGCAAAACACTCAAGATCGCGGAAAGGGGGCTCACACCCTCGGCAGTACCTACGGTGCAACTCTGGATGCGCCTGTGCAGCCAACGGTCCGTGCAACTCTCGGTGCACCCCCGTCCGGCCAATCCCGCCGGAGCGCGGCCTGGGCTTCCGATGCGGTGGAAAGGGGGCTGCGGTGCGGATCCTGGGCCGCGTGCAGCCGGACCCCTGCCTCTGCGTCAGAAGCGCCCACCACCGCCCCCAAAGCAGCAGCCGTGCCGGGGCTCACCGCCGGCGGCCGCGGGCGGGCGAACCCGGTGCGCGCACATCGAGCTCGGCGCGGCCGGCCCCCAGGCGCCGCGGGAACGCCAGGAGGAGGACCAAGCCACCCGGACGCGGCGGTCGGCCGCCGGGCCGGATCCGCGTCGGCGCGGCGAGGCAATGCGAGCCTCAGGTGGCAGCGCCGCAGCTATGTGTACAGCCGGGCTCTCGGTCTGGTGGCACCAGGCCGCTCTGCCGCTGCACTGCCCGCAGGCTATGGAGACGGTCGCTGTGCGCGGGATGGGTGCGTGTCGTGCAGCACGGTGTGCATGTCCTGCACGAAGCGGCCGAGGTCCTGGGCCCAGTCCGGGTCCGTCAAGAAGTAGACGGTGCTCAGAGCGAGCGCGGCCTCGCCAGCCACTCCGTCCGGCACGAATCCACTGTGGCGAACCCACTTGTCCCACATCACATGGCTCATCAGCCATAACAGGAGCTCTGGGTTGTCCCTTGCCCGCTTCAGTACCTCCCACAGGGTCGATGATGCCGCCGTGCAGGCTCGCACCGCCGCGCACAGCAGTTGGTCGTCAGCTGTCTCGACGGCCCGGAGCATGCCGGGGAGGCCCTGCGTGATGAAGGGATAGTCCGCCAGTATGTCGACGCCGGCGAGTTGGGCCCGCCGGTGGGTCTCACGGAGTCGATCGATTTCTGCCTGGTCCGCCCCGAGACGTTCGGCCGCCTCCATCAGGCCCTCGAAGCCGATATCGGCTACGCCGCCGACTCCCAGCTGCGCGCCCAGTTCCAGCATGGCCCGGTGGCGCAGGTTCGGTATCGAGTGCGCTGGCGAGCGCGGCAGGTCGACCTGGGCGTCGGCGGCGGCCGCGCGCAGGGTCCCATCGAGGTCTCGCCGACGGGATTGCCGGCCCTGCAGCAGCCGGGCAACCGCCTCCTGCCGTGCCTGGAATGCCGCATCCGAATCGCCCTCGGGGACCTGCTCGATTCCCGCTCGTGTAAACGGCCGCCGCAGGGGCTTGAGTAGGGCGGCTCGGAGCCTGGCTGCGCTGTCCGCGGTGTCGTCGACTGCCCAGAACACCCAGCCGACCCACCCGATGCTGCGGCCAGCTCGTGAGTAGCCGGCGAGCTGTACGGCGCGCAGCACGACGTCGGGCCGGAGCGTGGAGGAGCCGGGGCTGAACCATTCCCGTGTCCGGGGCAGCCACGCCTGCTGACGCCACCGCTCCAGCTGCGTCGGGGTGACGGTGCCTCCCTGCCTCTCGACTTCGGCCACGAGGGCCAGCTCGGCGGCGGATGGCTTCGATCGGGCCACGGTCAGCTCCTCCGGTCCTGGCTGCTGGCGGTGATGACGGCGTAGACGGCGGCCGCTGTTCCCACCCCGCTCGCCCACGCCTCGCTCACTGCGGCCGCGGCTGCGACAGCAGCTACCAGCAGCGCAATGGGCAGGCGCGGGTCGTCGCCACCGCCGGGCCCGAGGACGTCGGTGTTCACGCACGAGTTCCTTTCTCCAGGTGTCCTGCCGGCCTTTCCGGCAGTGCAGAGTCGCCCCGCTGGGAGGAGCGGGGCGGTCTGCACTCCCATCTGGCCACACCGCGGAACGCGAACCGTGAAAAACCTCGCGGGGTTCGCATGCCAACTCGGGCAAGGACGTCAGGAGGCGGCTGGCCCGGGGGTCCGTCGGCGGCCCGGTGAGAACACACGGGCAACCCCTTCGCGCAACGCGAGGGCAATCCCCCTTGCGTATGGTGCCGGGATCGCCGGGCGGCACCGTGCACCGCAACGTCTACGCCGCCAGCCGAGGGATGAGGATGAGCCGAGTTGATCGGCCCCAACCCGGCGCAGGCCCGCACCGAGTGGTGCGGGCCTGCGCCGTTCGAACAACTCCCCCCTCGTGAGCGGGGAACAGCTAGGTGGGTCGGGTGGCCGCCTGGGCCTCCAGCTCTGCACGGATGGCCTCGAGCGCGGCGGCTGTGTCGGCGACGAGGTCAGTGCTGCCGCCCTCGTGCAGGACGGAGAAGATGCTCGAGTCGTCCGGATCCGGGTACGAGCAGACGAGCCAGCCGCAGTGCGCGGCGGGTGGGTAGTGGACCAGGTTTTCCTGTCCGTCCAGGCCGTTGATCCAGATCTCTCCGCCGCCGGGGGTGACGACGACTATCCAGAAGCAACCGGCACTCGCGTGCCCGTCCTCGTGGGAGGCGATCCCGGATTCCTTCAGGACCCGCTGCACGTAGTCACCGGCCGTTTCGCTGGGTCGCGGTCTCGGCGTGGTGGTGGCGCAGTGCTCGTAGGCCAGCGCGGCCGCCGTGTCGGGGTCGGGTGCGTCGAACTCTTCAGCCCAGCGGGTGAAGTCCTTCTCGCTGGTGGAGAGCGGTTCGATCTGGTCGGTGACAGGGCCGGGCAGGACGGCGGCGATGGACAGTTCGGTGTCGTCGAGGTCCGAGGTGAGGCCGATGACGGTGTAGGTCTGGGTGGCCAGGGTGGTCATGCGATCAGCCCGTATGTGCCTTGGACGAGCTGGTCGCTGAGGTCCCCCTCGAATGCGGCGATGATGTAGGCGCCGTTGTCGCCTCCCCAGAGCGTTTCGGGGGTCTCGCCGTTCTCGCCTTCCGCACGCTGGGGGTTGTATTCCAGAAGGGTCGTCGCGGCATTCGTTTGGGCTTCTTCGTAGGTTTCGCCTTCGGTGACGATCGTGAATGACGGGGCGAGGTCTTCCACGCTGTACCAGTCGCCGATGATCGTGTATTTCCTCACGTGTTCCTTCTCGGGTTTTTGATTTGGCCCGGGCCCCCGGGAATTCCCCGGGGCCCGGGTTGACCTGGTGTCAGTGGTCCTGAGGCCCGGTCGCGGAGGCAGTGACGCCTAGGACGTAGAGGTCGATCAGCGTGATGGCCTGATCGAAGGTGAGCCCGTGGACCACGTCGCCGCTGACGTCGGTGGCGCCGGTGAAGAGGGCGTCGCCGAAGTAGTCGCCCGGGTGGGGCTGGTAGGCGATCAGCAGCCCCGAGGCGCGGGGGTTTCGGGGGAGGCGCAGCGGGCTGGCGCCCTCATCCGTCCACATGGTCAGCTCGCTGGTGAGGGTTACCGGACGGACCGTGTCGGAGCACAGGGCGTTCTGCGGGGTTCTGATGGTGTGCCAGTGGACCAAGCGGAACTTGCCGGTGGGCGGCACCCAGAGGGCGAAGGTTTCGTTGACCGTCGCGGTCGTCATAGTTGTCCCCTTTGAAGCGGAGCGGGTTTCCGGTGCTGGGCGGCTGCCACCACCGACCAACAAGACAACTATACCATTCATAGATCACGAACCTGCAGCATGCCGCCCTCTCGTTGTGCTTCTTCAGCTGATCGTCACGAGGAGTATCAAAGGTGGTACAAGTCGGAGGTCAAGGACGCGCTGATGCGACGCTTGGCCGTCCGGGTGCCGCGACGGTGTGGGTGCCAGACGTCCCGGCTTCGTGAGGTGATGCTGGAGGATGTGAGCATCAGCAGCGAGCATCCAGCCAGCGCGGATCAGGTGTATCGGGCCTTGGTGGCCCTTGGGGCTGAGCCTGTGACTGATCCAGTCCTGCGCCCCGAGGGGCCACAGGAAGAGGACCGACTTCACCTTCTGGGCAGTCTGCTGGCCACCACGGAGCTGGAGATCACCGCCGCGACGCGGTTGGCCGAAGAAGAAGAGATCGAGGATGTCCTCGACACTGTGCTCGGCTGGTCGTCGCAGGTGGGCCCCGACCCGGGCCTCGCGGCCAACGTGCTGACGAACCGGCTCCAGCGCACTGCGATCCAGGTCTCAGAATCCGGCGAAGACCAACCGCCGCCAGGCCGGGATGCCGCCTTCGCCGCAGTGACCACCGCGGTGTACGCACTCAGTGCCCAACTGGCCGCGGAGCACGGGGATGTAGAGGCAACCCGGCGCGCTCTGGGCGGAGCAGAGGAAGCTCTCATCGACATCCTGCAAGGCATCCATGACCTGCGCGTCGTCATCGGCGACGCGCAGGAGAAGCCGGAGGAGTGACTGGTCGGCTTCCGACATCACGCGCCGTGCACGGCAACGTATCCGGCGGCTGGTCGTTGAGCCGCTCATGGGACGGGACAAGGCGAACAAGCCGCGCAGGCCGAGGAATCTGGGGCCGGTGTCGGATGGGCATGTCGAGGCGATGCCTGGGGTCATGGTGACCTTGACGGGCCCCTCCACGGTCACGGCGGCCTCGGCGCACGAGCGGATGGCGAATGCCCCCGAGGCACTCGCCGACTACGTCCGGACGAGTTCACAGTGGCAGGTCACCGTGATGGGCAGGGGCACCCCGGAGAGCATGCATACGCGGGTGACGGAGATCCCGTCGATGTCCGAGGCGCTGCGCATGGCATGTGTCGTGGCCGACCGGATGTTCCCGCCGGGCACCGCCTTGGTGCACGCAGTGGCACGCGATGCGGAGGCGTGGATGCCTACCTACCTTTCCGAGCACGGCAGCTTGCCGCGCGGGGGTGGGTGGACGGCCATTGCTGGTGGCGACGGGCCGACTCACTCCTATGTGGCTAGCGCTTGGATGTGACGTCAGCCTCCGGTTCTGAGTACGACGCCCTCGCCCTGGCCGGCAACGCCGCCCACGGCATCGGCGAGCGTGCACGTGCCGAACTCGCCCACCCGGCCCGACTCCTGTTCGGCGCTCCCAGGTGAACTGCGTAGTGATCAACGATGCTGGTTAGACGGGCGTGACGCGCGGCGTGCCGTTGCCTGACGGGTCGAGGTGCTTGGGGTCCAGGTCGACGATCAGCGCCTGGGTGTCACCGTGAGGGTGGATGGTGAAGACGGTTGCCCATGATCGGGGCTCGCGGTGGAGGGCGAGCGCTTGGCGGGCTGCGTGAACGGGGTTGTCTGCCTCAAGCTCGATTTCCCAGGTGATGCGGTAGGGGGTCGTCACGACTTCCTGCTTCGGCGTCGGGGCGGGTGCTTGGTGCCGGTGAGCTGGCCGCCGGCATGGCCCGGCGGCCAGCTGAGAGGTCATGCGGCCAGGACCACCGAGGCGCTGTCCAGGCTGCGCTCGTTGATGCAGAGGCAGGCGTTCTTGCCGGTCGGGTCGAGTTCGTCGAGCCAGAGGTCTTCGTTGTCGTCGAGGTAGTCGCGCAGAGCCCCTGGATCGTTGACCGTGTGGGACGGTACCGCCACCTCGGCGTTGAACTCGTACGTCACTTCCTCGGTGACGGTCAGCTCAACGGTCACGGTGGTCTCGTCCTGTATGCCGGAGTCTGTCTCGGCGCTGTCCGTGTTCAGGGTCGTGGTGCTGTCAGAGCCGTCAGTGCGGAGCATTTGCTCCTGCCTTTCGCTGGTGGTGGGGAGGGAGAGCAGAGCCGCGACCGCCCGGCCGGGCGGGGCCGGTCATGCGGCGGTGGCGTTGTGCCGGGCGAGGATCCGGGCGACCTCGGCTGCTTCGCTCACGATGAGGTTGCCGATCTCTACGACGCCTTTGCGGTTCAGGGCCCAGACGCGTTCTGTGTCGCAGACCTCGTCAGCGTTGTCTGCGATCTGGTCGGCGAGGCGTTCGTCCAGGTGACCAGTCTCGAAGCAGAAGCGGGTGCCGTTGGTGATCGTGACGTGTCCTGAGACAGGTCCATCCCAGGAAGCGACCGCCTCCCAGTCGTCGTCGGCCGCGCCAGGCCGATTGCTCGGGTGCGGCAGCTCGGTCATGCGCAGGGTCGGCAGTTCGGCCCGGAGAAGCTGCATCGCCGCGTACATGGTGTTGGTGAGGGCTTGCTGGTGGAGCTCGGCATAGGTCGGCGGGATGCGGTCGGGGTCAACGGCCGGGTCGCGGATCTCGACCGCATCGACGGTGAGCGAGCAGGCTCCGTGTTCGGCGGTGTCGGCGTCGTCCGGGTCCCAGTCCTCCACCCACCCTTCTTCGTGCTGGGTCAGCCAGTCGGCCAGCTGGGAGGGAGAGTCGGCCAGGGCGACGGGGACGGGCACGTTGTGCCGCCAGGAATACGTGATCTCTGTGGTGACGGTGAGGCGCAGCGGCATGGGGGTGAGGGGACCGGCGGATGCGCTGAGGGTCATGGTCGGTTGTCTCCTATGGGGCCGCACCCGGTGCTGTTGCTGGGGCACGGCGGCAGGTGGGCGGTGGTGGCCCGGGTCAGTTGTGGGGTGTGGCGGGCCGAGGGGCGCTGTACGGGCGCAGGAGCGCGTCGCCGTCCCACCACCAGAGCCCGGGTTCGGCCTGGTCGCTCAGCGTCAGGCAGAGCAGGTCAGGATCGGGATCCTTCGGGTCGTCCTCGTGGGCGACCGCATCCGGAAGGAAGTCGAAGAGGGCGCCGACTGCTGCCAGGCTGTTGATCAAGTCCCCCAGATTGCTGGGCACGCAGGGGTCCATCTGGCCCCACGCCTGCCGCAGCTCGGCATCGGCGAGAGCGGGCAGGGGTGAGGAGGATGCGGTGTCCCACAGGATGTGACCGGTGATGTCCCGGATGCTGTGGAGCCACAGGTGGTCGCGGTCGTCCTCGTCCCGCTCCAGGGCCAGGTAGGCGGCGGTCGGGTACATCGCGGTGAGGGTGTCGGCGATCGTGCGGGCCAGTCCCTGTGCCTGATGGAGCGTGGCCGCCTGGGCGGCCGCGAAGTCGTCAACGGTGGTGTGCATGGGAATCTCCCCTGATCGGGTCCCGCCCGGGTCCGTGCCGGGCGGGCATCCGGGCGGGTCAGTCGGAGGCGGGCAGCAGTTGGTGGCCGGTGCGCTGCCAGTAGCCGGGCGGAGCCTGGTCGGCACGCGTCGGGTACGAAGGGGCGGTGGCGCCCATCGTGAAGCCGTCGTCGCACTGGAAGTACTGGGCACCGGGGAAGAGCTGGGCGGTGACGGAGTCGCTCGGGTAGTCGGCCAGGCGCATGAAGCGGTGAGGCTGGCCGAGCCAGAGGGTGTCCCCCGGGGCGTAGTCGGTGGGCTTGACGAAGACCGTCTCGTGGGGCCGGTACTGGCTCCACAGGCGCAGCCCGTGGGTGTCGCTGACGGCACTGAGCGTTTCGAAGAGCTCGAGGTACATTGCGTCGTCCATGCCGGGTGCGCTGTCCGTCTCGGCGCTGGCGCCGGTGAACCAGACGGTGCCCCGGATGTCGATGGGCTCGTATCCGCAGTGCTCGGCGAGGCGGGATGCGGCGGCGTTGGGCGCCTCGGTGCTGCCGAGGTGGTGGTGCATCTCCAGGCCGTAGCGGAGCCTCAGGGTGTCGTAGGGGGGCGCGCCGGAGAACAGCTCGGCGAGGTCCAGAAAGGTGCCGGGCTCCTTCTCGAAGTCGCGGACCAGACCGTCGGGGCGCAAGGTCACGACGGTGGTGCTGGCCGCGAGCGGGTCAGCATCGGGGTGTAGCGGCACAGAGTTCTCCCTTGGGTTGGAATGCGGGTTTTCGGTGTTGGCTGACTGCCACCGCCCACCAACAAGACAACTATACCCCATGCGAGTCACGTCGGGGGGTTCGGGGCTGTACTCTCCCCACCGAAATTCCGCAGCTCACACCCCGTTTCCCTGGTCCGGAAACGGCCCCCGGAGAAGCACCCCGGACGTCCAACCGTCCAACCCCACTGGACTCACGCGTCCCAGGCATCACAACTTCGTCAGATTTGCGACTCTTCCGTCAGTACGGGTCTCTACGGGGGTGGACAGTGGCCGTCGCACGTCGGCCTGACTCCGAGCCAGCACCGCCCACGCCGGGGGCCGGCAACGGGGACGTCCGCCACGAGTGTCAGTCCCCTCCCCTAGAGTCGGGACTGCAGTCGTTGGACTGTGGGCCCGGCTCGTGGCCCGGTGCGTTCGGCCCAGACCGGACGAGCTACACCGAAGGTGCCCCGCGCCGAGCCGCCCACCACACCGCATCACCCCTGCCGGCCCTCGCTCTTGGCGGCCGGTGAGTCTGGGATCACCGCGAGCCGCAGAAACGAGAGCTTGAGATGCCGAAGAACCACGCGCGCAAGAAGGCCCTGGCCGACCTCAAGGACGAGCTGGGCATCAAGCACGCCGACGCCATTGCGCTCCTGGACCACCCCGACGCCGACGAGCGGGACACCCTGGTCGAGTACCTGGAGACGTACGCCGACATCAACACGTACAAGGAAGCCGTCGACTACCTCCGGCAGCAGCAGAACGACCCGGCCAACAAAGTCATGTGCACCACATGTGGCTGGACGTACGGCGTGATCTGCCCGGAGTGCACCAAGGGCTGCGGGTGCGAGTACGACTGCACCGGCTGGCGGCACGAGGAGATGCGGGCCGCGACCGGCGACTACGACGACGACTACGACCCCTACGGCTGCCCGGAGTGTGGTGCCGGCGGCGGTAGCGACCCGTACGGCGAGTGCATCTGCTACGACGACGAGGACCAGGCCGCGTGAGCGTGCGCGACGTCCAGGCCGTCATCGAGGCGAGCGGGTCTGTGCGCCACGGCACGACGGTGCTCGGCGGTTCCTTCACCGGCTGCACCTGCCCGAAGACGCGCTGCGGGGGCGTCGCCGCGGGCACCGAGCGCGGTGACTGCCCCGAGCACCGCCGGGACCCGGCCCAACTGTGGCACTGGGACGCCGACTGCCCCGTGCCCACCGCCCTCACCGCCGCACGGAGCGCCGTATGGCGGGGCCTCGCGGTCTTCCCACTTCCCGCCGGGGGCCGGGTTCCAGAGCCCGGGTGGCAGCAGCTGGCCACGCTCGACGAGGACGTCCTCCCCGAGCTGTTCGACGGCGGCCGGAACGTCGGCATCGCCTGCCGGGCCTCCGCCGTAGTCGTCTTGGATCTCGACGTCCACCACGGCGACGGCCCGGTCCACAACGGTGCTGCGACGCTGCGCGCCCAGATCGACGCCCAAGGACTCACCGACTGGCCGGACACGTTCACCGTCGCGACGCCCTCGGGCGGGCTGCACCTGTACTTCCGGGTGCCGGCCGACTGCACGATCGGCAGCAGCTCCGGCGCTCTCGGGCCCGGGATCGACGTCCGCGGGCCCGGCCGCCGCAGCGGCGGCTACCTCGTCGGACCGGGCTCGCTCGTCGGCGGCCTGCCGTACCTCGTCGAACACAACGTGCCTGTGGCGCCTCTGCCCGATTGGATCGCCGACCGGCTCCGCGCCGAGGAAGCTCGATGCCGCACTGGCCGCCCGCAACCGCAGCGCGCAACACCCTGATCAGCCCTGGACGCAGAGCGTTGAAGGAATGCCTGGCGCCGGCGGTGTCCACCGTCGGTCTGCCAGGCTTCCCCCGCACTGCCTGACCTGCGCTGGTTCCACAAACCGGACCTCGGTTGAGGGCCCGTTTGCCGAGTCACCGCCGGCGGATGCCGGCGAGCTCTTCCACCAGGCGGAGCGGGTGCTCGGCGGCAACGATGCGGCTCAGCCGGGCACGCTGTTCGCCGATCCCGCGACAGCCGGTCAAGGGGCGGAGTGCGTCCGGCCGTACGGCGGCGACCGCGTTGACGTAAGCGCGGCCGCCGAGGGCGATCAGGTGGGAGCCGCGGTGGAGGCCGAGCTGGTCTGCTTGGGCGCGCAGCGTGTCGAGTTGGACGCTGCCGGGCTGTCCCATCCGTCGCTCATACGGGCTGAGCGGTTCGTCCAGGGAGACGAAGCCGTGGGCGGCGGAGAGGATCAGGACGGTTCCCCCGGAGGCGGTGAGGGCCTCAGCGGCCCGCCGGCACGCCAGGTGATAGCTCCCGGTGTAGAGATCCCCGGCCGGGGAGGCGTAGTTCAGCTTGGCGCTACCGCATGGCAAGGCGCGCAGGTTCGCGGATTCCTGGACGCCGAATGGCCGGAACCCGCACTGGTTCGGCCATCTATGAGCCTAACGGCGACGGGTCCGCAGTACATACCGGGGCCGTCGGGGCTACAGCGGCTCGGCATCCCGTCAGGTACGACGGACGCTCTCGCCCAGGACGCCGAAGACCGCGCCGAGGACGTGCGGGGCCGAGCCGAGGCGAGGGCCCGCCACCCGCACCGCGCCGGGCGCGGCGCGGTGATCGCTCAGGCGCCGAGGAACAGCTGAGGCAGCCCGGCCACCATCTCCAGCGCCGCCACGTAGTTGGTCCGGGCCTGCTTCACCTGCTGCACGTCCGCGACCAGCTCCGGGTACAGCTCGCGGGCGCTCTTGCCCCGCCTCTCGTACAGAGCGCGGAGTTCCTTCTCCGCTTCTTCGACGCTGGGGTGGCCTGGCCACCGCTCGCGGGCGGACCGGAGCCGGTTGGCCTCGTTCGAGCAGGTCAGATAGACCTTGATGTCCTCGATCAGCGTCACCAGCTCGCCCTCGGGCACCAGGCTGAAGACCTTGCCCTGAAAGAAGTCGGCGGCCCCCAGATGGGTCTCCAGCAGGCACGCGTCCACGAAAGCCGTCCCCTGCTTCGAGCGGGGCTGGTAGCCGCCGTCCCGAAGGTGCCAGGTCGCGTCCTCCCGCCGCTTCAGTGCCACCCAGACGAACAACTCGCCGTCGTGCTCGTACAGGACGTGCCAGTGCGGCTTGCGCCGGGCGTCGTGGCAGCACTTCGGGTCCACGACACGGCCCCAGGGGCGGCCCACCACCTCGCAGTCGCTGTCGGCCAGCAAGGAGCGCTGCGGCAGCTGGCCGTAGATCCCCTTCGGCATCCGCTTACCGTTCACCGACAAGGTCTTGATCGTGACGGACGACTCCGCGATTCCCAGTTCCACAAACGGGTCAACGCCGCCGCTCCTGCCAGGAGGTGGGCTGCCGGGTCGGATCGCCCGTTCGGCCCAGACCAGTGACTCAGCGCCCGTGCGTCGCCGGGCGTGCGGAGGCTGATCAGCTTTGAGATCGCCTCGTGGAACGGCTTGGAGCGCCGGCGGACGTTCTCCGACGGGAATGCTCCTCCGCTCCCTACTCGCGACCCATCTCCTGATGCAAGTAACGCATTCGAGCGATTGGGTTACGTACGTAACCTGCATTCGGTAGCGTGTGACTTTCGCAACGGATCTTCTTGGAGGGGCAGATGGCAGACCGTGCGTCGGCGACGTCGGTGAAGGACGAGACCGAGGAACTGTGGAACGCGAACCAGGTCGCCAAGGTGCTCGACGTCTCGGCGACGGAGATTGGTCGACGGCTGCGCGGCGGCGAGCCTCCCCGCCCGCGCTTCCACGCAGGCTCCGCGAAAACGGCGCTTTGGGTGCCGACAGAAGTGCGGCTGTTCGCCGCGCAACGAGGCCAAGCGCTTGCCGACGGCCCGCTGCGGCGGCTCCCGGTGCCGATGTGGCTCGACCTGCCCGCTCTCGAAGCGCCGCTGCCACGGGTGACGGACCAGGTGATGGACTTCTCCGTCCCGTGGTCCCAGGACCAGTACTCGGTACATGTGCGGATCTGGCGCGGCCCGGCGGACGGTGGCGAGCGCATCGTGTGCCTGATCTCGGCGATGGACGTGCGGACCTTGTACCCGACGGTGGGATCCCATGGGCAGCACATCGCCGAAGAAATCGTGGCGGCGGGACTGCTCACGCCCGACGATGCGCGCAGGTGCTTCTTCTTCGGCCTGGGCGTGCGCGCCGAGCCCTTCTGGAGCAAGGAGGAGGGCCCGCAGTCGCTGGTGTATCTGACGTTTGCCGTGCCGGAGCAGCAGACCGGGCTGCTGGGGCGCTGGCGTCGGCCCGACACACGACTGTTCACGCCTGCAGGCGCGAGCGTGATCCGAGCAGGACTCCCACAGCTCGCACACCTGGTGGGTGAAGACGTCGAGCTCTATCCGGAAGGCACCCACACGCGGGAGACCATCGAGCGGTACGTGGGAGGCGAACGCCCCGTCGCGCTGGAATGGGACCCCGACGAGCTCGTTGCCCATGTCGAACGTACGAAGGTGCTGCGCGAGTGGGCAGTACAGCTTCAGAAGGCCGGTGAGTTGCGGGCCGCGGCGATCGCTGTCGACGCAGCGACTACGACCGCGAACGCCGCAGTCATGGCCGACACTCGCTACCACCACTCCTACTTCAAGGAGGAACGCACAACGGTGGATCGACGTTGCCCCCAGCTCACTCGGGATCAGAGGGATGAACTCGCCGCGTTCGGTGCCGACTTCGGCGGAGACAACATCGCACACTGGCTTCGGTTGCATCGCGCCGCGGCCGCCCTGCGTGATAGCGCTGGCATCGAGGGGCCGGTGCGCGAGGCGCTGGTGGCCGCGTGCGCGGAGAACGACGCGACGCTGCCGATCGTGGTGCGGGCCGCGGCACAAAAGCACGGCGGTTGGCCGCTTCAGCTGACCGTGGACGAACATCCCGAGCTTGCCGACTACGTAGGGACGCTGGCCTGGTACGGCCCCAAGGACGAGGACCAAGAGCTAGCCGAGCTGCTGGTCAGCGCTCTGTGGGAGGACGAACGCGAGGGAGCGAGGGCGGCGTACGATCCGTTCGGCCGGCTCGTGCTCGTCACGGCCGCCCGCGACGTCGTTGCGGTGGCCTGCCCTGCCGCCCAGGGCGCCATCCACCGTCTCGATCAGCCGCACCCGGGCTGCGTCGCTCTGCCCGACGGGCGGATCGATCTGATGCAGATGGAACAGACGGGACCGAACCGCATCCGACTCGCTTGATGCCCCATCACCAGGTGGTGGGGGTTGGCCTCAGGGCTGCCCCCTCTCACCGTGGCAGCTTCGCTGTGCGTTCGGGGTGCGCCGCAGTGACGTATCGCATGGCCGTTTGAGGCCGGTGGGCCGGAAGATGTTGGTGAACGTGGTGCCGATGGGCGAGTGGGTGGTGTCCACCGCAGTCCAACGTCCACCAGCAGATGGGGGTTGGTGGTCACTGGCCAGCGTCGGTGACGTTCGCGGATCCACGCGGAGGCGCAGCGGTAGGTCAGTTCGTCCAGGTAGATGATGTGCCGTTTGCCGGGTCGTCGGACGATGAGGCGCTCACGGGAGAGGTCGAGGTCGGTAAGTAGCAGGTGGCGCATGTCGGTGCCGCTGAGCGCGTGGACGCAGACCAGCACCATCACGAAGCGCTGGAAGTCGTTTTGTGCGTGGCTGAGGACGCCGGCCAGCCGGTCCGAGGGCACGGATGGTGGAGTCTTGTTGATCCCGGCTAAGACGAGGCCGCGGGTGGGATCGCGGAAGATCACGCTTTCCTGCCGAAGGGCACGGAAGACGTTCCGCAGGACGATGTGGATCGAGCGGGCCGGCGTCCCCTTACGGGTGCGGGCCGGCGTCCCCTTACGGGTGGCGATGGCCCGCTTGACGTCGTCTTGGGTGATCTCGCGCAGGCTCTCGATGCCGTCCGCGATCCACCCCCTGAGGATCGGGTCCAGGACGTGCCAGTAGCGGGCGATGCTTCGGTGGGTGCGGCCGGTGTGCTCCCACTTGCCCTCCCCGCGCACGGCCTTGATCCAGACCGAGAGTTCCCACTTTGTGGGCGGTCGGCCGGCCAGGGTGTTGGTCACGGTGATGTGAGCTGGGATGTGCGCCGTGGAGATCCGCATGTGCTCGAGAGGTGTGCGCATGTCCGAGTCGGAGCCGTGAGGGCGCCACCGGACGGTCTTGGGGCCGATGGAGACGATCGCCCCGCCGTAGGCGTGCCGGGTGTGCGGCCCGGGGCGGTGCGCGGGCAGGTACTCGATGTGCCAGCCCGGCTCGATGATCCCTGGGGCAAGGAGCGGTCGCTGTTCGTCGGGCAGGGGCTCGCCGTCCTCACAGTGGGCGGGGGCCTCGATGGGCGCGTTGTGTGCGGCGGCGTAGTCGCGGTGCTGGGCGAGGCTCCACGCCCGCCACTGCGGGGTGGGACGGCCGGTTCGCGGGAGCGCCTGAGGGGGTCTGTGTCGAGGTGCCTTTCGGCGGCGATGCGCATGGCCTCGAGGCAGGTGCGGACGGCGCAGTGCCAGTTGTAGGGGCGCCAGCGGACCGTCTTGGTGCCGATGGACAGGATGGTGCCGCCGTGGCAGGGATTCGAGCGGGGGTCCGGGCGGAAGACGGGCAGGTACTCGATGTGCATGCCCTCGCGGATGATGCCGGGACCGGCGCTTACGCGCTCCTTGGCCATGGGTGTTCCTCTTCGTAAGGCTGGGGTGGGCAAGTGGAGCTCGCCTCTGGGTACGGGCTGTTGGCGCGTCGCAGGGCCCCCGGGAGGGCCTGCCGCGGCGCGGCGGGCCCTCCCTCGGTCAGGCCGCCAGGGCCAGGCGGTGGAGGTAGTCGTCGGCGGCGTTATCGCCGAGCTGGTCGCGGATGGCGTCTCCGCGGCGCCAGGTGAGCGGGCCTTCCTCGGCTTCGATCCGGGCGGCTTCCTTGATCACGTCTGCGAGGCTGTACTGCTCTTTGAAGCGGTGGCCAATCCGGGCTTCGAGCTCTTCGTATCGCTCGGGTAGCGATAGGCCCAGGGCCCAGCACAGGCGGACGGCGCGCACCAGCACGCTGAATCCGGCGAGCACGCAGAACACGCAGGACAGGCGGGGGATCAGTGCGTCGTAGGTCGGGTGGTACTCCAGGCCCTCGGCGGCGATCTCCTGCCAGACCTCGGTGTCGGAGAGGGCGTGGATGGGGTGCCAGGTCAGGACGAGCCGTTTGCCGTTGCTGGTCCGGGCGTCGATGGACAGCACGCGCTTCCTGCTACGGGCGGTGGATTCGGCGGCGCGGATGCCCAGGCAGTTGATGATGAGCGCCTGCCGGTCCAGGCCGAGGGCGGCGACGATCGCAGTGAGCAGGACGTTGGCCTTGTCCCGTTTCAGCGTGCTGGTGCACAGCCTGCGCGTGGCGTCCGGGAACATCCCCCGCTTCTCCACCAGGCCCAGCAGGCCGCCGTCGGCGTCGACCGCGACGAAGTGCAGTCCGTAGCGGTCGGCCTGGCGCTCGGCGAGCTCGCGCACCCCGGGCCATTCGGAGGTGTCTCCCAGGTCGCAGTGCACGACGACGATCTTGTCTTTGCATCCGGCCTGGTCCGCCCAGGTCGCCAGGCGGTGGAGCATCACCAGTGAATCCTTGCCCGCGCTGGAGTGCACCAGGATGGCGTCGGCGGCGCGGAGCAGTTCCAGCGGCATGGAG
The DNA here is from genome assembly GCF_042868035.1 of Streptomyces sp. NPDC007875. Lineage (NCBI taxonomy): Bacteria > Bacillati > Actinomycetota > Actinomycetes > Kitasatosporales > Streptomycetaceae > Streptomyces > Streptomyces sp. NPDC007875. The sequence continues at coordinate 140,131 of NZ_JBIADZ010000023.1, read as the reverse complement.
GCCAGTTCGTCCAGCAGGCTCGCCGCGACGGCGTGCCGCCGCTGGCCGCCGGTCGCGCGGCCGCGGGCGTGGGGGGTGTAGAGAGCGGCCAGCCCACGGTTGGCCGCGCGGGCCGCAGCGACGGCGCGGCCCGCCTTGGCCCTGGCGGCCTGCTGGCGTCGGCTGCAGTCGGCGTAGGTCTGCCGTGCTGCTTCCAGTGCCTGGGCGTGCTGTGTGTCGTCGGGGGCGGGGGTTTCGGCCAGCTGTTGCTGGTGGCGGCGGGTTTCGGTGAGCGCCTCGGCGGCGGCCTTGGTGGCTCGGGTGCAGGCGCGGTCGGCGGCGGTGCGCGCGGCGACTGCCTGTTCGGCACGCCGGATGGCTTCCAGCAGGTGTAACCGGGTGGTGATGTTCATGGGGCGGCCCCAATGCGGTGGGTGTTTTCGGCGCCGGGCGGCTGCCACTGCCGCACTGGCGAAGGGATGGTGGGGCTGGTCAGGCCCCTGTCTGCCTGGTGGTCTTCCGGTCCGGCTGTGGTCAGCGCCGCCGGGCGAGGCGGGCTTTGCGGAGGTGGTCGACGAGGGCGGCCGCGCGGTCCCGCACAGCGGAGGCTTCGGGGAAGTCGGCCAGGCCCGCGACGACCTTGGCCAGCATGCGCTCGGACATGTCCTCGACGGTGCCCACGGTGGTGATCTCTCGGGGGAAGGAGTGGCAGACGGTGTGCTCATCGCGGCTTGCCGGACCCAGGGTGTAGAACCACATCCAGTAGCAGGCGGCCGGGTTGTACACGCTGTAGGAGCCGAGCACGATGGCTTTGCGCACGCCGAGGTTCCGTCCATCGACCCAGTGCCAACAGCGCACGACCGTGCCTGCCGCCAGGACGTTCGGCGGGTGGGGACTGACGGCAATGGCCATGTGGGAGTTCCTTCATGAGAGGTGAGGGGAAGGCGTTGCCGGAAAGCCCAACAACAAGACAACTATAAACTACTCACATCACGTACGTCATGCGATCAGCACGACGTCACCGATCACTTTGGCCCGGCGCACCGGGACAGGACCTGCCGACGACTTCCGGCGCCGGGGCGCCGCCCGCGGGAGATCCCGCAGCGGACGGAACGCGGTCCCCGCACCGCCGGTCATGTCGTTCCAACGCGTCTCGAACCCCGCCCGCTGCTTGTCGAGGACTCCGGCGGGTGCGGCGACGAGGAACCCCTCGGCACTCGGCAGGCCATCCGTTTCGAAGTAGTGGGCGCGGCGGATGTGGGATGTCTCGCCGGTGCGCAGCCGGACGCGATCGGGGTAGAGGTCCGCGTAGCGGGTCACGATGAGCTCGGCCTGGTCGCGTGGGCCTTCGTAGATGGTGCGGACGGACCTCCAGGACTGGCCCTTCTTCAGCTTGCCGCGGCAGCCTTCCGGTCCGTCGCAGCGCAGCTCGGACGGGATGCGAGCGCCTGCCAGATTGATCTCGAAGGCGGCGTGGGCGTGGATGCGCCGGCAGCGGGTGGTGCGCTCGCGGGTGCACCACCACTTCGGCGAGGTGCACTTCGGGCCGTGCCAGTCGCGGCATGCCTTCGTGCGGCCGACGAAGGTGATGCGGCGGACCTCGTAGACGGCGTACGGGGTCTGGTCCAGGCCGGCTTCGAATGCCTCCAGGACCTCGCGGTTGCGGCCGTCCTCGGTGAGCCGCCGGTAGAGCGATCCGGCGGGCCCGTACAGAGACATCCGCTCGTTGAGCGCCATGGAGACGTACTCCAGGCGGAGGACCTCAGCGGCGACGTGCGGGTGGGCTCGGAGCCGCTCCTCGTGGCGGTCGCGGGAGGCGCAGACGCCGGAGAACGGGCACATGGCGCAGTACGACTTCTTGATGGGCTCCCCCAGGCGGTCGAGCACGAGGGTCTCCACCGCGGCCCGGTCCATGCGGGCCAGGATCAACGGGTAGTGCGGTTGGCAGATGGTGCGTCCGGCTTCGGTGTTCAGGCGGCGCTGGATGACGGAGTCCTTCTCCGCACGGCCGAGCTCATCGGCGTGGTAGCCGATGACGCGACGGTAGGTCTGCTCGCCGAACTCGGCGGCGGCCCAGTTGTCGAGGACCCATCCCTTGAATCGGATGGAGCACCGGCGCTGTCCGTTTGCCAGCTGCGGCACAGTGCCGGCCGTGCGCAGCTCGTCGGACAGACGCCAGGGGCCAGCGGAGTGGATGCGGCGCGGGGCGCGGGAGTCGTCCAGGACCAGGACGCCGTCGGTATCGCTCTTTCCGCCTCGACAGACCTGTGCCAGGCGCACCGAATGAGCTCGCAGCAGCGGCAGGACCAGGCGGTTGACGTAGTCCAGCGAATCACTGAACTCATCCCCGGTGACGGCGTGGACGACGATGAGGTCGGACAGGTCCGGTTCCAGGCCGTGCGCAGCCGGATCGGCCAGGAACATCAGCAGGATGGCGGTGGAATCGGCACCGAGTCCGTATGAGAGGACCGTGGGGCGCTTGGGGCGGAACGTGGCAGGTACCAGGGGGGCTGCGGCGGCGGGAGGGAGCTGAGCCTCGGAAATACGGGCAGGCATGCACTGGACTCCGGGGTAGATCAGATGGCACGGGTGTGGTTTCCGCGAAGGCGGGCGCGGCGGCGTCGCGCTGGGGCTCGCGCAGTTGCTTCGCGGGCTCTGCGGGGTGTCGCGGCCGCACGGAAGGTGTCGATGCGAGGCGACTGCGGGGGCTGGCAGCTCGCCAGCCCCCGGGCGAGGCACCGCTATCCGGCGAGCTCCAGGCGCTGGCGCACTTCGGCGGCGGCGGCCTGGGTCACCCGGCTGTCCGTGCCGGTGTACGCCTCGGCGCGCAGGACCGCGCGGCGCCCCTCAGCCCTCCATTCCTGGTCAACCTGCTCGGCGACCTCCAGCACCTGGGCGACCGGCACGCCCAACTCGCCAGCGATCTCGGCGAGCTCCACGGGCCACGCCTTGGCCACGGCGTCCCGGGCGGCGTCCATGTCGTGGAAGAACCCCACGATGCCGTCGCGACGCTCCGAGTAGGGGGCCCAGGCGGCGAAACGGCCGCGGCGCATGCGGGCGTCCTCGTCATGGACCGTGCCCAGGAAGGTGCCGCCACGCTTGACCACCCAACGGCCCGCGCCATCCTCCTTGACGTAGACGGTGTCCTGGTCCAGGGCGGTGACCATGCGCTCCAGGGTCTCGTCGGGCTCCGCGGTCACCAGGGCGATGTGCTCGGGCATGGGCGCCTCGTCCAGGCCGGTGCGGCGGGCGAGGCGGGCGGCCTGCTCGGCCTGCCACCGGTACTCGCTGCCGTCGCCCAGGCTGATGACGTTGCGGACGGATGCCCAGTGGTAGCGGGCGCGGGCGCCGCGGCCAGTGCGGAACGTCCAGGCGATGCGCTCGCCGTCCGGCTGGTCGACCGGCTGGAACGCGTGGGCGGTGATGTGGCTGCTCAGGACGAGGATGCGCGCGGCAACCTCGGTCACCAGCTCCTGGCGGTGCGCCTCGGCACGGTGGAGGACGTGGGGGGCGACCAGGTCGGCGCCGCCGTCGTCCCAACGCACGGCCTGGTAGGCATACGCGGCCCCGTCCGCCATGCCGAACGTGCTGCCGGTGCGCTCGATGCCCTTGGCACGCATGACCACGGGGGTGCCATCGGCGTAGTAGGTCAGCTCGGGGTCGAACATGGTCTTCGGCGTGGTGGTGTCGGCATCGAGGGGGCGCACGCGCCGCTCGATGTCGGCGACCTTGGCAGCCTCGGCGTCCTCGGCCGAGACGGCAGGCTCGTCGGCGGGCGCGGCGGGCGCGGCGGGCGGGGCGTCGTCGACCACCCAGCACTTGGTGGCCACGCCACCGGAGAACTCCGCGGTGCGCCCCTCGGTGTCCTCCAGGTACCGGTACCCGCCGCGCTCGGTCCACTGGCGGGTGAAGGTGTGGGGGTCGCCCTTGACCTCCTGCCGGGTACCCCACGAGCGGAACACCAGCTTGCCGCGCACCTCGTGCAGTTCGCCGTAGACCACGAAGGCGCCGTTCGCGCCCACTCCCTTGAGGGTGCGCCACTCCGGGGCGGCCTCGGCGGCGGGGGCCTGCTCGGTCGGCTGCTCGGCGGCCAGGGCTTCCGTGGCCCGCTTGCAGGAGCCGCACTCCTTGCGGCCGGCGGCCTGCTGCTCGGTCAGTTCCCGGGACACCCTGCGGTTACAGCCGATCGTGTGGGCGTGGAATGCGTCCTTGCGCACGTAGTGAACGGCGTTGCCGTTGCCGACCTGGGCGGGGGCGGGCGCGGTGTTCGCTAGATGTGTGTCGATGCCCGTCTCGATGGTGACCGGGCGGGGCTTGGCCGTGTCTGTCATGGGGCGCTCCGTGGTTGGTGTGTGCATCGGTGTTGTTGGCCGACTGCCACCGCCGACCAACGAGAAAACTATACCATGCACTACTCACGATGCGTTCGCTCTGTACGCGCCCTCGCGGGACCAATAGGCGCGAATCCGACCAGCCAGGCGTTCGCATCAGCGACACGACGCAGTCACTCCGCCCGGCTGACCGCTTCCCGCTTGACCGCGGCGTCGATCCGCGCCAGCAGCTCCCGCGGGAACGCCACACCGATCGGCGGCCCGACACGGGGCCACCCACCCTTGCTCTGGCCGCCCGGCTCCGCCGGACTCCTCCGGTGCGTCGGAGAAACAGGCGCCCCAACGCCTTCTCGGCACCCTCCCTGCCCTTGTCCGCGTCAGCAGACCGGATGAGCCACAGCCGGGCCTCCTCATCCACGTATTCGAACTAGAATCCGAATCGTGGATACGGAGGAGTGGCGGTCGAAGGCCGGGCCATGGGTGCGAGCCGTGCTCCCAGACGGCCAGGAACTGGACGTGATCGCCACCGGATGGACCCGCAGCACAGACGGACAGTGGTGGCTCGAAGCCGAAGCGATCCTCCCAACACGCTTCGAGGACACCGAAGGCCGCAGCCGCCCGACCGGGGCACCCACCGTGATCACTTTGGCCGCCGACCAGGTCACCCCCATCCCCGGCGAGGACTACAGCACCGTCCCCCGGGATGGCGCGATCGCCGGGCGGCAGTGGGCGCTCCAGAAGCTGCACCAGTACGCGGACGACGATCCGACGCGCCGTCTTCACCGCCGCGACTGCTGGCAGGCCAAAGGAGAGCACGCGCGGATCACCACCGAGGACGCGATCGGTCTGCTCGCCCAGCAGGGCGTGGATATATGCGACGTGTGCCGCCCGGATCGGGCACTCCGGCGCTGAACCCTTGCCTCTGCAAAAGCGGTTTTACATGGCAAGTAGCCTCACAGCGTCCGACCGGAACGCGTCACCGAATGTCCCGATCACCCCTGGCGACAGCGAGTTGACCGGATCAGGTCTCGGCATCGGCGGCTGCGGCTACCGTCGGCGTATGGCGCTGGATGATGAGATCGAGAAGGCTCGCGCGAGGCGGGATGCGGAGGATGCCGAGCAGCGGGAGAAGCAGCAGCGGCAGGAGCGCACCCGGCAGCGGCTGCTGGCACTGGCGGGCGACGCGGTGAAGAGGCTGGGCCCGTACGCGCGGCGAGAGACCGCGCAGTTCCTTCACGTCGTATAGCCGTCCCCGGTGGGCACCGTGACCGGGCGTGAGGGCAGAAAGTACCGGCAGGTGGACGGTCAGTGGTGCTGGCTGATGCGCGACGTGAAGCACCGCGAGGTCGACGGCATCGGCGCGGTGCGCACGGTGATCGTGCTGCTGCAGGACGGGCGCTTCGCCCGGGTGCGGCTGGACTGGCCGCGTCAGGAACCGGGGGTGTTCGTGACCTCGGTGGACGCCCACGAGCCGGTCGCTGCTGATTTCGTGGCGGACAAGTTCGCCAGCGCTCGGCTCAACGATGGGTGGATCGTCGAGCTGGAGAAGGACGTGGCGCGGGTTCTCGTCGACTGTGAGCGCGGCTCGGCGTCGGTGTAGCACGAGGGCAGGACGGGCCCTGGGCGGTCGGGCGCCCAGGGCCCGTCCTCATGCCAGCCGCAGCTCGACGTCACCGGCTTCAGGGCCCTTGTCGCCGCCCCTGCCGGTACGCGCGGCGACGCAACTCGTGAGCAAGCCCAGCTGGTGAGGCTACGAGGCAGGTACGGTACGCGGCAGGCCCTCGGGGGCAATTGGAGTGCTCCCGAGGGCCGTGGCTGTGACGATGCGGGTCACTGGGGCAGGATCGGGCGGTCGATATGGCGGTGCTCCACCTCGCAGCCGATCCCTGTGGCTCGCAGCCAGGCGCCGATCTCCTCGGCGACGGCGACGGATCGGTGGCGGCCGCCCCCGCAGACCACGTGGATGTCGACTCGGTACCGCTGGGGCGACCCGGCCCAGCGGCGGAGCGTGTCGGTCTCCAACAGGATGCGGGCCTTCTCGGCGTTCTGCTCGACCAATTCCTTCGCGCCGGGGGTGGCCATGACGTACTGGCGGACCTCCGGGTCCAGCCCGGTCTTGTGCAGCATCCGCTCGCGGACCTCCGGGTCCTCGGGCGGGTTGCGCAGAACTCGAGTGTCGACCAGTAAGGCGGTGCCTCGTGGCGCGTCGTGGTGCCCGTCACCGTAGGAGGTGATGACGCTCTGGACGTGGCGGTCGTCGTACAGGCTGCTGAGGTCTTGTGGTGTTGTCTCCATGCTGATTCATCCTCCATTCCGCCCTGGGGCGGTGGTAGTTGGAGTCGGCTGTTTCCTGTTTCCTGTTCGTGTGCGCAGTTCAGCCGCTCCAGTCCACGGCGTCGCTCACGGCTTCGATGCCTCGAGGGGTGTTCCCGCAGTGCCCGCACTCGCCGTTTCCGCCCACGTGCGCATTACGGCAGGTGGCGGCCTCGTTCTGGATGAGCGTGGTCAGCCACTCGACCTGACCTGGCTGGAGTGGGACGGCATGGCGTTCATCGCCGGACTCCAGCGCGAGCGTTGCGCGCGGAGCGTCGTCCTCGTCCGTGGTGTAAGCGTCAACCAGTTGCTGCAGAGCGGCTACCAGGGAAGCGATGTCGGCGGGCTGGTTCATGCGTTCTCCTCCGGAAAAGCCTTGGGCCGCTTGGAGCCCCTCCGGCTGTCGGTGAGCGCCTCGAGGAGCTCGGCCGGCTTCGGCTGCGCGCTGCTGCCGAGATAGCGGATGCCCTCGCCTTCCGGTGCGGTGCCGGTGTCCTTGCCGATCGGGTGGCGCCGGTTGGTCGCCGTACGCCATCCGTACCGCTCGTCCCACACCAGCGCCGGCACACGCTGGTCACTGCCGAGGATGATGGCGGATGCCAGGTAGCCGCCGGCCAGCTGGCGCACCTCGATCTCGGCCTGCTGAGCGACGTCGGCCTGGGCCAGGGCGTCGGCTACTTGCTGCACGTACGGGCGTGCCCGGCGGGCGCGCAGCTCGGCCTCCGCGACGACCGCGGCACCGCGGTGTGTGACGCGCGGGTATCCGAGTCGCTCGGCGGCCTGCAGCGGGGTGAGGTCAGGGTCGGTCTCGATCAGGTCGGCGATCCGCCGGCCCCGCACCTGCGCGAGGCCGGCCTGGGCGGTGGGGAACTTCGCCACGCCCAGCTCGTCGGCGGCCTCCGTGACGGTAATCGCCGGGTTGTCGTCGAGCAGCTCGGCGATCCGCGGCAGAAGCTGGTCTCGCGGGACCATGTCGCCGCTGCCGGTGCGGCGGCCACCGCCGGCACCGCGGCCGGGGCGGCCTTCCTTGAACTGGCGGACCACACCGCGCGGCCAGTGCTCCGTACCGCCGACCATGACGACGTGCTCGGCTAGCTGCGGGGCGCTCTTGTACCCGTTCCAACTGCCCGGCTCCACGCCCACCTCGGCCGCGGCCTCGTGCCGGTCCAGCAGGTCCTCGTCGTCGTCAGCATCCGTCAGTGCCGGAACGGGCTCTCCGGCATAGAAGGCGTCCGTCTGCTCGCTGTCCCACAGCAGAGCCCGGGAGTCCGGGGAGCTGATGGGGGCTGGGTGTCCTTCTTGGGTGTGCGGCTTCTTGTTCCGGAAGGTACCCAGCGGCATGCCCAGCCGAGCGGCCAGGTCAGCCATGGTCTGTACGCGCTCGAGGCGTCCGGCGCGGATCATCTTTCTTTTCTCCTTCGATCGGGCGTTAGGCAGTGGAGGGGTCCGGCAGACAGTTGGGCAGACATGGCTCTCCGGGCTCTGCGTGGCATCCGTCGCAGCCGCGGGCGGCGGCCGCGATCGCCGACTGGAGGTAGGCGAGGACGATGGCGGCATGGGTGAGCGGGACCACGCCCATGGCGGTGATGACGTACAGGGCGTGCGGGGCACGGCGCGTGGTGAGGACATGGGTGTCGACAGTGTGGCTGGGCTCGCACAGGACGAGTCCGGTGTCGTGGCGCTGCGTGGTGACGCCGCGGTCCGCCAGGGCGCGGGCGATCTGGTCGAGTTCGGTGCTCGCGGCGGCGGCCGTGGACGGCCAGGCGAGATGGACGCGGCCGGCGGCGCGTGTCACCGCGTCGGCGACGGTAGGAGCCTTGAGTTCCTGGGTGACGCCGCCGGTGCCGTTCCAGGCGAGGTAGACGGGCATGTGGGCTGCTCCTTGCTGAGGTGCTTTCGGTGCCGGCGTGCTGCCACCACACGTGTGCGACGTGAAAACAATACCCTTACTACATCACCATCATCAAGGAGCACATACCGCCCACAGCGCCGTGCGGATAGACTCGACGGTGAGACCGCCTTCTCGAGCTTCTCGCCAAGTGGGTTTTGACGGGCTCCTCGCGGAGTGTGTGTTTTCGGTTGGCCGGCGCCCTTGCCACCCGCTTCGGCGGATTGGGCGTCGGCCCCTTACATGTCTGCACTCTGCGTAGCGAAGCACCGACCCCCACAGCCCGGAGACGCGGTAGCCCGTCGGGCCAGACGAAGACCGGCGCGCTCAGGGCTTCCAGGTGCGCAGCTGCTCGGCGACGCGGACGGCGGTGCAGCGCGGATCGTAGAGCTCCCGGGCCAGGGTGGTGAGCTGGTCGCGGGTGGGGTCAACGGGAATACCGCTGGCGTTCAGGTACATCACGGCGACGGCGCAGGCGACCGTGAGGTTGGAGCGCTCGAGCCAGCGGCACCGGCCAAGGGTGTGGACCAGAGCGGCAGCACGGACGTAGGGCCCGTCATACACCGGCTGCTCGAGCAGTTCCGCGCGATGGCGGGCCACGGCCGCGATGGGCACGCCGAGGTCATCGGCCGCGGGGTCGCGTTGGCCGGCGCGTTCAGCGGCTTCCAGGATCCAGGACAGGTCGACGTACAGGGACATGCTCACGCAGCGGCGTCCCGGGGGCCGGCGGCGGCGTGCTGCGCGTCGAGACCAGCCTCCAGATCGGCGAGGAAGTCGCCGTGATCATCGATGAGGCGCTGCGCGGCGGCCATGCCCGCCGCCCGGACCCCCGTGGTGTCCTCGGCGATGAGGCGCTCCACGTATTTGTTGAAGTCCAGGCCGCGGGCGGCGGCGGCGTCCTTGCCGACGGCGAGCACATGCGGTGCCAGCCGGATCTGGGTCTGCTTCCTGTCGCTACTCATATCTCAAAGGTAGCAGGGTGGTAGCAGGAGTGGATGGGTTCTGCTGGATTCCTCCACGCACGCGGGTCCAGTCACCGCCGGGCCTTCCGTCCACGGCGGTCAGGTCCACGTGATGCCGATCGGATCATCGAACCGTGCTTCACCCGCTGCTTCGTCGATCCTCCCGAAGGAAATTTCTGTAGGAAACATGATTTCCTGGGCAGACGGTTCGTTTTCCAGCCACCTGATTCGAGGCGTTTCCGGCACTCCCGCATCGGCCGCCTCCGGGCAGCTCACCAGGACCGGGCAGGGCATCCGGAGCTGCCGAAGATGCTGTAGATCGTCAGCTCCAACGCCGTCGACGAGCACCATGCCATAGTCGCGCGCCAGATCCGTGAGGATCAGGTCCCAGCCGCTCGTCTGTGCTCCCTGCACAAGAATCGCCTGGACATCGATCATCAGCACGCGTCGGCCCGCGGTTTTCAAAGCCTCATGCACGGTGTGCATGTTCGCGGCCCCTGCGAGAATGTACACACCTCCCGACCACCTGGCTTCGGCCAGCTTCGCCGCGACGTGAGTAGCTGAAACGTGGCGGGCAAGGGCCGTCTTCGACATGAAGATAGTTTGACGATCCGCCCGAACCTCCGTGGCACGCACAGCCTTACGCGTCTGGGGCAGGTAGATCACGTATGAGACAGCGTGGAATAACCGCACCCATTTACCGGGCAGCTCGGCAAGTTCTGCTGCCCACTCTTCCCGGTAGCGTTCGATAGCGGCCGGTTCTCCCAGCCGTCCGGCCGCCCAGTGCGCCAGGCGTCGCGCCATCCAGGGCAAGCAGTCGGTTACCTCCGCGAGCAGCATGGGCAGGAGCACCGAGCCGAGAAGGAAGAGGGATAGTTCGGTACTCACCTGCCGCTCACCCAGCCCGGCCGCAGGGGAACGTGCTTGGGGGTCGCTGGAGCCGGTCGCCGCTCCGCCACAAGGGCGTTGGCACCAGCCGCATGCTCTGCGCTGAGTTGGTAGAAGCGACGCCGCGGCCCTGTTCGTTCGTTTGATTGCTCCCAGGTGCTGGTAACCCACCCGCAGCCTTCGAGCCGCCGCAGGATCGGCACCACGCTCCCGGTCGGGCGGCCGATCAGCTGAGCGATCTTCAGCCCGTACAAGTCGTCGTCACCAGCGAGAAGCACGCCCAGGACATCCACAGTCGCGTCCGTCACACGGAATGGATAAGACATGCGGGAAACTCTACCTAGCTAGAGATAGGTCTGCAGGCATTCTCCGGAAGCGCCCTGGATGTCTGGTCGGAGAACCGCCCTCGAGTCGGCCAAGGCCGACTGGCCGCCGACGGATTGAGCCAGGCAACGTCAGGGTGGACGCTGGCATTCGCGCTCGTTGATGTAGACGAGGTCCTCCCCGGATCCGGGGAGGACCTCCGTCTCGCGCCGTACCAGCCCACTGTGGTTTGACGGCACCAGACGAGGGCCCCATGGTCTCTGCCCTGCGCGGGACAGAGACCATGGCCAGCGGCTGTCCTTTCGCCCCGGAGTTGGTTGGGAGGCCCGGGGCGACCGGCTGAGTGGTTGGCGACCTGGCGGCCGCCCCGGGGCGGGGTCAGCCGATGGGCCGGGGCTCCTCAGCGGGCTCGTCCTGGTCCTCCCGCTCGTTCCCGGCGGACAGGCGCTGGCCCCGGGTGACCCTGGCGGCGTCCAGGTAGCGGGCCGCCTCGTCCTCGCCGATCTCGATGGCGTGCTGGCCGAAGACCAGGGCGATCAGGTCGGCCGAGGTGGCGGAGTGGTCCCCGAACATGCCCACCAAGTCCAGGGCGGCGTTCATGACATGACGGTGGCGGGCCCGGGCCTCGCGGCGGGCACGGCGCTTCTCGAACATCGGTCAGCTCTCCTTGGGGGCCGGTTCGGTGGTGGTCACCCACGGGCCCGCGAGGTTCTCGCGGCGCAGGGCGGTGAGGTGGTCGAGGATGGCCGTCTCACTTCTGGTTGAGGTATTCGAGGGCGCGCAGCAGCAGCGGGCGGTGCGCGGCGTAGAGGGTGCGCCCGGCCGCGGTGACCGCTGCTTCCAGCTGCTCGAGGGAGCCGAACGGCCACCAGCCCGCGTCCGTGGCGTCGCTACCGGCGGTGGCGGTGACCTGCTCGGGCAGCTGGTAGAGCGCGCTGGTGGACGCGACCCAGGCGTGGTCGGTGTTGCGCCAGTCGTCGACGACCTGGCGGCCGAGGATGATGGACTGCTGGTCGGCGAGGTCGACGCCGGTCTCCTCGCGCAGCTCGCGCCGCAGCGCGGCCGGGAGCGTCTCGTCCGGGTCGACCATGCCGCCCGGGATCGCCTCCACCCCGATGTCGTCGCGGGTGATCAGCAGCACCCACCCCCCGGCGACCACGATGGGGTCGGCGGCGGCATTCTCTGCCCACTTGCCCAAATTCCGTCCGGTGCGCCCGGTGCGCCCGTGCGGATGGAGCGGCCAGCCCCGCGCATCGACGGCGAACGGCACGAGTGCGTTGGCCTGGCGCTGCTCCCAGTCGTGCACCAGGTCGGGCGTGGGGTCCCGGTCGACCACCCAGCCGGGCACGTGCTGGGTCAGCGCCAGTGGCCGCAGCTCGGGCGGCGTGATCTCAACCGGTGCGTACCCCGGCCAGCTCACCGACCAGCAGCGCCGGTCCTCGGGCACGGTCACGCCGGGGTGGTCGATCGAGGCGTAGAGGGTCTCGTTCATGTTTCTCTCCTGGTCGGGCTGGTGGGTGCGGCCCGTCTCACGTAGGTGAGGGCCAGCTTCGTAACAGGGTTCAGAACAGTTGAATCGTGGCTGGCGTCAGGTGGTGGCAGGCTCCTTGAACGTGGCGACGAGCTTCACGAGGAGCCCCTCGGCGTCCATGAGGTGCCCAACCATCTGGCCGACGTTGGCCGTGTCGACCGGTGCGTTCTTGGCGGCGTACACGCGGACGGCTTCGATGGCCTCGGCCTGGTCGGCGGTGCGGACGACGTCGTCCGCGGCGCCCGTCGCGAAAGCGTTGGCGATCTGTGTGAGCAGTGCCTTGGCTGCCGTCAGGTGACCGGTGACCACTGTGGGACTGGTGAGGTCGGTGGGCCCCATCCCGGCCACGTAGGTCCGTGTGCCCTCGATGAGCACGATCTGTTCGGCGGTGCGGACGGTGTCGTGCATGAGGGTGTCCTCTCGAAGGCGTTGGCGCGATGGGTGGTTGTGAGACCGTCCCGTCTGTTCGGGGTGGCGGCACGGTGCGGGCCGGTCTGGTGATGGTCAGGCGGAGAGTGCGGCTCGCCGGCGGGGCGGATGCCTACAGCCAGTGGAAGGCGTCGCGGACCTGGCCGGCCGCGGCTTGCAGGTTTTCGGAGTGCAGGCGGTCGTCGAAGTCGAAGGGATCGTCCATGCCCTCGGTGACAGCGTCGGCCGCGGCGTCCAGGACGGCGGCGAAGGCGGTGTGCACGCCCGCGGCCTTGAGGGCCTGGACGACGGTGTCGTGGTCGGCACCGCCGCGGTTGACCGCCTCGGCGAGCAGATTCAGCGCGGCTGCTGCGGCGGGGGCGTAGTAGGCCAGCTCGCTATCGGCGTCGGCGCGGCCCTGGTCGACGGCGGTCTCGATGGCGGTGATGCGGGCGATTTCCTGCGACACGCGTTCCTCCGGTGTCTTGAGGTGGTGATGGGCCGTGGTCAGAGGGTGCGGGCGACGGCAGCAAATGACGTGCGCCTCGACATCGCCGGGAGCGGTGGTGCTGGTTCTCCCAACAACCCCATAATGCATTCTCCAGGTATGCATTTCAAGAGTATGCAGAAAGAATCTCGGTCATGCCGGATCTGCATCGCCAGGGCCGGGGCGGTGGACGGGTAGATCGAAGAGGGGGAGGTTCGTGTGCTCAAGCTCGAGGCGCTCCATGAAGGCGTCCCCCCTCGCCTGCACGCAGAGGGGGCACAGGTGCCGGGAGGTGACGATCCAGCCTCGGCTGACCATGTCCTCAGCCCAGGCCGGGTCCAGCCGCTGGGTGGGAAGGGTCAATTCGTAGTCTTCGTCAAGTCCTTGAGCATGGAAGGTGGCGCCGCAGCTGTCGCAGCTGACGACGTAGACGGTGCGGGGCACGAGGCTCATCGGTCCTCCGAAGGGCCGGGCCTGGCCAGCCATTGGCCAGGCCCGGCCAGTCGTAGAGGGAACGGGCTCTAGATGTGGTGTCTCAGGACATTGAGCGCACGGCCACGCTGAGGATCTCCTCGAGCCCGACCGCCAGTCATCGCGGCCGTGGCGCCAACCACCAGCACATCTAGAAGGGGGACTCGTCGAAATGGCCGGTGGCAGTGCTCACCCACGGGTCGTCATGGTGGGCGGGGACGGGCTCGTAGGCGGGGTCGGGGGTGTACCTGTCGCAGACGCTGTACTCACTGAACTCGGCGTCGTACGTCTTGCCGGTGCCGTGGCAGCCGGCGCAGTCGGCCGCGTGCGGGTCATCCTCCTCGCCGCGGTGGCAGGCCATGGGCTCCTCGTGGACGGGGCCGCCGTCGTTCTGCCAGATGACCGGTTCGACCACGAACCCGGCTCCGCTGCAGCCGCCGGGGCAGTTCGGCGGGTGCGGGTCGTTGTCTTCGAGGTGCCGCTGGTACTGGCCTCGCAGCCAGTCCCGGGCGGCCTGGGCGGGCAGGGTCATCTGCCAGTCGGCCCGGCGCAGCGCGTTGGCCGCGGCCGCGGCATCGGCGGCGTGCTGAGCGTCGTCCGGGGCGGCGAGGGCGACCAGGTCGGCGATGACGGCGCGCAGCAGCAGGGCGGTGCGTTTGCGGTCGGCGGTGTAGTCGGGGGTGAAGGTGTTGTCGCCGCGGATGGTGGCGTACCGGGTCCAGAACTCTTCCTGCACCAGCTCGGTCAGCAGCCGCGGGATGGAAGGTGTCGGGTCGTAGGCGGGGTGGACTGGCGAGTCGGCTTCCTCGGTCGGCGTTGAGGCGGAGATGGCGATGGCCACGGGTGGGTCCTGTCCTGTCGGCGGGGTTGGTTGGGAGGCCCGGGGCGGCCGGCTGAATGGTTGGCGACCTGGCGGCCGCCCCGGGGCGGGGTCAGCTGGGGAGTCGGATCGGCATGATCAGGTAGGTGAGCGCGTCGTCGCCCAGGTCGTTGCCGTCCTTGTCGAGGCCGTTGAGCACCGCGGGCTTGCCCGGGCCGACGATGCCGAACTGGATGGAGTGGGTGCCGAGGGCATCGAGGCCGTCCAGCAGGAAACCGGGGTTGAAGCCGATGGTGAGCGGGGCGCCGGTCACGGTGTCGAAGTGAGCGTCGATCCGGTCACGGGCCTGCGCGTCGTCGCTGCTGCCGGCGGTCAGCGACAGTACGCCCGGGCTGAAGTGGAGCCGGACGGGGGTGTTGCGTTCGGCGACGACAGCGACGCGCTTGACCGCGGCGATGAGCTCGTCCCGGTCGACGATGGCGGTGCCGGCGAACTCGGTGGGCCACAGCTTCTTGTAGTCGGGCAGCTGGCCGTCCAGCGCTCGCATGGTGGTGCTGCGGGAAGGGCCGGACATGCCGAGGACACCCTGGCTGGCGGGGAGGGCGAGGTCGGCCTGCTCGGCGTCGGCGAACATCTTGGAGGCGTCCAGCAGGGCTTTGGCAGGGACGAGGGCCTGGCCGCTGGTGGTGTCGCTGGTGGGCTTCCAGGAGATGGTGCGGACGGCGAAGCGGTAGCGGTCGGTGGCGGCCAGGGTGAGTTTGCCGTCGGTGACGGTGAGCTGAACGCCGGTCAGGATGGGCAGGGTGTCGTCGCGGCCGGCGGCAGCGGCGACCTGCGCGACCGCCTGGTTGAGGTCGTTGCCGGTCACGGTGCCGGATGCGTCGCCGGGCTGGGGAAGGGCCGGGTATTCCTCCTGCGGCAGGGTGTGCAGGGTGTAGCGGATGTTGCCTGAGGTGATGCTGACCAGGCTGGAGCCGTCCAGTTCGATGTCGATCGGGTGCTTGCCCTTGAGGGTGCGGGTGATGTCGACCAGCAGGCGGCCGGGGACCAGGACGGTGCCGCCGTCGGTGACGTCGGCGTCCGTGGTGGCCTTGGCCGAGACCTCGTAGTCGAACGCGGCGACAGTCAGCTGGCTGCCGGTGGCTTCCAGCTTGACGGCGGACAGGGCGGCGACGGGCGGCCGGCTGGGCAGGGCGCGGGCCGCGTCGGCGACGGCGGCGGCGAGCGGGGCGAGGTCGATGCGGAACTTCATGACGTGGGGTCCTTTCAGACGGCGGTGTCGATGCGGGTGGCCCACTGCTGGGCGGCTTCGGGGACGGGTACGCCGCGCATGGCCTGGATGACCAGCCAGCTGTCGCGGCCGGGGGTGGAGTCGGGGCTGCCGTATCCGGCGGCGGCCATCTCCTCCCACGCTCGGGCGGGCGCCGCGGTGTAGCAGGCGCTGCACAGATCGATCCCCAGAGGGTTCGGTGCCCACCAGCAACCGCCGTCGCAGGCTGCGGTGTCAGTGCATCCGCACGCGCGGCATACGGCGATCTCCTGGCTGCTGGCGTGGAAGGCCGGGTCCTTGCCGAAATCGAGTGCCGGCCATTGCTGCTGGCAACGGGAGCAGGTGTGGACCTGGCCCATGTAGTCGTAGCGGCCGGGCAGCCACTGCTCCTTCGTGCTGCGGCTGGCCCGGCCGCACGCCGGGCAGCGCTCCAGCGCAGCGCGGTCCTCGACCCTCACGCCGTCGACCCGCACGTGGGTGACGGGGACGGCACGCGGCGCGCCGCGCTCGCACAGGGAGAATCGGCAGTCGGAGCGGGTGGGGTATGCCTCTCCGCGGCCCCAGGCGTACTGCGGTGCCAGCGAGGGGTTCCGGGAGAGCGTCTGGGGGTCGGGGAGGTAGCGCGTGTCGTACATGGCACGCGGCCAGGCACTGACGGCGGCGGCGAACTGGCGGGCCGGGACGTGGCCGAGAGCCACCAGCCAGCCGCCTTCCTCGCCGAGCTCGATGAGCGGTACGCCGTGGAGGGTGAGGCCGAAGTCGGCTTCGGTGAGGGTGAACGCCGCGGCGTCCATGGGGTACTGGTCCTCGGGGACGATGGCGATGGCCCGCAGGCCGACGCCGTTGATCGTGGTGCGGAAGGTGTGGCAGGCCCCCTCGACGGTCATCTGAACGCCGAGGGTGGTGGCCCAGGTGGCCACGGCGGCGGTGTCGCCGTCGGCGAGGACGACGTTGAGGCTGTGGGTGGGCTGGCCGGGCATGGGGCGGATTGCTGCGCTGATGTGAAGATCGACGCAGGGCAGTTCGGGGTGCGTGGCCATGAGGTGCTCGGCCAGCTCGGCCACGCCGGTGTCGGAGCCAAGGGAGCTGGTGCGTAACCAGTCCAGGGAGTGGGTGCGGGAGCCGAGGGTTGCGGATGAGGCGGTCACCACGGTCCTTCCTATGTGTGGCGGGTGTCCGGGCGTCGGGAGATAGTCGGCCGCCCGGGGTGGGTTTCAGCGGTTGGGGGCGGAGGCGGTGAGGTGAGTGCGCAGATGGCAGTCGCCCTCGTGTTTCCAGAGCGGCCCTGGTGCTGTCGGTCTGGCGCCAGGTGCAGGCGCTGCAGCGTGCGACGTATCCGGTCCGTCCGGTGCAGCCCGATGTCGGATGCTTCGGCCGGCCGGTGTTGTGTCGCGGGGGTTTCCGGTGATCATGTGGACTCCTCAGCTGCAGCTCGGAATTCGCGGCGCAGGCGATTGCGATCGTTCCGGCTGGTTCCGACCCAGACGCCGTAGTGGGTCTTGGAGGGGTTGTCGAGCGCCCAGGCCAGGCACTGCTCCTGCACACGGCAGGACCCGCACAGCAGCTGGGCCTCTTTGCGGTCGTCGTCTTTCTTGGAGAAGAACAGCTCGGGGTCGGCTCGGCACGGTTCGCTGCCGGTGAGGCGCGGGTACGGTGCGCGGCGGCTCATGACGGCTTCTCCCACTCCTGCGGCCGCACGTTGCCCAGCACCCCGACGGTCGGGAGTAGGAGCTCGAAGGGCTCCCATGCCTCGAGCTGGTACAGGTCCAGCAGGTCGACGCCGAGCTCGGCCCCGGCCGAGTGGTCGTTGAGCGCCAGGTCCTTCTCGGGGAGGGCGCAGGCGTCGCCGTCGTCGTAGGAGTCGGGGGCCGCGTCGAGGTCGAGGTCGGTGACGAAGATGCCTGTGTCGGTGCGCTCAAGGATGTACAGCCGCCGGACGGGGGCTTCGTCGGGGTCGATGTCCGGGCGGCGGACCCAGGTCTGGCGGGTGGCGGCGATGACGGCCGGGTCGCCGACGTCGGCCTGCTCGGTGATCCGCTGGTAGGCATCAGCGGAGTCGAGGTGTTCGCGGTCGATGAGGTCCTGGACGGCGGCTGTGAGGTGGTCGCCGAGGGCCGAGGCGCCGATGAGGTCGGTCAGGAACTTGAGGTAGGTCACGGGCCGACCTTCCTGACCTCGACGGCCGCCAGGAGAACCTGGAGGGCGGAGGAGTTGTAGGCGTGCTTGGAGCTGGCGGGGCGGCCGCAGGACCAGCAGTCGCTCTCGGCTCCTGCCCAGCTGACCGCGCAGGGCTTGCACACGAAGCTGAAGCTGGTGGAGCGGGTGCGCTGGCCGATGGTCCGCAGGATGGCGGCCACTGCGGCGTCGGGGCGCCGGACACGAACGGAAACGGGCATGATGGGTTTCTCCTTCTCCACGCTGTTGCGGGGTGAGGGGCCCGGGACGGCCGACGGTTTCTCAGGCCAGGTGCGGCCGTCCCGGGGCGTTGTCAAAGGAGGATCGGCCTCTTTTCGGCTTCCTCCCACCGGAGCTCCCAGTCGGGACGCAACCCGCGGGCGGACCAGTCGGCGCGGCAGATGCCGGTGGGGATCGGCTGGTCCGACATGGCGTGCAGCTGGGCGATCTCGCAGACGCGCAGGGCGGCGGCTATGGCGGCGTTACCGTCCTCGGCGAGGCCGGTGAAGACGTGCACGCCTCGCGGACGTTGGGTGTCGTCGCGGTGCTGGATGGGGACGTCGATCTCCCACATGGTGCGGCTCATCAGTCCTCGGCCTGCGCATCGGGCTCGTACACGGAGGTGGCGGTGACGGGAACGACGACGTAGCCGGTGATGTCTTCGTCGTCCTCGCCGGGCCCGAACACCGACAGTTCCTCGGCGGCGTCGGGGCTGCCGTTGTCGGGGATCCAGCCCGGGGTGAGGCCCGGCTGCTTGGTGTCGTGCTTGGCCATGTCCTCGCCGTGGGCGCGGGCAGCGTCGCGGTTGGTGTAGTGGCCGAGGGTGACCAGGTCCTCGCTGTGCTCGGCCCGGTAGATGGTGGCCTTCACCGGCTTGCCGGGGACCAGCTGCGTGATGCCGGGCAGTGCGGCCTCGGCGCGGTCCAGGCGCTGCTGGAGCTGGTTGATGTGGGCGAGGATGCGCGGCCTGTCGTGGTCCCGGGCGGTGACCAGGTCGTGGATGTCGGTGCGGCGCTGGTCATCGAGCGGGTCCTCGCCGGGGTCCCAGGTGTCCAGCTCGATCTCGAGGATGTGGTCGGTGACCTTATAGCTGGGCGGGGTGGACCAGCCGGTGATCTCG
Source organism: Streptomyces sp. NPDC007875 (assembly GCF_042868035.1). Classification (NCBI taxonomy): domain Bacteria; kingdom Bacillati; phylum Actinomycetota; class Actinomycetes; order Kitasatosporales; family Streptomycetaceae; genus Streptomyces; species Streptomyces sp. NPDC007875. The sequence continues at coordinate 121,164 of NZ_JBIADZ010000023.1, read as the reverse complement.
CCTTCGCTGTTGCGGGTGACGTGGGTGAGAGCGGACTGGCGCCAGACGGAGAGGTCGCCCTCGCAGTCGGTCACGAAGAAGGGGTCGTCGTGGGCGGCCTGAACGCGGTCGCGGATGGCGGTGAGCCAATCGGGATGGGCCGGTTGGATCAGCTCCGGGGGGTTGCTGGGAATAGTCACGTGGTTCTCCTGGTCCATCGGAGGTCGGGCGGTCGAGCGCCGTCCGGGGTTCAGGGAGAGGCGGGCGACTTCCATCACCCATCAAGAAAACTATAACCTACATCGATCACCATTGTCTATCGTGAGGCCCTCTGCAGCGGTCGCGCCCGGAGAGGCCGAGTCCAAGCGGCAGGCAGACAGGGCGGCTATGACGTGGGAGCTGATGATCCGGTCGAAGCCCTCGGCCGCATGGTCGAAGGAGGCAGCCAGCCCGTACTGGCTGCCCACGATCTCCTTCGGAACACGGCGGTTGGCAGGCCGCCGGGCATTACGCCGCTGGCACTCCGCCAGCGAGGTCTCCATCCGGATGGCGATGAGCGGAACGTTGTGCCGACGAGCGGCGGCGACGAGCTTGGCCCGGTCGGCCGCCTTCGCGTTGGTCGCGTCGACATAGCACCCCAGCTGCCGCGCCAGCCGGGCCTCCAGGATCAGCTCCAGGACGGCGACCGCATCCGGGGTGGCGCTCTGGTCCCCCGCATCGCCGGCCACCATCTCGCGGAAGGCATCGAGGGAGAGGACAGCGTCGGCCGGCCACGCCCTGGACAGGGTGCTCTTGCCGGATCCGGCGGCGCCGACCGGCACGTACAGCCCGTGCGTGGTATCGATCGAGTTGGCCATGAGGCTGGAAGAGGTCATGAGAACTCCGTTCGGTCGCGGTGCCGGGCCCAGCTCGGAGTACCGGGCTGCGGCGGTCAGGATGCTTTCGGCTTGCGCAGGCGGCGGGGCCTGGAGGCACCAGCGGGGTTGTCCGGAGGGCGCTTCCCGGTGCGGCCCCACGTACCGGGCGCGACTCCCGCCGGGTTGACCGGGCCGGGATCCGGGGCCTTGACCTCTTGGCCGCGCGGGGTGATCTCATACCAACTGGCCATGGCAACTTCCTGATCAGCGAGTGTGGATGTTGACGTTGGTGGCTTGACGCCCGTTGGCGGTCAGCGTCGGCATGCTCACCGGGCCATCGCGCGCAGGCGGTCGACCGTGCGGGTCACCGCGGCGTGGAGTTCATCGACGGTGCGGCCGGCGGCGTCATTCCAGACGGTGACGTCCGCCCCGAGCGTTTCCGCCAGAGCCGCCGTCGCGGCAGAGGCGAGGATGCTCGGCTCGTATGCCTCGGGAGGACGCGGATGCCCCTCCGCGGCGATGTGGATGGCTCCCCGGACACCTACACGGCACTGTTCCGGGGCCAGGCCCTCCTCGTCCTCCTGGTCGGTGTCGAAAGCCTCACCCTGCCACCAGCCATTGACCGTGATCACGTCGAGGGCCTGGGCGAGGAGATCGGCGATCTCGGTGGTAGTGGGCACGTAGGGCGGGGTGGGCAGCCGCGGTGCGCCGTAGACGTCCCACGTGCCGTCGTGCTCATCGATGGCCTGGGCGAGTGCCGACGTGCCGGTCACGTTCGCGTCGGTCCAGTCGGCCATGCCCCGGATTGCCGCGACGAATTGCTGTGCCGCCGCCGTACTCACCCACGTTGCCGGCAGGCGGCGGTTGGATGCGGTGTGGATGACGAAGCAGGCGTCGGGGTGGTCGGGGAACAGCGGCGGCGCAGGTTCGACAACGAGGCCGGGGACACCGGTGAGGCGGTCCGTCATGTCTCAGGCTCCTTCCGCTTGAGGGCTGGTCAGGCAGGCCGTCGGAGTGGATCGGGTGGTGATCTGGAGAGCGGTGCACTCGGCAGCGTGCTGCTCGGCGTCGTTCTTGGAGCGGATCCGGGCGATGTAGCCCGGGTCTTCGGTGCCGCAGCCGTGACAGGCCCACGAGTACGCGGTGTGGCCGGTGTGGGTCTGCGTCCTGGTGACGGTGACGAGTGCTCCGGCCTGGTTGTGGAAGGCGAGCTTGGTCCCCTGGGGGATGACGGGACACGCGGTGAGTTTGGCGAGGTCGGTGTAGACCTTGGCCAGGGCGATGAGGAGGTGGGGCGCGCGGTCGTGGTCGGCCTGCAAGAGGACAGCGTGGGCTTCGTCAGCGAGCTGCCGGGCCTTGTCGGCGTCGTTGAGTGTGGTCACGGTGTGGGCTCCGGGACTTCAGGCGGAAACGTGGCGGGTGAGCTGGATGGGCGTGTGCTCGTCGCCGCTGCTCCTGACCCCGGTGGCGAGGTCGCGGGAAGCCTGCTGGAGGAGCGCGGCCTGGCCGTGCTGAGCGAGGATGGCGTGCCAGTGCTCGGGCCAATTGCTGGAGTGGCCGAGGATCTGGGTGAGGGAGTACCAGTCGGCGGTGGTGGCGCGGGGGTGGTCCATGGCGGGCTCCTCGGGTTGTGGTGCGGGCGGGCGGTGGGTGGGCTGGCGGTTCTCCTCACCGCCGGTACGGGACCGGCGGATCGGGCAGCCGTCAGTCCTTGCGGGTGCGGGTGATCTCCTCGGCGTAGACCGTGGACAGGCCACCGGTGGAGTCCTCCTGGATCTGGACCAGGTCGACCGGGGTCCCGCCGACGACAGGCGTGCTGGTGGCGACGACGACGCCGGTCTCGCCGCCCTTGTGACCGGTGGGCTGGAACGGGTTGGTGACGGTGGCTTCCTGGCCGCGCTTAAGGTTCATGAGGTTCCTTCCTGGTCAGTGACTTGGTGGGCGGGGTGGGCTGGGTCGGAGCAGGGTCAGAGCATCAGCTCGTAGTCGTCGAGAAACCCCGAGGCGTTCAACAGACGCTGACCCGCCCTGTTCAGGAGGACCTGCTGCTCGCTGCCGTCGCTGGTGCGGGCCTCGGCGAGCAGGGTCGCGGCGGCGTCCACGTCGTCGCTGTCGATCCCGGTGTCGTCCAGGTTCTCGCTGGCGATCTCCAGCTGGCCGATGAACTCGTCCAGGTCGGTGGCGGGTGTCTCGTCGGCGACGACGGCGACCTTCTCGGCGTAGCGGTTGATGATCTGCTCGAAGGTGAGGGTGGTGATGGTCTCAGCGGTGGTCATGTGGTTTCTCCCTGGTCGGGTTGGGGTGATCTGGTCTTGCTCGGCGCCCACCAGCGGGGGTCTGATGGGCCCGGGCCTTGCCGGGCCGGGGGCGGGGGCGGGGCCGGAGCCCTTGCCAGTAGAGGGGCTCAGACGGTGTGTGTGATGAGGCGGGCGATGCGCGTCTCGGGGAAGCTGATCGCGTATCCGTCGGTCAGTCCGATCTCGATCCAGTCCCCGACCTCCGAGTAGGACTGGACGACGGTCTTGATGTTGGCGCCGGTCGTCGTCGTGACCATGCCGTGGGGCGTGGGATGGCCCTTGCGGTAGACGGCGCCGTCGAGGGTGACGATCTCGAAATACACCTCCTCCGGAGCGGCGGTCTGATCGGCGGTGGTGTCGAGGGTGTTGGTGACGGTGGCCATGAGTTGCCTTTCTGATGGCGAGGTGGTTGGGGTGGTGCTGGTCGTGCTCGGCACGCCAGGGGTGCTGGCGGGTCTCGCCGTGTGGCCAGGTCCGGGGTGGCGGGGCCGGCGCCTCTCAGCTCGGCTTGGGCCCCGCCCGAGGGGTGGTTAGGGGGTGTGGCTGTCCTTGCGGCCCATGTGCACCTCCTCCCTGTCGGTCGGGACGGAGATCGCCCATAGGGAGACGGCCATCCCGACGGAGTAGAGCACCGCGGCGATCAGTAGAGGCAGGAACATCGCAGGCTCCTCCGGGTCAGCGGCTTTCCTACTTGGCGGCCGCGATGAGCGCGGCGAGGGTCTCGGCCCCGTGGTGCCATGCCTGGTCGAGGGCGTACGCGCCGTTCATGCCGTGGTCGGCGAGCTTGAAAAAGCGCTCCTTGCCGAGGCGCTTGGCTAGGCACTGCAGGACACCGTTGGGTACGCGGCGGTCCGCGATGTAGTGGGTGATGCCGCTGAGGGCCAGGGCGCCAGCGACGGCGCCCGGGTGCAGCCGGACACCAACGGCGCGAGAGCCAGCCATCAGGACCAGGCCCTGGGTGGCGGTGTAGGTGACGCAGTGCCATGCGCAGGCCCGGCGGCCCTCGGCGGTGCCGTTCTTCCTCTTTTCGTCAGTCTTCTCGTTGGTGGTGGTGACCGGGGCGGAGTCGCTGGCGCCCTTGGCCTGGGCGCAGTAGTCGGATTGGACCCAGTGGTCGGCGACGTCGGCGGCCGCGCGGAGCAGGGCGTAGGCGGTCGTGAACTTCGCTGCGCGATGCGTCATTGTGGTTCTCCTTGTTCCGTTGTTTCGGGATGGGCAGGGCCCGGGGCGGTCGGTTTTCCTTGGCTGGGATGGCGGCCGTCCCGGGGCGTGGCTACTTGCTGACGTGGCCGTTGCGGGTGTTGGTAACGACGTCCAGGTCGGGGCGGTTGGAGACGCCGCGCAGTCGGATGTTGCCGTTGTGGGCGCGGGCCTCGATGCGGCCGGTCGCGGCGGGCGAGGCGGCGAGGTCGACGTTGCCGTTGTGTGTGATCAGCCGGGCGGCGCCGCCGCCGTAGCTGCCGATGTAGGTGCTGCCGTTGTGGGTCTCGATGTCGGCCCACTCGGTCACGCTTTGCAGGTCGTTGTCGCCGTTGTGGCCGCGGACCTGGATCCGGCCGACGATGCCGACGGTCAGGCCGCCGTTGTGGGTGTCCAGGTCGAGCGCGGCGAGGACGCCGGTGACCGTCAGGCCGGCGTTGTGGGACCGCATCTGGACCCCGGACCCGGCGGGCAGGGTGATCAGCACCTCGACCCCGCTGGACACCGTCGCGGTGCCGCCACCGGTGATGACCCGGCCGTCCTCCGTGATCGTCATGGCGGTGACCGTGCCGTAGACGGTGCCGCGGATCACCTGGGTGGACGCGCGGGTCGGGCGGGCAGGGCCCGGGGAGGACTCCCGCCTGTGCGATGAGGGTGTTGGTGTCCGGAAGGGCGATTCCGGTGCTGTCTGGGGTGTCGTCGGCGAGGGCGGCGGCCAGTTCTTCGGCGAGTGCTTCGGCGAAGGCTGCGTCGACCGCGGCGGCGAGGGCCGCGTCGGACCAGAAGGTCCGCGGCGCGGTGGTCGCGGCGGATGCGGGCATGGCGAAGCCTTCCTGTCTGCTGAGGTGGTGCGGGTTGGGAGGGCACGGGGCGGTCGGCTGAGTGGTTGGCGACCTGGCGGCCGGCCCCGGGAGCGTGCGTGAGCGGTGCTACTTGGTGGTCTGCGTGCGGTGCCTCTTGGTCTGCTTGAGGATGTGGTCACGGGTGACGCCGAGGAAGTTGACCGCATCGGTCTTCGCGCCGTGGTAGGCGCCGGTCAGCAGGGCGTCGATGGTCCTCCAGTAGTCGGCTTCGGCGTTCGCGCGGAGCTTGTCGGTGTCGTCGAAGACCTTGTCGCGCTTGGCCTTGGCGGCCTCCAGGCCCTTCTCCAGCTCCCGGCGGGCCTGGTCTTTGCTGCTCTCGGCGGTGTTCTCGGATCGGGGGGTCATGTGGCTTGCTCCTCGCGGTGTGAGGGACGATGGTTCCGGCCCCCTGCTCCGGTTGGAGCGGGTTGGGAGGCCCGGGGACGGTGGCTGAGTTTGGCGACCTGGACGCCGTCCCCGGGGCGTAGCTATCGCAGGCTGGTCTCGTCAGCGGTGGCTGCGTGGAGTGCGGCGACCTGGTCGGGGCCGTAGCCGATGTTCTGGTCGGCGTGGCGCAGGTGCAGCACGGCGGCGAGCAGCCGCTGCTTCTCGTCCTCGTCGCCGCGTGCGCCGTACTGGGTGCTGAGGGCACGGAGTATCTCGAGCAGCTCGGGCACCAGGTCGCTGGTGCGGAGGCTGTCCAGGACCTCGTCGGGGTCAGCACCCATGGTGATGTCGGTGCGCAGTTGCCTCAGGCCCTCGGCGATTGCATAGGCGATGCCTCCGTCCCAGCGGTCGGGGTCGACCAGGTCGATGAGCCCCTCGGCGATGACGTCGAGCACGACCCTGGCGGCGGCGATGCCGATGCTGTAGGTCACGATCGTCCAGTCGTCGGCGGTGGCGATCCATGCCGGGCCGGTGTGGCTGATCCACAGGATCGCCATGACGGCGATGGTGGCGGTGGCGGCGGGGTCGCTGAACCGGATGATCTGGCGCAGCGCTCGGGTGGTGAGGCGGCGGGCTGTGCCGACCGGCTGGGGTTACCGCTGGCGGGGGGCTGTTTGGCCTGGGCGGGGTGTATCACGTTCTGCTCCCGGTGGTTGTGGCCTGGAGTCGGTCTGTGTCGTGGGCCTGGGCGAGGGGCTCGGTGGGAGTGCGTTGAACCCCGCTCCATAATGCAGACTAGGAGAATTCATTTCAAGACTATGCATAGAGTGAGTCGAGGTTATTGGGGCTGACAGGCGCCGGATCATCTCGGCCCCAGCCGGGAACCGGAGTTGGAGGCGGACCGCACACGGACCGCCTTGCGCTCGGCAGCGGCCATCGCCACAGCGGCGGGGCCGGGACACTCGGTACAGGCGATGCTGACACCGGGCGCGGTGATGCGGCCGGTGTCCTCGCAGACCAGGCCCTTCTGCGGTGCGGGCATGCCGTACGCCTCGCGGTACTTGACCACCGAGGGGATCTTCATCCCAGACTGGCCCTTCCTGCCCCTCGAGCCACTCTTCTTCGCGGGCTTCGCCGGGGTCTCCGGCGCACCTCCGGCCTGGAGCGCCCAGGTGCCATGGAGCGCGGCAGCAACGGGCGTGAAGGCGAGGTTCAGGGCCTTCTTCTTCGCCTTGCGGAGCGGGCGCTTGATCCGGCTCTTGGCCCTGCGCTTGGCGAACTTGGCCGTGTACTTGGCCGCGGCGGCGAGGTCGGCGGCGTAGTCGATGACGGGGGGTCCTCGCCGAATCCGGCGTCGATGACCCAGGGCATGTCGTCGGTGCAGGTGCGGAAGTGGGCGAGCTGGATCAGGGGTTCGGGCCAGAGGTGGGCAGCCGGGTATCAGCTTCATCGCGTCCGCCTTGGCCATCAGGTCGGCCAGGGTGACGCTGGTGAACTCCTCCGACTCGGCGTCCATCATGACGAGGTCCTGGCCCCGCTCGATGCCGCGCCGCGTGTACTCCTCGTCCGAGGTGACGCAGGCCCGGTAGGTCATCGCTTCGGTGTGCTGCGCCCCGGCGAGCACGTAGGTGGGTGTGGTCGTTGCGTTGGGCGGTCAGGCAGCCGTCGGTGGGGGCCGGCGCGATGTAGCAGCCGGGGATGAGCACGAGCGGGCCTTCCAGACGGCGGTGAGCAGCACGCACCCGTGCCTCGCCGACATCGGGTTCGCCGGCAGGGCAAGGGTGCGAATGGGCTGGCGTCGGCGCGGCGTCCGCGCCCCAGGGTCAGTCGGTGGACGACTCGCTGGGGCCGTGGTTCTCGGAGGGCGCGCCGTAGATGATCTGGTCGCCGCTTCCGGTGTGCACTGGACCGTGGGCGTCCATGATGATGACGCCGATGCTCTGGCCCTGGACGATGTTGTGGGCGGTGCTGCTCTCGACCGTGTTGCTGGTGTTTGACATGGGTGTGCGCTCCGATTCGGTGGGGTGGTTGAGCGGGCCGGACGGCCTGTCCGGCCCTCGACCATCCGAGGGTCGCGGGGTGGTCGAGGACCGGGCGGAGCGACCGGAGGGTCAGCGCTGCTGGAGCTGGTGGATGTTGGCGGGTTCGTCGCCGGGTCCGTCCGGTGCCGGGATGCGAAGACGAGTGGGGTCCATGGAGGTACCGCATCTTTCGCCCCCGACCACGCGGGCGACCATCAGCCCCGACCACCGGTCACATTGAGGCAACGTGTTGCCTGGGCTGCCGTGGTCAGAGTGATGGTCGGGCCGACCATGACGGACCTGGGCGCTGGAGTGCTCGGTCCCTTGCCGTGGTCGCAACCTGTACCGCCGCGGAGAAGGCGTCGTGATCACTGCGGTCAGCTTGCTGCCCGCGGACTCCATGACGGTGTGGCCTCGGACCGGCTGGCGACCGGGTCCCAGACAGGTCGACGGGTCAGTCCGCTGGTGCCCGGCTCGCGGCGTACGCGCAGCAGCGGGAGGGGCTCATCGCAGCCGCTCTCCGCCAGTTGCGGTTTGGACCCGCTCTTGGAGGCTGTCGGTGTCCGCGCCTTCTCCTTGCGCACTGCCGGGTTCGGGACGGAGCGATGCCAACACCCCGTCCAGCTCGTCCCGCTTCACGAGGACGTCGCGCGCCTTGGAACCCTGGCTGGGCCCGACGATGTTGCGGGACTCCATGAGGTCCATCAGCCGTCCGGCTTTGGCGAAGCCGACACGCAGCTTGCGCTGAAGCATGGATGTCGAACCGAACTGGGTGGATACGACCAGCTCCGCCGCCTCGCACAGCAGGTCCAGGTCGTCGCCGATGTCCTCGTCGATCTCCTCCTTCTGCTTGGTGCCCACGACGACGTCGTCCCGGAAGTCGGACGCCATCTTGTCCTTGCAGTGCTGGACGATGGCCGCGATCTCGTCCTCGGTGACGAACGCGCCCTGCATACGGGCAGGCGTGTTCGCCCCCATCGGCAGGAACAGCCCGTCGCCCTGACCGATCAGCTTCTCCGCCCCGGGCTGGTCGAGGATGACGCGCGAGTCGGTGAGCGAGGAGGTGGCGAAGGCGAGCCGTGAGGGGACGTTCGCCTTGATCAGACCGGTGACGACGTCTACCGACGGCCGCTGGGTGGCGAGCACCAGGTGGATGCCGGCCGCGCGCGCGAGCTGCGTGATGCGCACGATCGCGTCCTCGACATCCCGCGGGGCGACCATCATCAGGTCGGCGAGCTCGTCGACGATCACCAGCAGGTACGGGTACGGCTTGAGATCCCGCTCGCTGCCCGTCGGCGCCTTCACTTTGCCGCTTCTTACGGCTGCGTTGAAGTCGTCGATGTGCCGGAAGCCGTACGCCGCGAGGTCGTCGTAGCGCAGGTCCATCTCGCGTACGACCCACTGGAGCGCCTCGGCGGCCCGCTTCGGGTTGGTGATGATCGGCGTGATCAGGTGCGGGATGCCCTCGTAGGCGGTCAGCTCGACCCGCTTGGGGTCGACGAGGACCATGCGCACCTCTTCGGGGGTCGCGCGCACCATGATGGAAGTGATCAAGGAGTTGATGCACGACGACTTACCGGACCCGGTGGCTCCGGCGACCAGGATGTGCGGCATCGTCGCGAGGTTGGCCATGACGTAGCCGCCCTCGACGTCCTTGCCGAGTGCCACCAGCAGCGGGTGGTCGTCCTCGGCGGCCGGGGCCAGCCGCAGCACGTCGCCGAGGTTGACCATCTCACGGTCGGTGTTGGGGATCTCGATGCCGACCGCGGACTTGCCGGGGATCGGGCTGATGATCCGTACGTCCGGGCTGGCGACGGCGTACGCGATGTTCTTCGTCAGCGCGGTGATCCGCTCGACCTTCACAGCGGGGCCGAGCTCGACCTCGTAGCGCGTGACCGTCGGCCCGCGCGTGAAGCCCGTGACGGCGACGTCGACCTTGAACTCGGCGAAGAGGGTCGAGAGCGAGGCAACGACCGCGTCGTTGGCGGCGCTGCGCGCCTTACCGGGGCCCCCGCGCGTGAGGAGGTCAAGCGCCGACAGGGAGTAGGCGGTGTCATTGGACATCTGGAGCTGCTCCGCGCACGCGGGAAGATCGCGCTCCTCGCCAGCAGGCAGCGCCGTGGTGAGGTCGGGGACGGCCCGGGGGGACGGCATCATCCCGTGCGGCCGGGCGGCGGGCGCCGGCGTTGCCGCGGCCTTGAGTTTCCCGCGCCGTGGGAGGACCTCCTGCTCGATGCCGTCGGGACGGTAAGCCTCCCCGGCGGACCCGCCACGGCTGGAGCGCGCGGGCAGCGCCTCGCGCCTCTGCTCCGCGTGTCGCTCGTCCTCGCCGGGCACGTCGGCCGCTTGCTCCTGAACGACGCCGAGGTGCGCCCCGAGCGCCCGCAGCCGCTGCGGGATGGCGTTGACCGGGGTGGCCGTGACGACCAGCAGCCCGAAGACGATGAGCAACACCAGCAGCGGTACGGCCAGCACGTCGCCCATGGTATACGTCAGCGGGGTCGCGATGCCCCAGCCGGTCAGGCCGCCGGCGTCCCGTATGGCCTGCATGCTGTCGCTGCGGGCTGGCGAGCCGCAGGCGATGTGGACAAGCCCGAGCACGCCGATGACCAGGGCGGACAGCCCGATGACGACATGGCCGTAGCCCTCGGACTTCTCCGTGTGCCGGATGAAGCGCACGGCGATGACGCCGAGCAGCACCGGCACCAGCAGGTCGAGGCGGCCGAAGGAGCCGGTCACCAGGATCTCAACGAGATCGCCGACCGGACCCCGCAGGTCGGCCCAGGTGCCCGCAGCGACAATCAACGCGCTACCGAGCAGCAGCAGCGCGACGCCGTCCTTGCGGTGCGCCGGATCGAGGTTCCTGGCGCCCCGCCCCATACGGCGGAAGAACCAGTACACAATCCTGGTGCTGGGCGCCGGCTTCGCCGCGGCCCTCTTGGCGGGGGTCCTCTTCGCGGCGGGCTTCTTGGCCGGTGCCCTTTTCGCCGTGGCCCTCTTCACAGGGGCCCTTTTCGCGGCAGCCGTCTTGGCCGGTGACCTTTTCGCAGGGGGCCTTTTCGCGGCGGGCTTCTTGGCGGGAGTCTTCTTCACAGCGGGCTCCAGGGAGGTTGGTCAGGCAGGCGGTGCGGAGGTAGTGACGGGACCGGGCAGCCTCGGCAGGCGCTGCAGGTAGCGGGGGCCGGACGCCGCGGGCGAGGGCGGCCGATCCGGCGGCGCGGTCGGAGGATGAAGCACGAGTGATGTCCTCACTCGTCGGTGGGCAGCGCTGCGCCCCGACGACGTCGTGCTGGTGTCGGCGGGGCGCAGCGGATGGTGCGTTCGGCCAGGCGGCCTGTCCGGTCCTCGCCCGGCCCCGGGTACGGGGCGGGGCGAGGACCAGGCAGAGCGTCAGGTCAACGGAAGAGGCGGCCCGCCCACGAGTGCAGCCGGTCGAAGCGCGTGGGGTGGGTGTGCCGCCAGGCGGTGGGCCACACGCCGTGTTCGGTCGGGAAGGAGCGGGACGCGCCGCACGTGCACGTCCATACGTACGGCTCGGGGCGGGTGTCGTCGCGGGTCGCGGTGACCTTGGCGGGGATGCCGTCGTGGCTCCCGTGGAAGGTGCCGACCCAGAACTCGGTCTCCTGCTGCGGCTTCATCAGGTTCCCTTCGGTGCTCGGTGGTGGACTGGACGGGGCGGAAGACGGGTCAGCGCTGGAGCGGATGAACGTTGTCGGGTTCGTCGTCCAGGTCGTCGTGCTCGGGCGTGGGCTGCGGCGGGAAGTGGAACGCGGGGTAGACGTTGACCTGCGGCGCAGCGGGGGCCAGGTTGTTGATGACCGGGCGCAGGCTCAGGCCGCGCAGGGCGAAGATGCTGGCGAGGGCCCACATGAGAGCGGCGATGCCGGCGGCGACGGTGCGGCTGCCGTCGGGCGTGGCGGACCACACCATGGCGACGCCGGAGAGGCCCCACCCGGTCCAGAGGATGCGCGCGCCGGTGCTGCCGGCGAATCCGCCGATGAGGCCGATCAGCCCGGTGAACTGCCAGAAGGCGTAGACGGCGGAGCCGGGGACGGGGAGGCCGACGCTGTGCTGCCCGATGTAGGAACGGATCGGGTTGTCGATCACGCCCCACAGGCCGCTGGTGGTGTCGACTCCGGGCGGCTCGATCACGGTGCGGGGGGCGGACAGGCGGTGCAGCACGGCGCTGACGATGTCCCCGGCGGCGTCCAGCAGGACGACGACCGCGCAGATCCCGGCGAGGCTGAGCACGGCCTTGATCCAGTTGGCCATCTCGTGCCAGCCGAGGCGCCGGGCCTGGAACAGTTCCTCCCACCGCTCGTACAGGAAGCCGCCCTGCTTCCAGGACGCGTCCCATGCCTCGCGCAGCCCGGCGAAGCGCTTCGGGCGGGGCCAGTCCTTCGCGTCGGGCGGCGGGGGCGTCTGGTTGAGCAGGTCGAGGAAGTTCGGGTCGTGCTGGCCATTGATGGGCTTGTCGTCGGACTGCATGGCGGGGCGACTCCCTCGCTCGGGTTGGTGTGATGGGCGGTGGTGCGCAGGCCGGACGGCCTGGCCCGCACCCGACCGCGGGGGGTTCGGGTGCGAGGCAGGAGGCCCGGACGGGGTTACAGGCCGCGGGTGTCGGCGAGGTGGGCGGCCTGGTCGACCATGCGGATCGGGACGCGGCCGCGTGCGAAGGCGTCGTTGAAGCTCGGCACGGAGTCGACGTCGTCGCCGAACGTGCGGCGGATCGCGTCCAGCAGCACGGCGACGGCGCTGCTTTCCAGGCCGCTGTCTCCGCGGGCCTCGGCTCGGATGGATCCGAGCATGCAGCGGGCGCCGTCCTCGTCGACCAGGGTGTCCTTGCACCAGCCGCCGGTGAGCAGCCGTTGGTGTGCGCGCTGTAGCAGTGCGGCGACCGGGGTGGGATACAGATCGACCGGCGCCTCGGGGATGGCGTCGGGGACCCGGACGATGTCCTCGAGGTCGATGGGGGTGGTGAGGATGTGGGCGGTGGACACGTCGACTGCGAGGGCGGCGGTCTCCAGGCGCACCGTCATGGCCGCTTCGGTGAGCGCCATCCGTGTCTCCAGGTCGGGCTCGGTGGACGTGGTGTGGGGCTGGTGTGTCCTGTTGGGGGTGGGTGTGGTGAGCATGGGCGGGGCTCCTCGGCAACGCGGAAGGGGCGGCCCGGGTGGGCCGCCCCTTTGGCGGGTGGTGGTCAGGGCTGGCGAGGAGCCGGACCCGGCCGGTTATGCGTTCGTGAGGTTTTTGATGGCTTCCAGGGCCTGGCGGGGCGAGGTGACCGCGTCGCGGCGCGTGGCGGAATTCCCGCCGCCGCGGCGCTTGCCGCCGCCCTTCTTGGGCGCGTCGTCGTCGCCGTCCTCGTCGTCGCCGGGCTCGGGGCCGAACTCGCCGGGCCGGGGCGGCTCGGTCCAGTCGAACCACAGGTCCCGCGCTTGGAGTTCGCGGATCTCGTGGTCGGTCAGGGTGGCGATGGTGTCGGGGAAGTAGTCGTCGAGGCCGGCCTTGAAGTCCATGAACAGCGTGCGCAGGACCTCGGGCTGCTTGGCTTCGACGATCCATCCGGCGCCGCCGGTGTTGGAGTTGGCGGGCGGCTCGGGCTGGCCGCGCATCACTCGCTCGATCCGGCCTGCCTCGGCAGGGGAGAAGGAGCGGGGGAGGGGGTCGGGGATGTTCTCGGAGGAGATCCCGAGGGCCGTGAACATGTTGGTCACCTTCTTGGGGGCGACCTTCAGCACGACCGGGATGCAGTTCTCGCGCAGGTTCTCGCACAGCAGCTGCGTGAAGCCGTCTTGGACGTAGATGGACTGGCCGGCCACCTTGATGCCGATGCCGTACTTGCGGCCCTTGACCGACACGCGTTCGGCCAGGTCCATGATCTCCGCGCCGTAGTCGCCGTTGCGGGCGGCGGAGAGGAACTCATCCAGGTAGGCGGACAGCATCCGGTAGGGGCAGCCCGGCAGGCCGGGGTCCCAGTCGTAGACCTTTCCGTCCTCCCACGGCATCTCGCCGCGGATCTCCATCAGCGCGTCCAGCGCCCGCAGCAGCCGGATCATGTAGAGGGACCCGACGCCGTAGCGGTCGGTGTACCCGCCCAGCGTGGCCGCCTTCTCGTCCGGTGCTTCCGCCGCCAGCCAGACCACCGCCCCGAACAGGGCGTCGGCCGCGACGTGCAGACCCATCAGCTGCGTCTTGCCGCCGCCGGACGGGGCGACGAACAGCCCGTGCGCGGCGCCACGGTCGGTGTAGACACGGTTGCGGGCGGGCTGGCCGTTGCCGAGGTAGCCGGTCACCCAGCGGCCGTTCTTGTCCGGGGTCAGCAGCTCCCTCGTTGCGGGGAAGACCTGCGCGAGCGGCGAGCTGTCCCACAGGGAGACCAGGACCTGGCTGCCGTCGACGGTGACGAACAGCCGGCCCTCGTCGTACTTGGTCTTCAGCGTGGCCGCCAGGGCGTGCAGGTTGACGCGCGGCTCGCCCATCTCGTCGGGGACCTGGGCGATGTAGTGGGTGACCTTGCGCTGCTTGTCGCGGACCTCCTTGACGAACTCCGAGCCGGGCACGGGGCCGCCGGCGGCTCCGATGCGGTCGGCCCACCACTCGCGGGCGGTGGGGGCCCTGCGGCGACGCTCGTTCGCGTCGGGGGTGACGTGGACGTGCTTCCAGGCGGGGCCGCCCTCGCGTCCGTACTGCCGGACCACCTCCTCGATGTGCACGTCCGTCACGTCGACGCTGAACGCGGCGGCGACATCTGCGTCGGTGAGTCCGGAGATCGGCCGTCCGGCCTCGGAGGCCCGCAGCAGCAGCGACAGGTCGTTCGGCATGCCCTCGTGCGGGGTGGCTTTGACGACGATCGTGCGGCCGGGCAGGCCGCGGTTCTGCCACAGCCAGCGGACCTGCCGGGTGAAGGGGTCCGCGTCGTCGTCCGGCTGCGCCGGGGACGGCTCGGAGGCGGCGGGCTGCAGTTGCGGCGCCGGGGCGGGGGCGGGGGCGGCGAGGGCGGGCCGGTGGTTACGGCGGCTGTGCTTGGAGAACGGCATCACCAGCAGGCCGGCCGCCGCCCATCCTGCGGCGAGCAGGGCGTCCACGCACCACGGTCCCCAGCCGATCGTGTGCCGGGCGGCGACGTCGATGGCGGCGGCGGTCACGAGCGGGGACCAGCGCAGGATCTTGCGTCCCGCGCCGGGCTTGTCGCTCTTGTACGCCAGGACCCAGCCGCCGACGCCGGCGGCGCCCGCCAGCTGCACGACCGTGTTGACGGGGCTGTCGGGGTAGAGGTTCGGGGCCGCGGCGAGGACCGGGGCGGCCAGGGTGTAGAGGGTGCGCTCCAGGGCGACGCTGCGCGGCACGGACACGGAAAGCTCTCCTTCGCAGATGGCAATGGGCGGCCCGCCGTCGGTGGCGGGCCGCCCATCCGGAGGTTGGATGTTGGGTGGGGCGGGTCAGTGGGCGAAGAAGCCCGGCTTGGGGGTGCGCTCCTTGCGGCTGGAACGGATGTCGTCCAGGCCCTCGTACAGCCGCGCGTGCGTGCGCCGCGTGTCGTGAGCGAGGCCGGACACCTCCTGGGCCGTCTCGTGGAGCTTGCGAACCGCCACGGCGGCGCCGCCCAGGGCGACGGACACCTGGTTCGTCATCTCCACGAACTTGCGGTCCAGTTCCGCGTTGGCGATGTTCACCGCCAGACCCTCAGCGCGCTGAGCGTTCACCCGCATGCCGCGCAGCAGCGCCTCGAGTTCGACGCTGGCCATGTCCATGGCCTGGCCCAGCCTCCTGAGATTGGCCTGGACGGCCTTGTAGCGGTTGTCGCCCTCCGTGGAGACGGCAGCGCCGCCGCCGGTGTAGGGCTCGAGGTCGCTCATCAGCGAACCCCCCTTTTCCTAGTCGTGGTGAACAGCGGCGGAGGCGTGGGCCAGGCCCGCGTCATCCATGGCCTGGATGTCCTCGCCGTAGGTCCGGCCGACCGCGACGGCGGCGAGCCGGGCGGCCTCCGAGGCGATCTCGCACTCGGTGGCACACCGTTCGGCCAGCTGCTTCATCCGCATCGCGGCGTCGGCCAGGTCCGTGACCCGGTCGACGACCTCGGTGGCAATGTTGTGGTCACCGACCAGGTCAGCCGCCATGTCCCGCAGCGCGTCGGCGACCTTCCCGAGCGCGACGGCCAGCTCCTGGGCACGGTCCTTGTCGAGCCCGGCGGCGACCGCGATATTCACGACCTGCACCAGGTACTCACCGAAAGTGATGTCGGTCCGATGCTTGGCCGCCATGCCGGCCTGGCCCGACGCGGGCTTGTTGACCTCTGAGGTCACGGGGTCCTCCTGTGCAGTGGGTCGGGTAGTGCCAGGCCGCTCGGTGTGGGGCTCCGGGGCGGGCGGCAGGCCTTTGGGCCCCGGCGCGATCTCCATGCCATCCAGTGGGTCGCCGGGCTTGTACCGGCCGGGGCTGTAGACCTTGAAGCCGGCGTCTTCCGGACGGGCCGGCCCGTCCGGGGGATCTGGCTCATCCTTCGGCTTCGCCCTGCGCCAGTGCCCCCAGGCATCCCGGGACCGGCGGTTGAAGAACGACCGCATCCGCGCCTTGACTTGCTCTCTGATGCGCTCCCACATGGCTTCGTCGTCGTCGCGCTCCTCCTCGGACGGCTCCTCGGGATCCTCATCCGGCTTGTCCTTGTCCTTGCCCGGCCCGTCCTCGGAGCGGTCGGCGCCGGAAGCGTCCTTCGTCCCGTCGGTGTCCTTCGGGCCCTCCTCCTTCTTCGCGCACTCTTTCTCTTCGCGGTCCTTCTCGGCCTGCGCGCGGCGTTCCTCCCAGCGCCGCCGTGCTTCGTCCACCAGCGCGTCGACGAAGGCGGTGCGGCCCTCCGCTGCGGCCGCAGCGGCTTCCCGTTTGGCCTTCCGTTTCGCCTTCCGTTCGGCGGCGCGCTCGTCTTTCGCGTCCTTGGACTCGGCATCTTTCGCGTCCTTGGACTCGGCATCTGCGCGGCGCTTGTCCCAGCGGCGCTGCGCTTCCTCCGCCACGGCCGCGCCCAGGGTGGTGCGGCCGTCGGCGGCCTTGGCGGCCTCCCGCTTCGCCTTCCTCGCGGCCTTCGCCGCGCGGCGTTCCTCTCGCTGCGCCTGCCGGTTGGCACGGTCCTGGTCCCGGTCCTTGCTGCGGTCGGCGAGGTTGGCGGCCTGGTTGGTGCTGCGCCGCTGCTGGCGTGCCGCCTGGCGGGCGGCGGCGCGCTCCTGACGGCCGCGGGCCCGTTCGGACGCCGGACTGGAGGCCGACGAGTTCTGCGCTTTGCCGCCGTCGCCCTTCGAACCACCCGAGCCGCTCTTGCCGGAGCCGCCCGAACTTCCCTTGCCGGTACCGGACTTACCTGCCCCGGAGCCGCCAGAGCCGTTCTGGCGGCCTTTGGAACCGCCGGACGACTCATTGCCCTTCGAGCCGCCCCCACGGCCGCCAGCGGAGCGATCAGAGCCCTTCCCGGCCCCCTTGGGGGAGTTGCCTCCCCCGGAGCCGCGCCCGGCCCCTCCACCCGACCCGTTTGTTCCCGAGCCCCGGCCACCGCCGGAGCTGCCGCCGCCCCCGCCGCTGGCCTTCGAGCGGCCCTTGTCGGCGCCCATGCCGGAGCTGGAGGACCGCGAGCGGTCGGCGTCGGCCTTGCCTCGTGCTGCCGCCTTGTCGGCCTTCGCTTTCATCATCGCGGCGTGGAGCTTGCCGTTCTGCTCCATCATCGCGGTTTCCTGAGCGGTGCGGGCTTCCAAAAGCGCAGTCTTGCGCGCTATTTCAGCCTCACGGAAGGACGCTTCTCCGGCGTGCCGGTCCCGCGCCACTTCCAGCCGGTATTCCAGCCAGTCACCGAGCCGATCGGCCAGAGAACGAGGCTGGGCGTATTCGCCTTCCTCATATTCTTCGTCGTCGGAGTCGTCGGAATCCGGAGCACTAGGCATTCCCGATTCCCGCAAAGCGGTTTCCGGTGAAATCGGCCCGCGAACAGACGGGAGTTCCGTTGTCGTCTCTGCCGTGGATTCCGGAGGGACAGCGCCACCGGCACCGCCGTCAGGCGGTTCGGAATAGAAGAGATCCCCGCCGTCGGGAGCGTCCGGCATGTCGCCGGAATCGCTGCCCCGAGTGGGGAGGTGGACCACATTGCTGTCGGTGTCGTCGGACACGCGACTCCCTCCTCCTGGGCTTGACAGTCGGCACCGGCCTCGCGTACACGCGTGCGCGCCACGCGCGACACGCGTCACGCGCGGCACGCGTTGGGATCGCCGAAGGGCCGCCCCCGGGGATCGGGAGCGGCCCTTCGTGCGGGACCCATGGAGCTAGCCGAAGTAGCGGCTGTAGACGTTGTGCAGGGCGAGCGCGACCTCACGGACGAAGTCCGGGTTTCCCTCGCGATAAGTCTGCGTGCCCCGCATATTCGTGACGCGAAGCCAGTAGTAGAATTGGCCGAGTTCGTTACCGTGCTGAGCGATCAGCTCTTGCTTGATTTTCTGCTCGTGTTTCGCACGGTTGAACGCCTTCCGCTCTGCTTTCGTGAGCGGGCGACCTGCGCTCACGCCGACTCCCTGCGGTCCAGGTTGTAAATCGACGTGGGGCCACCATAGCCCATATTCGGGCTCTGCGCACCCGGCTGTCCTGGGGTTTCCGGGGCGGCCTGGAGCGGCGGGTTGTTCTTCCGCTCCTTGAGCTGCGCCTTTTCCTTTCGCTGCTTCTTGACCTCCTTCACCTTTTCGTCGTGGGCGTGGCGCTTATGGGCGCTCTTTTCCAGTCCCGAGGTGACGTTCTTGAGGTTCTTGAGGAGGTCGTTCAGGGACTTTTCCACCGGGAAACTGCGCAGGAAAGCCTGGCCCATCTTGTCGCCCTCCACGCGGGTCCCGCGGCAGTGCACGCGGGTCTCGCGCTGGAGGATCTCCAGCTTGGCCTGTATGTCCAGCACGACCCGGTGGAAGTCCGCGAGGTAGTGCGCGTAGGCGGCGGGGTTCTGCGCGACCTCGCGCAGCGCCGCGTTCGGGTCGTCGAAGAAGGGCTTGTCTTCGGTGCTCACGGGGGTCCTCCGCGGGTCGGATCTGCGTACGTGGGGGCTGGTGGTGCTCGTGCGGGACTGGCCCGCCGTACCCGCTCGGGGGTGCGGGTGCGGTTGAACTGGCCTGCCGGCCGTGGCCGTCACCGGACCGTGCTCGGTGGGCGAGCGCGGTCCGGTGGCGACTATGAGCGGCAGGGTGTCGTGCGGGCGGTCCGGTCAGCGGACCGTGTGCTGCTTGAGGGCGACGGCGATCTGTCCGGCGCGGTCCGTGGCGATGGAGCCGCCCTCGGCCCGGACCGCCTTGGCGATGTTGGTCCGGTTCAGCGGCTCGTTCGCGGTCCGGAGCCGGTCCAGCGCGGTCCGCTCCAGGTCCGTGAGCGTGATGACCGTGCGGTCCGGACCGCCTTCCTCGTTCCGGTCCGGACCGCTCGCGCTGTTCGACGCCTCCTGGTCGGCCGGTCCGGTGCGGTCCGCCTCCTGCGGTCCAGGAGCGGCGTCGGTGGTCCGGACCGTCACCCCGCGCGTGCCCGCCGCACTCTGGGTGGCGGGCACGGTCCGAGGTCCACGGTCCGGACCGGGGCCGGTCGGCAGGTCAGCGCTCTGCGGTCCGGCCGGACCGGCCTCCAGGGCGAGCGCCGGTCCGCCGGTCCGGTCCGTGGCTCCTGTGGTCCGGACCGGGCTATGGACCGCCTTCCGGTCGGCCGGACCGGACCGGACCGCGTACCCGCCGTGCTGGACCGGGCGGACCGGAGCGGGGCTTTCCAGCGGTCCGTTCCGGTCCGTGCGGGTCAGGGTGAGGACGGTGGGGATGGCGGCCGGTCCGTGATCGTCGGCCCCGATCCGGGGGACGACGACCCGGTGCAGGGCCAGGCCGGTCCGGACCGCCTTGCGGTCCGCGAGCTGTGCACCGGCTGCGGTCCAGGCCCGGTCCAGCGTGGTCAGGCGCGAGTCGGTGATCGCGAGGGACCAGGCGGTGAAGCTGTGGACCGGGTAGCGGAGCCAGCGGACCGCCCCGATGGAGGGCCGCGCCTTGGCGACCTTGCCGTCCTCACGGAGCTTGCGGCGGTGGATCAGTGAGGCGTACAGCTCCCACAGCACCATGCCCACGATGCTCATGGCGGCGAACGCCACCGCCTTCGGGGTGAAGTGCCAGTAGGTGATCTGCTCCGTCCAGATCTCCTCCTTCGCGTCCCAGACCCGGCTGCCGGCCACCGGCTGCCCGGAGGCGTGCCAGAAGTTCATGACCGCCGCCCCGAGGGCGAAGATCCAGGTGGAGACCCGGTAGAGGGTTCCGGCGTCGCCGCTCTGGCGGGCCTGGTGGTACATCCAGCCCACGAACGCCGTCGACAGCTCCCAGGCGGCGGCGAACAGGATCGTGAACGGGACGACCCAGCCGAGGATGTCCTCGGCGAACCCGGCTTGGCCCGTCCACGCGACGGCCATCGGGGCGGTGATCGGACCGATCACCATCAGGCGTTCCGCGTTGATTTTCACGAACTGCTTCACGCGGTCGGTCAGGGCCGGCTTCCCGGCGCGGGAGGCGGCCCGCAGCTCACGGGCCTTGGCCTTGCGGGCCTCCTTCGCGTCCCTGCGCTCCCCTTTGGCCTGGATCTTGAGGCGCTTGCGTTCCAGTGCCCGCTCGGTTCGGTCGGTGGCGCGCTTCATCCGGGCGGCGGCTTCGGCCACCATGTCGTCGGCGGCCTTCAGCGTGACGTCCGCGTCCGCTTCCCGCAGCCGGGCCTGCGCCAGGGCCTGTTCGGCTTCCTTGAGCTCCGCGTCCCGTTTGGTGCGGGCCGCGGCCAGGATGCGGTCAGCTTCCTCGCGGGCGGTGCGGGTCAGCCGCTCGGCGTCCTCGGCCGCCGTCGCCCGCAGCCGGCCGATGTCCTCCTTGGCGAGCGCGCGTGTACGAGTCGCATCCGCGCGGGACGCCTCCCGCTCGCGGGTAGCGTCCTCACGCAGCTCGGCGGCCGCCTTCTCCGCTTCGGTCCGCACCTGCGCGGCCTGGGCGTCCGCGCTCTCGCGCAGCCGGTCGGCCTCGCTCCGCGCCCGCTGAAGGAACTGTTCGACGTCGGTGGTGGCGCGGGTGCGGGTCTCCGCCGCGGTGCGCTCCGCGCCGGCCAGCAGTTCGGTGCGCTTGGTCTCCGCGTCGGCGAGGGCCTTCGCTGCGGCCTGCGCCGCCTCAGTCTTCACCTGCTCCGCCTGCGCGGCCGCCGTGGTAGTGACCTCTTCCGCCTGGCGGCATGCGTCGCCGAGCAGCTGCTCGGCAGCCGCCTTGGCGTCGGTGAGGACCTGGTCGGCCTCGCCGGTCGCCGTCGTCGTGACGGCGTCGGCCTCGAGGCGTGCGCCAGCGAGCAGCTGCTCCGCCTTCGCTTCGGCGTCGGCGAGGACCTGCTGCGCGTCGGTGGCCGCGGCGCTCGCGGCGTCGGCGCGGACCTGGTCGGCGTCGGCCTGGGCGTCTGCGAGGACGCGGGCCTGCTCGGTCGTGGCCGCCTCGGTGATCGAGGCGGCCTCGGTGCGCGCGCTGTCCAGTAGTTCGGCGGCGCGCTCCTGGCCGTCGGCGAGGATGCGGGCGGCGTCGTCGGCAGCCTGGTCCCGGAGGTCGGCAGCGTGGTCGGCGGCGTCGGCCAGGTGCGGGTCGGCCTCCGGGTGCACCAGCGGGGCGGTGTCCTCGGGGACGGCGGCCTGGGCAGGGATGGAGGCCGGCAGGGCCGGGGCCTTGGCGCGCCCGTTGGCGCGGGGCTTCGCGGCCGGGGCAGGTTTGCGCCTGCGCCGGGTGGTGGTGTTGGCCACGGGGGTGTGTCCTCTCTTACGTTTCGGCGCCTCGTGCAAGAGGCCACCGCGGGTCGGCGTCGGTCGGTAGGCTCGTGACCAGGCCCTCCGGGGCCTCGGCAGCTCAATTGCCGAGGGCTCGGAGGGCCGTCTGCTTTGGGGCAGGTGGTCAGTGCTGGCGCAGCCAGGCGACGAGGGATGACAGTCGGACCCGAACAGCTGTGGGTCTGTCAGTGCTCAGGCCGGGGTGGACTTCGGTGCTGCAACTACCGGCTGGCCGTAGCGGTAGGCGATCTGCGTCGCAGTGGCGAGCAGTTCCTGGACCTGCTCGACCCGGCGACCGAGGTGGTCGTTGTAGCGGATCAGGTTGACGTCCATGCCCCGCGTGCGCAGCGCCAGCGAGAGCTCCAGCGCCAGCTCACCGGCCCGCTTGACCTCCCACGCCACGCCGAGCCGCTTGGCGGCCTCGGCCAAGGCGCCGGTCAGGCAGTACCCGCCACCGCGCTCGTAGGCGCCGCGGACCCAGCCCCCGGTCCGCAGCAGGTCACTGGTCTGCTGCAACAGCCAGGCCGTCGAGTCGGCAGCCACGTACTGCAACTGCTCGATCCGCTCCTGGTGCCAAGGCACGGCCTGCAGCATCTGCTCGACGGCGGCATGCAGATCCGTGGCCGGCGCTGCGCCGGTGCTGACGAGCAGGTTCTGCGGTTCGGTGTCACTACCGCCCGGCCGCGGGCCCCGCGTGGGCTCCGGAGCCCGGTTCACGTTGGCGCGTGCAATCATCATGCGCGTCACAGGTGATTCCTTTCGATTCGTGGTCTGTGGCAGTGGCGTCCGGAAGTCGCGTCTCCGGGCGCCGTCCAAGTGAGGTTCCTGCACCCCCGGCCGTCCCCGCCGACACCCGGCAGGGACGACAGGCAAAGCAGGCTGCGATCTGCGCGGCTGGCCGTGAAGGTTCCGAAACAGGCCGGGTCAGCGCCGACGGTCCAGGCGGTGGACTCGGTCGCCGTGGCCGTCGACGGCCACGACCTGCTTGCCGTACTCCTGGATCTCCGTCCCTCGGATCTCCAGTCCCTCCGGGGTCATCGCTTTGAGGGTGCCGATCCCGGAGGTGAAGGACTGCTGCGCCTCCTGGTCTCCGGAGGCGATGGCGTCCTTCACCGTGTCGCGCAGTCGCTTGAGCATGTAGTCCGTCCTGTCCTTGAGTTCTTGGGCGGGGTCTGTCGGCTCGGCCAGGAGTTCTGTTGGCGGGGGAGGCCGCTGGGAGGAATGGGGAGAGTGGCCGGATCAGGCGGCCCGACCGTGCTTGCTGTGGTCGGTCGCGAGAACGCGGAGGCGTTCGAGTTCCTCGGCGCTGGTGTCGCGGGCACGGATGCTGACGGTGCAGCCCTTGACCGGACAGGTGAAGGTGATGGTGCGGCCGGCCGGGCTGGCGAACGCGAGGCCGACGGACAGGGTGCCGACGACGATCGCCGTGATGTAGGCGGCTCCTACCTGGTGGCCGGAGAGGCGGTAGCCGATGTCACCGGCAACGCAGCCGGCGACGAAGACGGCACCCGCCTGGGTGATGGTGACCTTGCGCACGAGATTGGTCCTTCCTGTGGTCAGTGGGCTGGGTGGTCTGGCCGGCCTCGGCACCCACCAGCCGGGAGAGAGCTAGTGGCCCCCCGCACCGGCCACGCGGGCCGGGACGGGGGAGGAGGCAGCCGTCAGAACTGCTCGAACCAGATCGCGCTCATCAGCGCGGTGCCGTGGAGCGCCACGATGGTGAGGAGGTGACCGTCCCGGGTTCGCAACTGGTCGCCCGCCGCAGTCCGGTTGTGCACGACCGGCTCGAAGCCCGCCACCGTGTTCGCGCCGATCAAGCGGTACGCCTGGTCCACGTTCAGACCGGGGGTCTGGTAGCGGGTCGCCTGGTCAGGGCCGAAGAACTGGTGAGTGATCAGGGCATCCATGAACTCTCCAGAGGTGTAGGAGTGGGAGTCCGCTGTACGGGCCCCACTGGGCGGGGCAGTGCGTCCTGCGCACTCCTGGCGGCCGCCCGGAGAGGCGGCCGCCAGGGCAGCGCAGGCTGCGGTGATCTGCTGATGGGGCGCCGTCGGCGGCGGCGCCCCATCAGCGGCCGAGATCAGCTGCTCAAGTTGCTGATCTCGGCGGTCAACTCGTGCATCTGGTCGGCGATTTCGTGTCGCCTGCTACGGGACAAGCCCGTCTCGATCAGCTCATGGTGGGCGGCCGCGAGCCGGTCCTGGGCGCGCTGGAGCGGCGCACGGGGATCACGCGGTATCGGCGCAGTGGTGGGGCTGTGTGCGCTCATGAGAAGCCTCTCGGGGTAGGTGGATGTCGTTCACGGGATGGCCGGCGTCCAGTGCCGCGCCCGCCGTCGCAGCGGCGGCCAGCAGCAGAGCGAGGGCGGCCGGACTCTTCACGCCTCGCGCGGCGATGACGCGTGCGGCAGCCGCCTGCGTGGCCCGAGCTATGTCGGAAATGGTCACGAGAGATACGGGAAGGTAAGGCGCTGCCCTCGCTCCCGGAGAAGGAGCGAGGGCAGCGCGGTTGTGTTCAGGGGATGTCCGGAAGCGCGGTGTGGTGTCCAGCACCGGCCGGTCGGCAGTGGGCCGTCGGCGGGATCACGAACGTGACACCCACATCGCTCCAGCCGTAGCAGATGTCGCATTCGTACCGGCCGTTGCGGTAGGTCATCGACTGGCCGCAGCACATTAGAGCGACGCTCCCGGCAGGCGGGTGGGCAGTTCCGGGTGCTCCTTCGGCGGCGGGGGCGGCGCCTGCTGCTGGCCCTGGGGGCGATCGGCGCGGTCGTGGTCCTGGGCGAGGATGGCCAGACGTGCGATGGTGAGGTTCACAGGTTTGCCTCTCACTGGTTGTGCCTGTGCGCAGCGCCCAGGGGGCCTAAGCCCTGGGCGCTGCTTCGGTCGTGGAGCCGGATCCGGCTCCCCTGGGCGCACGAGTAGGTCATGCGGCCGGGGGAACGGGCGGGCCCACGGTGATCTCGCCCCGCGGGGTGACCTTCCGTGGGCCCGCAGCCGCCTATCTCAGCGCCGGTTGTTCTCCGAGCGCTTGTTCTGCTCCGCGTTCTTCTTCCTCAGTTCCTCCCACTCCTCATCGGTGAGACTGGTGACGAAGTTGGTGACGGTGTTCACCGGCCACCTCCCGCCCGGACCCGGCGCAGCGCCTCGTCCATGTCCGTGTCGCTGTCGCCGTCGTGGGCGCAAAGCGGCGGGACTGCCATCGCGGTGTGCACAGCCACACAGAGCCGCCCCGCCGGATACGGGTCCTTGCACCGGCACTGATCCGCAGGCTTTCCGCAGCCGCAGCGCTGATCCCGAGCACTCGCGTGCTTGCCGATCGGCGAGCACGCGACGGTCCAGCCCGGCACCAGCCGGACACGACTCGGCGTCTCCGGCACGCTCGTGTGACTGATTCCCGCGTGTACGCGAAGAGGCGGCGGAGGTGTCATGATGGTGTTCAAGGTCGTGTTCCTCCCAATGAATTCGACCGAATCGGCCCCGGGGTGCAGCCCGGGGCCTTCATCGTTTTGGCCGGGATTTGGCCGACTGCCCGGACGAGCAGCCGCGGCCGCTGGGCATCCGGCGCGTGAGCGGGGATGTCCAGGGCCGCGGTCGCTGGTACGGGCACTCAGGCGGCCGCCGCGACCGGCGCGGCAGGGCGCCGGAAAACAGCGGCCGGGGTGGGAGCGATCTCCCGCGCCGCGAGGCGCAGCAGCGCGGCCTGGCCCTCCTCCACGAGCACGCAATGCCAGTGCTCCGGCCACTCAGAGGAGTGACCGAGGATCTGGGTGAGGTACCACCAGTTGGCATCGCCGGCGGGCACAGGCGAGAGGTGGCGGCGCAGCACGATGCGGGCCTGGTAGGCGATCCAGCCGGGCACACCATCGGTGTCGAGGGCGTGGCTGCGGCGGGGCTGGGAGAGTGCGCGGGTCCATGTCTGCTGGGCGAGGTCCTCGGCCTTGTGCCAGTCGGTGACCGGGAGGCGATTGGTGATGTAGCCCAGCAATGCGTCCTGACAGTCGATGAACTCCTGCTCGGGCTGTGAGTAGCGGCGGGTGCGTGCGCTCGCGGTCATAGTCGATCTCCATGTGAGTGAACGACAACGGCCCGAGAGCAGTCCCGGGGCCGTCATCTTGGGGAAATGAGAGGCCCCGGCCGTCCCGATCGCTCGGGAAGGCCGGGGCCGTGGTCGCTCGTTGTCGGGCTGGTCAGACGCCGACGCGGAGCGTCTTCAGAGGGAGCAGTGGTCCGCGCTCGCTGGCAGCGTCGGCGAGGCGGGTCCGGCAGGTGTTGTTCGCTTCCTCGATCAGCGTGCCGCTGCGTTTGGCTGTGACCGTCTTGGCGTTGGTCGTGGCTTCCTGGTGCTTCGCCCACTCATCCGAGTTGGCCGCCCTGCTCCTGGCCGCCCGATGGCGGGTCAGCAGCGCGTTCACGCGGGCTTCTTTCGTGTGCTCGCGGTCGCGGTGCGACTGGGTGCGCCACAGCTGTTCGTACAGCGCGGCGAGCCGAGCGCCGTCCGCGCAGCGGTGCGTGCCGCCGCAACGGCCGGCCGCACTGCTGGCCCGGCACTTCTTCAAGTGCTCGCGGTAGGCGGTGAGCGCGTCGGGCGCGTTCACCGGGGCCGGGGTGATCTTGGTGACGGGCTTGGCCGGGGCCAAGATCGGCTTGTAGTGCTGGCGCGCGGAGTGACAGCCAGCGGCCTCCACGCCCCCTTGCTCCAGCAGCCGCTGCCACACCTCGTACGCGACGTCGACGGTGACGCGGCGGTTGCTGTTCTTGCAGCGGATCGACGCGTCCTTATGGACAGTGCCGGTGTCGTGCGGGACCAGTTTCTGGATCTTGGCCCGGACGCCAGTGATCGGCACCGACGTCTTGCATTCGGGGCAGATCAGGGAGGCGCAGGCGGGCCGTAAGTCGTACTGGTGGGGGTTGAGATTGGACACCCGCAGCGGCGGGCTGGGGTTGATGTTCCGGCTTCGGGTCCGGGATTTACGGAAGCGGGCGGTCGGTTCAGAGGCCGGAGTGGACAAAGTGACTCCTCGCAAACGGAGCGGCAGGGGCATGGCGCGGTACCCTCTCTGCCCTCCAGGCCACACAGCGAAGCCGTGCCCTGCAGGACAGACAGCGCATCAGCGCTGCGACGTGCACGCAGATCAGTCGAGAAACCCGGGGGAGTTTGGTGGAGCTCTCGACCCCGGCCGCCCTGCGAGGGGCAGACGACGTACTGCGGTGGTGCTGGTAGGGCGCTGACGTGCAGATATAGCGAACGCAACCGAACGATTTAGCGCCCTAAACCGATCGACTGCTGAAACCATAAGACTCGTCACAGCGCGCGTCAACCATCTTGAACCGATGCGGTTTAATGGGGTAAACATGACCTCGCGAAGGGAGGCACGCATGGAGCAGAAACAGCTCGACGGGGACTTGCCCTCCCTGAAGGAGCAGTTCGACACGGCTTTCGACGTCGTCCTGTCCCGGTTGAAGGAACTGTCCGACCCTCTAGAGCGGGCGAAAGTTGCACATGCTCTCGTCGGTCGGGTGCAAGACCACGGCAACGAATTCCAGGCCGTCCGCAATGAGGCTATGAACGAAACGCTGCGCCTCGCCCAGCTGAACAGCACCCAGCTGGCGGCCGAGCTCGGTATCAGCAAGGGACGAGTGAGCCAGCTCGCTAAGGGCGCTCCTCCCGAGCGCCTGTTCCTCGGTTCAGGGAAGGTCGTCGTGGCCCTCGCCGAGAAGCTGGAGGATGGCAAGCTGCAGGATGGCCGAGACAAGCCCGTACAGGGCCCTGTGATCGCCACCGAAGATGTCCAGACCTACGAGCGCCTACGTGAACTGGCCGAAGACGTCGGACTGGAAATCACGTTCGAGCGGATCTCCCTCGGCGGCAACGTCCGGCTCAACCGGAACAACCTGGTCGTAGTCTGTGGCCCGCGGCTCTCGCCCCTGATCGAACAGATCCTTGAGAGTGACCCTCACCTGCGGTTCGAGAAGGACGACGACGGCTGGCACCTCGTCGACCGGAACACCGGCCAGGTCTACCGATCTCCTATGGACAAAGGCGAGAACGGCGATATCGCCTACTTCGGCCGTCTTCCCCGGCCAGACGGCCAGGGGGCCTTCCTCTACATCGCAGGCATCCACGCTCGCGGCTCCGGTGGCGTCGTCCACTGGCTCAGCCAAGAGCTGGCCAACGTGCATCGCGAGCTCAAGGTCAAGCGGTTCTCGACCCTCATCTCCAGCCGGTTCGACCCGGAGACTCTAGAGATCGTCGAAAGCGAGCGAATCACGCCTTTCTACCGCCCGGAAGGGGCCTGACGTGCAGGTATCCATGGCATCGGCCCAGGGTATGGGCGCTGCGAACGAGGACACAGTCCACGTCAGTCCTACCGGAGTCGTCGTGCTGGACGGCCTGTCTGCCCCGAGAGACCTGCCCATGGGGTGCGTCCATGGCACCCCATGGTTCGTACGACAGCTCGGCACACGCTTGATCAATCTGATCGGCGACAACACGGTGTGGCTGCGGGAAGCCCTACGAACCGCCATTGCGGAGGTCAACGACCTGCACCGTGACACCTGCGCGTTGGATCAAGAGGCGGTGCCTGCCTCAACCGTCGTAATGATCCGCGAGCGGGACGACGTCCTTGAGTACCTGGTGCTCTCTGACAACGTGCTGGTGCTCGACCTCAGCGACAACGGCATCCAGACCGTCACCGACAAGCGAGTCGAAGAGGTCGCCAGCGACGAAATGCGCGCCGCTCTCCAAGGCCCGACCGGTACTCCCGAGCATGCAGCCCGGGTCTCCGAACTCGTCACGGTCCAACGCGGCCTCCGCAACCGACCGGGCGGCTACTGGGTAGCGGCAACCGACCCAGCCGCCGCCGACGAGGCAATCACCGGAGCCGTGGACCTTGCCAAAGTCCGGCAGGCCGCGCTCCTGACGGACGGCGCGAGCCGACTCGTCGACAGCTTCGGCGCCTTGAGCTGGGAACAACTTCTGGACTTGCTACGCACTGAGGGGCCGGCCGCTCTGATCGCCCGTACCCGCGAAGCTGAGCTCGCCGACCCGGCCGGAGAGCGGTGGCCCCGATTCAAACGGTCGGACGACGCGAGCGCCGCATACGTGTGTGTTGGCCAGCCCGTGCCTCTCTCCTCGGGGACCCAGCGCAGCCGCAGCGCCCAACTCCCCAGGAGTGATGATGACTCGACCTGACAAGCGGCGCTGCGCCGCGCATTTACGTGCGCCAGGGGAGACCATGAGCCTCGGTCAGTCAGCAGCCGATAACTGCCTGTCGATGACACGGCCGCCTCTGGAGTCCCTAACGCCTCGTCGTGGGAGTAAGGTGTCTCCGACGTTGATCAAAAACAAAAAAGCGGCCCCAACGACCTTGAGCAAGTCGTGGGGCCAGTGGCCGAGGGACCTTGTGAGAGGGGTCCGGAGGCCCGCCGAGCACCCTTATAGCCATACGAGGATGATCGACATGATCCAGGGTACCGCTACCCACCCCCAGACACACCGCACCCCGCCGTGGTGCCAGCAGCCGCCTACGCGTCTCTGGCCCTTCGGCGGGGTGTTCGTGTTGTCCGCGACTGCCTCGACACACACCTCTGGTGTGGAGGGGGTCTGGATGATCTAGCTCCAGGGCGGCTCAGCCGCCGGGGCGCTCAGCCCAGGTGATTTGGCAGTCACCTCAGCTCAGCGCCCCCGTAGACACCGGAGGGCTGGCAACCCTCCGAAGGGATTGTTCGCCGGTTGGCAGACCGAGCGAACGGTTCATTTCAGGTTCTGCAACAGGAACCGAAGCACCCACGAGGGGGCTTCTTTGTGCCGTCAGGCGGGAAGCCCGCGACAGGAGCATTGTGCATGACTGCACGAGGGCACGCCAGCTTTGGCATGCCTGCGTACCGCTTATCGAGCCAATCACCTGGCAAAACCGCTGGCCACCTGAGATCAAGATCACAGGTTCCCGCGCCCCATTGAGGGTGATTTTCTCCCCATCAAGCCAATTGACGCTGTTCTTCCTGGTTGCTACTTCAAGGCACCCAGCTGAGGAGCACCAGTGAGCGCCATGGTGTCTGCCGGCGGAGTCCCTGCCCTTTCGTCGTTCGTGTTGGTCCGGGGATCTCGGCAGGAGATGCAAGGCACTGAGTCCCGGCACGCGCAGCCTCGGGCTTGGCTTCGTGCGGTGCGGTGGCTGGTGGGCGCGGGGTTTCACCCTCGGTCTGGTAGCTCGACCTTGCGTGTGGCGGAAGATCTGGCTGCGCGGATGGACTACGACCGCGGGCTGGTGCTGTACGGCCTGGATGGCACGGTCCGGCGTACCGGGCTGTCACGGGCGACGGTAAAGCGGCATGCCGCGGTGCTGCGGGAGTTGGGTGCGCTGGTGTGGGTGCGGTGTGGCTCGAAGCGCAACCTCCGGCTCCCGGGCCGGGCGTACACAGCGACCGCGACGATCTACGGCGCGGTCATTCCGCCCTGCTTCGACCAGGCGATGGGGCACCGCCTCGCCGGACATGGCTACGAGACGCGGGTGTGCGGGGTGACGGAGGCCGGCCGGGAGCGGGCTGTGGCGGCTGCCCGTACGGCGGTGGAGCCTGTGGATAAGCGGGCTGTGGATAACCGCAGTTCATGGGCGCGTGAGCCCCATTCCCTTGAGGGTTCCCCCTCGGTGGGGAAGGTTGAGGTAGTGGGTGGTGGTAAAGACACCTCGCGCGCGAGGCGGCCCACAACATCTCCCGCCCGGAAACTCAGGACGAGGCGTGGTCCGCGTCGCTCGGCACGTCAGGTCGCGCAGGACATCGGTATCGCCCGGCAGGTACGGCCCCTGGTGGCTTGGACGCAGCGGGAATCTCTTCGCCGTCTGGCCTACGCCCTGCGCCCGCTGATCGACCGGGGCCTGGACAGCATGCAGATCGCTGCTGAGCTGCAGGGGATGTGCATGGGTTGGAGGCCAGCCAAACCCGCCTCCTATATCCGTGCAGCCCTTGCCCGTGGTGCGCAACACGATGCGGACCTGGCTGCGGGGGACCCGGACCGGCCGTACGCGTTCCGCCGTGATGCCCAGTTGAGCAGGGGCCTGCCCTGCACGCCCGGCGGTATGACGCTGGTCCCGTGTGCCCGACACGGCTGTTCGAACCTGGCCCGCGGTAAACCGACGGATCGTGTCCGCTGCGATGAGTGCGAACTCGCTGTGTGGCAGACACGGCAGGCACGCCGGGCGTTGGAGTCGATCCTGGCGGCCCCGCTGCCACCGCCCGCTGACCCGTCGCCTGCCACCGCTCCCGTGTCTCCTCCGCTGGCAGCGCCTCTTGCCGGGGCGGAGGCATCGGATGTGCGGGCCGAGGCTGAGGGGGACGCGGTCCTGCCCTGTCCGGTTCGCGAGCAGCTGCTCGCCCTGGCGGATATCGCCCCGCAGGCCGTACCGGCCGCACGCGCCGCCGCCCACGCCGCCTACCGGCCCGCCCAGGAAACCGAGTCCGCCCAGGCGCACCGCCGTCGGGTGTCCGCAGCGACCGCGACCTGGTGCTCCATCACCAACCGCTACGCTGACGAACTCGCCTCCGCCCACCATGCCGGGAGCGCCGCGTGATCGTGCACCGCAACAGCAACCAGCCCATCGTCCGGTGCGACCAGTGCCCTGGCCGGCCCATCCTCGCCACGCACCGCGAGGACACCGACACCCGTAAATGTGTGCGCTGCCAGGGCGATCACCGGTGGCTTGCCCCGCCGCATCCGGAGGACCATCTGTGCGAGGTCTGCCGACGCGAGTGCCCTGTGTGCCAGGCAGCCACCGACGAGGAGGAAGGCGGCATCTGCCGCGCCTGCCAGGGCCGCTGCCGCACCTGCTCCGCTCCGCTCCCTGCCCGCCCGGCCTCCGCCGAGACCATCACCCGCGTCGAGGCCGGACAGCGCAAGGACCAACACCGCCGCTGGGCGCGCACCTACTACCCCCGCGCCTGGGACCAGTGCGATACCTGCCAACGCACGGCCCCCGCCGCTGATCCGGTCCGTGCCGTCCTCACCGCGCTTCCGGCCAAGCTGCTCCGTGCCTGCGGGGGCGGCGTACCGCCTGCAGTCCTGCAGACCACCCGTGACGAACTGCTCCGCCAGCCCGCCGCCCGGCTCACCGCGCGGATCGAGCGCCGCTGGTGGACCACTTGGGCCAACCGGCCCCTCGAGCGCAAGGCCGACGCCGGAGAGGACGGATACCGGCCCGACGACGTCGCGGTGTGGCTGCTGGCACCCACACCGTGCGCCGGCCGGTGTGAAGACGGCTGGTACCCCGCTCCGCCTGACCGGCCGGCCGAGGATGACCAGCCGTGCAGCGTCTGCCGCGGCGGATGGCTCCTGCCCGGCCGCGGTCCCAGCCCTCACAACCCCGACAACGATCAGTCCGGGGACGACCAGACACATGCCTCGTCCGCGGCCGCAGACCGCACCCCGGCTCAAGCGGTCGTCTACCGGCCCCCACACCGCGAATGCGAGGGCCGCGGCGGCACCTGCGGCCGCCCCGTCGCCGACCCCTACACCCAATGCCCCACCTGCCTGGGCTGGCCCGGCTGCGGCTGCGGCGCCCCCTACGACCCCACCAAAGGAGACGCCTGCCGGACCTGTTCCGATGGATAGGGAGCGCGGCCCGGCTCTGGAGCACCTGACAGGTGGCCGACGCCCGGTACTGCGCGACGGTGGAGTACCGAACTCGCCTGCGAGCGCGGCACGACCGTCTGGCAACACGGGCAATGACGGCCGCGGTATCGCCCACTGCGGCCGTTCGGCCTCTCGCGAGGACCGCCCCGGGAGAGCTGGGCATACAGGAAACCCTGGTCGGCAGAGTTGCATAAAGTGAGCAACTGTGACTGATGAGATGAGTGCGGTGCTGGCCGGACTGACGCCCGCTGTCGTTCCGGTCGACGGCGCCGATCCCGAGCTGGTCGCGATCGGCGAGCGATACTGGGCCCTGGCCGGCTTTCACCCTGAGCTGGGCACGCCTGTGTGGTGTGAGAGAACCGCAGACATCGACACACTCGGCTGGGGCGGCCCTCTTTACGTGGTCGCCGCAGGCGGTGTGCGGGCCGTTGTCGATCACACTTGCCCCGAGTGCGGAGAGCAGCTCAGCTTGACGTCGCGCACCGCGCTGGCCGACCTGGCCAAGGGCGAGACGCCTGTCTGCGTGGCATGCACGGAGTCCTTGGTGGCTGCCGTGCACGCACTCAATGATCCGAACCGCAAGGCCAAGCGCGATGCGGCCCGGGCCCGTGCAGTACAGCAACAGGCGATCGACACGGCTCTGGCCACCTGGCAAAGCGCGCAGCTCGCGGTCATGAAGGAGCGGTACCGGCTGGCTTTCTCCGAGACGGTACCCACAGCCTCGGTGCGAGAGATGGTGGCAGCCCTGGCGCTGCTGCGATACGCACCATCGACCACACCGATCTCTGGGATCGGAACCTGGCTCGACCCTCTGCACCCCGCGCAGAGCGAAACCGTTCAACTCTTGGGAGCGCTCGTACGGGGCCGTCTGATCAGAATCCACCCCACCACCTCGGTTACCGCCATGGAGTGGGAGCCCGGTACGTTCCAAGACGCCCTGGCCGCAGCAGGTGACGATCCCGAGTCTGTACACCTGAACCCTCAGCTGACGTCACAGTTCTTCCCGCTGGATGCCCGCTTCTACGCACCGTTTGGCACGAGCGAGGGGACCGGCGCCCAGCACCTGGACGCCGTACTAAGCGCACGTCTGGCGCCGGAACGCCTCACTGCGGGCCAGCACGACGACCTCCTCGCCCTGACGCAGGAACTCATCGCTGAAGAGGCTCTGCGCTACTTCACCAGTCGGCTGGAGGACCTCAATCTGCCGGCCGTAACGGATAATCACGTCGAGCGGCTGCGCGAGGCTACCTACAAGGTGGCCCGGCACCGCCCACTCGGGGAGATCTACAACCTGATGTGGCGTTCCACCCGGACCGCCGCGGAGTCCGCCCAGAAGAACCCACGCGCGCCACGCGTCAACATGAGTACCCACGCGGTCAACCAGTTCGAGACGCATGCGCAGCGTGCCGTCACCGAACCCACATGGCCGGTCAAAGCCTTCGGCGAGGTGGCTGGCTGCGGTCCGAGCGCGCTGATCCGCACGCTCTTCTACACCGTGCTCGACCTGCATCCGCTGGAGACCTCTCTGCCCGACATCGAGCAGGTGCTGCCAGAACCGGCTCCCGAGCCGCCAGTGCCAGCCAGCGAGACCAGGCCCCAACCTCACATGCGTGAGGAGGGAGACGATGAAGAGCTGCCGCTGCTTGTCAGATGGCTCCATGCCTATCCCGACAGCTGGGACCCGGACACTGTGTCCCAGACCTTGGAGGAATTGGCACGGACCGCTGCGGGGATGGAGTACGACGTCGAACAGCGAGTCGTCAGGCGAGCTGTCACCCATCTGCAGCGGCTGCAAGCGTGCCTGTCGCCCGTGCTCGACGACAGGCAGGTAGCTCTCGCCGTTCTCGCGGCCACCGACCTGCTGCAACACCCAGTCACCGGATCCAACCGACACGTGAACCAGCCCGTCGGGTCTGTCGTGCGCCAACATATTGGCCGAGCTATCTTCCGCTCCCCAGAAGACCTTCCAGAGGAGTGAACGCGCGCCGAGCTCCGCATTCGGCTTGACGGCCTACTCGTCGACGGTGCTGACCACCGCTGGTACGCCATCACCGCCGACATCCTTCCCCAGACGCCCTCCCCCCGGTCGGCCTGGCCCGGGGGCAAGCTGTCCCTCGCACCCACCGCGGGCCGCTGCCCAGCCACCAGGACCTCTCATTCGGACTGCGACGCCTTCGGCCTTCCCTGGATCTCCTGCATCCCGGCCGGGGCGTTGGGCGGCAGGTGCCATCAGGTCTCCGTGTCGGGACCGACCCTCCACTCCAGGCTGTTCCGTGGGATAGCCGGCACCACGGGCGCCAGGGTGTCCCGCCCGTGGAAGCGGTATCACCGGCACTGAAACAAGCCGATGGATGAGCGCCTCGGCCGGCCCCCGATCCTGCTCATGGCAAGGCTGGAGCGTACATGGCGTGACGGCCACGAGCTGGACATCGAAGATCTCGGCAGCGGCGCTGACCTGGAGTACCACGCAGATACCGTGACGCTCGTAGACCGGACCGATCCCGCTGGAGTGCGTGTTCTGGTCGCCAAGGACCGATACGGTCCGGCACCTCGGCACTTCACCGCCAACTGGTAGCCCGCCTCCGTTCTTGGGCAGCATCCTGCCGGGCCGCTGCGATGGGCGTAGACCGGAGACCTTCTACATGCGGTCCAGACCCATCATCCGGTTCACCGCCTGCTTGATGGTGAGGCTGCCCGTGTCCTGCTGCTGCGGTACGACCGGGACCGTCGTGGTCAGGTCGACCTCGATGACCTCAATGCGTTGGCCGGGGCGGGCCTGCGCGGCGATGCGCTGACGTTCGCGTTCCGTGGTGGCGAACAGGATCAGTGGTGCAAGGCGGTCGCGGAGTGCGGGGACGCGGCTGGCGACGGGACAGATGACGGCGTACGGGGCGCCGTTGACGTAGACGGGGACGCCCATGGCGAAGTCAGGGGTGCCGTGCTTGGCGACCTGCGGATAGGTTCCGGCCTCGTGGTAGACGAACTCGACCACCGGCTTGGTCAGCGCCTGCTGGCGCTGGAGCAGGGCGTTGATCGCCGCCTGGTGGTCCTGCTCCGCCGTGCGCTGGGCCTCCCGGCGCCGCCGCTCGGGCTGGATCTTCCGGGCGATGACCTGCTGGCGCCTGGCTTCAGCCTGGACCTGTTCTTCCTCCAGTTCGAAGTAGGCACGGGTGATCCATCGCCACTTGCCGTCATCACCCCAGCCCTTTGCGCGCAGCCGGTGCGGGCGGGTGGTGTTCGCACAGATTGCGGCGACGAACCGCTCCAGGGGAAAGGGTTCCGCCATCGGCCACTTGCCGTGGCCGCCGCACGGCAGCGGCCCGTCGACGCCCGCGCCGCAGTCCTCGCATTCACAGAGGCCACAGTTCCCGCGGTCTTCGCACCACTCGGGGACGAACCGAGCGGGACCGGCGGTGACCTGAACGGGTCCGCCGTCGTCAGGCCGGGCGATCTGGACCGAGGGCACGTTGTCCAGCCAGGGCACAGTCTTGCGGTCGGTGAACCAGCACACCTCGACGCCGTCCGACTGGTACCGGTCGGTGCGCGCTTCGATGTCGGTGACCGGGATGGACGCCATCTGCGCCTCCAGCGCGACGCGGCGGCTGCCGTCCGGAGAGGTGGCCATCACGTCAGCCCGCCAGGAGCCGTCCGGGGCGGCGACCTCGTACTCGGTGCTCCAGCCGGCCGCGCGGGCGTGATGGGCGAGGTCGAGCTTGAGCAGGTGGTGCGCTATCCCCTCGCCCGCAGTCTTTGCGGCGCAGTGCGGGGCGTTGTTGGCGTGCCGCAGGAACCACAGGTCGTAGGTGCCGTGGGTCTTGTGGACCAGGTGCAGCGGCCAGTCGCACTCGTAGCAGGTCAGCGGTGCGGGCGGCTTGACCTTGTAGATGCTCTCCCGGTCCTGGCCGCAGCCGAGATCGGCCTGGGCGACGTCGATGCGGCCCCAGTCGCCGTGTACGCCGACGAAGACCATCGCCTCAGCCCTCCCCGGCGCCCTGGTGGGGCACGGACGTGTCGGCGGGCCGGAACTTGGCCAGGCACAGCCCGCACAGCAGCGGCCCCTGTTCGAAGAAGAAGGGGGTGACCTGCTGGCGGCGGGGCGGGGTGCACTCGCAGACGATCAGGAAGCGGGCGCCGGATCGGCCGCCGCGCGGCGGGGCCACGGCCTGGACGGTGGCTTCGAGCTGGACGGCGGCCGCGGCGTCCAGGGCAGCGATTACCTCGGCCCACTGCGCGGCCTCGACGTCGGACAGCGGGCAGCGGCCCATGCCGACGACGCGGGCGGCCCGCGCGGGCGGGGTGAGGCCGACTTCCCGGGCGAGGCGCCCGTACCGCTTGTTATGCCAGCGCCGGTCACCGCCGCTGACGTCGGTGATGCCCCGGTCCAGGGCGAGGCCATGCGCGGCGTGATGCAGCAGCCCCTCCATCATCGGACGTCCGCCGAGTCCCAAGGTGCCGGAGGACACTTGGAGCTCCATGGTCAGCCGGCCGTCGCGGATGAAGCGGCGGCCGGTGCGCAGCGCCGTGCACTTGGTGGGGTCCTGCGCGCCGGCGGTGGGCGGGGTGGTGACGGAGATGTCCGGGACGCCGTCGTAGCGGCGGCGGATCTCCTTCCACGCGGTCTCCACGGCGCTGATGATGACCGCACCGTGGACGACGGGAGCGGTCGCGGGCCGGGCTGGCTCCTTGGGCTGGGAGGTCTCGGCGAAGAGGGCTAAGTCGGTCACAACATGCTGCCTTCGAGTTGGGCGGGGATACGCGAGCCCCGCAGTTCCTTCAGGCCGGGGATGTGGTTGTAGAGGGTGCCGACGGACACGCCCAGCAGGCGGGCGACGGTCTCGATGCTGTTCTCCGGGTTGGGCAGCATGTCGCGGGCCGCGCGCAGCAGGTCGGGGCTCACGACGGTGGGCCGGCCACCGACGCGGCCGCGGGCCCGCGCGGCGGCGAGCCCCTCGTTCGTGCCCTGCACGATCAGCTCCCGGATGAACTCCGCCAGGGCGGCGAAGACGTAGAAGATCAGGCGGCCGCCGGGGGTGAGGGTGTCGAGCTTCTCGTGCAACGAGGTGAAGCCGACCCCCCGCTCGCGCAGCGCCGCGACCATGTTCACCAGGTCCTGCAACGAGCGGCCGTACCGGTCCAGGCTCGGCACGACGAGGGAGTCGCCGGGCTGGAGGAAGGCGTGGCACTCCTTCAGCTCCGGGCGCAGGTCGTTCTTGCCGGACTTCCTGTCCGAGAAGATGCGCCGACACTTCGCCAGGGTGAGCGCGTCAAGCTGCCGGTCGAACTTCTGGCCGCCGGTGGACACCCGCGCGTACCCGATGCGGATCTCGGTCGGATGCAGCGGGAAGGTGCCGAGAAGGTTGTCGGCGGGCCCGAGCGCGTCGTTCAGCACGGTCATGAACGGCAGTGTGCCCTCAAGTAACCAACGTTTTCTGAGGGTCGGCCGGACACCCCTCGAAGGAGGGCCCAGAGCCTTCAACAACTCCCCCAGGCCCTCAAGAACCCGCCGACACCCTTTGAAATGAGGGGAATGCCGGTCTCCGGGAGGCCGTCCGGCAGGATGCTGGTGTGACAAACCGATACGGCGAACCCATACGTACGGCGCGCGAGACGATGTGCCCGAAGTGCGGCAGGAACGCTTGGCTGATCCACGTGCGCGTGGCCGGCGACGTCGACGTCCGCCGCTGCGAGGAATGCGACGAGGAGGTCGAGATCGACCTCTGGGTGTACGCGAAGCCGAGCGAGGTGACCCTTCCCGGCGCCGGATGAACCTGCGCCTGATGCGCATCGGCTCCCAGCGCGCTGGCGTGTCGGGAGCCGGGGGAGATGGCGCCGGGCGTCAGGCGATGATGGAGGCCGTCGCCGCCCCCGCGGGTGCTCCCGCGCTCTACCGCTGTCTCTGATATCGCGTCATCATGGCGCGGTTACAGAGGTGAAGAATATGGAGTAGCTCGTGAGCAAACATCGCAAACCGGATCCTGACCCGGGGCAGGGAACGCCGCCGCCGAACAACTCGGACGGGCAGGTGCCGCCGCCTCCGCCGCCGTCCGGGACACACCGGAAGTAGCCGCGTGTCCGACTACGACGCCTTGCGGAAGCGGCTGGATGAGGCCATGGACCAGCATGGGTTGTGGCCTGCCCGTTCGCCCTGGACGCGGCAGGCTGTCGCCGGCACACCGCGGCATACCTTCGCGCCTGACTGGCTGTGGCGCTGGGACGGCCACGCCTACCAGCCGCTCGACCGCGGCGCCGACCCCGACCGATG
Source organism: Streptomyces sp. NPDC007875 (assembly GCF_042868035.1). Lineage (NCBI taxonomy): Bacteria > Bacillati > Actinomycetota > Actinomycetes > Kitasatosporales > Streptomycetaceae > Streptomyces > Streptomyces sp. NPDC007875. The sequence goes on along the minus strand of NZ_JBIADZ010000023.1, from coordinate 82,871 downwards.
GGCCGCCGAATTGTATGGCCGGCCCTACGACGCGGCCGTCACCCAGATTACCCACGGCGCGCCCTCCTCCAGCCTGTCGTGTCCGTCCATCGTGGTGGACATGCTCGACTCCCTCATGCTCGAACCCGGCCACCGCGTCCTCGAGCTCGGGGCCGGGACGGGCTGGAACGCCGCTCTCCTCACCTGGCGCGCAGGACCCGGACGCGTGGTCAGTGTCGAGGTGGACGACGAACTGGCCCGGCAGGCCAAGGAACGCCTCGACGCGGCCGGTATCGACGCGGCGGTCGTGGTCGCCGACGGCGCCGACGGCTGGCCGTCCGGCGCGCCCTACGACCGGATGATCTCCACCTACGCCGTCGACCAGATGCCCTGGGCGTGGGTGGAGCAGACACGGCCGGGCGGCCGGATCGTCACCCCGTGGGGGCGGCTGGGGCACGTCGCGCTGACCGTCGCCGACGACCACCGCTCGGCGGTGGGGTGGATGCAGGGGCTGGCGATGTTCATGCCCGCCCGCGGTACACCGCCCGCGAGCAGCTGGCCGCACGTGCGCGGCACCGGCCCCGCCGACGACGAACGGCCATTCGCACGGGACCTGCGCCCGCTGAAGGACAATGCGCACCTGCTGTTCGCCCTGCGCATCCACCTCCCCGACGTGCAGATCAGCACGGGCGTGGACGACGACGGCGTGAACGTGTGGATCCACGACGGCGTCGCCTCCTGGGCCACGCTCACCACACTCCCCGACGGCGAGGCCATCGCCTTCCAGGGCGGGCCGCGGCGCCTGGTCGACGAGCTGGAGCCTGCCTGGGACTGGTGGCTGACCGAAGGACAGCCGACCCTGTACGACTTCGGAATGACCGTGGAACCCGAGCGCCAGTACGTATGGTGCCGGGACCCGGCGTCGGGGCTGCGCTGGCCGCTCCAGGCGCGCGGTCGGGCCGGGGTGTAGAGGCCGCTCACCAGGCACCTTCCAATGGACCCTGCCATGCGGTGATCGGCCTTGCCCGGTGGTCCCTGAGCCGCCGTCTCGCGCCGTCCGTCGCGTGCTGTCCGGTGCCCTGCTGTGGCACCGGCCCCGCTGCCATCAGCGTCATCGCCGTCTGGTTCGCCACCGCCGCCGTTGAACCGGTGACCTGCTGGTTTGACCGGGCGTCATCTGCGCTGCCAGGATGGCGCCCCACAACCGCATATAGAGGCGTTCTGCGCCCGGGGTGACGCACCACGAGATCCCCCACACAGGGCGCGGCTTTACGGCTGAGGTTTCAGAGGCTCTTCCCAACTCCCTCACTGTCGGCTCCAACTGCACCACCCATGCGTCGTGGATCCGGCGTGGGGACGTGACCACACGGTTTGACCGGATGTCATGGGCACTGCCACCCTGACGCTCCACAACCGCATATAGAGGCACCGGCGGGTCGAGGTGGAGCCGAGCTCCCTCACCACGGTGCAGGCACTACGGCAGAGGTCGATGGCTCCACCAAATCCCCCGGCCGGTTCTACCGCACGAAGGCTCCCGCCCCCGGCATCCAGGGGTGGGGGCCTCTTTGTCTCTCCAACCCCCGTTTGTCTCGTGTTCGAAAGCCCCGGCAGCCGCCGGGGCTTTCCGTATCTGTGGAGGTCTCCGTGATGGATATTGCTTCTGCCATGCCCGCCTACGTCCTGCTCGCCGCGCTCGCGGTCATCGTCGTGCTGCTCACCGTGGTCGCCATCGTCGCGCGGGCGGTGGTGACAAAGGCGCGGCCCGAGGACTTACAGCACATCCTTCCGGGCCTGGGGCAGGTCTTGGCGGCGCTCGCCTTGTTCCTCCCCTGGGGCCGCGGGACGAGGGGCCCGACCGTCCCCGTGCGGTCCGAGCGTCGAGGAGGAGGCCGTCGGCAGCCACGCGGCTGAGCCGTCAGGCCGCCGGCGGCTGTGTGGTGGGCGTCGCCTGGTCGGCCGGCTGGTCGAGCTGCTGCTGGCGGCGCCGCTGCTCGTTGCGGTGTTCTTCGACACGCTGCGTGAACTTCTTCAGGGCCTCGCCTTCCCGGCCGGGGCCGAACTCGCTGTAGGGGCCGATGCCAAGCGTGACGGCGTTGGCCTCCTCCTCGATGGCGTCGGCGGTCTGCTGGAGGAAGTAACTGCGCTCGCGGAACTTGTAGTAACCGGTGAACATGGCGGCCACCGTGATAGCGAAGCTGATGATGGTCAGGGTGACGCTCTGCCAAGTCAGTTCCTTGCCGGTGTCCAGCGCGGCGATCGTGGTCGTGGAGGCGGAACCAATCATGATGAGGGACTGCAGGCTGTTGTGGATACGCCGGTACTTGCGGCTATCTGCCTGGTACTGCTCGACCGCGGTCGTGACTTCCTCGAGGTAGAGCTTCCGTCGATCCTCCAGGCCCGGGCGTCCTTGGGCCTTCTGCTTCCACAGCGACTCCTGCGCGGAGGCGAGCTGCGCCTCGGCACGCTGGAGGGTGGGCAGGCCCCGCTCGGCGAAATGCACCCACACCAGCGTCAGCTGGGACAGCAGGAGGAGGCTGCCGCAGATCAGATCGCCCAGGACGAACCGCGCCGGGTCGCCTGTGGTGACTGCGGCGGTGACCGTGCCAATGACGGCGGTGAGTAAGGACAGCCAGCTGACCGCCCAGCCGACGCGCCCGATGCGGTCCAGCCGTCGGCGCCGGGCGAGCTTCTCCTGTGCGTCGATGACGAGGTTGGTGGTCACCACGTAGATCCGTTCGTCGGCATCCCGCTTGCGGGCGCTGATCAGTTCGTCTGCGTCCCGGATTCGGCGGGGCGCGTCGTCGTCAAAGCTCCGTGCCACGGGCGGGTCAGCGGGCGAACGCTTCGGCCAGGCGCACGCGGTAGCCGTCCTCTTCCATCAGCACGACGGTGGCACCGAACGGATCGGGGTGGTTCAGCTCGATGGGAGTGAAGGCGAAGTTGACCGCGGCCTGGATGGGCGGCACCAGCTCGCCGCCGGGCTGCGGCGCGGCGGCCGGCCTCCAGTCGGGGGCGACCGACGCCCAGCCCTCGGGGCTACGGGACAGGAGCAGCTCGCTGTAGGGGAACTGGTGCAGCACGTGTCCGTCGCGGGTGGCGAGCACCATGTTCAGGCACGGTGCCAGGCCGACGATGGGCAGCTGGCAGGCGGTGGCGATGTCGTGGGTCTCCCACGCGAGGACGACTTCGTCCGCGCCGGCCGCAGCGGCGATGTTCGCGAGCTCCGCGATCCCGGTGAGCGCATCCTCGCCGACCTTGAGCGGGCTGACCCAGATCAGCCCGACCAACTCGCCGCGCACCAGCGGCATGATGACCGGCCGCGGCACAGTCCCCTCGCCCAGCCCTGCGGTGTACGCGTCCTTCATCACGCCAACCAGCGCGTCCCACATCCGTGCTTCCACGGAAGCCCCCTGTCCGTCTGCCGTAACCGATCACCGCTGACCCTGCCACGCAAGGTGATGCCGTGTCAGCGAGATGATCCGCCAGCCCCGAGCAGGCTCGGCCTGGGCAGACCTCGTCACGCTCGGAGTGCGAATCAGGTCTCGGAGGCGTCGCTGTTCGTGCGCCGGCCCATGCGGCGGATCAGCAGTTCGGAGCGGATGAGCACGGCGATGAAGGCGACCGTGCCGGTGAGCATGACCGACCACGCAATGGCCTGCCACGTCGATTCGGTGCGAAACACGTACGGCGTGAACACTGCCATCACGACCGCGAGCACACCGAGCGCGCCCAGCCAGACGAATCTCATCACGATCTCCCTCGGGCGTCGTCAGGACGGGTCCGTCGGCGCCTCCTTCGGGCGCAGGGTTGTGATTGTCCGATAACTCAGCGTGCTCGCGCCAGACCCCGAGTCAGCAAAGCCCACGCTCTCTGCGCCGCGACACCGATCCGGCCGATTCACCCGCACACGGAGCCGGACCGGGTACCGCGGAACGCCGAGGGCATCGCGGCCGCGCTCGACGGCGAGCGGCGGATGGAGTTCTACCGCGAGCTCCTGGCGGCCGCCCCGGAGGACGCCGAGGCGGTGCTGCGCCGCTGGTGGTGCGAGGCGACACTCGACACCGACCCGGCCGGTGGCCGGTTCACCGAGGCCGCGGTGAACGGCACCCTGCCCACGACGAGCGTCGCGGCGGCCATCGCGCGCCGCCAGGCGGCCGGGCTGCCCGTTGAGTGAGTCGCACGGCCAGGAGCCGGAGGGCTGGCCTTGTGAACTCTCCGAAGAGGTCGACGCGCTGCTGGCGGACTTATCCCTGCCGGGCGAGGTCTTCGGGGCGATCATCGCGGCGGCAGTGCAGATCAACGAGACGCGGGGCATGGTGCCGGGCAGCACTGCCTCGGTGAAGTGGCCCCAGCAGAGACGCATGCCGCTCGGCCTGGACGGTGTACTGGGTGTCGCCGAGTACGTCATCGTTGCTGACGCCGACCCGCCGTACATCGTCCTCACCCGCGTCCAGCTGTACTGACCGCCCCTGACGGCCGAGGGGCGTGGCGCGGCCGTGTCAGGTGACGCGTGGCGTGGCGGTACAGGGCAGCGACCAAGGCGATGACGACGGAGAGCGTGACACGCTGGCCGACGGGGGCCAGGAGCCCTAGCAGCCAGGCGCCGCCGGCAACGGCCAGCGGGATCTGCGCCCAGTTCATGTCGGCCAGCGCGCGGGTGAGCCCGGCGCGGGCCTCGATCACGACGGCAACTCCGCGGGCGTCCAGGCAGGCCAGGCCGACCATCGGGAGCGCGAGGAGGATGCGCTGCCACCAGGTGGCCTGCAGGCCGAGGACCCAGGCGGCGCCGAAGAAGCTGCGCCGCCACATGCCCAAGGTGCAGCATGCGCCGCTCTACATCGACGCCTCCCCGAACCTGTCGATGACGGACATCCGCGCCAAGGCCCGGAAGCTGGTGCAGAAGCACGGCGTGCGGCTGGTCATCATCGACTACCTGCAGCTGATGCAGTCCGGCGGCCGGAAGATCGAGAACCGGCAGGAGGAAGTGTCCTTCGTCTCCCGGAACACCAAGCTGCTGGCGAAGGAACTCGAGGTTCCGGTCATCGCCCTGTCGCAGCTGAACCGCGGGCCGGAGCAGCGGACGGACAAGAAACCTGTGGTGTCGGACCTGCGCGAGTCCGGGTCCCTGGAGATCGAACGGAGATGTCGCAGGTCAGAGGCTCGACGATTCGGGCGGATCCGCCCGAAGCTTTAGGAAGTGCCACGTTCGTGAGACTGAGCCGCTGTGCCATCGACGTGTGACAGCGGGGCAACCGCTGGTCAACGAGCGCCGTCCGTGCCGCGGGCAGCGAGACCCTGCAGGATCTGCGCGCTGCGGCGACGTCCGGTTTCTCCGCCTCCGTGCCGGACGGCTGTTCCCCTTGCCCTCCACACTTTGAATCTGGCAGTCTTCAAGTCTCAAAGTTTTCAGTGGAGGTGTTGGTGTCCAAGTCCATGCGGACGATCGAGATCGACGAAGAGGTGTTCGCCTATCTGCAGCGCCACGGGGAGCCTTTGGTCGACTCCCCCAACGACGTCCTGCGCCGTCTGCTCCTCAACGGGGGGACTCTCCCGGCCGATCCAGCCGGGGCCCGGCGCCCCGGCGCCCTGATGTTCATCCTCGAAGCCGGTCTGCTCCAGCCCGGAGACGAGCTGGAGCACCATCAGCCACGGCTCCGGCGGACACACAAGGCCACGGTCACCGCGGATGGTTGGGTGGAACTCCCGGACGGCCGGGTCTTCGCCCAGCCCTCCCCTGCGCTCAAGGCACAGGCCGGCTCCGAGATCAACGGCTGGGGCCAATACACGCACGTCCCCAGCGGAAAACGCCTGCAGGAACTGCGAGAAGAGGCATCCGTACCTGCGGCCCCGGAGGAAAGCTCCTGATGGACAACAAGACCTACACCGCCGGTCTCGCCGAGCTCCGCGAAGTGCGAGACAAGATCAAGCCGCTTGAGCGGCAGATCGCAAAGCTCCGGGCCGAGCTCGGCAAGCTGCACGCACGACGCGACCAGCAGATCGCCGAGCTGGGCGGGTTCGAGAAGGCGAAGCCGGACCGGCTCGCGACGTCAGCCGGCGTTTCTGTGATCGACGTCGTCGCCCTGGCGCCCTCTCTGGGCCCTCAGGCGCCCGCCAGCGCTCCCGTGGAAGCCGCGCCAGATCAGCCCAGCGGAGATCACACAGAGCCGCAGACGGCCGCACAGCCGATCAAGGAGCCGCCCGGTGCTCCGGCGCCCGCTCTCGGGACACCCGGACAGCCCGAGACGGTTGCCCACCCGCAGGCCGGCAGCGACGACGGCGACCAGGAGCAGCAGCTGCCCGCCGAAGACCGAGCGGCCGAACCGGTACCCGTCTCCCCCTCATCGCCCGCTCCCCCGGAGCCCGGCACGGCGCCCCCGCAGGAGCGGGTGCTGCCGTCGATCCCCGCGGGCGAGACGGGTGACCGCTGGTTCCGGGCCGAGCCGAACCTGGCGTCCCAACGGCCCAACTTCAGGCAGGCCGCGCGGCAGATGGCCTTCCTGGACACCGCGACCGGTGTGCTGGTGTGGCAGGGCGGTCAGGTCACCCTGGACCTGGGGCATGCGAATGTGGCGGACATCCTCACCGCGGTCTACGCCACGGTCCCGGCGGATGTGGAGCGCATCTACATCACCGCCGGTGACCCCTGGCACCAGAACGCCGCCGGTCACCAGTGGCTCAAGGACGCCGTCGCCGAGTGGCTCAACGGCCCGCTGCCGGAGGGCTGGCGGGTCGAGTCCTCGCGGGGCAAGGACCGGCAGGCCGGGCACCTGGTCCACCCCCGTAACCCGGTGGGCCGCTGGCAGCGCGGCGACCAGCACACCGAGATCCGCTCCATCGGCGAGTGGTTCGACCCGGCCGGCGCCGACCCGGCCACCGTCCGCGAGGCGTTCGTGCTGCTGTGGAAGGCGCTGCGGCGGCACTGGGACGACGTGGTGCTCATGGGCTCGCCCTCGCAGACCGGGCGGGATCTGTGGTCGCGGACCATCCCCGCCAAGGCCGGCGCGAAGTGGGCCGAGGGGTTCCCGGTGATGAGCCAGGAGATCCGCGGCCTGCTCCACGCGACCGCCGGGCAGGGGCGCACCGAGCTGATCACCCCGCCGCGCGTGCCGGAGACGATCCCCGGCTGGTACGAGGCCGACCGCACCTTCGCCTACGCCAAACACACCTGGTCCTCCGGCGTGGGGGTGCCGCGGCGGGTGACGGCGGCCGCGTTCGCCGCGCTGAGCGAGAAGGAGCAGGCCAATCTGCTGTTCTCCCCCTCGCACTGGCAGGTGCGGGTCACGATCCCCCGGGACTGGAATCACGTGGGGCTGCTGCCGGCGCCCGCGCCGGGCGAGCGGTCGTGGCACTACCCGTACGAGGGCGGCCGCACCTTCGTCACCTGGGCGGGCGGCGCCGAGGTCAATCTCGCGCTGCGCAACCCGGTCCAGCCCTGGGGGATTGAGATCCTGGACGGCCTGGTCTGGGAGAAGGGCGAGCCGCTCAAGGGCTGGGCGAACAAGCTGAAGGACGCCTGGCAGTCGCTGCGCGCGATGTCCGAGGTCCATGGGGAGGAGCAGCAGCGCCAGGCCGCGCGTCTGGCCTCCCGCGCGGTGCGGTCGATCCTGCTGTACGGCATCGGCACGTTCGCGCAGCGGCCGCGGATCACCACCGGCTCGGTCGAGCTCGGCGCCGGTGGCGAGGTCCCGGAGATCCCGGACGGGGCGCGGCTGACCGGTCTGACGGACACGCACGCCACCTGGGAGCGCGATGGCGGCTTCGCACGGGACCCGTACGCGCATCCGGAGTGGGCGGCCGGTGTGTGGTCGGCGGCCCGGGCCGCGCTGCTGTCGGCGAGCACCGGCACCAAGGACGCGACGGGCAAGCCGGTGAAGGCCGGTGCGCTGCACCTGCCGCCCGGTTCGATCCTCGCCTTCCGCACGGACGCCATCTACAGCTCGGTCCGCCCCGACTGGCCGTACCAGGGAGAGCCCGGCGACTACCTCCTCAAGGGGGCGATGGACTGGGAGCTGGGCACCCCCACCACCGAGGAGGACTTCTACGACCTGCAGCGGCTCGGCCGGCAGGCGCTGGAGGTGGGCGACCAGTGAGTGCGGACGTTGCCTGGGGCGGAGCGTGGGAGCACCCGGTGTGCGGTGCGTCCGGCGAAGCCGTGTGGGAGGACGAGGACACCGCGTCTTCCGGGCACGACTGCGGCCGTGAGGGCGAGGTGACATGGAGCGCCGAGTGGCGCTGCCACAGCTGCGGCGCCAGCGGCGACGCCCAGCTCGAGGACGACACCAGCACCTATGCCGATCACGAGTGCAACGACGATGAGGAGGCGGCCGCATGACGCCACGCAGGAGGCGCGCCGGCGGCGGCCGCCGCGCCCAGCGCAATGAAGCCGCACGGCTCACCGACCAGCTGCTGGACGCCGGATTCAACAAGAAGCAGGTCGGCGAGATCCTCGGCCGCAACCCGTCCCTGGTGAGCCAGTTCTTCACCAAGAACAAGGGGGCCTCTCTCGTGCCAGCGCTCCGGGCCGCTGTCCAGGCCGTGCAGGCCGGGGTGCGGGACGCCGAGAGCCTCCAGGCCATCGCCGCCGGCCACATTCAGCCGCGACTGGCGAAGTCCGGCGCCATGGCGCGGGTGCGCGGCAGGGGCGGGATCCGCGCGGAGAAGACGGTGACCGAGGACGGCCGGCGGGTGAAGAGATGGACCTCCTCGATGGCCCGGGCCGGTCGGCAACACATCGCCTCAGGGGCGTCCCGGTTGCGTCCGGTGGTGGAGGAGGCCGCCGCGAACGGCGGGAAGATCGCGTTCACCGTCCGGGCCCGTAAGGGGTCGTTCAAGCACGACTCCGGCCGTCTGGCTGACTCCCCCGGTGTGCGGCGCAACGTCGTCCAGCGCCGCGACGGAACCGAGGAACGCGCCTACGCCAACAACGTCGGCGGTCCCGGCTCCGGTATGGAGGGCTTCGACGCCGTCGAGTTCAAGGCCATGGTCGACGCCGCCGGCGGGGATGTCGCCGCTGCGGTGCAGACGTGGCTGGTCGACAACAACCGCATCGAGCCCGGCACGGTGATCGTCGGACTCGAAATCCGCGCGTGGACGGCGCGCGAGGACTGATCACGCCGCCGGCGGCTGGTCAAAGGTCACGACACCACCAGAGGAGAGATACATGTCGACCGAGCAGGGGCGACTCACTCTCACACCCAGCACCGCCGATCGCGTGTGCGCCCTCGCCACCCCGCCGGCTACCGCCCCTACGAACGATCATGCCGCCGTGTGGCTGGATGACGAGGGCGGCGTGTGGGCCGACTACCCCACCGTGCCGTCAGCCGATGACGTGCTGCCGATGGTGTGGCACGACGAAAGTCCCACCGCGCGCGGCGAGCTGGAAGAGCGCGGCTACACCCTGACCCGCATCGCCCACTGCCGCACCGAATTGCTCTCCCCCTACGGGGCGCCGTCGGCGGACGGGGCGGCGGAGTACGCAGCCGTGTGGCTTGATGACGCGGGCACTGTGTGGGCCGACTACCCGACCGACTCCGAAGAGGGCCGGGTTCTGCCGCTGGTCTGGGGCCGCGAAGAAGCCGAGCCCCGAAGCGAGTTGGAAGAACTCGGCTACGAATTCACCCTCATCGGCTGGAGCTTCTGACCTCATCGAAGGATCAGGCCACGGCCTCATCCACCACCACACCTAGGCCCGGCGCTTGAGTTCCCGGGTGAGCTCCTCGTGCCAGGAGCGGCGCCGCGGCACCGCGTTCGTGGGCGGCTGCCCGAGCGGGACCACGGGATCGGTGATCCCGTAAGTGATGCGGTACGCCAGCAGGTCCGTCGCGGCTTCCATCCACGCCTGCGGGTTACGGTGCGGTGGAAGCGGGCCCAGTGCCGTCTCGAACCACACGGGCAGCAGATCCTTGCCGCTGATGGCGCCGGCCAGTCGGCTGCGCAGCCGTGTCCGGAGCTTGGTGTCGGCCCGCTCGCCGGCACTGATGGTCTTGCCGTAACGCGTGCGCGCGTTGTCGTCCGCCTCGAGCTTCCGGCGGCTTTCCTCGACCTTCCGCCTGAGCGGTTCGATGCGGTCGTGGGCCTGCTGCGCTTTGGGGGCGGCCGTCTTGAAGTCGCGCTCGGCCGTCTTCCGGTCGGGGTGGTCTGCGGCGGTTGTGGCGAGGATCGCTGCGGCCCGCAGCACGGTGCGACGGTGTTGACCGCGTTCTTCCAGAGCCCGGGAGAGCTGCCCGATGGGGGCCTCCAGGGCAGCGCGCTGCCAGTCCGGCAGGATCTGTGCCTGTGCCGCGGCTCCCTCTTCGACCGCCACGGCGAGGTGGTGTAACTCCGCGCCGTGGTCTGCGTCCAGGTCGACGACGACGGCACTGGCCGCCTGGCGGGCCCGGCGCTCGAGCGCGGCCACTCTGCGGGATACCCGCTCGACAGAGCCTTCGACGGCGGAGATGTTGCTCTCGAGGTCTTCGGTCGTCCGGCCGATCTGTTCTTTGGTCTCGTCCAGCTCGGCCTCGAGGGTGTCGACGCGGCCAGGGAGCCGCTCGACGGTTTCCTCCACCTCCTCAAGCTTGGACTGCACGGCGGAGAGGTCGAATTCAAGGTCCCGCTTCAGGTTGCTGAGGCGGCGGTTGACGTCGCCGTAGGAAGTGTCCATGCTCATGGCCGCTTCTCCCGGCTCGTGTCTGTGGGGGCGTCCGGGACGGTGAGGGCGAAGCTGATGATCCATCCGGCGGCGGCAGCGAGCCAGAACCAGCCCGTGAGCACGTCGAAGACCAGCAGCGGGACCAAGGCCGTGACCACGGTCAGGATGCCGGCCGCGTATCGACTGCGGCGGTGGGTCTGGGGTGTGGGGTCGGTGCTCGCTGCGATGGCGCCGAAGAACGCCTGAATGGCGGCCACGATCAGCCACCACCAGCTGATCTGCCCAGTGAACGGGGCCAGGGCCAGTACGGCGGCGCCCGCCAGGTGCAGTAGCGAGGCCCACCGGATAGTCCGCTTGCTGGCCTGGCGGTGCGGTTCTTGCAGTTTCGCCGGTATCTGCGCCTCGAAGGTGAGCAGGCCATCGGCCGCCTCGAGCAGGTGGTTGAAGACCGTCGCGTAGCGCGGATCGTCATCGGGCATGGCCTCGAGCTCATCGAGCTTGGCCCTGATATCGCTCTGCCGGCCTGCGACATCGCCGGCTATCTGCTGCTGGGTGTCAGCCACTTGCTCCCCTCCGCGGTGTGGTGGCACGTCGCCGGAACACTGCCCATCCCCGGCAGCCTCGACCCTCGGCATCCGGCATGTCTGCTCCTGGCCAGAACCAGTCCCTCAACCCCTTGTAATGCATTCTATGTGTATGCATAGTTAGAGTATGCAAGATGGTGACGGTGGCACCGCCGCCGTCCGCCACCGGCGCGGCGGGCACCCACCCGACGGATGCCACGACGAAAACAAGGGAGAACCATGAGTGGACTGAACTACGAGCGTCACAAGATCGCCCGGAGCGAGGACTTGCCGTTCGCGGGCGACGCCACGACTGCCGATGTCGGCTACGCCATCAACCTGCTGACCAGCCTCGGCCGCGAAGTGAACGCGCCGCTCACCAGCCCCGAAGCCCGCCTCGTGCAGTACGTCCAGATCGCTGACGTGTCCCGCTGGATCGTCGATGCGGCGGACGAGCTGCACGGTGATCTGACGGGCGAGAGCGACGAGGACTCAGCGGAGGCCGTGGCCGAGTACCTGGCGACGGAGCAGGAAGCCCGGGACGCCGAGCAGAGGAAGACCAGCGCATCCTCCGTACCGCAGGCATGACCTCCGCTGGCCCGGGCGCCGGATCGGCGCCCGGGCCAACGCTGTGCGTGAAGCCCAGGGGTGAGCTAGACGGCGGCCGCCCCACCTGGAAACCTCAACCCGGAAGCCCAGAAAGAGAGACACGATGCTGAAGCCCTTGCGGGAGCATCAGAACGACGCCGTGGTGGCCACGGTCCGCGAGCTCCAGCTGCCCGTTGGCACGCCGATGCCTCCGACGGGCCTGCGAACCCAGGACATCATGGCCACGGGCAGCGGCAAGACCCTGGTGGCCGTGCACACCTCCGAAGAGCTGACCGCCGACCGCGTCCTGGTCCTGGTCCCCTCCCTGGCCCTGCTGGACCAGACCGCCCGCGCCTGGCGCGAGGGCGGCCGCAGCGGCGCCTTCTTCGCCGTCTCCTCTCTCAAATCCGACGAGATCGGATTCCCCAGCACCACCGACCCCGCCGAGCTCGTACGCCTCACCAGCGGCACCGGCCGCATCACCGTCCTCGCCACCTACGCCTCACTCGGCCTCGGCTTCCTGGAAGCCGCCCACGCCACGGGCCTGCCGAGCTGGGACCTGATCATCATCGACGAAGCCCACCGGACCGGCGGCCGGGCCGGTAAACCGTGGGCCGTCGTCCACGACAACACCCGCATCCCCGCACTGCGGCGCCTGTACATGACCGCAACGCCGCGCATGTGGCAGGCCGGTGAGACCGACGACGACGAGCCCGGCCGCCGTAGCCCGGGCGAGCTGGTCGCCTCCATGACCGACGACCCGGACGGCCTCTTCGGCCGCGTGGCCTATCACCTACCGCTCGAGACAGCGATCGATAAGGGAATCGTCGCCCCGTACCAGGTGCTGGTGGTCGAAGTACAGGACCCGGCCCTCAACACCGCGCTGCGCACCGCGGGCGACGGCAGCGAAGAGGCCCGCGGCAAGCGGCTGGGTGCGCTCCAGGCCGCCCTGCTGAAGGTCGCCGGTCGCGAGGACCTCAAGAAGGTGCTGTCCTTCCACCAGCGGGTCACCGAAGCCGAAGCTTTCGTCCGTGGCCTGCCCGGCAAGGCGGCCGAACTCCACGCCCAGGACGCCGACCTGTATCCCGCCGAACACGAGGTGTGGGCCGAGTGGCTGCACGGCGAGCACAAGCCCGCCCACCGGCGCAGCGCGCTGACCCAGTTCGCCGCCGGAGTCACCGACGCGGGCACCGAGGCGGCCCTGTCCGTGCTCGGCAGCGTCAAAGTCCTCGGCGAAGGAGTCGACACCCGCGAATGCGACGCTGTGCTCTTCGCGGACGTCCGCGGCTCGATGCCCGACCTCGTCCAGGCCGTCGGCCGCGCGCTGCGCATGCAGCCCGGCGAAGGGAAGCTCGCCACCCTGATCGTGCCGGTCTTCCTCGCCCCCGGCGAGACGCCGGACGCCATGCTCACCTCCCCCGCGTACAACGGCCTGGCCAAGCTGCTGACCGCGCTGCGCGCCCACGACGCCCGCATCGAGAAGCTCACCTCGCCCGGCAGCAACTCGCGCAAGCGCGCCCCCGAGCCGCGAGAGGAAGCCCACGACGAGGACGAGGACCTGGACGACGGCGGCCAGGCCGCCCGGGCCAGCCGCCCTGCGAAGGAGCTGCTGCGGTTCTCCTCCCCGCGCGACGCGCGCCAGCTGGCCGCGTTCATCGAGACGCGGGTCATCAACCCCGAGCGGGTGCACTGGCGGCGCGGCATCCAAGCCGCCCAGCAATACGCCAAGGAGCACCAGGACCTGCGCGTGCCGTACGGCTACCGCACACCGGCCACCTGGTCCCCGGCCGACTACCCCCTCGGCGCGTGGATCACCGACTGCCGCCGGTACTACAACGCGGGACGACTCGACGCCGAGCGCGCCGCCCAGCTCGACGCCCTGGGCATGGTCTGGTCCCCATTCGACGCCGGCTTCGAGGAGGGCCTGGCCGCGGCCGCCGCCTGGGCCGCCGAGCACGAAGTCGGCCTCGCCGCCCCGGTCGACACGGTCCACGGCGACAGCCGGTACCCGGTGGGGCGGTGGCTGAAGAACCAGCGGGCGGCTGCCCGCCGCGCCGCGGATCTCGAGCGCCGCAGTGCGGCAGGGCTGCCCGAACCGGACGGCGCCGCCCCGCTGTCGGAAGAGCGCCGACAGGCCCTGGAGGAGATCGATCCGGGCTGGTGCCCGGCCTGGAGCATCGACTGGCAGCGCTCCTTCCGGCTCGCCTGGAACCACGTCAAGGCCGGGCACACCCTGTCGGACAAGGCCGGGACCGCCACCGTGGACGGCGAAGACCTGGGCAAGTGGGTGGCCTCCCAGCGCGCTGGCTTCACCACGCTGGCCACAACCCAGCAGTGGATGCTCACCAGCGTGCTCGGCATCACGCCCGCGCCCGTCAAGCGCACCCGGGCGCAGATGTGGGCCCAGAACCTGGCAGCAGCCACGCAGTACCACGAGCGTGAAGGACACCTGGAAGTACCACGCAGCCACACCGAGCACGTGGACGGCGAGACCGTGCGGCTCGGCGCCTGGGTCAGCCAGCAGCGCGCGAAGGCCGCGAAACTGCCGCCCGAGCGGGTGGAAGCGCTCACCGCACTCGGCATGCGCTGGTCGTAACCGACCGAGAAGACCTCGGCCGTGCCGGGCGACAGCTGCACTGCCTGTCGTCCGGCACCGGGAACGACGATGGCTGACAGGCGGAAAACCGATGACGACGCTCATGACCGTCATCACTGTTGTGGCGTGCCTGGTCGCTATGGAGCCGGCCGGTTACGCCCATGGCGGCAGCTCGGCGGCTGGGCAGGTGAACTCAGCTGGCTCAACCATTCGCGTGACCATGCCGGGCTGCCTGAAGCTCACCGATCAACCTCCGCCTCGGTTCCTCACTGACCTGCCAATATCGCCGCATGAGCGAGGAAAATTTCGCTGCGGTGCTGGCCCAGGTGATCCCCGTTGTGATTCTGGCGATCGTCGTGGAGGCCCGTCACCAGCATCAGGTGCGCATCAACGGATCCGGGTCAGGGACCATCTGGAACGACGTTGATCTCTACTTCCAGACGCTCAACCTGGTCATCTTGACTTTCCTCGAAGTGGCCGCGTTGATCACTGCGAGGGGGCATGGAGCACCAGCCTGGATCAGGTGGTTCGCTGGCCTTCCGGGGGCGGTGGTAGTGGGGATCTTGCTGGTCGTGATGGGGCAGATCTACATCGCTTCGCTAGCCGATGCCTACGATGCAAAGCAGAAGCTGAAGCACGCCGGTGCCGTGAAGGTAGTCAGCTACGTCCTTCTGGGCGCAGCCATTGCGGGCGGTGTGGTCGGCATCATCGTCGTGTGATGCCTTACGTGCTCGTTTCGCTGTTCAGAGCGTGAGCGAACTGACCGGCGGCCGATCGGCCATCGTCCATCAGACTGGCGGCATGAGGGCTGTGTGGTCGGGCTGGATCGCGTTTGGCCTGGTATCCGTTCCCGTGCAGCTGTTCAACGCGGTGGACGAGCACGGCCACGGTCTGCATCTGGTGCATGCCGCCGACGGAGCCAGAATCCGGCTCCGAAGGGTGTGTGAAGCCGAGGAGCGCGAGATCCCACAGTCCGAGCTGGCTCGTGGCTGGGAAGCTCCCGACGGGCGCATGGTGATCCTCCACGACGCCGACATGGAGGCCCTGCCTCTCCCGACCCGGCGCACCGTGGAAGTTCTGGGCTTCGTCCCTATCGAGGACGTCGACCCGGTCTTGTACTCCCGTCCGTACTGGGTCGGCTTTCACGGCCGGGCAGCCCAGCGGCCCTACGCACTGCTGACCGAGGCGCTCGCCCGCTCCGGCCGGCTGGCGGTATGCAAAGTGGCCCTGCGCACCAGGGAGCGGCTGGCCGTCTTACGGCCAAGGCGTTGCTCGCTGGTGCTCCAGACGCTCCTGTGGCCTGAGGAACTGCGCGATCCGGGGGACCTGTCCAGCCCGGCACCGTTGACGGACCGCGAGCTGCAGCTGGCTGAAGTGCTGATGAGCGAGATGACCGGCGTGGACCTCAGCGAGCTCCATGACGAGTACGCGGCCGCGTTGGAGCAGCTGATTGACGTCAAGGCCGCAGGGGGCCAACCGCGGGAACTTCCCGAGCCGGCGCCGGCCGTGGATCTGCTGGCAGTACTGGAGGAGTCGGTGCGCGCCGCGAGAGAGGCCCGCCAGGACGACGGCGGGCCGGGGGAACGCGCGGTTCGACGAGACCGATAGCTGCTTCTGAACCCGCCTCGGGATCAGGCCCGGCACCGCTGGGCCGCGAGGGAGGGTCCCAGCGGGCGGTACGGCGCAGTTGCCGACGTCGCGGCGATCGCCGCCGCTGCATTCCTCGATGCCAGCGAGGGGTCACGATAGGACCTGGGCGAAAGCTGCGGTCACGGTAGCAGCGAGCGAGAGGACCGCGGCGAAGGCCGCGCCAGCCCGTGTAAGGGCGGCTGGGTAGCTGGCGCCGTCCAAGCGAGCAAGCTTGCCCGCGACGGCAGCGGCCAGCAGCGCCACTACGACCACCAAGGCGGCAACAATCAGGAGAAGGACGAGACCGTACACGACGACTCCGTATGGGTAGTTGGGTGTTGACGCGTATGACAGTCCAGGAATCGGTGTTCGCCGGGGTTCGGCGTACAAAGATGAGCGTCGGCGAACACACCCGAGGGGGTCGGAAAGCGTGAACGGCGGACAGGACGAACGTAAGGCGGCACTGTCCGAGCTGCGGAGCAAGCTGGACGATGCACTGGCTCATAGCCGCCTGGGGAAGACGGAGCTTGCCGTCCGCGCGTCCCTGGGCCGTACGACGGTCCAGGAAGCCTTCCAAGACGGCGGGCCGGTGCCGTCGGCAAAGACGATTGTCGCTCTTGCCCGTGCGCTGCGTTTACCGGATGCAGATAGGAGGGAGCTGCTAGATCTACGCCGGATGGCCGCTGGGGAGGCTGGAGTGCCAGCCGTGCGAAAGTCAGGCCCGGGTAAGCCGATCAGTCAGTGGCATGCTCACGACTTGGAGGTCCATCCCGCCGGATCTTCCTTCACCGGCCAGGGGGTATTGCCCGGCTACGTCAGGCGCGATCACGACCAGGCGCTCGCCGAGGCAGTGTGCGACGTCATGGAGGGTCGCAGCCGGATGGTGGTCCTCGTGGGCAGCTCGTCGACGGGGAAGACGAGGGCCTGTTGGGAGGCTGTTCAGCCGCTCGCCGATCAAGGCTGGACGTTGTGGCACCCCTACGACCCCACCCGTGCCGAGGCGGCGCTCAACGAGTTGGTGCGCGTTCAGCCGCTCACTGTGGTGTGGCTGAACGAAGCCCAGCACTACCTCGGCGACGCCCGGCTCGGCGCGCAGATCGCGGCCGCCGTACACGGCCTGATCACCGACCCCCTCCGCGGACCAGTCCTGGTGCTGGGAACACTGTGGCCGGAGTACGTCGAGGAGTACACCGAACTGTCCACTCCGGGCTCCTGGGACCGACACAGCCGGGTTCGGGAACTGCTTGCTGGACGCACCCTCACCGTCCCGGAAAGATTCGACACCAAGGCGTTGAAAGAGGCGGCTGCCCTCGCCGAGGACGGTGATTGCCTGCTCGCCGATGTCATGGGCCGCCAAGGCTCTGACGGACGAGTGACCCAGGATCTAGCCGGCGCGCCGGAACTGTTGCGTCGCTACCAGCACGCCACACCGCCCGCCAGGGCATTGCTGGAAGCCGCCATGGACGCGCGCCGCCTGGGCGTCGGCCTCCACCTCCCACAGACATTTCTGACAGAGGCGGCGATCGACTATCTCAGCGATGACGACCTCGACCAGCTCGGCGAAGACTGGGCAGAGGCCGCCTTCGCCGATCTGGCACGTCCCGTTCACGGCAAACAGGCTCCCCTGCGCCGAGCAGCCCCTCGCCCTGAGCGCAGACCTCCCAGCGCTCCTACGCCGGTCGCGGCCAGCGCCACACCAGCAGGACCGCTGTTCCGGCTGGCCGACTACCTTGAGCAGCACGGCCGCGTCGCTCGCCGTTCAATGTGCCCGTCGGCCTCCTTCTGGCACGCCGCCCACGCCCATCTCACCCATCCTGAGGATCTGAACCGGCTCGCCCGGGCCGCCTTTCACCGATACCGCCTGCAGTGGGCCTTTCATCTACGCGGCCGCGCGGCCGACGCCGGCAGCGCCGACGCCCTGTATGTTCTGGCACGAAAGTGCGATGAAGCCGGGGAGCGCGAAGATTGCGAGGTTCTGCTCCGGCGGGCTGCCGAGGGCGGGAACTCCGACGCCCTGCGAGACTTGATCAAGATGCGGGAGAAGGCCGGAGACCGTGACGGCGCTGAAGCGCTGACTCAACAAGCCGCCGCCTCCGACAAACTCACTGGCCTTTTATGCCTGTCCGACCTGCGCATGGCTGCCGGAGACTTCGAGGGAGCGGAAGCGCTGCTCCGCCAAGCCGCCGACGCTGGCCATGACCGTGTTCTCTGCGATCTGGCCGAACTGCGCGACGTGGCAGGAGATCGGAGTGGTGCCGACGCCTTCGCCCAGCAAGCCATCGCTGCTGGCCAAGCCCATCAACTGCGGCTTCTGGCCTGGATGCGGCAGCACAACGCCGGAGACTTCGACAGCGCCGAGGCCCTCTACCGCTTGGCCGCAGACGCCGGGAACAACGACGCCCTGCGAGACTTGATCCAGATGCGGGAGGAAGCCGGAGACCGTGACGGTGCTGAAGCGCTGACCCAACAAGCCGCCAATGAGATCGGGAGCAGCTTCCTGGTCCGCCTTGCCTATGTACGACGGATGACTGGTGATCATGACGGCGCTGCAGCCCTCTACCGCCAGGCCGCCAACGCAGGAAACAGCGGCGCCCTGTGTTTCCTGGCTCAGCAGCGGCGGGAGGCCGGCGACCTAGACGCAGCGGAGGTCTTCTACCGCCAGGCCGCCAATGACGAGTACAGCGACGCCCTGTATCACCTCGTACGGATGAAAGAGGAAGCCGGAGACCGCGATGGCGCCGAAGAAGTAGCACGCCAGGCCGCCGAGGCCGACGACATCGGAGTCCACCACACCCTGGCTCGAATTCGGGAGCACGGTGGCGACCACGACGGCGCTGCAGCCCTCTACCGCCAGGCCGCTGACCTCGGTAGCCCCGCCGCCCTGGCCCGGCTGGCGCAGATGGCAGAGGAGAGAGGCGACCCCAGCGAGGCTGAAGAACTTTACCGCCAAATCGCCGATTCTGGTGACATTGAGTTCGCCCTCCTGCTTCCCGGGATACTCGCACAGGACGAGCCCCTCGCCCGTCTCGCAAAGCCAGATATTGCAGGTCGATGGCCGTACGGGCTGAACCCAGATGGCAGTCGCACCCCGCCCTGGAGTGACAGAATCCAGTTGGCGGACCGCTCACCGGGAGCTCCCGGTGAGCGGTGAGGTGAGGTCCTTCGCTCCGGTTCCTGTGGAGCCCGCGACTCACCCAGGCCCCACACGCGGTGTCACTCGGGCGACGGTCGGCGTACGGCGCGCTTCACTTTGTCGAGAGCCTGGTCGATCTCGCCCAGCAGCTGCTCGGCTGCCTCTGGATGCGAGCTCAGAGCGCGCTGCACGGTCGGCCGGTTGATGCTCTTCGCTGCTTCTTGGAGCTGGGCAAGCGCCTTCCTGAGTCGCCGGATGTCCTCGGACTCGGCTGTCCCTGTGCCGCTGTGGCCGTTCTCCGCGACGGACTCCCCAATTGGGGAGTTCTCGCTTCCACCTGTTTCACCGGCAGAGCGCTCCCCCTGGATGACCGACCTGACGATCTGGCTGACATCTCCAGCAGAGGCGTCACGGGGTATCGGAGGGAGGCGTTTCACCACCTCCTTCAAGGCCCGAGCGGTGACGCGCTGACCGGTGCGCGCAACGACGTCATAGACCGACACTGCAGCCTTCGGACCGGACTGTTTGGCGACGTCGACCAATTCGCGCACCTGCGACTCCCGAGGGCGCCATCCCAGTGCGGCCAGAGCCTCGCCCATGCGCCACTCGCCCATCAGGCGCTGGGCCTGGGACTCCGAAACCTCCCAGGTGGCCCAGACGAAATCCGCGAAGTTCGGAATGCCGGACTTGCGGTGAAGTTCGCCGGCCTTCATGGTCTCGAGCGCTTTGCCAGCAACCCAGAAGGCGTTATGGAGGTTGTCCATTCCGGCCTTGCACGCCTCGAATGTGGCTTCTTCTTCCTGTGTCAGGTCGCCATCCCCGGCAGGGGGCTGGGGGTTGGGGATGGAGTCCAGCGTGGTGCCGACCGGCGCCTTGATGACGACCGCCGCCTGCTGATGGACGGCGGGGAGGCCGCCGCCCATCAGACCGGTGCCGAGGTGCGCCGTACCCGCGGCGTCGTCAGCGTCGAACAGGTCACCCATCAGTTGGCCCTCCCGCAGTACAGCAGTATTTCGTTGTTCAATTCACGCATGTCGTCTGCGAGGCCGACGATGGCATCCGGCACTACGTCGGCGACCTTGGCCCGGCCGGCAGCGACGTCGTAGCTTCGGGCGCTGGTGGGCAGCATTTCGGCGTACTCGGAGAACAGCAGGCCCTTCTTGCGGGCATTGCGTGCTGGCTTCTCGCGATAGCCGACCACCTTCGACAAGATCGGCGTCGACGTCCCCAGCACCTCGCGGATGTCGTCCTTGACCTCGGAGTGCATCGACGTTGCCGTCGGGTTCGACGCGTAGAGGAACGCTCCTGCCACACGCAGGGACGGGTTGATCTGCCGACGCACCGCCTGGAAGTTCCTGGCGATGCGCTTCATACCGCTTATGGAAGAGTCATCTGAGCGGGTCGGCACCACCAGGCGCCGGGCAGCACTAGCCGCAAGCTGCTCCAATGAGTCGTTCTCCGGAGCGCTGTCGAAGACGATCCGGTCGTACCAGGGGGCGATCGGCGCGAGCGATCGGGCCAGGGAGAGCGCCACCCCGACCCCATCGGTCATCATGCGGTGCATCAGGAGCTGGACCAGCTCACCGACCGCCTCGCCACCGGGGACCACGTCAAGGTTGGGCCGCACTTCACGGATCGGCTTCAGTGCCGTGCGTTCCGAGATCGCCCGGTAGATACCTTGGCCGTCCAGAACTGACGGCCCGTCGGGTTGAATGCCGCGATTAAATCGTTTAATGCCGAGATCGTCGTCGTCTTGACTGGTCACACACACCAGCAGCGTCCGCAGCCCCTCAGCCGCACTGTGCCCGGCCAGGTGCGCGGCGATCGTGCTCTTGCCGACGCCGCCCTTGCCCGTCCCGATCATGATGCTGTCTACTGGCGGCTCGATCGGCTCCACCGGATCATTGAGCACCGGAAAAGGACCTCCTCGCTTACCCGGCCGCGCCCATATCAGGACCGGCTCACGGCATCCTGGCATACCTCACCCGGCGACAATCCGTGCCTGTGCCGTGGACTCCCCAATTGGGGAGTCCACGGCACAGGCAGGCGACAGCCCAGCCTCCCAATCACCGTCCGCTCTCACACTGTTCGCCAGCACCGCCCTCAAAGGAAGCCCCGCGGTGAAGTCCGCCACACGGCACCTGCCCTCTCAAGGACTGCTCCCGCGCCCGCGGAAGCTGTGCCTGCGGTAGGGCGGCAACCTTCCTCCCTCGCTCCCCGTGATCACTTTTCGCTGACAATCCACCCCGGATGCGATGCCATCCAGCACCCTGACGCAGCACGCGTGAGAGTGTGAAGGCCGCTCAGGCGATGACAACGGATTGAGGGGAAGGCGGATCACAAGTGGCCGCGGGGCAGGGGACAACGCCAGTGAGGCTCGGCCGAGCTCACCGCATCCTGATCACGCTGGTCGTCACCGGGGCGGTGGTGATCGCGGGGATCGGCTTCGCCGGTTCCTACGCCGCAGTGCGCGATCTGGCCCGGCAGAAGGGTTTCGGCGACTTCGCCAATGCCTTCCCCATCGGGATCGACGCCGGGATCGTCGTCCTGCTCGCCCTGGACCTGTTGCTGACCTGGATCCGGATCCCCTTCCCGCTGCTGCGCCAGACGGCCTGGCTGCTGACCGTCGCGACCGTGGCCTTCAATGCCGCGGTGGCGGACGACCCGCTGGGTATGGGGATGCACGCCGTGATCCCGGTCCTGTTCGTCGTCTCCGTGGAGGCGGCCCGGCACGCGGTCGGCCGGATCGCCGACATCACCGCCGACCGGCACATGGAGTCGGTGCGCATCACCCGCTGGCTGCTCGCGCCGGTGCCCACCTTCCGGTTGTGGCGCCGGATGAAGCTGTGGGAGCTGCGCAGTTACGACGAGGTCATCAGGCTGGAGCAGGACCGGCTGGTCTACCAGGCCCGGCTGCGCGCCCGCTATGGACGCGCCTGGCGCCGTAAGGCGCCCGTGGAGTCGCTGATGCCGCTGCGGCTGGCGCGGTACGGGGTGCCGCTGTCGGACACCGCCCCGGCGGGGCTCGCGGCGGCCGGTCTGGAGCCGTCCGCGGTGTCGGCGACCGCGCTTCCGCCGGGCCGGACCGACGCGGCAGACGCGAACGGCACGACCGATGCTGTGACGGGGGCCAACGGCCCGGGTGAAGCCGCCGGAACTCGGGAGCAGCCCCAGCCGCAGGAGCGGCAGATACCGGATCAGGCGGCGCAGCCCGAGCAGCAGCCGCGGCAGCAACCCCAGCCGTCACAGCAGACCATGCCGGTCCAGACGCTGAATCAGCTGCCGAACGACGTGCCGCGCGAGGTGGTCTACTACACCGCCTTCCGCCAGTTCCTCGCCGAACGCAACCACTACCCCTCCGCTTACCAGTTCGGGCAGCTGCTGCGGGAGACATACGGCGTGAGCGACCTCAGCAACAGCGAGCTGGCCGCGTACATCGACGACACCAAGGGGCGCGACACCCCCGCGCCCGAGCAGGCCCGGGCCGACGGCGAGGAAGCAGGGGGCGTGGCCGACGTATCGGCCATGACCGATACGACCGTGACCGATGGGCGGACCGTCCTGACCGATCTGACCGCGCCCGCTGACCCGGTGTATACCGAGACAGGCTCGGCGCCCCAGGATGCCGCGCAGGAACCAGTGACCGCGCCTGTGGCCGGTGAAGAGATGACCGACGGGCGAAGCGACGGTGGCCGGTCGCACGCGAAACGGCCGACGGTCACAACGGCTGCGAGCCAGTCGGCCATGGCCGGTACAGCCACAAGTCCGGGCTCGGCTGCGGTGACCCCGTGGGTCCCGAAACAGCAGGATCAGGAACCGGAGCTGGACCCGGAGGAGCAGCGGATCCAGACGGTTGCCCAGTGGATCGCCGAGGCTGAGGCGAAGGGTGAAGCCCTCTCCGGTGCGGAGGTTGCCCGCCGTCTGGAGGTGTCTCCGCGTACTGGTCAACGCGTGCTGCGCAAGGGGCAGGCATACCGTGTGGAGCAGCAGCGGCAGCAGAGCCGTCACCTTCGGTCAGTCAGTTCCTGACCGGTCTGTGGCCGATGGCCGATGGCCGATTCATCATCGGCCACAGGTCAGGCTGGCCGCCCGTCCGCGGATGTGGCCGATGGCCGATCGGCCACGTGACCGATCCTGCGGCCGGCCCTCGATCAGCCGGTGGCCGGTGGTCCTGCCCGCGGTCGGCCATCGATGATGTCCGGCCCGACCGCTGGCTCGGACGACCGCGAGGGGGGTTGCCCAGTCGGTCATCGCAGGGGTTGCCCAACGGACCAAGGAGCGGCCGGGCAACCCCCGGCCGCTCCCGTCTCGAGAAGGTGGTTCTGCCAGGCGGCGGTCGCGTACCGGGGCCAGCGTGCGGTGGGGCTGGTCCAGCCGCAGGCGCAGGCGAGTACGGCGCCCTGCCGGACGCGTCGGTCGACTGGCTCAAGACCAACTTCTTCAAGACCGAACTCGAACTCGGCCACTGCCTCCGGCTTCCCGCCGAAGGCCCCTGCGAATGCGACTTCTACCTGACCTGCGCAAAGTTCGTCACCACGCCCGAATACGCACCACGACTGCGGGCACGGCGCGAGGTCGAGCTGGCCCTCGCCCGCGACGCGGCCGAACGCGGCTGGGACCGCGAGGTCGAACGCCACCGCTGCACCAGCGAACGCATCGAAAGGCTCCTGGCCGACCTCAGCCAGCCGGTCAACGCGGAAGCGGAAGAGAACGGCTCCAGTGCGTGATCGCCCCATGACGGAGCTACCGGAGCGGTCCTCGCTCGTCAACGTGGACAGTGGGCTCCGACAAGAACACGTCGGCATCCACCGGGCCATAGGCGATGTTGAAGGTGTCCAGCCAGTACGACCAGTCCCGCACACCCGCCGCCCTGCTGAAACGGTAGTTGAGCTGCCAGCGGACCCACTGACCGGAGGCAAGGCGCACGGCTGGGGGCCGTCGCGGCCGAGGTGGTATGGCGAACAGAGACTGCACTCGGGGAAGGACGCGCAACCGGCCGTCGGCTTCGCGAAGCTGGACGTCGACCCCCACCAGGTCTTCCTCGACGCCGTGGGGCTCGAAGCCGTCTCGCTCATGCATGCGGACCACGTGGGCAAACGAGGGCGGTACATACGGGACAGTGAAGCCGACCGGGGCCGCGTTCCTACGAGCGGCGGCCTCTCCTCCGCGGGACTGTTTCGTCCAGGACGTCCGTATCCACTGGACGGTGATTTCCACGGCCTCCACCACCCCTGCCACTCCATCGAAGATCTCACTCTATGCGCGCGGCTTCTCCAGCCCGCATCAACACCGCCAACGATCCGAGCGACAAGCCGAAGGAAGATCAACTTGAACTGTCCACATAAACTCCGACATCGTCTTCGGCCTGTTCGCCATCTGCGGCTACCAGTTCTCACCTCGGATCGCCGACATCTCCGACGCCCGACTGTGGCGCACTAACACCGCGGCCGACTACGGGCCGCTCCAGCCGGTGTCGAACCACACCATCCGCCTGGACCGCATACGCGCCCACTGGGGCGACATGCTCCGCGTGGCCGGGTCGCTCACCCTGGGCGAGGTCCGTGGTCACGACCTGATCCGCATGCTCTCCCGGGACGGCAAGCCGACCGGGCTGGGCGACGCGTTCGCCCACTACGGGCGGATCTTCAAGACCCTGCACCTGCTCCAGTTCGTGTCCGATGAGGGATACCGGCGGATGATCGGCGCCCAGCTGAATGTCACCGAGGCCCGCCACCGCCTCGCCCGGAAGATCTTCATCGGCCAGCGCGGCGAACTGCGCCAGCACTACCGCGAAGGGATGGAGGACCTGTTGACCGAACTACCAGGGTGTGAGCCGACGAGCCCCCCGAGGTCGACGCAAGGTGACGGGACCAAGCACCAGACCGGTCAGCTTGCCTCGGAAGTCGTGCCACACCACCGTCCTGATGTGCTGTCATCCGAGCTGTTGGAGACCCCAGCAACTCGTGGAGGCTCAGGTGCAAAAGGGCAAGCAGTTACGGGACGTCACGGCGCTCACGGTGCCGAGGGTCGGCCGGGTCCAGGAGACCGGCGATCCGTCGCTGCCGTACCGGCTGCTCGACCAGGACGGGATTGAGGTGGCGGCAGTCAGCGAGTTCCTGCTCGACATGCTCGCCGACGACGACAGCCCGGCTTCGCTCCGCTCGTACGCGTACGAGCTGCTGCCCTGGTTCCGGTTCCTGTGGGCTGTCGACGTGCCGTGGGACCGGGCCGGCAGGGCGGAGGCCCGAGACTTCGCACTGTGGCTGAAGATGGTCAAGAAGCCGCCGCGGCCCCGGCGGCCGGGCGCTCCGGCGCCCGGGTCGGTCAATCCAGTGACCGGCAAGCGGTACGCGGGCGAGAACTACGCGGCACGCACCCGGAGGCATGCGCGGGCAGTCGTCCGCAGCTTCTACGAGTACCACCGCGACATGCACGGACGTCCGCTGCTCAACCCGTTCCCGAAGACCAAGCGCGCCGAGGACGAGCACCTCAACGCCCACCACAACCCGATGCACGCCTTCAAGCACCCTGTCCGCCGGGCCCCCTACCAGCCGAAGGAACCCCGGCGAACCCCGCGCGGCATCCCCGACCAGGCATTCAACGAACTGTTCGCGGCCCTGCCCTCGCACCGCGACCGCGCGCTGGTCGCCTTCTACATCTCGGCCGGCCCCCGCGCCTCGGAACTCCTCGGCGTCAGCCGGGACCGGGTCAGCCCCGGTGACCAGACGATCGGCGTCATCCGCAAGGGCTCCCGGGCCCTGCAATGGATCCCCGCCTCCAGCGACGCGTTCGTATGGCTGCGGCTCTACCAGCAGCAGATCCGCCCGCAGGCCCTCGACGGGCCGGAGGAACCGCTGTGGTGGACCTTACGGCGCCCGATCAGGCCGTTGAGCTACGACGCGGCACGCATGGTGTTCAGCCGCGCGCCACCGGGGGTCGCACCGGCGGAGCCGGTGGGGGTCAGCCGGTGGTCAGCTCTTGGAGCCGCTGGCGCAGGGCGGCGGCGGGCAGGTCGGTGAAGGGGGCGAGGAGGGTGAGGGCTTCGGTGCGGTGCTGGCGGGCGGGCTCGGGCTGCTCGTTGTCGGTATGGGCGTCGGCGAGGTGGGCCAGGGTCTGGGCCAGGTTCCAGGACTGATCGAGGTCGCGGAGGATGCGGGCGGCCGTGGTGTGGAAGTCGACGGCCTCGGGCAGGCGGCCGAGGGCGCGGAGGGTCTGGCCGATGCCGTTGTAGGCCAGGGCCTGGCCGAGGCGGTTGCCGGTGGAGCGCTCGAGTGCCTCGCATGCCCAGTACGTTTCCAGCGCCTGGTCGTGACGGTTCTGTTCGCGCAGCAAGGTGGCCTGTTCGAAGTGGATGGCTGCTTTAGCTGAGGGAGGGGTGGTGCGTTCCAGCAGGGCCGTGGCGTCGGAGAGGTGGGACTCGGCCCGTCCGTGGTGGCCGGCTTCCCGGTCGAGGCGGGCCAGGAGGATCAGGGCGTCGATCGAGAAGTAGTGGTCGGCTGCTGTCTCGCGGTACACGGTCAGGGCTTGGCGGGCGTACTGGGCGGCCTGTTGGGGCTGGCCGAGGTCGGCGCTGACGTAGCCGAGGTTGCACAGGGTCGGGCCGGTCCGGTCGTAAGGGCCGTGCTGCTGGTAGAGGGCCAGGGCGTGCTCCAGGCGGGTACGGGCGGCGTCGGGTTCGTGACGCCATGAGTGGACCAGGCCCAGGCCGTTGGCGGATTCCGCAGCCCCGGTCCAGTCGCCGATCTGGTTGCGCAGGTCGAATGCGGCCTCGTGGTGCTCGGCGGCTTGCGCCAGTTGCCCGGATTGCTTGTATGCGGTGCCCAGGAAGTCGTGCATCAGGGCCTGGGCGCGCTGATCACCCAGCCGCCGGGCGGCCTCCAGCCCGATGAGGCTTGCTGTCTGCAGGTCGTCGAACGTGCCCCGGGCCACGTGCAGGCTGTGCAGGGTGGCCGGCAGCTGCCAGGCGATCTCGTCCAGCCCGGCCTGCGCGACAGCCCGCCCGAGGGCCAAAAGGTTGGCCTGCTCGCGCTGGTGCCAGGCCAGTGCGTCCTGCTGTCCGTCGAAGGCCAGAACTGTTGCCGGGCGGGTCTGTGCCGGGGTCAGGACGCAGGGGTAGAAGGTCTGGGCTGCCGCCCGCGCGGCGTCGGCGGTGTGCAGATACCAGTCGGCCACCCGCTTCAGCGCGGCGTGCTGGTCTTCGGAGGTTTCTTCCCTGTGGGCCTGGTCGGTGGCGTAGGCGCGCAGCAGGTCGTGGAACTGGTAGCGCTCCGGCCCGGTGGATTGGATCAGGTGCGCGCCGGCCAGCAGGTCCAGCAGGCCATGGGCCGTACGCGGGTCCTGTTCGGCCAGGGCGGCGGCGGCCTGGACCGAGAAGTCGGGGCCGGGATGAAGACCGAGGAGACGGAACAGGCGGGCGGCGGGGGGTGGGAGGGCACGGTAGGACCAGGCGAAGACGGTGCGCACCGCTTCGGCTTCCTCCTGGTCAGGGCTGGAGAGCGCGTCCCACAGGGTCGACTCGTCGCGCAGCTGGGCGGTGAGCTGGGGCAGGTCGAGCAGGGGGTGGGTGGCGGCGCGTTCGGCGGCGATCCGCAGCGCCAGTGGCAGCCGCGCGCACAGCCGCGCCAGTTCGGCTATCTGGGCAGGGTCGTCGCCGGTGCGATAGCCGCGGGTGGCTGTAGCGACCAGGTCGGCGGACTCCTGTTCCGTGAGCACGTCGAGGGTGATGCGGCGGGCTCCGTCGCGTACGGCCAGTCCGGACAGGCGGTGGCGGCTGGTGACGACCGTCAGGCAGCCGGCGGCGCCAGGCAGCAGCGGACGGACCTGCCCGACAGTGGCCGCGTTGTCCAGCACCACCAGGACCTGCTTGCCCGCCAGCAGCGACCGGTACAACTCCCCACGCTCCTCCACCCCGGCCGGAATCGCCGGGGCGGGCACACCGAACGCGCGCAGGAACCGCTCCAGCACGGCCGCAGGCGTCAGCGCCGGGCCGGCGTCGTAGCCATGCAGGTTCACGAACAGCTGGCCGTGAGGGAAGCGCCCGCTGATCCGGTGGGCGAGGCGGATCGCGAGCGAGGTCTTGCCCACCCCGGCGGTCCCGGCGATCACCACCACCGACACCGGCTCGCCGCCGTTGTCGCCGGGCAGCAGCGCGTCCAGCTCGGCGAGTTCAGCGGACCGACCGACAAAACCGGACACATCGCCCGGAAGCTGCCGCGGCACGGGAACCTCCACCCTCACCGGGGCCGGGCCGTGGAAGTGCACACCACCCAGTACCTGCCCGGCCTGCACCACATCACGAGCCGAGCCCGACAGATCCGACCACACCCCACCACGCACCGTCCCGTCCCCCGACCCGCCGGGTAAGACATCCCCCATCCCCAGCCCTCCCCCTTCCACACCACCGGCGCCCAGCGCCGCGACAACAGCGACACGGTCCGTGCCGCTCCTCAACCTCACACACGCCGCTTCGCCTGTCACCAGGGCCCGGAGAGCGGAACCCAGGGGCAAGAGCCCGGGTCAAGGCGTACTGAAGGGTGCTGTGGGACCGGAACCGGCCCACAGCACCCCTGGCGACGAACCGCTGCGTCAGGCAGGCATGTCGAACTCGCCGTTCCACGCCCCGAGGAGGAACGCCTCCCACTCCGCCCGGTTGAACGTCACCATCGGACCCGTCCTGTCACGGGTGTTGCGCACGTGCGCCAGGCCCTCCCCGAAACGGACCTCCACGCATTGGCCCGTGCTCTGGCTGAAGCTGCTCTTGAACCATCCCTCGTCCGCCGGCGGGAACACCGTCATCGCGGTCATCGCCGTCTCCTTCCCCTCGCCTGGGCCGCTCGCCCTGATGCGGCGCCCCGGTGCCATGAGCACACCGGTGAGCACACGGGTGAGGCCACGGTGAGGAGCACTCACTCACACCTCACTCACCACCAGCCCTGGCACGCACCAATGAAACCGGCTGACCGCAGCCGGTCCCGGCGCCTTCGGCTGGAGGCACGCCGAGCGAGCTTCGTCGGTTCGCCCCGGGGAACAGCCCGCACGCCCGCCGCGACGATGCGATGGCCCCAGCCCCGCGCGGCGAAGGGTTCGGTTACGGCTGGGGCAGGAGTGCTCCGGTGTGACGGGGCAGGCGATTCGCTCCGGTATTTGCTCCTGTGCGCTTCTGGCACGCGCCCCGTGCGCTGTCCAACGGTGGTCCTGCCAAGGACACGCCTCCCGAGCACCGAAGCCGCGTTCGCTGATCCGGCCCGCCCGGGCCGCGCGTGACGGGGACCTGGACGGTAAGGGGCACGGTGTGGACGCCACCGGCAGAGCAGCAGACGACGAAGATCCGGTGGACCACCTCCGGCCGAACGCGCGCCTACGGGCCGTACCCGACGCTGCCGCTCCGTTTCCCGGAGATGAGCCGCACCCCTCACCGGACGACCGCGCGCCGGAGATTCCGGTTCCGGCGGCGGAGGGTCCGGTACGGCGGGCCGCCCAGGCGTTCGCGGCCGAGCTGTTCCGGCTGCGCACCGCCGCCGAACTCTCCCAGCCTGTCCTGGCCGAGCACTTGGGATACGACAGGTCCTACGTCACCCATCTGGAGTGCTGCACCCTGGCCCCCACCGGGCCGGTCGCCCGCCGGGCCGACGAGTTCTTCGGCTCCGGCGAGGCCCTCACGCGCCTCTGGCGCGCCTACCGCACCGCCCGCGCC
Source organism: Streptomyces sp. NPDC007875 (assembly GCF_042868035.1). Classification (NCBI taxonomy): domain Bacteria; kingdom Bacillati; phylum Actinomycetota; class Actinomycetes; order Kitasatosporales; family Streptomycetaceae; genus Streptomyces; species Streptomyces sp. NPDC007875. The sequence goes on along the minus strand of NZ_JBIADZ010000023.1, from coordinate 53,060 downwards.
GCCAGCCGACGCCAACCGCAGCGCAACCAGGCCGCGGTTGGCACTCAGGAGGGCCCCGGCCCGGACATCGCGGCCGCAGACGAGGCCCTGCACGATGCGGACGAGCACGCCTCCGCCCTGCCCGCCCCCGAGCACGACAGGGACGGGCTGCCAGGCGTTCCACCGGGGTTCGACACGCGCGGAGCGACGAACGTGAACCTGCAGGTCGGTAACGGCAACACCCAGCACGTCAACTTCTTCTAGACCCGACCCGCCAGACAGGCGGGCGCCCGCGTCTGCCGGTTCCGGCCCCGGTGCCACGGCGAACGACGGCCCCGCACCGCCCACCCCGGGGCCCGAAGCCGGCCCCCGGCGTACCCGCACCGCACAGTAGGGACTCCGACGGATGGAACTGCGCCGCAACACCAGCGTGCAGATCGGCGACGGCAACACCCAGCACATCACCTACCAGGCGCCGCCCCGGCCCGCGCCCGTTGCTCTGCACAGCACTCTGCCCCGGGACATCGCGGCCTTCACCGGTCGCGAGGGCGAGCTCCACCGCCTCCTGCGCGCGGCCGAGGCGGGGCGGGCCCCGGTGATCAGCATTCACACCGTCGACGGCATGCCCGGGGTCGGGAAGACCGCTCTGGTCACGCACGCCGCCCACCAGCTCGCGCAGCGCTATCCGGACGGGCATCGGTTCGTCGACCTCCATGCCCACACCGCCGGCCAGCCTCCCGCCGACCCTGCCGACGTCCTGGCCACGCTGCTGATCAGCATCGGCATCAGCCCGCAGAACCTGCCCGACACCCTGGAGGAGCGCGCGGCGATGTGGCGGGACCGGCTGGCCGGGCGCAGGATGCTGCTGATCCTGGACAACGCCGCCGGACCCGACCAGGTCGAACCCCTCCTGCCCGCCTCCCCACAGTGCCTGGTCCTGGTCACCAGCCGCCGACGACTGATCGCCCTAGACGGCGCCGAACCCCTCCCGCTGGACATCCTGCCGCCCGACCAGGCCGCCCGCCTCTTCACCCGCCTGGCCCGCCGCACCCCCACCGACACCGACACCGACCACAGCGCGGTCACCGAAACCGTACGGCTGTGCGGCCACCTGCCCCTGGCCATCACGCTGCTCGCCGCCCGCCTCGCCCACCACCCCACCTGGGACCTCATCACCTTCACCGACGAATTCGCCACCGCACAGGACCGCCTGGGCGAACTCGAAACCGGCAACCGTGCCGTGGCCGCCGCCTTCGACCTCTCCTACCAAGACCTCCCACCCCACCTCCAACACCTCTTCCGCCACCTCGGCCTCCACCCCGGCCCCGACATCGACCCCTACGCCACCGCCGCCCTCACCGACGTCCCCCTCGCCCAGGCCCGGCGCCACCTGGAAACCCTCTACACCGACCACCTCATCGAAGAACCCACCCCCCGCCGCTACCGCCTCCATGACCTCCTCCGCGAATACGCCCGCACCCTCGCCACCCACGACCCCACCGAAACCCGCACCCAAGCCACCCACCGCCTCCTCACCTACTACACCCACACCGCCCAAACCGCCGACCACCACCTCAACGACACCCCATACCCCCACACCCACCCCGCCACCGCGCCCCACGTGGCCCCCAACCTCACCACCCGCGAACAGGCACTGGCCTGGATGCGCACCGAACACCCCAATCTCACCGCCTGCGCCCACCACACCACCACCCACACCCAACCCACCCACCTCATCCCACTCGCCGACGCCATGGCCGCCTACCTCCACCAGCAAGGCCCCTGGGACCAAGCCATCACCCTCCACCAAACCGCCGCCGCCACCGCACACCACACCAACGACGCCCTAGGCGAAGCCGACGCCCTGCGGAACCTGGGCCGGGTGCGGTATCTGACGGGTGACTATGCGGGGGCGGGGGAGCTGGCCGGGCAGGCCCGAGAGCTGTACCGCACCCTCGGCCACCGCCACGGCGAAGCACACGTCCTGCGGGACACGGGCGTGGTGCGGTATCTGACGGGTGACTATGCGGGGGCGGGGGAGCTGGCCGGGCAGGCCCGAGAGCTGTACCGCACCCTCGGCGACCGCCTCGGCGAAGCAGGCGCCCTGCGGAACCTGGGCCAGATCCGGCGGGTGACGGGTGATTATGCGGGGGCGGGGGAGCTGGCCGGGCAGGCCCTAGAGCTGTACCGCACCCTCGGCGACCGCCTCGGCGAAGCAGGCGCCCTGCGGGACATGGGCGTGGTGCGGTGGCTGACGGGTGACTTTGCGGGGGCGGGGGAGCTGACGGGGCAGGCCCTAGAGCTGTACCGCACCCTCGGCCACCGCCTCGGCGAAGCAAACACCCTGACGGACCTGGGCTGGGTGCGGCAGCTGACGGGTGACTATGCGGGGGCGGGGGAGCTGGCCGGGCAGGCCCTGAAGCTGTACCGCACCCTCGGCAACCGCCACGGCGAAGCATGCGCTCTGCAGGACCTGGGCCGGGTACAGACCGAGTTGGGGGACTTTACCGCGGCGACCGATCTCCTATACCGGTCGCGGGTGTTGTTCGCGGAGGTCGGTGATGCGCAGGGGGAGGCAGAAGTACTGAACGGCACGGGCGCCCTGCTCGCCCGCTCTGGGGAACCACAGCGGGCGCTTGACACCTACCAGCAGGCTCTCCTCCTGGCACGTCAGGTCCACAGCCCCCTGGACGAGGCACACGCCCTCGAAGGGATCGCCCGCTGCCAGGCACACACTGACACACAGGCTGCGATCACCCGCCTCCGCGAGGCCGTGACCATCTACCAGCGCATCGGTGCCGCGGAGGTGCCTGCCGCCACCGACTACCTCACCCAGCTGGAAGCCGGACAAGCCTAGGCCCGCCATGCTGACCGAGTCCGCTGGGGGCAACAGCGACTCTCATAAATGACCAGATGCGAGAGTTCTGCGAGAACCCCCGGAGCGATCACGTCTCCCCAGGCCGTCATTCGCAGAAGTCCTCTCAAAACTCGCGCATTATGCGAGACAGTTCTGACACACTTCCCAGGTGAACCTGACGCCCGATGAAGTCGCAGACGCGGTAGAGCGCAACGAGTGTCCGAAGTGTGAGGTCCCGGCCGGGAGCCCGTGCCGCACTCGGAGCGGGCGATGCGCGACGAAGTACCACACCGCCCGCTTCATCCTCGTCCCCGCGCTCCGTGAGGAGCTGGAAGCCCTCGTGCCCGAGGACCGCGGCCCGGGGCGGCCGTGGAAGCCGGGCCCGCCCGTCGAGCAGGCCCCGGCGCCGCCGACCGCCAGGCCCATCCGGATCGGGTACGCGCGCTGCTCGACCGCGCAGCAGGAACTCGCCTCCCAGCTCGACGCGCTCGGCCGCGCCAACTGCAAGCGCGTCTTCTCCGAGAAGATCAGCACCCGTATCAAGACGCGGCCGGAGCTGGAGAAGGCGCTCAGGCTGGCGTACGACATCAAGGATGCCGCTCCCGACCAGGAGGTCATCCTCACCGTCCACGAGCTCAAGCGTCTGGCCCGTAACGCCGCCGAGCTGATGACGCTCTCCGGCCAGCTCCAGGACGCCGGCGTCCAGCTTGAACTCCTCACCGGCCCGCTCACCGGCATCTACGACCCCGACGGCATGGGCGCGATGTTCTTCGCCGTCCTGGCCGTCGCCGCCCAGCTCGACCGCAACTACATCCGGGAGAAGACCCTGGAAGGCCAGCAGGCGGCCGCCGCCAAGGGCAACCACGGCGGACGCCCGAAGGTCATCGATGACGACTCCCTCCTCTTCGCCCGCGCGCTCAAGGACCGCGGCGTCCCCGTACCCGAGATCGCGAAGAAGCTGACCATCAAGACCGGCAAGAACACGGGCAAGCACCCCTCGGTCGCCTCCCTGTACCGGGCCCTCGCCGAAGCCGAGAAGACCGACACACCAGCCGAACCAGAGATCATCACCCCGCGCCGACCGACCCGGGTCGACCTCAACGCCCCCGGCAGCGGCACCGACCCCGAACTGATGGAACGACTCGAACGGCAGGTCCTCGGCCCCCGAGACTGACGCCCTCAACGGTTCCCACTCGACCCGTCCCACCACAGCCGACGGCCTACCGCTAATTCCCGTTCCGATACTCCCCGAGGGCCGGGGCCCGCCAGGTTGACCTGGCGGGCGTGGGCCTACTGCTGCTTGGTGGAACCTGGCGGGGTGTGCCATCGGTAGCTCAGCGAGCGATCCAGGTGGCTCCTCCGATGGAGCCGATCAGCGTGCCGGCCACCATCAGGAACCGGTACGGGACTCGCTGCACCGTCAGGTGAAGGCCGCCGACGCGCAGTTCGAGGAATGGCGGTGGGGACGGCCGCGTCGGGATTGGCGGTTCTGGACTCGTCCTGGGCGTGCTGGTGTCGAGGTGGGGCACCGAGGTCTCCAGTCGTCGGGCCGCACAGTGCGTGCGTGCAGGGGTGGTTGGCGGCTCCGCCATGACGGGCGGAGTTCGTTGGACAGCACTCTGCGCGGATCAGCTGTTAGCCGCGCAAGCCGGGAGTCGGAGGGCATCTGCCCTTTGAGTGCCCGGGAGGTTGTCGCGGGACCGTCCCGGCGCGACCCACGGCTGGAGCCCAGCGGCCCCGTATCGCGGAGCCTTGGCCGCTGCTTTCTGGTGGGCCGCGCGTGGCCGGCGCGCACCGGGCGCTTACGACCACGCGGCATTAATCACAAAAAGGTAAAGGTCGACGGCTGGTGTCCCAAGTGGTCTGCCGTACGGGGCTTGGCCTGGGTGAGGCGACACAACGCCTCGTGACGGCAACCGCTCTGCCCCCGTTACAGGGCAGAGGACAGAAGGGGTACCAGGTGAAGACGAAGATCCGGTCTCGTGCTGCGGCGTTTGTGATCAGCAGCGCGCTCCTGCTGGGCGCTGGAGCGATCGCGGCATCGCCGGCGACCGCGGCGGGCAGCGACGGATGCACCAAGAACGACAAGAACCACTGGGTCACCGTTCGGGACCTGGGTTACCCGGGCATTCACACCGGCCCCGGGGCGAAGTACCGGAAGAAGGGGACGATCGACTTCGACGAGCACTTCCGCGTGTACTGCAGCACCACGAACGGTTACGGCAACCACTGGCTGTACGGCAAGAAGGAAGGCACGAACCTGAAGGGGTGGCTCTTCGCCGAGCGCACCGAGCCCGGTTACTGACCAAGCAGCACAGCCCGTGCGTCGGGGGCCGGTGTCCACGGACACCGGCCCCCGGCCGTTTTTTCAGAAATCGGTCGGCGTGTGTCCCAACAGGGCCTGTCGCGAGGGCTTGGTCTGAGTGAAGGGATTCGTCACTCGACAGGAGCCGCCGTGAACCGCCTCTCGCCCCAACTGATCGCTCAGGCACCGGTATGAGCCCCCACCTTCCCGGTGCGATCGCCGACATGGCGCAGTGGATCGCCTGGTCCGCCCCGTACCTCGTCGGTCTTCTCCTCCTCGCCGGCGCAGCCGCGCTATGGCTGGCCGCGCGGCGAGCGCAGCGCGTGCAAGAGGCGCTCGCCGACCGCATTCGCGTGGAGCTCATCCCCACCCGGACGTTCGACCCGGGGGAGGGAGAGGTGACCCGGTGGGCGCATCAGCTGGGCCGGGTACGGTTCGCGGCCTCGAGCACCCCCAGCCGCGGTGCCGCTGCCCGCATCCGCTACACCGCCACCGGCGGCGGCAAGATGCGCTGCTACCTCGAAGGTCCGGCCGAGGCCGCCGCGGTGCTGTCGATGCCCGGATTCGCCGAAGTGGACGTGCGGACAGACCGCGGCACGAAGTCCATCAAGCCGGTGCGCTTCCCTGATCCCGCCCAGCGAGAGGAGAAGGTGCGGTGAACCCACCCCTCGACCTGGCCAAGCCCGCCAGCCGTGACGGCAGCCGGCCGCGTTATGTAGAGCGGGCTGAGCTGGTGCTGGCCCTGCCGCACCACAAGCCGCTCGCGGCCCTGGGACTGAATCCGGATCCGCTGCAGCAGCTGGCGGCCGCGATGGCGACGGTCCGCAGTGAAGCGGGGGAGGAGGCTGACGTCGTCCTGGACCTCGTGCCGGTCAGCCCTCAGCAGATCGTTCGGCGGCGCCGTCAGCTGATAGCCGCCTCCCGCCGCCGCGGCCCGTCGGCGTACGGCGAAAAGCTGACCAGCGGCGTGGGCGGGGGAGTGGTGGAATCCCTCACCGCGGCCTGGAGCGGCGGGGCCACCTCAAGCCGCGGGACAGGCGGCCGGCCGCAGAAGCTGCCGCGGATGACCGATGTCCGCGACAGTGTCGGGAAGTTCGAGCCCGGGACCGCGGTATTCGCCGTGCAACTCCTCCTTCGTGTCGCCGCCGGACACCCTCAGGAAGCCCTGGCGCGCATGCACCAGCTCCTGGCCGTCTTCGCCATCACCAGCGGCCCCAACTACCTCAAACCCCGCCGGCCGCGCACCCGGCACGCCATAGCGGCGTTCGACCGCCGCTTCGCCAGCGGGGAATTCCATCCGCCACGCCGGCAGTGGCTGACGGTGCCTGAACTCGTCGGATTCCTCAAACCGCCCACCGCACGCTGTCACGCCTCCAGCGTCGTCCGGTCCGGCGGCCTGGTCCCGCCGGCCCCCGCGAACTTGCCCGTCTACACCGGCCAGGCCGACCTGGTGCCGCTCGGAGCCGTGACCTACCCGGACGGGCAGGAGCGGATCGGCGCGGCCCGGGTGAAGGATCTGCTGTTCGGGCTGCAGCTGGGCAAGAGCGGCCATGGCAAGACCGAAGCGGCGCTCGTCCAGGCGATCGCGATGGCTCACTGCGGGTACGGCGTCTGGTTTTTGGACCCGCACGGCGAAGCGTGGGCGCGTGCGAAGCCGTACCTGGCCCACCCGCACCTGTTCGACCGGGTGTGGGAGATCAACCTGGCCAAGTGCGAGCTCGAGCAGCGGGTGGTGTCCTGGAACCCGCTGTCGATGGAGGGCCGCACCGAGAGCGACGTCCAGGAAGTGGTGCGGTCGGTGACGGGAGGCATCGCGGCCGCTCAGGACTGGGGCGATCACGCGCCGCGGGCACGGACGATCCTGGCCCGCGCCGCCCAGGCGCTCGCCCTGCTGTCCCTGCGAGCGGTCCAGGACGGCCGCCCCGAGGTCCAGCCCACCCTCTTCCAGATCAGGACGTGGCTGACGGACGAGGACTGGCGGGAGGCCCTCCTTCCAGCGCTGCCCCAGCGGGTGCAGACGTACTGGCGGACCACCTTCCCCACCCTCTCCAAGGAAGCCGTCCCGACCGTCACCTACGTGATGGACCGACTGGACACCTCCCAGTCCCTGCAGGTGTTCTTCGGCTCCCCGCGGTCGAGCTACGACGTGCGCGCCGCGATGGACACCAGCCGCATCGTGTTCGTGTGTCCCTCCGGCTCGGAATCCGACGCCCTGGTCTCCTGCCTGCTCATCCACGACCTGCACCGGGCCTCGCTGTCCCGCCAGGACACCCCTCGTCCTGATCGCCGCACCTTCTGGGCGTGGGGGGATGAGCTCACCGCCGTGGACAGCAGCAGCAAGGGCTTCCTCGCGGCTCTGTGTGAGCAGGTCCGCAAGTACGAGATCAGGTTCACCGGCATGACCCAGATGGCCCTGCGGCTCAGCCCCGTCACCCGCCAGGCACTGCTGCAGAACCAGTCTCTGCTGTCCACGTGCACCGCCGACTACGACGAGGCCGCCTTCGTGGCCCGCCGATGGAACGGCCACATCACCCCGGAGACGATCATGGAGCTCCCCAAGTACAACTACGTGATGTCGATCAACCTCGACGGGACGCCCACCACCCCGTTCCGGGTGCGCGGCCTGCCGGTCGAGGAGATCTACGCCCACTACGAGCACCCGGATGGCATCCCGGAGCTCGACGCGGCGATCGACACCAATCTGCGGCGCCGTCCCGTCGGCGACATCCTCGCCGAACTCGAGGTCCTGGACGACGAGATCCTCGCTCACTTCACCGGCCGCCAACCGCCCCCGGCGTCCGCCGGCGGCCCGACCACCCGCATCGGCTGAGGAGCCTGACATGCCATACCCGACCGCAGCGCCACTGGGCGCCGGCCCACTGGGCCAGCAGGTCCTGAACGTGCTCTACCAGCACCGCCTGGTCGCAACCGACCAGGTGCACCGCATGCTCACCCCCCACCACACCCGCGCCGAATACCTGCGCCGCCAACTCCACCAGCTGCGCGAGCAGGGCCTGGTGAACTTGGTCGGCCGACGCTCCCACGGACAGGCCCCGCTGTTGTGGTGGCTGACCGACAAGGGAGCCGAAGCCGTCGAAGCGACCGGCCTGCTGCCACGCCGCCCGTACCGGATGAGCCCGGAAGCCGCCGCCGGCCCGCTGCAGGAACACACCCTGGCCACCGTCGAAACCGGCCTGGCGTGGGTGGAGTGGGCCCGCAAGCTGGGCCACGAATGCGGCCCCCTCGACTGGTCCCCGGAAATCGCCCACTACTACCGGGACGAGACCCGCCCCGGAGAAGACCTCTCCCTGGTCCCGGATGCCGTCCTCAACTACGTCCACACCGAAGGGGAGCAGCGCACCCTGATGACGTTCTTCATCGAGGTCGACCGCACCCAGATGACCATTGCCCGGCTGGCTCAGAAGGTCCACGCCTACGCCCGCTACCACCAGTACACACCCCCGGCCGCCCCCGCCCGCGGCGGCCGGCCCGCACGCCGTACCCAGACCGCGGCCTGGCGCAGCCGCTACCCGGTCTTCCCCCGCCTCCTCCTCATCCTCACCGGAGCCTCGCCCTCCCGGCTGGAGCGCCGCATCGCCGACCTGCGCAGCCTGGTTGCCGCCGACCCGGTCGTGGCCGCCACGGCCCTGCGCGCCAGTGTCACCACGCTCGACCAGCTGCGCGAGCAAGGCCCGTTCGCAGCCGTCTTCACGCCCGTCCTCGGTCCCGCCGACCCCACCGACGCCTGGCTGCGCCCGAGCGCGCACGTCGCCTGACCCCCACACCTCGTCTCGAAGGAGCCCATCGTGATCTGGCACCGCTTCACCAAGTCCGCCGCTTCCCAGCCCGCTCCGGCTGCCGATGCCCCGCACGCCTGCGCAGCGCTGGACGTGCCCCTGCCGTTCTCTCCGTTGATCACCGAGCTGCTCGCCATGCACGCCCACACCCGGCACCTGACCTGGCTCGCCCAGCGCGAGACATGCCGCGAGGAATTCCAGGCGGCCGCACGGTCCCTGGTGGGCGAGCTCCTCCGAGCCTGGGAGCACCAGACCGGTGGCCGCGGCTCGATAGACGACCTCCTCCAGGACCCACCCGAGGCCCGCCCGGCGGGATCCCACGCGCCTGGGCATTCCGAGGCATCCCGCCGCGGGCAAGCACGACGTGCAGCATGACCTGGATACGCCTGCCGCAGCCACGCAGGTTGCACAACGCGGAGAGGGGACAGCTCGTCAAGACCTGGCAGGCGACACGAAGGAGGGACGCGTCGGGACGTGTGACAGCTGATGCGTCCGGAGCACTAGGGTGGTCCCGCGCCGTCTTCTGTGTCCGCCCGGACACGAGCAGTCGGAGCTCGGACACGACAAAGGCCCCGAGCAGCTCAGGTCTGCCAACCTGTGCGAGCTACTGGGGCCGCCGTCGGTGCGAGCAAGCTTCGAGGAAAAGGTCTCGCACGGTGCGAGACCGAGGTCTTCAGGAACGAGGTCTCGCTGAATGCAGCGTACCCGCACAGGTCCTTCAGGACCCAACAACCACCACCAGGACGCACCCGTGTCCATCCCGGTCACCTGGTGGATGTCCGCATGTCATCCGGACTGCGGGCTCACGCCTTCCCCCTATGAGGGGAGCTGTATGACGTAGCCCACCAGAGGGGCAGCCCCTCCGCAGTGCCTTCTCCAAGGCCCGCGTCTGCTGCCCCGGCCACCGAGCCCGATCCCCATCGGGCCAGCTGGCCAACCTGCCACCGCCGTGTTCCAGGGGTGCAAGCCCTGGTCAGGCGAAGTGTCCGTCCCGAAGGCCGGACAGATTTTCGGTTCACCCGAACCTGAAGCACCCCTTACGGAGGCTTCGTTGTGCTCCCTTCCGGAGGTACGGAGCAACGGAGGTAATGATGCACGACCTTTCGGCGTGCCGCCATATCGACCCAGCGGCATGTCCTGATCTGTCCGAGACCCGAGACGTCTCGAACACATCTCGTCATGCCTTCGTTCTCCTGCGTAACGCCGCTGACCACGAGCTCGCAGCCACCACCTCCCGTCAGCTGCGCCACCCCGACCATTTCCTCGCCGCGGCCCGGCACATGGTCGAATCCGGATATCACCCGAAAGCCGGACAGACGACACTGCGCCTGGCCGCGGTCTTCGCGGCCCGGATGAGACGCAGCAGCCGCGGCCACTTCCCCCTCAGCGCGGAGGCGACCGCCCGCGAACTCGGGCTCAAGAAGCGGGCGGTGATGTACCACGCCCGGTACCTGCGTGAGCTCGGCCTGATCGCCTACGTGGAACATGGCTCCAAGACCAACGCGCTGCGCACCCGCCGGGGGAACGCCTGGCAGCCCGCAGACGGATACCGCGGCACCGCCACCTTGTTCGCCGCCGTCGCCCCACGTGTCTGGGATGACGCGCAGGGGCGCCGTATCGCCGGGACCGGATACACCGCGCGGATCATCGGAGTCACCGAGGCCGGACGCATCCGAGCCGTTGAAGAAGTCCGCCGGAAAGCGGCCCGGCGCCAGCCCCGGCCCCGGCATGCGTCGTGCACCCCTTCTGTTGTGGTCCCTCAGGACCACCGTCAGGTGAAGGTAGTGGGGGGTAAGAAGAACACCTCGCGCCAGCGCGCGACGTGCCCGAAGACCTCCCACCCCACCACGACAAGCAGAATCCCGGTCTCACCGACCGAATGCGCCCGGGGGATCGCCCTGACCGAACGGCTCCAGGGGGAGGTGTGGTGGCTCCGGCGTGGGTGTCCCCGCCGTCTGGCCTACGCACTGCGGCCGCTGATCGCCGCTGGGTGGACCTGGCAGGGTCTCGCCGCCGAGTTGCTCACCTGGGGAGTGCCCGGCTACCTGCGGGACCCGGCCGCCTACGTACGGCACGAGCTCGCCCGCCGCCAGCGACTCGGGAAACTGGCCGGCGCCGCCACACCGGACGTACCGGTTGACGACGACGGCACGCGGCATGCGGCCATGCTCCGCGGCCGAGAAGAACGCAACGCCCCGATCTGGCAGCGCTACGCCCAGCAGCTCCGTCCAACGCTGCGCCAACAGCTCGCCGCCGTCCGGCAACGCATCCCTCACGAGCGGAGCACGCCGGTGGAATACCGGCCGTGGATGCGGGAGAGCGAGGAGGACTTCGCCCGCTTCCTGCCGATGCAGTCCTGGAACGAGGACATCTCCCCGCTCGAGGTCTACCGCGCCCGTGCCTTCGGCACTCCTCTGCCTGCTCGCCGCATCGCCCCCGAGGCTGACCGGGGATGGCTCGAGCACTTGCGTAACCAGCGCGACGCCGCACACGCGTTCGGCGTACTGCGCGCCGAACTCGAGGAGTGGGAAACGCTCGGCCACGGGGGAGCGCAGCTGACCAATCGGCCATCCAGCAGGTAGCGGGCAACCCCATGGCCGATGGCCGATGCGCGGTGTCGGCCATCGGCCATGACCGATCGGCCACATCCCGCTGATGGATACCCGTGGCCGATGCTGCCGTCGCGCCCATGGCCGACGCATCCGTCCCTCCTCTGCGGCAGCCCCCTTCTGCGCGGTGATGCGATGCGCAAGCACCTGGCACGGCGAACTCGACACCGCGCCCCGGCGATCCGACCCCCCTCCTGGGAGCGTCCGGCCAGAGTCCCGGCCCTGCGCCCAGGGAGGTTGCCCAAGCACCTGCCGAAGGGCCCACTTCGCACTGGGCAACCAGTTGACCTGGTGTTTCGCGGTTCCGGTCAAGCCTTTGGGCAACTGCCGGCAGGGAGCGTTCACGGCACGAGATCGAAGAGGGAGTTGTGCCGTGGCAGACCAGAAGCGACCCGCAACAGGAGGGGCGTTCGCCCACCTGGACACCGAATGGGTGGCCGTGTGCGCGGATCCGCAGATCGGTGCGGCCGTACGCGACTGGATGGTGGCCGATGGCCTGGTGGCCGACGCCCAGACTCCGGTCTTCGGCCCGGAGGAGGTCCTGGCCGTGCTTCGGCAACGGCGCGGCCAAGCGGCCGACAGCATGGCCGACGCGGTACTCCGCACGCTTCTGGTGCGGGCGGCCGGCACCGGGCCATCGGCCACATGGGCAGCCCGGATCGTCGTCCAGGCGATGCTGCCCGCCGCGGTGCGCATCGCCCTCAGCCAGGCCCGCCCAAGCAGTGGCCGATCCTTCCCGGACGTCGCGCACCTCACCGTCAGCGTCCTGTTCGAGGTGGCCCGCTCCGGCCGCATCCACACCCGTCCTGGCCGGCCCGCGGCGAACCTCGCCCTGGACACCCTCAAGCGCACCTGCCGGGAGCTGGCCCGCGAACGAGAAGCCGACGCCGAAGAACTCGATGCCGCGATCGCCGACGAGCTTGCCGAGCCGCAGCCGGGCCCCAGCCGCCACGCGGAGGCCGCAGGACTTCTCGATGCCGCGGCCAGCCATGGACTTGAGCCTGCACAGTCGGTGGCCGCCCCGATCGAGGCGAGTGCCGCCCGCCTGGAGCTCCTCGAGCTCCTCCTGGCCGCCCTGCGCCAGGGAACACTCACCGGCCCGGACGCCCAAGCCATCAGCTGGCACCACCGAGAGATCCCCGTCCCCGACGCGGTAGCGGCCCGCGCGGCCGGCACCACCGCAGGGGCCTGGCGTCGACGCCGCGCCCGCGCCGTACAGCGCCTCATCCCGGCGGCCGCCGAACTGGCGACGGCCGCATGAGCCGCAGCCGCCGCACCACCGGTACCCGCACACCTCATTCCCAGGGAGCGCACATGACAGACGAAAGGACCGGCCCGTCGGCCGGGCGGCTGGACGACGACGAACAGCGCGTGACCCGCGCCTGGCACCTGCTGGTCGGACTCGGCGCCGCGCTCGTGCACCGCCCTTTCAACCCCGAGACCTACCAAGCGCTGCGCGACTACCTCGACCGGGACGCGGACCAGGTCCTCGCTTCCCTCACGGTCCTGCTGGAACGGCCTGAGAACCAGCTGCGTGAGCGCATCGCGGAACTGACCCGGCCCGTTTCGGCCGCCGAGAACGGAGGACGGTCATGAAGTTCTGGAAGTCCAGGGGGCGGCAGTCGTCCGAGGCGGCCGTCGAGAACGTGATGGAGGAGTGGGAGCAGCGCGGGCCGCAGGCCGGCGGTTGGGATCTGTCGCCCGGAGCGCGGGCGAACGCGACGGTTGTGGCGCGCTGGTTCGCGTGGGCGGTGATCTGCGCTGGTCCCATCCTGGGGCTGCTGGCCTGGATGTCGGCCGCGGCCGCCGTGGACGCCGTCCCGCAGGCGCAGCCGCGAGTGCAGCACGCTGAGGCAGACGGGACGGGACCCTCCGGGTTCGCTGAGCTGTTCGTCAGCGCATTCGTCGCGGCCGGGGAGGGCGACCAGGACCAGCTCGCCGCCTACTACCCCTCGGCCGGGCAGCTGCAGCTGGACGGGAAGCCGGGGCGGCAGACCACGACCCAGACGACCGCTGTCCGCGTGCGGCAGACCGCACCAGGCGCGTGGTCCGTCATCGTCGCCGCCCGCCTCGAGCCGACCAGCCAGCCGAAGGACACAGGGGATAAGGACGCAGCCGAGGCCGAGGCGCAGTCTGGTGCTCTGCGGTACTTCCAGGTGCCCGTACTCGTCTCCGAGGGATCCGTCAGCTCCGGCGCTGAGGGCTACGTGGCGGCCACCCTGCCGGCCGAAGTGGCCGCTCCTGGCGGCCAGTCCCACCAGCCGCAACTCGGCTACGGGCCCGAGCGTGCGGCCGTGCCCGGGGACACGCGCGCCCAGACGGCCCAGGAGTTCCTCGGCGCGTACCTGACCGGATCCGGGGAGCTGGACCGCTACCTCGCCCCCGGTCTCCACATGGAACCGGTCAGTCCTGCGCCGTACCGCAAGGTCTCGGTCGAGTCCCTGGCCGTCGCGGGTGAGGAGAGCGCTGACAGCCCGGCCACCGGTGTGCCGGCGGACGGTACGCGGCAGCGGCTGCTGGTGCAGATCCGCGCCACCGGTACCGACCGGGTGGGTGTCCCGCTGTCCTACGCCCTGACCCTCACCGCTCGCGCCGGGCGCTGGGAGATCGCGGCCCTGGACGCCACCCCCGCCACAGCCCACCACACCCCGCCCACCGCACCGGCCACATGACCGTCCAGATATGGAGAAGACCACGATGAACCAGCTCGCTGTGATCGGAAACATCGAAACCGCTCGGATGCTGAGCGCCGACCTGCAGAACCTCTTCCTCTACGGGGTCATCCCTTTGATGTGCCTCATCTTCGTGGTCGTGGTCGGGTTCAAGACCCGCGCGGCCGGGCCGACCATCCTCTCGGTCATCCTGGCGGCCATGGTCTGGTGGGGCGCCGCCAACATGGACCTGCTCAGCGACAAGACCGGTGAGGACGTCACCCAGTACGACAACGGCGTCAAGCCCGCCGGCACCGGACAGGCGCCGTGAGCGGGGCCGAGCTGGCCGGCCCGGACCCGGATGACCGTCTGATCGGCCACTGCTACACCAAGGCCCGCCGCCTGCCGGTTGTGGTCGGGAAGATCCCCGGCGGCAACGCCCGGCTGCCCGGCGGCCCCTACACCAAGACCCAGCTGACCACCCTGGTCGCACTGGCCATCCCGCTGATCGCCACCCGCAGCCTGTGGGGCACGCGCAGCGTGCTGGACCTGCTGATCGTCATCGTCATCCCGTACGCGGGGGCGTGGACGCTGCGGTTCGTCCGGCTGGACGGCCGGAACCCGGCAGCCGTCATGGTGAGCATCACCATGCTGGCGACCGCGCCCCGCCACGGCCGGCTGCGGGGACGCCCCTGGCGCGCCGCCTTCGCCCACCGCGCCCGTGCCGCCTGCACCTTGCCACTCACAGGCCGACCCGCGCAGGACGCGGCCGACAACCAGCAGGCCACCGTCGCGGACCGGGAGCGACCGGAGACGGCCGGCCAGACCGAGCCACCACACCTTGACCAGCCCGCCCCGCCCCGTCCAACGGCCCCGGCACGTACCGAGACGCCGGTGACGGCAGGCGGTGGCGGGATGCGGTCCGGCGTGCAGCAGCTGCTCGCGCAGCGCCGCACTGGGCCCGAGCACGAATCAACGAAGGGGCACTGACCATGCGGCTGCCTGTCCGGCACGTGGCCGGGAACATCATCTGGACCACACACGGCACCTGCTGGGCCGTGTGGCGGGCGTCCTCGGCGAACTACAGCCACGCGACGGCAGCGGCCAAGCGACGCAGGCTCAAGGCGGTCGAATCACTGGTCAAAAGCCTCCAGGGCGAGCCGATGCTGCTCAGCCTGTGCCCCCAAGTTGATCCGGCCCAGGTCGTGCGCGACATGACCGCCGGCATCGACCTCGAGGCGTCCGACCGGTATGTCGACCTCGCCCACACGGTGCTGGACCAGCTGGAGACGATGGAGCTGACCGGCCGCACCGACTGGCTGGCCATCCCCCTGCCCTCCGAAAGCCGCCGGGAGGCCCTCACCCAGGTCCTGTCCGCCGCCCGGGCCGAGCTGGCCGGGCAACTCGGCCTGATGCCCGCACCCGTCTCTGCGGCCGAAGAACAGCAGCGCACTGAGCAGGCCGCGCGGATTCAGGCCCAGTGGCCGGCCGCCGTTCCGATGCGGCCGGCCACCGAATCGGAGATCCTGTGGATCTACGGCCACAGTGTCCGCCGGGGCCTGGCCGAGCCGCTGCTGCCCGCCCTGGACGATCAGGCGCACCGGGTCCGGGGACGGGGCCGGACCACCGCGGCCCTCAGCGAAGCCCTGCTGGCCGAAGGCGGAACCGACTTCGGCTCCCGGCGCGGCCGGCCGGCGGGCAATCCCTTCCACCGCCGCTTCCTGCAGGTGGCCACCGAATGGGGAGACAGCCACCAGGCGCTGCTCGCCCTGGCCGAGATGCCCGAGGAATTCGCCTTCCCCGGCAGCGAGTACCTCCAGGCACTCGACCAATTCCCCTTCCCGATCGACTGGGTTGCCCGCCTCCACATCACCCCCGGGCACAAGGCCGAAGCCAAATCGCGGCGCCGGGCACGGGAGCTGGCTCACCAGGAAGCCGAATACGACGGCGATGCCGCCGGCGCGCCGGACCATGTCCGCACCGGCATCGGCAAGCTCGCTCACTTCCGCTCGAGGGTGACCTCCTCCGCGCGTGAGGTGGAGGTCGGCGCCATGGTGGCGCTGTGCGTGTGGGGCAAGGACGCGGCCGAGGCGCAGGACCGGGCCACGGCCATCGCCACCCACTTCGGCCCGAGCGACTACACCTTCGCCCGGCCGCTGGGCGAGCAGGAAGCCCTCTTCTACGGGATGCTGCCCGGCTGCCGGACCCCGCGGGTGATGACCGCCTACCGGCAGATCCTGCTCGCCTCCGATTTCGCCATGGCGATGCCGCTGGCCGGCGCCGAGCTCGGCGACGACACCGGCGCCCTGTACGGACTGCAGACAGCCAGCGGCGGTGTCCGGCCCGTACTGGTCGACTTCTCCCGCGGCCCGCGCGAGAACGCGTCCGCCTCGGCCGCGTTCATCGGCGAACTCGGCGCTGGAAAGTCGGTCGGCATGAAGGCGGCCGTCTACAGCGTGCTCGCCCGCGGCCGCCGCACCGGCCAGCCCAACTCCCGGGGCCGAGCCGTCATCGTCGACCGCACCCGGAACCAGGAGTGGCTGCGCTTCGCCGACGCCTGCCCCGGCACGACCCAGACCATCACCGTCGACCAGGACGCGCAGATCTCTCTCGACCCGCTGCGCCTGTTCGCCCCGCAGGAAGCCGCCCGGTTCACCGAGTCGTTCCTGACACTGCTGCTCGGCGTGCGCCCGATGGATCTGGAGGGGGTGGCCCTGTCCGAGGCCATCGACGCCGTCCTGGCCCGGCCGGCCCCCTCTATGCGCGCCCTCACGAAGGAGCTCGAGGCCCGCGGGGCCGGCGACCCGGCTGCGCAGGGCCTGGCCCGCAAGCTCAGGGCTGTCGCCCGCAAGGACCTGTCGCGGGTGGTCTTCGACGATGCCCTGCCGGTGGCGGCCGCGGACGCCGACAGCGTCGTCTTCAGCGTGCACGCCCTTCAGCTCCCCAAGCGCGCTGAACTGGGCAGCGATTTTCGCCTGGAGCGCATGGAGTTCGAGAAGGTCATGGGCCGCGCCCTGATGTACCTGATCGCCGCGCTGTGCCGGCAGATCGCGGTCGCCTCACCGAGCGAGTTCGCCGTCTGCGTGTGGGACGAGTGCTGGTGGCTCACCTCCTCCAGCGAGGGCCTGGAGCTGCTCCTGGAGCTGGTCCGCGACGGCCGCAAGCACAACGCCGCGGCCTTCGTCGGCTCCCACGACTCCGATGATGTCGGCCCCTCCGAGACCGAGCGCGGCGCGATCGTCCGCGGCCTGATCCCCCACCGGTTCCTGTTCCGCCAGACCACCAGCCACCTCGCCCGGCGCGGCCTGGACTTCCTTGACCTCGACGGCGAGGACAAGGACCTCCTGGAGCTGGTGACCACCGGCCTGTCCCCCCTCGACCTCCCGGAGGCCGAGCGGGAGGCCCGGCTGGGGGAGTGCCTGTACCGGGACCTGCTGGGCCGGGTCGGCACCATGAAGATCCTCATCCCCGCCGATCCGGAAGCCGCTGACGCCATCCACACCACGCCCACCGGGGAGCCGGCATGAGCTGGATCCGGCTGCTGCGGCGTCTGGGACGGCGCCAGTGGAGCGGCGCGCTGCTCCTGGGGGCCCTGGTTGCGACCACGGTGGTGCTGCTGACGTCCACCCAGGCGCTCGCAGCCCCCACCGCCCCCACCCCCTCCCCGGCCGCCACCGCACCGGCCACCCCCTCGGATGCGGCGACCTCCAGGCCCGACGGGTCCCTCACCGAGGAGGAGAAGAAGAAGGAGGCCGACCGGCTCCGAAGGAAGTTCGAGAAGTTCTGGGACGAGCAGCACGACGTCATCGGCGAGTCCATGCAGAAGGAGCTGCTGCGCCAGGAGCAAAAGCGCGTCCGCAAGCTCCTGGAGGACGAAGGCGGCGTCCTCGGGGTTTTCAACACCACCGACAAGTACGGCATCCCCGTGAGCACCTACAGCGTCGATGGGGACACCGGCAGCTGGTACCAGTGGGATCTGGGCGTGTGGAACCTCCTCACCTCCCTGTGCTTCATGTTCATCAAATGGCTGATCGCCTTCTCCTGCTGGGTGGTCGCCTGGGCACTGTCCTTCGGCCTCGCCAAGATCCTGCTGAAACCGGTCCTGGCGGTCGCGGAGTCCCTCCACACCCGGGTCATCATGGAGCTCGGCCTGCCCACGCTCTTCCTGAGCGTCTGCGCCCTCATCTGCGCGTGGAACATCTTCTTCGGTGACCGTGCCCGCGGCTGGGGCGACGCCGCCCTGTCCATCCTGCTCGCCGCCCTGACCGCCACCGCGGTCATCACCCCGCCCCAGCAGCTGATGGGCGGACAGGATCAGGGCGCGCTCGGCGCGGTGCGGCAGTTCTCCCTCGAAGTGACCGCGATCATCCTCGACAGCACCCATCCGCCGGGTGAGCAGCAAGACGACAACACGCCTGTCACCGCCGCCGGTCTCGCCCGCCCGGTGACCGACGCCCTCACCGACGCGTTCATCGCCAAGCCCGCCCAGCTGATCAAATACGGCAGGACGTTCAGCGACGACTGCAACGAGCGCTACGCCGAAGCACTCCTGGACCAGCTCGCCTGGGAACGAAAGTTTGACCAGCGCCTGAGCGGCGCCAAGGACGTCATCCGCGGCGCCAGCAAGGCCGCCGTGCTCGGCCCGCTGGGCAGCACCGCCGACTCCCTGGGCATCGACATCCCCGGCGCGGACATCCCTGGTGACGTCCTGTCCAAGGTCACCGAGCTCTCGGCCGAGTGGACCGCCAACCACTACGGCGACAAGCCCATGAAGGCATTCGAAGCCGAGTGCGTGCCCGACGCCGGATCCGCGATGAAGGCGTCCGGTGACAAGCTCGCCGGCGCCTTCTTCGTCCTCGTCGCCGCGATCATCGTCTTCCTGCTCGTCGTCGGCATCGCGGGCAGCTTCCTCGTCGCCCAGTACCGCATCGCCTACGACGCCATCCGCGGTGAAGCCGCACTCGTCGCCGGAACCATCCCCGGGGCCGGCCGCACCTACCTATGGGGCTGGTGCGGATCGGTCAGCCGCTCGCTGCTCCAGCTCTTCGGCACCGTGAGCATGCTCGGCATCTTCATCGTGCTGGTCGACGCTCTCCTTGACGCGCCGTCCGAGGAGTACGGAAGCGGCGGACTGACCGTCCGCTTCCTCGTCGTCGATGTCGTCTGCATCGGCGCCTACCGCAAACGCAAGGACATCGCTCGCAAATCCCGCGACGTCGGCAACAACATCCGCAACCGGCTCAGCAACGCGCGGGTCGGAGGCACCGGCCACAGCCTCCTCGCCTCTCCATCCGCTCCCGACCACACCATGAACGCCCGCGACACCACCAACGCCATCATCCGCACCTCCATGGCCAGCAGCGCCCTCGCCCGAGGCAACATCCGCGGGGCCGCCAGCAGTGCTCTGCGCCGGGACGGTGCCAGCGCTCTCGCCACCCGCCTGAACCGCAAGCCCGCCAAACGCCGCCCCACCCGCCCCGCATCCCGGCCTGCCAACAGGCGCCCCGCGACCGGCCCCCCGGGGAACTGGCCAACGGCGGCCCCGCCCCGACCCACACACCCGCCCCGCCCCGGCCATCCACCGCGTCCCACGCACCCGCCACGCCGCCCGCGGCCCACCCCGCGCGTGCCCCTCCAACCGCCCGGCTCCTCCCGCCAAGCTCAGCTGCGGGCCCGCATCGACCGCCGCACCAACCCGCCCCGGCCACCGCGGGGGCCCAGATGAACCGCCGCCGGGCCCTGTTCACCGCAGGGCTCGGCATGCCCCTCATCTTCATCGTCCTGGTGATCGTGCTCGCGACCGCGGCGGTCGCTGCTCTGGGACGAGACCAGCAGGCCCGGCTGAACAGCCAGACGGCCCAGAAGACCGCATGCTCCCGAAACGACACGGACACCACCGTGGACACCGCGGCGGTCACCGAACAGGTCCAGGCCGTCCTCAGCGGCGGCCGCGCCAAGGCATCCACGTCGGCCAAGGGCCTGGACCGCCCCCAGGAGCAGATCCCCAACGCGAAGATCATCCAGGAAGAAGGCGACGCGATGCGCGTCCCACCGCGAGGACAGGTGATCGCGATCGCGACCGCGCTCCAGGAATCCCGGCTCCGCAACCTTGGCCACGGCGACCGCGACAGCATCGGCCTGTTCCAGCAGCGCCCCAGCTGGGGCACGCGAGAGCAGCGCCAAGACCCCCGCTACGCCTCGCGGAAGTTCTACTCGAGGCTCCTGAAGGTCGACAGGTGGCAGCAGCTGCCGCTCACCGAAGCAGCCCAGAAGGTGCAGAGGTCCGGATTCCCCGACGCCTACGCCCAGTGGGAGCCCCTGGCCACCGCCCTGCAGCACGCTCTCACCAACACCCCGGCGGGAGAGGGAAACGGCCAGCAGACCACCGACGCGGCCGCGCTCGTCGCCCTGTTCGGGAAGAAGCCGTGCAGCCGGACCGACACATCCCAGGACGAGGGCGACGGCGGTGAGTTCGGGAAGATCCCGGCCGGTTCCCGTCCCGACGGCTACCAGATCCCGGCCGACGCACCCCCGCAGGTCCGCACCGCCCTGCGGTGGGCGCTCGACCAGCTCGGCACGCCGTACCAGTGGGGCGGTACCTGCACCAACCCCCACGGCAAGAATCCGACCGAGCGGTGCGACTGTTCATCGCTGATGCAGCGGGCCTACGGCGTCGCCGGCGTCAGGCTCACCCGCACCACCTACACCCAGGTCAACGAAGGCCGCTCCGTCAGCGTCAACGCGCTCCAACCCGGCGACCTGCTCTTCACCCACGACGGGCCGAAAGGCCCCGAGCACGTCGGCATGTACATGGGGGAGGGTTTGATCGTCCACGCTCCCCAGACGGGCGACGTCGTACGCGTGACAAAGCTCGCTTCCTGGAAGGGCGACATTGTCGCTGCCCGCCGAATCATCAACTGACTGATCAGGTGAGGGATCACCAGCCGGTCAAGCGGCATGCAGATCAGGAGCGGCCCAGCCGCCGAGGCGCTGGTGGAGCTCCACCACCTGGGGGTGGCTGCTGACCCGGTCGGTTGCGGTGGCGAGGGTCAGTACGCGGGAGCGGATCAGGGTGGAATCGAGGCGTTCGGCAAGGTCGAGGGCCTGCCCGGCGACGGCACACGCTTCTTCGAGGTTGTCCTCTTCCAGGTGGGCGGCGGCCATGCCGACCATGTCCATGGCCCGGACCCGCTCGTACCCGGCACCGCGCTGCTCGATGGCGGTCGCGAAATGGACGCTGGCCTTGCCCACCGGCTTGCCGTGCAGGGTGTGCAGGTCGCGGTAGGCGACCGCTGTCGCCCCGGCGAGCTCGGCGGCGGTGAAGTAGGCGATCCACTCCTCGACTCTCTCGCCGTTCTCCTCGGCCCGTGCCAGATGTTCCTGGGCCTGGGCGAGCGTCGCCAGGGACGCCTGGGCGTCCCCGACGGCTGCCAGCATCCGGCCGCGCTGCGCGGTGAGCATGGCCGTCAGGCGCAGGTTGTGGGCGGCGGCCGCGGTGCGGCCGGCCACGTCGAGCAGTTGGAGAGCGTCATCGGGGCGGCCGAGGTAGACCATTTGGTGCGCCAGACGGGACATCACCTCGGCGCCGCGCCCCGGGTCCTGGGCCTGCCGGGCGAGCGTGATGGCGTGGGTCCAGTACCGCTGTGCCGTCCCGTAGTACCCCGCGTCGTGGGCGGTCCATCCGGCCAGCTGCGCGAGGTCGACGGCAGTCTGGCGCAGCCGCCGGTCGACGGCCGGGGTGGAGGTGCGGCCGTGGGCCAGCAGTTCGGTGACGTCTTGCAGCTGGGCCACGATGGCCGCCCGGAACAGCGCTCCTCCATGTCGACCGTCGAGGTCCCGGAAATGGCGGACGAGCTGTTCGATCCCGGCGACGTCCTCCTTGCCGACCCGGGCCGCGGGTCCCGGCGCCGTGGTGCCGGCAGGCGGGTCGGCCCACCACAGCCGTTCGGCAGCCGCAATGAGGGGCAGGCCGACGGCGAGTTGGGCCATATCGCGGCGACTGAGCATCAGATCGCTCCGGGCGTACTCGTGAAGGGAGTGGGCGGCCCCGTCCGGGGACCACAGCGGATCCAGCGGGTCGATCCCAGTGTGACTCCAGCCGAGGTCCGCCAGCGTCAACGGCCCCAGCTTCTGGCTGAGGACCTCGGCGACGATCCCGGGCACCGGATCCCGGGGATGCTCGCCCTTGAGCCATCGCCCCACCCGCGCGCAGTCGACCGCGATGTTGAGTCCGGCGGCCGCCGCACGGACATTGACGCGCCGGGCCAGATCCCGGTTGCTGATCCCGGCCCGCTGTAACGCGTTGGCCAGCCGCTCGTTCGGTCGTACGCCCATGACGATCACCCCGTCTGCCGTGAGCCCCTCAGACTCATGCCAATCCGCAACCCATCGCAACCCCCTTCCACCTATTCCCCGGCCAGCCGGACGAAGTTCCCTGGATGTGATGACATCCCCGGGAAAATATGGATGGCTGCGATGACGATGCCCCAGGCCGACACCACGGCCGGGCTCGGGCTGCTGGTTACGCGCCCGAGGGAGCCGGTGCTGCGCCGGGCCGACACTGATCTGCGGGCTGGTGACATCGATCCGCTGCGGATCACGCCGGAGATGCAGATCGGGCTGTGGGGCAGGGCATGCGCCCGCTGTGGCAGCCCCGACAAACCGCTGAGCCCCGGCGGCTACGCCTACACCCGGGCGCGAGGCGGCGGTCGTCTCGGCTGGTTGGTCGAGCTGTGTGCCCGCTGCCTGCCCACGGCCGATTTCAGGTGCCCCTGGTGACCCCTGCTGCGCTGTCGTGGGCGGTGGCCGCCGGCGCTCCGGCCGAGAACGTCCGCATCGACTGGCAGGCGGGACGTGCCACCGAGATCCCCATCGGCAGTCTCTGGCACGTGCTGCGCGTCACCGGTACGACCGGACGTGACGCCCTCGCGCGGCTCCAGGAGCGCGGCGAGCCCCTGGGCCCCGTGCTCGAGGTGCCGTTGCGGTTCGCCGTGGAGTTTTTGGTGCCGCGGTGCGCGGCCGCCAGCTGGCCGTCGCTGGTGGGCACGCGCTGGGTCGAGCACGGCATCATCCGCTGCCCCGGGCCGGAGCGGACCCGCAGCGCTGGCCAACGGGCTGTGTGCGGCCGCCGGTGGATCGTCCCACCCGGCCCGGCCGCGGCCGCGGCGACCGATGCGGACGCACTGTGTGAGGCGGTGGCGGCCGCGGTCGTCCATCAGGCCGAGCGATGGATATGCACGGTCCGAAGTAGTCACCCGTTGGTCTGACACCTGCGAATCCCAAGTCGCCTCGACCCGTGCGCCGGTTGCGCGAACCGATCCCCCGCGGACGGGTCGAGGCCCCGCGTCGCCCCCGGCCGCCCTCCGGGGGCGACGCACCGACCCCACCGGCATTCCGGCGCCGAACGTACGCAGGGACGCCGGACGACCACGGCGGCGGAGCCGCTGAGAGGAGGACGGCCATGCACTCGCTCGCGGGTCGCGATGCTGCCGAGCACGCCCACGTCTACATCACCTTGCTGGGCTGGCCCGTGGCGGCAGGCCACAGCTATCGCCCCGACAGCGGCTGCACGTGCTTGGACGGGACGACCGCCCAACTGTGCCCCAGGCCCGGGGCGCACCCGCTCGCCTCGAATGTCGTGGTCGCCAGCCCCGACCGTGTGGACCGTGAGTTCACCGCACGCCCCGGAGCCGGTGTCATCGCCCCCACACTGGGATTTGACGCGGTCGTGTTACCCAGGCCCGTCGCGATGTTCGCTTTGGTGCAGCTCGAACGCCGCTCAGCTCAGGTGCCGTGTGTCGTCAACCGCCACCAGGCGGTGCTGCTGGTGGCACCCCGCACCGCCACAGCCGGGCTCGGTCATCTCAGCCGGACCGTCATGAAGCTGCGCAGTGGCCCCGACGGATGGGTGGCCTTGCCGCCGTCCCACATGACCCGGTGGGACACGCCGCCCTGGGATCACCAGGGCGAGCCGATCGAGTTGCTGGACGCAGACGACATCCGCGAGCCGATATCGCTGGCCGTCAAAGGTGCATGCTGACAGGCCCGTTGTCGTGCGTGTCGAGAGCGTCGAGAACGAGAACCCCCCGACGATTCCTGACCCAGGCGCTCGCCCCAAGCGATTCGACGACCGAGCCGAGCAGTGGCTCCATCAGCTCCACCCTGTTCCCTCCAAGCCGTCCCCCGGTCCCACAGCGCCACTTCGGCACGCGGGGCTGAGGCCCCCAAACCAGCCTGATCAGTACCACCTGACCGGTAATGTCCTGATAGACCTCTGACCAGGGAGAACTCACGTGCAGCCCATGCCCCTGTCGGCCGTCGCCGACGCCGTAGGCGGCCGTCTTGCCGACGCCGATCCGCAGGCCACCGTTACCGCGCCGGCCGTCTTCGACTCCCGCGTCGCCACGCCCGGGTCGCTGTTCGTCGCGCTCACCGGGGAGCAGGCAGATGGCCACGATTACGCCAAGGCCGCCATTGCCAATGGCGCGGCCGCCGCCCTGGTCGCTCGCCCCGTCGGCGTTCCCGCGATCGTCGTCCCCGACGTCTTGGCCGCACTCGGGTGCCTGGGCCTGCACCTCGTCCAGCACGCCCTCACCGGCACACAGATCGTAGCCATCACCGGCTCCGCCGGAAAGACCTCCACGAAAGACCTCATCGCCCAGGTGCTGCCGGCCGTCGGGCCCACCGTGGCCACGCCCGGCAGCTACAACAACGAGATCGGCCTGCCGGTGACCATCACGATGGCCGATCCCTCCACCCGATTCCTCGTCCTGGAGATGGGGGCGCGGGGCATCGGGCATATCCGACAGCTCACCCGCATCGCGCCGCCCCAGATCAGTGTGGTCACCAACGTCGGCACCGCCCACGTCGGAGAGTTCGGCGGCCGCGACAACATCGCCCAGGCCAAAGGGGAGATCGTCGAAGCCCTGCCCGCCGGCGGTCTCGCCGTCCTCAACGCCGACGATCCCCTCGTGCGCGCCATGGCCCACCGCACCCACGCCCGCGTCGTCACCTACGGCCTCGACGCGCAGGCCACCATCCGTGCGACCGAGGTGAGCCTCAACGGCCGAGGACAAGCCACCTACACGCTGCACACCCCCGAAGGCAGCGCTCCCGTCGCCCTTCAGTACGTGGGGCAGCCGCAGGTCTACAACAGCCTCGCCGCCGCAGCGGTCGCCGGCGAGGCCGGTCTCTCCCTCCCACAGATCGCCGACGTCCTCAGCCAGGCCACCCCACGGTCACCCTGGCGCATGGAGACCACCCGCCGCGCCGACGGAGTCACGGTCATCAACGACGCCTACAACGCCAACCCCGATTCCATGCGGTCCTCCCTCGACGCACTCGCCGCGATGGCCCGCGGCCGTGACCAGCGCGCCATCGCCGTCCTCGGCCCCATGAACGAACTGGGCAACGACGCCCGCCACGCCCACGAGGAAGTCGGCCGCCACGCCGCCGGGCTCGGCCTGGACCAGCTCATCACGGTGGGAGGGGAAGCAGCCGAATGGATGCAGACCGCCGCCGGCGATCTCGGCGCACCCGCTGTACACCTGCCCGATCAGGACAGCGCGCTGCACCTGCTGCGCTCGACCCTCCGGCGCGGCGACGTCGTCCTGGTCAAAGCAAGCCGTGGGGTCCAGCTCCAGCAGCTCGCTCAGGCGCTGCTGGAACCGGACCCCGAACCCGCCGGCTAGGCCGCGGCCTCGGCCGGACGGCTCAGCTCCCCGGTGAGCGCCTGGCCGTACTCGACCAGGTCGCCGGTGCCGATGAGCACCACCACATCACCAGGCCGGGCCACCGCGGCCGCGCAGGCGACCGCCGCGGCCCGGTCCCGCTCCACGCCCCGGCAGCTGCCCCCCGCGTTCTCCACGGCCGCGGACAGCTCCCGCAGCACCACCTCGTCACCGACCCGCGAATGGCCAGTCAGGACCACCTCGTCACCGTGAGCCAGAGCCGCCCCGAACTCGCCGCCGAACGCCTCATGCCGGGCCTGGCCGGCCGACTGGAACACCGAGATCACCCGGCCGTCGGGCTCGGTGAGGAGGCTGCGCGCGGCAGCGAGATCGGCCCGGATCTCGGTCGGGTGGTGTGCGTAGGAGTCGTAGACCCGCGCGCCTGCCGCGTCCCCGGCCCGGCTCATCCGCCGCGCCACGCCCTCGAAGGTTCCCAGGTGCCCGGCGGCACGAGCTGCGTCCAGTCCCACGGCGTGGACCGTTGCGATGGCGGCGGCGGCGTTGAGGAGCTGGTGCGTGCCGGGGATGCCGAGCGTCAGGCCGGTCTCGGCACCGCCCGGCCCGCTCAGCGTCGCCATGCCCCCGCCGTGCGCGCATACCGCGTCCGTCATGCGCCAGGTGGCGTGAGCAGAGCCGCCGAACCACATCAGCCGTGGGCCATGGCCAGCCAGGGCCAGGCGCGAGGCGAGCTCCCGGCAGCCGGGCGAGTCCGCGTTGAGTACCAGCGTGCCGCCGGGCCAGATGCCGAGCGCGAACTGCTCGTAGGCGGCGATGTGGTCCGCCACGCCCCGGTAGTTCTCGGGGTGGTCGTGCTCGATGTTCGTGATCACCGCGACGTTCACGCGCACACCGAGATGCGTACGGTCCGACTCGTCCACCTCGGCGATGAAGATCTCGCCGTTCCCCGCGTGGCCGCCGCTGGCCGGGCCCCGGACGTCGCCGCCCACCACGTACGTCGGGGCGTGCCCCATACGGGTCAGGGCGTGGGCGAGCATCGCCGCAGTGGAGGTCTTGCCATGCGTGCCCAGGACGCCGACCGCGATGTTGTCGGCCATCAGCGCGTTGAGCGCCGTGGAGCGGTGCACCAGGGGAATGCCCCGCTCCCGGCCCGCCTGCACCTCCGGATTGTCTTCATCGACCGCGTGCGTGTACACCACCGCGGTCGCGTCCGCGGGAACCTGCGACGCGGCGTGCCCGGTGTACACACGGACGCCCAGGCCGGCCAGCACCTCCAGGCCCTCCGACTGCCGCAGGTCACTGCCGGACACCGTGAACCCCCGCTCGGCGCAGACCCGTGCCAGCGGCAGCATTCCCGCCCCACCCACACCGACGAAGTGAACCCGGCGAAGAGCCACGGGATCGCCGGCGGACGCCGTCGCGGTGATTCTGGGAACTGCGGTCTCAGTCATGAACCCTCCCTCTGGACCGGCCGACGCCAGCCCATGCACCGGCGCCCCTCTTGGGCGCCGCCCGCTCAACCTCCCGCTCCAGACGCCACGGCCTCCACTACCAAGGGGGGTGCGGATACATCCGCACCCCCTCTTCAACTGCCACCCCGGTCTCATCAGCCCCAGGGGGTTACATGAGCACACCCAATTACTCTCTGGCCGTCGCCCTGGCCGCAGCCCGATGGAGCAACCACGAGACGGCCCGCCGCATCGTTGATGCGGCCACACAGCAAGGCCACCGACACATCGCCGTCCACCACACCCGCGTCAGCCGCTGGATTCGTCACGGCGAGAAACCCCACCCGCCAGTGCCCGAACTTCTCGCCGGACTGCTGACGGAGCACCTGGGCCAACTCCACACCCCGCAGTCGCTCCGTCTCCTCCGGCCCCGCTACCTACGGATCCCACTGGAGGAGCTGGAGCACCAGGTGGTGATGCAGCGGGCAACAGCCGCGAATCTCTCAGCGGAGGACTACGTACACCGCCTCATCCGAACCGCCCTCCGTGACCACGAAGGGCCAGTCCGGGTGAAGAGTCAAACGCCCGCGGAGGCGACTACGCCCGCAGAGGCGGCCAAGCACTGACTGGACACACCGAGGCCGCACGGGCCGATTGCGGCAAGTCCCGCCCGCTACGGTGACGCTGAGGAACTATCAGTGGAAGCCGGGGCGTGAGTTCCCGGTGGACAGGGGGGCGCCAGTGACCGTTTCAAGTCTGAGATTCACGGAAGCCTCGGGCCCGCAGGACGCGGGCGAACACATGTGGGCAGAGGACCTGGGCCAGCTGGATATGGATCAAGACAGATACGAAGAGGAGCGGACAGAAGAAGCCAGACGGCTGCGCTCCTCCGCCCGTGAGCTACTTGAGCGAGCCGCAGGTGAGTTGACCCGGGCAGACAGGGAGCGGCTCATCGATCAAGCCAGGTGGCAGCTCCAGCAAGCGAATGATCCGCTTCCCCAGAAGCGGCAGGCCCTGGAGCGCCGGGAACAGATCACGATGCGTTCGTGTGGGAGGCCAGCTGTCCTTGTACGGCCCAGCCTTCCAGGGCACCGCGAGGTCTATCACCGCGATGAGACCTGCGGACTCATCAGCGGGGACGGCCGGCACGTGACCCACGCCGGATGGACGCCTGTCGGCGAGGCAGAAGCCGCTGGATACCGCCCCTGCGCACGCTGTGGTGGCTGAATCGGCTGTGGCACCGGTGGCGAGGGCCTGTGGCTGGCCCACGCCCTCGCCCTGCGCCTGACCGGCATCGACATCTCTACCACCGCCACCGCTTTCGCCGCCGAACGCCGCGCGCTTCTTCGTCCTGGGCGACGCACCGAGTCGGCCCCCGTCATCGCGAAGGCACTCGCTTACCACGACAAGACCGCCACCCGACTGGTCACCGAAGCCGGAGGAACCTGGGCCCGATACGCCCCCGGCGACCACTCCCGGTGACACCACGGGTGGTCTCACCGATCAGGAGAAATACCCATGGTGCTCGCGTTGGCCGGGCATCATGACGGGCCATGGAGATCGAAGCCGTGTCAGCGCTCGTCGCCTCGGGCGCCGCAGTGCTTGGCGTGCCCGCCGCTCTTGTTGTGGGTATGAGGCAGGCGCGCGCCGCCCGCCAGGCTGCGGAGCTGGCTGCCGGTTCTGCCCGTGAGCAGTGGCGTAGCAGTACACGCCGCGAGGCCGCCGTCACCTTCGTTTTGGAGATCGACCGCGCTCTTGAAGAGGCCCGCAAGCTCTCGGCCTCTTACGACGTGCTCGACCTTGACGAGTCCAAGCAGGTCCAGCGCGCGCTGTGGCGCGCCATGGCCGTGGTGCGGATTGAGGGCCCGAAGTCTCTGTCGGATGTCGCGGCCGACGCCTACAAACTGGTGAACGGAGCTCTCGGCCGACATCTGGTGCATCACGTCCAGGCGCGACCCCAGTTCCTCATCCGAGCCGCAGCCAACGAGGGGAGCGAGGTTGCGGACAAGGTTCGCAAGCGGCTGGCTCTGCCGACGGGCCGTGACAGCCTCTTGCAACATCCGATGTGGGCGGAACTGGCGGCGAGCGGCATCCTTCCCACCAGGGAACTGCATCGTCTGGAGAACCACCTTAGGCACTCGGGGACGTGGCCGGACCGAGAAGCCCACAGCACTTTCCATGAGACGTACGAGCAGGCGCGCGGCAAAATCGACGCGTTCATTGACGCCGTGTACGCCCACTTCGACCAGGAACCCGCGCATTGACCAGCAGGGCGGCAGCCATGCCGACGCGACCCTTCACGTAGCAGCGCTGCCGGACTGTGGTGCCACCGGACGAAAGTACCCACTCCAGGACCTTGTACTCTGCCCTCATCACTCAAAGTGACCAATCACGGCACCCTGAGCTGGAATACGCGACACCTCAACATGCGAGCCCACCAGTCCCGAGAGCCGAGTTCGATCACGCCCACACGGTCAGGCCACGGTTCGAGCCCGACCCAGCCCTCGACGTCCGCGCAGGCGGTCATCGCTCACCTCGCTCTCACTTTCCAGAAAAATCTGGTGCCACGTGTCCCATCGGCTCCTGCTGAGAGGGCTTGTCATGGATGAGGGAGCGTTCAGCTCGGCCTTCACGGGTCGTTTACACACAGCGTCCTCAGGAATGTAACCGTGTTGTAGCCGTGGACTGGAGAAACGAGGTGGGCTCGTGATGACGAAATTACGTAACGTACGGTTGGCATCACCGAGTGGGAAGCATCGCGTCCGCCTTGGGGCTCGCCGAATAGCTTCCCCGGTGTTCAGACCAGGACCTAGGGGAGGCGCAGTGGCAACGCCTGAGAATGGCTCGAGGACTGCACGATACGGGGTGACCGCGATCGCGGTCGGTGTGGCCTTGGCCGTCTCCTCCTGCAGCAGCAGTGACGGAAAGTCGGATAAGCCGGAGCCGAAGCACCCCTCGAAGTCCGCTGCTTCCACGCCGGCGCCGTCAGGGAGCCAAACGAGTTCCGATCCTCAAGCTGCGGACAAGAAGGGCCTCCTTGCCGCTTACGGTCACTTTTGGGATGAGCAGACTGCGGCGTATGCCAAGGCCAGTTCTGATGGCACGAAGCTGACCCGCTACGCCACAGGGGACGCCTTGGCCCGCGCCGAGAGCGAACTCATGACCATGCGGAAGACAGGCAACGTTCTCACGGGCGCACCTGTGTCTCACTCTGAGGTGACTGGTCTCGATATGGATCGAAAGGTCCCCAAGGGGTCGATCCGTGACTGCCTGGATGTCTCTAAGTGGAAGGTGAAGAACCGGAAGACCGGAGAGCAGCTGCCGGCCGCAAAGGGACGGCTTGAGCGGTACGTGACGGAGGTCAAAGCCGAGAAGTGGGGGAAGCAATGGATGATCCTCAGCGTGTCGCCTCAGAAGCGCGCCTGCTAGCGCGGCGTACGGCCTTCACCGCAGCTGGTTTTGCCCTGGTGATGGCCCTGTCGGACGTCGCCTACGCGGACGACCATTCGGGCGGCCAAGCCAGCGTGGGTGACTGCTCCACCGTTTTCGTCTGCGTGGGAGCCAGCGAACCCGGTTCCTCAGGGTCCAAGGGGTCTCAAGACCAGCCCGCCCAAGACCGCAAGGGCGGTAAGGCCGGAAAACCGGTCCCCCAGCCCTGCAAGGTGGTACGGCTCGATCCCCAACCGCCGGCCGGCAGCGAGATCTGGGATGGCCACAAGCCAGGCGACGGCGCTATCTACACGCGAAGGTGTCTCCTGGACGCTGGCGCTGCTGCGCTCACCGTCGGAGTGATGCCTTCCCAGACATTCTGGGCGGCCACGCCACCAGCGGCCACTGGCCCGGATCCGGCTCAGCTGGCGCGGGAAGCGGTGGACAAGATGCTGCTGAAGGGCCCGGATATCAACTCGCCTAAGCCCGCGCCGTCGAACGGCTGCGGCAAGGAGGCGAAGGCCCCGGCCGGGTTCGGCTGCTACACCGTGGGCGTGCCGTTGTGGATGTCGATGGGCACCTCGGACACCACCTGGGGCCCGAACACCGCGTCCGCCACGGCCGGCGGTACGACGGTCACCGCCACTGCGAAGGTCAGCAAGGTGGTCTGGACGATGGGGGATGGGTCGACCGTGACGTGCACGACGCCCGGCACCCCGTACAAGGCGTCCTACGGCACCAGGAAGTCCCCGGACTGCGGTCATCAATACACGCAGACCTCCCAGAACAAGAAGGGCGGGACGTTCGCCGTGTCCGCGACGTCCACCTGGGACATCGACTGGAACGGCGGCGGCCAGCAGGGCCAGCTCGTCGAGACCCGCACCTCCCAGGTGCAGGTCGACATCACTGAGCTGCAGGTCGTCAGCTAGCAGCACCGGAAAGGTTGATCGCACACGATGGGCACCACCACATCCCCGATGCCGGCGCCGCGCACCGGCCCCCTGCGCGAGGCCGATGTGCCGGCCAGCTCCGGCGCGCCGAAGAAGCGCGTCAAATGGCCGCTGTTCGGTCTGTGCGTCCTGGTCGCGATCGCCGGTGCGCTGGGCGCGGCCTCGCTGGTCTCGCAGGCCGGTGACCGGGTGCAGGTCCTGGCCGTCGCCCGCGATGTGCCGGCTGGGCACCGGCTGGAGGCGGGGGACCTGGTGACGGCCTCGATCGCGAAGGACCCGGCCCTGAACCCGGTCCGTGCCTCCCAGCGGCAGGCGATCGTCGGCCAGCGCACCGCGGTCGACCTGCGCCGCGGAAGCCTCCTCACCCGCTCCCAGCTCACCGCCGGCGGCGGTGTCGGAGACGACAAGCAGCTGGTCGGGGTCGAGCTCAAGCGCGGCCAGGTGCCGCGTGACGCGCTCGCTCCCGGTGACCGGGTGCTGGCCGTGACCATCCCGGCCGAGGGTGAGAAGCCCACCTCCGGCGGTCAGGAGCCGAGCAGCATCAACGCGACCGTGGTGTCCGTCGGACCGGCCGACGCCGCCGGCACGGTGACGGTGAACCTGGCGGTGGCCACGACCGACGGGACCACGCTGGCGGCTCAGGCCGCGGCCAAGCAGATCGCGCTGGTGCGCGAGCCGAGAAGCTGAGGAGCTGACTGTGTCCGTAGTCGCACTGGTGTCAGCCACCTCTGATGGGGTGACCACCTCCGCGCTCGCGCTCGCCCTGGCCAGCCCCCGCCCGACGCTGCTGGCCGAGTGCGACCTGTCCGGCGGCAGCATCCGCTCCGGCTACCTCTACGACAGCCCGCTGCACGCCCACCACCCGCTCGACAGCTCCGTCGGCCTCCACACGCTGGCGCAGGCCGACTGGGCCCGCGCCAACCCCGAAGAGACCCTCGCGCCGGCTTTCGACGCGAATCTCCGGCAGTTGGACTCCTCTCAGCGCCGTTACCTCCTGCCCGGCATCACCGACCCGCGCCAGGCGGCCTCCCTGGCCTCGACCTGGCCGACCCTTGCCGAGCTGCTCCAGGTCACCGCGCAGCAGGCGGGCTATGACGTCATCGTGGACGCGGGCCGCCTGGTCGTGGAAAACGGGCGTGTGCACCCGGTGCTCGCGCCTGCGGCCCTGCTCCACCAGGCCGACCTCGTCCTGCTGGTGGTCCGCGCCCGGCGCACCTCTGTGGTCCCCGCACAGCCCATGCTCGAGGTCCTTCGCGCGGAGCTCGCCGCGGCTGGCACCGGCCCCGACGGCCTGGGCCTGCTGGTGGTCACCCAGGGCGGCCACAGCACCGCGGACGTCAGCCGGGCTCTGCAGACCCCGGTGATGGCCCAGCTCTCCTGGGACGAACGCACCGCCGGCTACCTCGAGGGCGAGCGGGCCCGGCCCCGCGGACTGGACCGCACCCCGCTGATGCGGGATGCCCGGACGGCCGCGCGCAACCTGCGGGAGTGGGCCCAGCGCCGCCGCCTGCACCTGCAGCTCGCCGACGCCCAGGCCCGTCACCCCGCGGTCGCCGGTGTCCTGCAGCGCCTGACCCACGGCCAGGAGGTGAGCGACGGTGGCTGACACCAACGGCACCCGCCACGACGCAGGAGCGCCCAGCACGCACATCGGCCAGCTGCTCGCCCAGCGCGCGGCAGACGGCCACCCCACCGCGTTCGCCGCGCCCGCCGCCCCGCCCGGCGGGCCCGCCGACAGCCCCGCGCCGCAGCACACCGGCACGGTGGCCGGGCTGCCCGGCGTCCTGCCCGTCGAGTGGGAGGTGGTGCAGCAGCTGCGGGTGGCGGTCTCCGATGACCTCCAGAACGAAGCCGCCCGTCAGGGGCGGCCCCTGACACAGGAGGACCGGGAGGCCGCAGGCCGCTCCTTCGTACAGCGCCGGGTCGCCGAGTGGGCCACCGTCCACGCCCGCACCAACACCCCGCTGACCCGCAAGCAGCAGGAAATGCTGCGCGCCGCGGTCTTCGACGCCCTCTTCCTCGCCGGCCCCCTCCAGCGCATCCTCGACCAGCCCAGCGTGGAGAACGTGCTGCTGGACGGACCGTGGATGCACATCGACTTCTACGACCGGCCGCGCGAGCGCCGCCCCTCACCCTTCGCGGACCAGAAGGCGGCCGAGGACTGGGTCAACCAGATGGCCGCCAAGTCCGGCCACGGCGAGCGGCAGCTCTCCCACGCCACCCCGCACGTCAACTTCCGGCTGCCGGGCGGGCAGCGGGTCGCGGCAACGCTGCTGACCACACACCTGGTCGTGGCGATCCGTACGCACCGCATCCAGAATGCGGGCCTGCCCGAGCTCAAGGCGTGGGGCACCATCGACGAGGTCCTGGCCCAGTTCCTCGCCGCGAGCGTCCGCGCCCGCTTCAACCTGCTGATCGCCGGTGACATGGGCACCGGCAAGACCACCCTGCTGCGCGCCCTGGGCCGCCAGATCCCCGCCCGGGAACGCCTGGCCACCATCGAAACCGACCGCGAGCTGTACCTGGACGCGGACGGCAACGGTGCCCACGTGCTGGCGTTCGAGGCCCGGGAGTCCAACGGCGAGCGCGACGGCGACGGACGGCTGACCGGCGAGGTCTCGATCGAGGACATCGTGCCGATGACGCTGCGCTACAGCGCCAACCGCGTAATGGTCGGCGAGGTCCGCTCCGTCGAAGCGGTCCCGATGCTCGAGGTGATGTCCGCCGGCGGCTCCGGGTCGATGTGCACCATCCACGCCCGCAGCCCGCACGACGTCATCGACCGCCTCATGGTCCCGCTCTCCCGCGCCGGGCTGACGGACAACGCCGCCTACCGGCTCATCGCCAGCGCCATCGACATGATCATCTATATCGACAGCATCGACGAAACCGACATCGGCGGCCGGATGCACCGGCACGTCTCCCACGTCTGGGAAGTCACCGGCCGCGGCGACGGCGGCGGCGTCGCCCTCGGAGAGATCTTCGCCCCGCGCGGAAACGACCCCCGCGCCGTCTACAAGAACCCTCCGACGCAACGGCGCTTGCACACACTCCAGCGCAAGGGCCGCTTCGACCCCGGCTGGCTGCAGATCCCCGGGGGCCAGTGGCCGGACATGCAGCTGGTGATGCCGCTGTGACCGGCAACTCGATGGCCATGCTCGCCCTGGTCTGCGGGCTGCTGACGGCCGGCGGCATCGTCGGCGCGATCGCGGTCTGGCGCGGCTGGAGCCCGCGGCCGCGCACCGCCCGGCTGCGGCGCCAGCAGCAGCGCGCCTTCGAAGAACTCCCGGCCCGCTGGCGTGACCACTACCGGTGGTTGCTGACCGCCGCGGCGGCAGCCGGCATCCTCATGTGGGCCTGGACCGGCTGGCCCGTCCACGGCCTGATCACCGCTGGCGCCGTTGCCGGATTCCCATACATCTGGCACCCCGGCGGCTCCGCCCAGGCCCGCATCACCCGCCTCGACGCGCTCGCCGAGTGGCTCCGCCAGCTGGCCGGTGTACACGTCGCCGGCGTACCGCTGGAGCAGACCATCCAGGCATCCGTGCCCAACGTGCCCGTCGTGCTGCGCCGGCCGGTCGCCGTGCTGGCCGAGCGGCTGCGGGCCGGATACCCCCCGCACCTCGCCTACCGCGAGTTCGCGGACCACTTGGCTGACGGCACCAGCGACGACGTGGTGCTGATGTTCATGGACCATGCCGACAACCGCGGCCCCGGCATGGCCCGCGCCCTGGAGAAGACCGCCGCGAAGGTCGCCCAGAAAGTCATCGACGCCCAGGCCGTTGACGCCGAGCGCGCCAAAGTCCGCACCAACGCCCGCACGGTCTCGGTCTTCACCCTCGCCGTCGTCGCCGTCTCCATGCTCAGCACCGACTACACCGCCCCCTACGGCACCCTCGGCGGCCAGATCCTCCTCATCGCGCTGAGCGCCCTGTTCGTCGGCGCACTGCGATGGATGCGCCGCATGGCCCGGCCCCGGCCCGAGCCGCGCCTGCTCCTGCCCGCCGGGCACCGCACCCGACAGCCCGGAGGCATCCGGTGATCTCAACCCCCGCGCTGCTGTCCGGAGCCGCAGCAGGCATCGGCCTCACTCTGGCGGTGCGCCAGCTCCTGCCCCGCCGCCCGGACCTGGCCGACGTCCTGCAACGCGTCCACGCCCCCGCAACCGCGCCCGCCCGCCCCGCCACCGCGGCTGAGTCCTCCCGGGACAAGGCCACCCTGCTCGCCGACCGGATCGGCACCCGGCTGATGCGCACCGGATGGGTCGCCGGCCGCCTGCCCTCCCAGGACCTGGCGCTGCTGGAGACCAGCCCCGCCCGGCTCCTGGGCCGCTGCGTGCTCTACGCGCTCATCGGACTGGCTATCCCCCAGTGGGTACTGCTGCTGCTCACCCTGCTCGGCACCCCGCCGCCGTTCGCGATCCCGGCCGCCGCCTCCCTGGCCTTCGCCGTCCTCCTCGGCGCCAAATGCGTGGACGACGTCCGCACCGAGGCGGCCGAGGTCCGCGAAGAATGGCGCCACGCCACCGCCTCCCTGCTGCAGCGCTCGGCACTGGCCCGGTCAGCCGACGCCGGAGCCGCCGACGCCCTGTACCGGGTGGCCGAGCACGGCGACGGCCGGGTCCTCATCCGCGTACGCGCCACCCTCGAGCACGCCCGGCTCGCCGGCATCAGCCCCTGGACCGCCCTCGGGCACCTCGGCGAGCAGATCGGAGTTCCCGAACTCGCCCGGCCCGCCGCCACCTTCGCCCTGGCCGGTGAAGAAGGAGCGACCGTCTCCAAGGCGCTGGAAGCACAAGCCGAGGCCCTGCGGTCCACGATCCTCTCCGAGGACAAGGCCCGCGCCAACCAGGCCACCGAAAAGATGGTCCTGCCCACCCTGGTCACCGCGTTCATCATGCTGATCTTCGTCGGCTATCCCGCGTTCTCGCGGATCCTGTCCGTCTAACCCCCCACTGGAGGTCCATCACCATGCACCGCCGCCTCAGCCTCGCCGCCGCAGCGGCCCGCCGCCACTGGGCAAGAATCCGGGCCGCTTCCACGGACGCCGGATACTCCGTCACCGAATGGGTGATCATCACCGCCGGAGGCGCCACCATCGCCGGACTCATCTACGCCGCCATCAACGGCAAGGTCCTGGAGAAAATCGGAATCATCAACGGCAGCTGACCCCCGTGACAACCCGGCCATCCCGCATAACGCCGACGGCACTACGCCGTCGGCTTGACGCGCTGCACAGCGACCGCGGGGCATCGGTGACGGAATTCTCCATCATCGTCCCGATCCTCCTGCTGCTGATCTTCGTGCTGCCGCAATTCGCCCTGTGGTTCCACGCCCGCCAGGTCGCCGCCCGTGCCGCCCAGCAAGGAGTCGACGCCGGCCGCGCCTACAACGCCGTCCCCGGCGACGGCGCCGACGCCGCCACCGCCTTCCTCAACGAGATGGGCGGCTCACTGCAATCACCCCAGGTCAGCGTCGACACCAGCGGCGCCGGAGAAATGGCAGTCACAGTGCGGGGAACGGTCACCACCCTGATCCCCGGCATGCACCTCACCGTCGTGCACCGGGCCGAAGCGCCCATCGAGGACTGGACCCCATGAGCATCCGAGCGCGCAGCCGCCGCGCTGGCAACTGCGTCCGCAGCCTCGACCGCGGCAGCGCCGCTGTGGAGACGGCGATCATCGCTCCGGCGCTCATCCTGCTCCTCCTCGTGATCGCCGCCTTCGGACGCGTCCACCTCGCCCAGGGCAAGGCGGACAGCGCGGCCCGCGCGGCAGCCCGCACCGCATCCCTGGCCCGCGACCCGGCCACCGCTCAGCAACAGGCCCGACAGGCCGCCATGGACAGCCTGGATGCCGACGGACTGCGCTGCTCGGACGTCACCATCAGCGTCGACACCAGCGGCCTCAGCGCCCCGATCGGCCAGTCCGCCACCGTGACAGCGACCGTGGCCTGCACCGCGCCACTCGGGGACCTCGCCGTGCCGGGGCTACCCGGAAGCAAGCAACTGACCAGCACCTTCACCAGCGTGGTCGACCAGTACCGAGCCCGCCCGGACGGTGCCACATGACCTTTGCCCTCCACCTCCGCCGCCTCGCCCGGCGCGCACGCCGCGATACCGGCTCCGTCTCCTTGCTCCTGGTCGGGGCCGCCCTGATGGGATTCCTGGTCATCGGCCTGGTCGTGGACGGCGGCGGCGCCATGTCCGCCCAGTCACGCGCCGACTACGCCGCCCAGGAAGCCGCCCGCGCCGGCGGCCAGCAGATCGACCCCGCCCAGGCCATCCCCGGCCAGGCCATCATCGTGGACCCCGGCGCAGCCCGGGCTGCGGCACGCGCCTACCTGGACGACGAAGAGCTCGAGGGCAGCGTCACCGTCAGCGACGACGGACAGACCCTCACCGTCACCGTCCACGGCACCTACGACGCGCTGTTCACCTCGCTGATCGGCAAATCGACGATCAACGTCACCGGACACGGCACTGCTCACCTGCTCCACCAGGCCGGAGGCTGACCACCCATGCCCGCACCCCGCACCGCCCGCCGCTGGCCCACGGTCCTGCTCCGCGCCCTCGCGGGACTCGCCGGCCTCGCCTTCCTCCTCGTCGGCATCCCCGCCGCCCTGCTGCAGTTCGGCCAACTCCCCGACGCCGCACCGAGCATCGGCGACGCCCTGGATGCCCTGTCCGCCCCCGATGACGGCACCCTGCTGCTCACCACCATCACCCTCATCGGATGGGCCGTGTGGCTCTGGCTCGCCGTACCCGTCCTGCTGGAGGCGATGGCGGTCGTCGTCCGGCGCTCCAGCCCCAAAATCCCCGGATTCGCCACACCGCAGCGCATCGCCGGATTCCTCCTCGGCAGCATCCTTCTGGCCTCCCCGGCCGCCGCGGCCGCCGCCGCTCCCGCGGCCGCCGCGACAACGGCCTCAGCCCCCCACCACACCACCGGCACGGACACCCCCACCGCTTCCACGAGCACATCACGCGCTGAAGAGTGGCCCACCTACCGCGCCACCGCCGACGACATCGCCCTGTGGGATGTGGCCGAGAAGCTCTTCGGCGAGGGCGGCGGACCACGCTGGAAGGACATCGCGGCCCTCAACCCCGATCTCGACCCCAAGGCCGACCTCCAGGCCGGCACGGTCCTCAACGTCCCCACAGACGCCCGCATCCCCTCCCAGGACCAGGCGACCACATCCACCAGCAAGGCGGACAAGGCGGATAAGGGGGACGACGCCGACCACGCGGTCACCGTGAAACCCGGCGATTCTCTCTCCACGATTGCCGACGACGAACTCGACGACCCCGCCGCCTGGCCGAAGATCTACAACCTCAACCGCGGCACGATCGACGACCCGAATCTCATCTACCCCGGGCAGCACCTCAAGCTGCCGACCACCGCCACCCCACCCGCAGAGAAAACCCCCCGCCCCGAAGACAAGGCGCCGGACCACACCGAGGACAAGCCCACCCCCGACTCGGCCAGCCCCGCGCCCACCCACACACCAAAGACCAACCACCCCACCACCCCGGCCCCCTCGGCGAGCACTCTCCGCACCCACCAGCCCGACGCGCCGCAGACCAACGACCAACCAGCCGACCACGACAGCCAGATCCTCACCCCCAGCACGGCGCTCGCCCTGGCCGGAGCCGGCATCCTCGCCGCCTCCACGATCGGCATCATCGCCACGCGCCGCAAACTCCAACAGCGCCGCCGCCGGCCCGGCCGCCGCATCCCCCTGCCCCAGGCCCGCGCCGCCACCACCGAGCAGACCCTGCGCACCGTGCAGAACCCCACCGGCGTCGAACTCCTCGACACCGCGCTGCGCACCCTCGCCGCGAACCTGGCCACCGACGACCGTGACCTACCCGAAATCGAAGCGGCCGTCCTCCGTCCCACCGGGATCGACCTCCACCTCGCCGAAGCAGCACCGGCCTGCGCACCGTTCACCGCCGACCCTGCACAGCCCACCCTGTGGCGCTGCCCGGCCGACACCCCAGCCCTGCTCCGGGACGACCAGCTGGCCGACACCGACCCGCCCTACCCCGGCCTCGTCAGCATCGGCTGGGACGACGACGGCGGCCTGGTCCTCATCGACCTCGAAGCGATCGGGATCCTGCACATCACCGGCGACCCCGACCGGTGCCGCGCCGTCCTCCGCGCGCTCGCGATCGAACTCGCCACCAGCGCCCTCGTCCCCCACCTCGAAGTCACCGCCGTCGGCACCGCCGCCGAAGAGCTCGAGACGGCCGTACCCGAACGCGTCGCCCGCATCCAGCACCTCGGCCAAGCCCTCACATCCCTCTCCGCGCACGACGCCGACCAGCGGCGGGCCCTCCAGACCGCCGGGGCCCCCAGCCTCCGCGCCGCTCGCCTGATGGCGACAGCCGACGGCGCGTGGACACCCCGCATCCTGCTGTGCGGCGACGACACGGCAGCCGACGACGAGGACCTGGCAGCACTGATCGAGGCCCTCAGCGAACGTCCCCGCACCAGCAGCGCGGTGATCACCACCATCGACGGCGTCATGCCCACCACACCGGCGGGCTGGACGCTCACCACCGAGGACGCCGATACACCCGTCACCCTGCCCGGCCCCGGCATCCCCATCACCCTGCAGACCCTCAGCGACACCGACTACGCCGACATCCTGACCATCCTCACCACAGCCGGCAGCGACACCGACACCCCCGCGCCCGCCTGGACCCAACCCACACCCAGCCCCACGGCCGACCCGGACACCACCGAACCCGCTCCGCGTGACGACGAGTCGTCCGCCAGCGAACCACCGGTGGCCCAGCCGCCCTCAGGCCCCACCCTGAGCGACATCCTCGGCGAGCCGGACGCCGGCACCGAAGAACCCGCCGACGCCCCTCCCGCCGCTCCACCGGCCCAGGCCAAGCTGACACACGCCACCGCTTCCACGGCCCCTCGCATCACCATCCACGCCCAGGCCGACGAAGCCCCGGAGCCTTCCCCGCTGCCTCCAGCCCCCACCGCGCCCGGGCCGACGATCAGGGTCCTTGGACCGGTCGACATCCAGCACGCCGCCGGCCGCGTGGACACCAACCGCCAAAAGACCTGCACCGAGCTGGCCGCCTACCTCATCCTGAACCCCGGCGTCGACCACAACGCCGTCGATCAAGCACTCTGGCCCGACCGCCGCGTCACCAAGTCCACCCGAGCCCCGCTCATCAGCCGCCTCCGCTCCTGGCTCGGCGACAGCACGGACGGAACACCCCACTTCCCCCGCGTCACCGACGACGCCAAACACCGCTACACCCTCGGCCCCCACGTCACCTCCGACTGGACCCAGTTCCAGGAGCTCTACCGCGCCGGCATGCACGACACCGGCGAAGACGCCGACCTCGCCCTCCGCCAGGCCCTCGCCCTCGTCCGCGACCGTCCTTTCGCCGCCACCGACCCACGCCGCTACACCTGGGCCGAACCCTGGATCCAGGAAATGACCTCCGCCATCGTCGACACCGCCCACGAACTCGCCACCCGACGCCTCGCCGCCCACGACCCCCGCAGCGCCCTCTGGGCCGCCACCAAGGGCCTGAACGCCGCCGAGGAGGACGAACTCCTCCACCGCGACGTATTCCTAGCCCACCACGCCGCAGGCGACATGGAAGCCCTCCGCCTGGCCGCCGCCCGGCTGGAAGCCCTCAACGAAGAGCTCGACGTCGACATGGACACAGAAACCGCATCGCTACTCCGCACCCTCCTGCCACGCGCCGCTGCCTCGAGCCGCGCCTGACCCCCGACGGCAGAATGGTGACCGTGTACCTGGCCACGCTGCAGTTCTCCAAGGAAGGCCCAGCCGTCACGGGCGAATGGGCCGACGACAGCACCGCCCTGCGCACCTACCGGGGATGGGTCGGGCTGTACGGCAGCGACGAGCACGTGGTGATCCGCCTCATCCTCAAGGAAGGCGCCAGCCAGCACGTCCTCAGAACCTGGGCCGAGCAGAGGGAAGTCGAGACACCGCCCCCGCCAGGAGGAATCGCGGGCCCGAAAAGCTAGCTTCGCCGCCATCGCGCTGTTGCCGCCCACGAGAACAACATCCTCGGCCAGACGACGACAGCGATCGCGCGGCGATGAGTGCGGCTCCCGCGCTCATCGCCGGCGATGTGGTCGCCGCCTGCCTGATGGAGTCGACAGCGATATTCCGCCCGAGCCAGCGGAATGCAGAATTACGCAGAGAACCGCTCGGCGTATTCACTGTGAGCGGGCGTCGGTGTGGCCTCGATGCCGAACAGATCGAAGAGCGTATCCCTGACGATCTCCATGACGTCGATGATCGACGTGCACAGAGCGATCGCCTGCAGCACGGCTCCGGGCGGCAGAGCATCGTCCTGGCCTTGTTCCAGCCGTCGCCGGATACGACGCGTACTGCCCCACACGGCCAGAGTGAGGTGCGCGGCGCCAGGACCGTTCAGACCGTGGTCCGTACACGAGCTGGCTGCAACGAGCCGGTGGTGCAGGTAACCGATCCGTGTCTCGAGCTGGGCGTGCAGCAGGTAGGTCATGTCCGAGGTGGCGAACTGGCCGAGGAGCTCGGTCAGTTCTACGTGGTCGCGGTAGGCGGCGGCCAGAAGCTCAGCCAGGGTGGAATGCGGGCTGTCGGGAAACTCCGGGATCTCGGTGTCGCCCGGCTCCGCGATGGCCTCGATAGCGCCGTGGATGTGCAGGTCACGGAAGGCGGCGAACATATCGGGCGGGCTGGCCAGCGGGACGTCCTCGTTCGGGACCGCGTGCCAGTGCACCAGCCCAGCACCGCGCACGGTGTCGAGGCTCTCGGTCACGGATTGCAGTACCCCGGCGTCGGCCCGGGCGAGGAGCGCGTCAAGCGCCGCGTTGGACGAGTCGAAGGACGAGTCGAAGTGGGTCACTGCGCTCCTCCGGGAGTTCCTGGAGCCAGACCCAGCAGTTCTTTGAGCTGGGCGCGGGCGCGGGCGAGGTTCTGCCGGACCGCTGGAGGCCGCATTTCTAGCGCGTCCGCGATCTCATTGGTCGAGAAGCCATCCAAATGCCAGGCGATCACCTGCCGCTGCCTCATCGGCAGCTGAGCCAGAGCCTCGTACACCTGCGTCTCTTCATCTTTGAGGACCACTTTCTCTAATGGGCAGGAAAATGCCGGCCGATCCGGCACCTCGTCTGTGAGCTCCTCCTGCGGGCGAGGAGCCTGACGCAGGTACTGGCGAAAGGCCACCTTGCGTAGCCATGCCGCCGGGCACGTGAGCAGATGCCAGACCCGGAACGCTTCTATGTAGGCGCCTTGGGCGGCATCGGCAGCCTCGTATGGGGTAGCTCCGTACCGCATGACAAACCGGATCAGGCCCGGCATGTTCTCCTCGTAGTGAGCGGCGAAGCTGGCGCGGATCACTTCGTTACG
The DNA here is from genome assembly GCF_042868035.1 of Streptomyces sp. NPDC007875. Taxonomy (NCBI): domain Bacteria; kingdom Bacillati; phylum Actinomycetota; class Actinomycetes; order Kitasatosporales; family Streptomycetaceae; genus Streptomyces; species Streptomyces sp. NPDC007875. The sequence continues at coordinate 9,949 of NZ_JBIADZ010000023.1, read as the reverse complement.
AGCGGCCGGGACGGACGACTTGCGTTGACTGGGGAAATGCACCGGGAGCGTAGAAGTAGAGGCGCTGACGTGAGGCTTATCCACGAGCCCCTCCCGCCGGCGCCCCGACCCGGACCCGCACACGGATCCCGTCGTGCTGTTCGGTCAGGGTGCTGCCCGGCGGCAGCATCCGCACACGCTCGCTGATGGCCTGCTCCCGCAACCGGGCCAGACGCGCCCGGTCACAGCTGCCGATCCACACATACAGCAGGCGCGCCCCCGCGACGCACGCCGTCCCAACGGCTGTCGCGACCGCGATCTCCATGCGGCTCCTCACATCACTCTGCGGCGGCAACTCCTCGCACCGCCATCGACGTATAGAAGTGCACAGAGGGCCGCGATGTGTGACATGCGACTTGAAAGAGAAATGATTGTCCTGGGAAACGAGGTGCTGCCCAGGCTGTGCTCGAGGGAGGGACACGAGTCGCCGGAAGCTGAGGACGACCGCGACGTAGACGAGCGGCGTACCGTCTGGGCAGCGCTCGCCGAGGACCTTGGGCAGCCCCCTCCGCTCCTATCCGCCCTTGAATACCGCGGCGATCGTTGAGACGACACCCGCGCCGGCCGCAACGGGGTACTTGGGCAGAACCGCGCCGGTGTGCGGCCCGGTGCTGAGGGCACCAGGCCGCTACGGAGCCGGGATTACCCCTGCGGCTGGAGAAGCGCGGCGTACTTTCGATCGTTCTGGGCGGTGGCGCGGTGGTTTTCCGCCTCGGCGCGGTGCTCATCGGCGAGCGCGGGCTCGGCGGTGACCAATTGCTCGTAGACGTTGGCGATCTCGTCGTACATGGCCGCGTGTCGGAGGCTGTTCTCGGCAAGGCGGCTGTCGTTGTCCGAGCCGCCGTCCTGCAGTGCGTGGCGCTCCTCATCGAGTTCCTTGACCGTCTTGCTCAGCTCTCTGAACTGGCTGTGCAAGGCGCTACCTCGGGCGCGCAGGCTGTCCTCGTACGCCTGGGAACCCGGGAAGCGGACGACGTCCAGACCCGAGGTGACGGCCTGCGGCCGCGAGGGGTGCACGATCGCGTACCGGTGGTCCACGGCAGCGGCGTACTCAAGGGTCGTTGCGAAGTTGCTCTTGTTGGGCCGGGCGGTGCGGCCGAGGGCAGCCCAGGCGCGGACGTCCTTGTACCACTTCTCGTGCGCGGACTGCCGGGTCATGCTGGCGGCCGCACCGATCTGGTCCCAGGTGGTGCCCCGCTCGCGTTCGGCGACTACCGCACTCGCCACCACCTTGTCGATCTGCTGCTGCAGATCGAGGGCTGCGCGCAGCAGGGCACCGGGGGCTGCGTCGGGATCGACCTGCACGGATTTGAGTGCCTGGTCGGCCAGGTTGGAGAAGTTGACAGCGAGGGCGACGCGGGACTCGTCGCGGGGGGAGAGGGTGGACGGCTCGTCTGGCGCCGGGGCCGGCGGCGGCGTTTCTGCCACATCAGTCATTGTGTCAGGCTATCCCTGACACAATGTGCTGTCAGGTTACGCCTGACGGATTCAGCCACCCTCCCGATTGTTCGCGAATCGTGGGCCACCGGCCCGAGGACAGGCTGGGCCGCCGGACCGTTTAGCCCGGATCCATCTACACCGCTGCCCACCCAGACGAGCCCGACCCGATCCACCCGAGCTACTGGGGGTGAAGGGCGGACGGGGGCACTGCCGATCTTGTGTCTTTGAGATGATGAGGCCATGACGCGAGAGATGGCGACGTATGACGAGCGGCTCCGGGACCTGGAGGCGGAGGCATTCCGTACTGGTCGCACCCTGGCCGAGCACGGTGAGCAGCTCCAGCGGATCGGTGAGCAGCAGGTCACGGCTTTCGGGAACATCGATTCACTCGCCAACGCTGTCGGCGCCCCGGGGGACCGGACGATTACGGAGCGGCTCGACACCATCGAGCGTGTCCTGTTCGCCCTCGCGCGGGCTCAGGGCATTGATCCGGACGAACCCGCCTGACCGACGCGGGACCGACGACGTCAGGCGCTGCCGCGCATCCTCGGCTTCTTCGCTGAAAGCGGCCTCACCTTGGGAGCGGAGATGTAGGCGGACGTTCGTACTGGACATGCGGAGGCCCCGGACCCGGGCGACGGGTTCCGGGGCCTCCGCATGTCCAGTGGCTAGACGCTGTGGGCTGGTTTGCCCGCGCCCGTACCCGGCCGGGCGGTGGTGTGGAGGGCGAGGGCTCGGCGGTGGTGAGCGATCACGGATCGGGAGCCGGTCAGGAGGCTGTCTGGGGTGAAGTGCGGCTGGTGGAGGTGGCGTTCGAGCGCTGGGAGGTAGTTCCAGCGCACTGCGGGGTGGGCGGAGTGGGCGTAGTGGTGGAGGTCGCCGTAGGGGAGCCAGGTGGTCGCGGCGAAGGCGGCCAGAGCGCGGTTGTGGGGGTAGAGCCGCAGACAGCGCCCGGCTTCCACCCAGGCCGGGGAGCCGGTGCGAGGTTCGGGGTCGAACCAGGTGTGCTCGTTGATCAGGCTGAGCCAGGCCAGCTGCGGATACAGCAGGAGCCGCGGGATGAGGACACCGCACAAGAGGGCCGGCCAGCCGCCGGTGAGGTAGGAGGCCCCCAGGACAGCCACGATCGCGGCCGCGCGGTGCCATGACCCGGAGTGCCGGAGGCTGGCGGCGATCCCGGCCACGGTCCCGCGGACGCCGTGCCAGGTGAGCGGATAAACCACGGCGCGGGCGAACCGGGCACGGCTGGTGCCCGGGTGCAGTCCGGCCCGGTGGAGCTCGGCCAGGTTGGGGTCGATGCCGGGGCGGGCGGCGTTGGGGTGGTGGTCGCGCACGTGCAGCCGCTGCCGCTCGGTGACGGGGATGAGGCCGAGCGGGTAGTGGGCGAAGACCTCGGCGAGCAGTCGGTTGGCCCGGCGGGTGCGGGCCAGGACACCGTGCACCGCGAAGTGGCTGATCTCCTGTAGGTGCCGGAACTGCACCGCCACACCGAGGGCCGCTGCGGCGGCCGCCAGGGGGCCGTGCCCGGCCAGGCGCCACCATCCGGCGATCTGTAGCCACTGGCCGACCAGTAGCAGGGTGGGTGTCCAGTTGGTCGCCCGGCTTCGCTGCAGGGCTATGAGCGCGGCGGCGTTCCCCCTGTATGGGCGGCCGCGGGCGAAATGGATGCGGTCGGCTTGCCGTAGCGCGATGCCGACAGTGATGAGCAATAAGGACAGCGGCACGGTGGTTTCACCCCGGTGGGACAGGGGCGGGGCTCGGCCCGGCCCCACCCGGTGATCACATACCGTACATCTAGTCACTAGATTTGCTGTAGGTGTCGGCTGGCCTCCCGGCAGTACTCGCCCAAATCGCGCTCGACCTGCGGGGCGGGCTCACTCTGTCGGGGCAGGGGCTGATGCACTTCGGTGATGCGAGGCTGGCTGCCGCGCCTTGAGGGGACTGCTACTCGTTCACCGAGCATGAGAGCGCCTCGAACCACAAAGCAGCGGAAGCGATCGATGCTGCCGAAGCCTCGGACGCCTGTGCTCGCCGCGGAGAGTACGGCGGTCGCCGACCCGGCTGACCGCCCTTCTGGTGCCGACGGTGCGCCGCTGGAACGGTGCTCCGGCGTGCTGGGCTTGACTGCCCGCGCTCAGGAGACGCGCTGATGCCTGACAACGCCCCCGTGCCCGGACGGGGAACCTGGGTCTATCTCGTGGGCTCCCCGCAGGCACGGCCGGTGAGGATCGGCGCCACCACGGACATCCCGGCTCATCTCCGCGGTCTGCAGGCCGGGTCGCCGGTCCCGTTGTATGTCATGTGGCAGACACGTGGAGGCCGGGCCCTCGAAGGTGCTCTGCATGAGCGGTTCGAGGACTTCCGGCGGCACGGTGACTGGTACGACTTCGGTGACGAGCACCCGGTGGCGCTGGTCGCGACAGCCGCCGTCGACCTCGGATACCGGGCCCTCCCGCCGCTCGGGGACGTGCGGCCGGCGAAAGGGGAGGCGACTCCTCCACCGAAAGTAGAGCCAAAACGCCTGGAGGCGGCCAAGGCCAGGAAGCTGGCCTGCCTGATCCGCGAAGCGTTCGCGCACGCTGGTGATCCAGAGCACCTGACTGTGGCGGACACTGTCGACTTCCTGCGGGAGAAGGATCCGGACACCTGGGGACAGTGGGACGCGCGCCGGGACCGGCTCACCATGGCCGGCCGCGCCATCGCGACCACGTTCCGTGCAGCCCGGTGCGACGTCGGCACGATCCGGCTCAACATCCCCGGCCGCCCCACCGCATATCTGCTCGACCACGTGATCCGGGCAATCCGTTGACCGCACCCACGTCCTTTGCCGCTGGGTATGCAGCGATCGCTGACCCAGGTCGCCGCCAATCCCGGAGTCGTCGCCGGAACGGCATTTCGCAAATGCAGTGCCGGCTGGTGGAAATAGGAAGCGGCTCCCGCCGTCGCGGCGGGAGCCGCTTCCTGGGTGCCCTGCCGAGCTCCTGGTTCTACAGCGCGTCGACCGTCTCGCGGACGCGGTCGGTGTCCCAGGTGCGGCCGTCCAGCATGGGTCGCACGGTGGCCTCGTAGCGCTGGAGGAGGCGGGGGGCGGCGTCGGCGCCGTGGCCCCAGACGCTCTCGAACCGACCGATCCAGCGCTCGGCTCCCTTGAAGTACACGCTGGAGCGGCCCTTGGTGTAGTCGGCGTCGCCCTGTTCCTCTTCGACCAGGACCGCGGCGGCCGCGATGATGATGACGTCCACGGCCTGGTCGGCGCGCAGCCGGTCCCGGACGGCCAGGCCGCAGGTGACCCCGAGCTCGCGATGGTGGGTGATGAGCGTCAGGAGCTCGCGGGCGTACTCCTCGCGGACCAGGTCGCCCTGGTAGGCGATGAACAGCCGGTCGATGGTGCCACCGGCGTCGACCAGGCGGCGGTTGGCGGTCAGGTATTCACGGCGCCGGGTGAGCAGGGACGGGTTGGTGGTCAGGTCCGCGGCCAGGATCCGCTTCGGCATGGACTGCGAGTCGATGAGCGTGTTGACCAGCAGGACGGACAGACGGGGGACTTCGCTGGCGTAGACCCGCAGGTGTCCATCCGCGACCTCGCCGTAATCGGAGATCAGCTCCTGCTCCAGCTGGGAGCGAACCAGGTCGTAATAGTGCGCATCGTCCATAGCCTTGAGGTTAGTCGCGCGCCGCAGCGAGATGAATGCCCTGCGCAGCCACAAGTGATTCGCCGTCATGACGATCACGATGACGGTCTCGGCTATCAGCAGGCCGTTCCTCACGCTGGCCCGCTCACTGACCCAGGCGATGACCGGGATGACGATCCCCGTCAGGCCGATGAGCGCGTTCAGAACCGGTGACGCCAGGGTGTCGGCGAGCCGGGACGCCGGATCACGGCGCGGTGCGGGCATAACGGGTTCCCTCCCCCTCGGCGGCCAGAGGCCGCAAACGTGGTTGATGCGTGGGTGCTCGAGCCGCCGGGCCGGATCCGTGACGGGGCAGCGACGGCACAGCCGTTCCGGGCTCCAACGCACGGGTCCGGCCCGGCGCTGGGCGGTGGGCGGGCGCCCAGAAGGTGGCGTTCGGCGGATGTATGCACACGGTCAGGTGGCGGGCGGGACCGGGATGTCGTAGGTGATGTGCCAGCGGTCTGCGGGGATGAGGAGGTCGGCGGTCTCCACCGGCCTTCCGGTGGTGTCGTAGTGGGTGCGCTGGATCAGCGTCGCCTGGGTGCCGGCGGGCACGCCCAGCAGCTGCGCCTGGTCGCGCTCGACATGAACCGGGCGGAGGGTTTCCACGGCCCGTTCCACGGTGATGCCCAGGTGTGCCATGCGGGCGGCCACGCCGCGGCCGGCCAGCGGGCCGCCTTCCGGCAAGACGATCACGGTGCCGCCGGTGATGGACATCGGCTCCCAGCTGGTGCACAAAAGCGCCGGCTGCCGGTCGACGAAGACCTCGTAGACGGTCCGCACGCACAGCGCGCCCGGCTCTTCGGCGAGGCGTTTGCCGATATCCGGTGGGGCGGGGACCTTCGCGATGCTGTCCGCTTCGTACGTGCCGTCGGCGCCCAGGCCGGCCATGCTGGTGGCCGGGGTGCGCAGCATGGTGCGGCGCTGGTACGGGGCCCGCACGTACGTGCCGGAGCCCGCACGGCCCTCAAGTAGCCCCTCGGTGATCAGCAGCTCCTGCGCGCGGCGGACGACATTCTCCCCGACACCGAACTCGGAGCCCAGCTCACCGCGTGAGGGCAGACGCTCGCCGTGGGTCCAGGTGCCGTCGGCGATGCGATCGCGGAATGCAGCGGCAACACGCAGATACGGGGCGGCTCGTGAGCTGCCGTCAGCCATTTCTCTCCTCGCCCACGGCGCTGACCTGTGCTGATTGACAACCTAGTGGACTAGATCAAAGCTAGTGACTAGTATCACGTTCTGTGTTGAATGAGGGTGGGTGCGTGGCTGAAGACCACCAATCGGACGCAGTCCAGGACGCGGCCGCGCAGTTGGAGACCCTCGGTGGCACCAAGCCCCGCATCCTCCCCGGACCCCGCGCCACACGCATCGAGGCCGACGTGACACCCCGCCTGGCCAACAACTGGGACCAGGTCCTTCAAGTCCTCAACCGCGGCACCCACTTCGGCCTGACCCTCACCGACACCGGCCAGATCGCCTGGCTACGCATCCCACGGGAGACCGGCACCCGCCCATGACCGCACCTGCACCCCACGCCTTCGTCAAAGGGCACGGCGCCGAGAACGACTTCGTCATCCTCCCCGACCCCGACGGCCACCTCACCCTCACCCCGGCCGAAGTGGTCCGCCTATGCGACCGGCGCACCGGCCTGGGCGCCGACGGCGTGCTGCGCGCCGTGCGCTGCGCCGCCGACCCCGAGGCGGCCGCGATGCGGGAGGCCGAGTGGTTCATGGACTACCGCAACGCCGACGGCAGCCTCGGCGCCATGTGCGGCAACGGCCTGCGCCTGCTGGCCCGCTACCTGGTCGACGCCGGCCTGCACCGGCCCGGTGCCCTCCTCATCGCCACCCGTGCCGGAACCCGCAGGGTCCACGTCCCCGACGACCACACCGGTCCGGTCACCATCGACATGGGACGCCCCCGTCTCTCCGGCGCCGGGGGCATAGAGGTCACCGCAGCGGGCCGTACCTGGCCCGCCATTCAGGTCGACATGGGCAACCCCCACGCTGTCGTCTTCCTCGAGGACCTCCGCCTCGCCGGAGACCTGGGCACCGCGCCCACCGTGACGCCCGCCGCCGCGTACCCGCAGGGGGCCACCGTCGACTTCGTCGCCCCCCGTGGGCCCCACCATCTCCAGCTGCGGGTCCACGAGCGCGGTGTCGGCGAGACCCGCGCCTGCGGTACCGGAGCCTGCGCCGCTGTCGCGGCCGCCCGCTCCCATCAACCGTCCCCGCCCTTGGCCGTCGACTACACCGCCGACCTGCCCGGCGGCCGCCTCCACATCGTCGTACGGCCCAGCGGAGCCATGGACCTCACCGGACCTGCCGTCATCACCGCCCAGGGCACCGTCAGCCTCGCCCTGCCCAGCAACCCCGGACTCCCGGCGGGAGCCCGGGGACAGCGGAGGTCTGAAGCCTCCGAGACCGATCCGCTCAGGAGGAGCCGTGCCGAACACGCCCAAGGCTGAGGCCGAACCTCAGTGGCCCGTGCTGGTCGAGCCGGAGGAGGCCGCGCGGAGTTCGTGGGATTCCTCGCCGTATGTCACGAGGCTGGTGGGCTGCGGCCTGGAGTGGGATGCCGTCATCATCGCGCCGCTGGAACGCGGCCTGGCCGCGCTCACCCGCCTCGGTCTGCCGATGGATCGCGGCTACCCGGTGCTGGCCGACTACGTCCGCCAGGAGCTCATCGTCCACGTACCGGCCGGCACCGCCCGCCGGTGCACCGCTCAAGGCATCCGCTCCCTGACAACCGGCTCGTGGCTGCTCATGCCGACAGCCCAGCGCGGATCCATCTCCGCCACGTGGCTCAGCCCCCCGCACCCCACCCGCCCTCGGTTCGTTGACCCCGGCGAACTGTCCGACGCACTGCGGCAGGTCGACCAGACCGGCTTGCTGCCTCCCCCGTAGCAGCAAGCCACCAGGAAGCCCCGGCGGGCCGCACGCATGGCCCGCCGGGGCTTCTCTTTCTACCCGCTCCTCCCCGCAGATCTCACTGTGAGTGCGGTGTTGTGTTTAAGGCGCATGTCCGGTTACTTGCTCCTTGCTGCTCGCAGGGAGCATTGGCGTCAACGCCGACACCGGAAACGAGATCGGCGCTGCACCGTAGAGGTGCAGCGCCGCCGTGACGAGCGGGCCGTCAAGTCAGGACACGGCCTTCAGGTTCTGGCGGCGCTTGGCGTCCTCACGGCGCCGCCGCTTCTCGGCGAGCTGGTCCTGGTAGGCCGTGACCGCCTTGCGGTAATGCTCTACGAAGCCAGGAGAGTTCAGGCGCTGGCCCTTCGGCATCGCCTTGACAGCGGCGATGGCGTCCTCGGGCGAGAGATACGCGGCGAGCATGGGGTTGAGCTGGTAGTCGCCAGGGCGCTGCTTCTTCACCAGCTGCGCCAAGTCCAGGTCGCGCAGAGCTGCATTCACGGCGGCCCGGCTCAGGTTGAGCATCTGCGCGAGGGTGACCTGGTCGATCTCGATGCGGCCTCCGGGCTCGCTGTGGGCGCGCAGCTTCAGCAGCACGCGGTAAGCCGCCGGCAGCAGGTCCAAGTCCGCGACGACGCCTTCGGCGTTCACCACGGCGAAATGCAGACCACTCACTGTTCGGCTCCCTTCTCCTTCTGCTCCGCCCGCTCCCGGCGGCGCTCAGCACGCATTCTCGCCCGTTCCTCGCGCAGCCGCTCGATCTCCTGGCGCATCCTCTCCAGTGAAGGGAAACGCACCAGGTCGGGCAGGCTCTCATCCGACCGGATCTTTGTGATGGCCACGTGCTGGTCGACCCTCACGTACTCCGGCTCGATGCTCTCTGTGCCCGGGATGAACTCGGCAACGCGGTATGAGTACGGCGGGTTGAACTGGTACACGCCGCGCTTCACCCGGAACACGATGCCGTGGGACATGATCTCTCCCAGCGCCTCGTTCACCTTGGTGCGCGCGACGTCTAGGACGTGCGCCATCTCCTCCTGCGTCAGGTGGATGCGCCCGCCGGCCCTCTGACACGCGATCATCAGCAGGATCAACCGCAGCGGCAGTGCCTCGCGGAAGAACTGCGTGATGACCAGGAAGAACTCCAGGCTGTCCATGGAGAACGCGTTCGGCTGGTCCGGCGGCCCGTAGAACTCCAGCGGCCGACGCTCGCTGTCCAGTGTCAGCTTGCGGCCGGGGTACTGGCGGGCGACGTCGTCTAGGTCCTTGACCGGCCGTAGCGGGCTGTCCCAGGCGTCGGCCGGATCGTTCAGTGGCAGCTTCGGCTGCGGCGCCGCCCGGGCGCTCGTACGGCGGCGCTGCGGCTCTGTCGACACGACGTGGTTCTCCAAGCTGTTGGTCTCTGGACGCGCAGCAGTATGTCACCTCTGCTTGACACTGATGTCGCTTCGACACGACACGCCACGCAAGTTGTGTCCCCTCTGCAGGGACACAACTCCCCCTCTCCGTCTGGTGGACCCGCCCCGGGGCACATCCGTCTCGCAATGTCACCTCCACTTGACATGGAGCCTGGATCTGTGTCGTCTCCAGTTGACATTGAGTGGGCGATCTGCCCCCTCAGCCGGGACACATTAACGGCGGTATGTCCCCCCAGTAGGTACTTAACTCGCGATCCGTAACGCTGTGACCTGCATGTTCTTGATCTCTGTACATATCAGTGGCCGAGGCCGGAGGGGGGCTGTTCCGAAGCCTGCTTCGGGTGCGTTTGCGGCTGGTTCGTGGGTGTGGTGGGTGCATCCGGTGTCTGGTCGGGTGTTGTCGGGGGTTGTGTCGAGGTGGTTGCCGGGGGAGCGGGTGGATGCTCGGCGTCGGAGTGTGGTGCCG
>NZ_JBIADZ010000022.1:0-172175 GCF_042868035.1 Streptomyces sp. NPDC007875 | reverse complement strand
GTCCGCAGATGGTCCGCCAGGGCGGTGGCGTTCGGGTAGTCGTAGATGAGCGTGGCGGCCAGCCGCAGGCCGGTCGCCGCGTTCAGCCGGTTGCGCAGCTCGATCGCGGCCAGTGAGTCGAAGCCCAGCTCCTTGAAGGCCCGCCCGGCCTCGACCGCCTCGGCCCCGCCGTGCCCCAGCACCGACGCCACCTGCGTACGCACCAGCTCCAGCAGCGCACGGTCCTGTTCGGCCTTCGGAAGGCCGCTCAGGCGCTCGCCGAGCGGGGTGGCGGAGTCGGCGTCGGTGACGACCTTTCCAGCCTCGGCGCCGGTCGCGGCGCGCGGCCCGGCCTCCGCCGCCAGCTCGGCGATCAGCGGGCTCGGCCGTACGGCGGTGAGGGTGCGGGCGAAGTTCTCCCAGTCGATGTCCGCGACCGTCACGGCGGTGTCATCGAGGTCCAGCGCCTGCCGCAGGGCGGCAACGGCGGACTCGGGCGCCATCGGCGGCATGCCCTCGCGTCGCATCCGCCGCTCCATGGCGTCGTCACCGGCCATGCCGGAGTCGGCCCACGGGCCCCAGGCAATCGAGGTGGCGGGCAAGCCCTCGGCGCGGCGCAGCTCGGCCAGCGCGTCCAGGTAGGCATTGGCCGCCGCGTAGTTGCCCTGCCCGGCGGCACCCACCGACCCGGTGATCGAGGAGAAGAGGACGAACGCCGAAAGGTCGAGGTCGCGCGTCAGCTCGTCCAGATGGCGCGCGGCGTCGGCCTTCGCGCGGAGCACCGAGGCGAACCGCTCGGACGTGAGCGAGTCCAGTACGCCGTCGTCGAGCACACCGGCCGCATGGACGACAGCGGTGAGCGGAAGCTCCTCCGGCAGCCCGGCCAGCAGCTCCGCGAGCGCGTCCCGGTCCGCCACATCGCACGCGGCAACGGTCACCCGAGCACCCGAGGCCGCCAGCTCATCCCGCAGCTCCACCGCACCCGGGGCGTCGATCCCCCGGCGGCTGGTGAGCACCACGTGCTCGGCGCCGTTCTCCACCAACCAGCGAGCCAGATGCGCACCCAGCGCACCCGTGCCACCGGTCACCAGCACCGAACCGGCGCCCGGCGACCAGGAGCCCTCGGAGGCCGGACCCGTTGCGGACCCCGCCGCGGCCGCCCGCACCAGCCGGCGTCCGAAGACACCCGAGCCACGCACCGCGACCTGATCCTCGCCACCGGCCCCGGCCAGCACACCCGCCAACCGTCCCAGCGCACGCTCATCCACCGACTCCGGCAGATCGACCAGACCACCCCACCGCTCCGGCAGCTCCAACGCCGCCACCCGGCCAAGCCCCCACACCAGGGCCTGACCCGGATTCACCCCACCATCCGAACGCCCCACCGACACCGCACCCCGCGTCGCCACCCACAACGGCGCACCCACACCCGCATCACCCAACGCCTGCACCAACGCAGCCGTCCGCAACAGACCCGTCTCACCCTCGGCCACCGCCAGAAGCGACACCACACCCGTCACCGAGGCGTCGCCCACCGCCCCACGCAGCTCATCCGCGATCCCAGCCCGATCCGCCGCGTCCGACTCGACCACGCGCACATCCACACCACGCCCGGCCAGCATCCGCACCACACCCGAGGCCCACACACCCCCGGCCCCCTCCACCGGGACCACAACCACCCAGCAGCCACCCAACACCCCGGCCGCCGACCGCCCCGTCACCGGCTTCCACACCACCCGGTAACGCCAACCATCCACCGCAGAACGCACCGACTCCTGCCGCCGCCACGACGACAACGCAGGCAACACCTCACCCAGCGAAACCCCCGGATCCACCGCCAGCTCCGCCGCCAGCGCGGCCACATCCCCGCGCTCCACCACATCCCAGAACCGCCCATCGACGGCCGAGCCCGACGCGGCAGCCTCCGCCGATCCGGCCGGGGCCGGGGCCGGGGCGTTGAGCCAGTACCGCTGGCGCTGGAAGGCGTAGGTGGGCAGGTCGATCGTGCGGGCGCCGGTGGTGGCGTACGGGGCGGCCCAGTCGGCCTTCTTGCCCCGGACGTACGCCAGCGCCACGGCCGCGGTCAGGGTTTCGGCCTCGGGGCGCCCGCCGCGCAGCGTCGCGGCGTACGCGGTGCCGTCGGCGTCGGGCAGGCAGTCCTGGGCCATGGCGGTGAGCACGGCGTCGGGACCGAGCTCCAGGAAGGTGGTGGCGCCCTTGTCGGCCAGCGTCCGCACCCCGTCCAGGAAGCGGACGGCCTCGCGGACATGGCGCACCCAGTACTCGGGCGAGCACAGCTCCTCGGCGGTGGCGAGGCGCCCGGTGACGGTGGAGACCACGGGGATGCGCGGCGGTGCGTAGTCCAGCACCTGGGCGACGCGCCGGAATTCGGCGAGCATGCCGTCCATGAGCGGGGAGTGGAACGCGTGGCTGACGGTGAGCCGCTTGGTCTTGCGGCCCCGCTCCTCGAAGGCCGCGGCGATCTCCAGCGCCGCGTCCTCCTCGCCCGAGACGACGACGGAGTGGGGGCCGTTGACGGCGGCGATGCCGATCCGGTCCTCACCTCCGGCGAGCAGCGGCAGCACCTCGTCCTCCGACGCCTGCACCGCGATCATCGCGCCACCGGCCGGAAGCTCCTGCATCAAACGACCACGCGCGGCCACCAGCGCGGCGGCGTCTTCCAGGGACAGCACACCGGCTACATGGGCGGCCGCGAGCTCGCCGATGGAGTGTCCGGCGAGCAGTTCGGGGCGCAGTCCCCAGGACTCGACGAGGCGGTAGAGCGCGACCTCGACGGCGAACAGGGCGGGCTGGGTGTAGTCGGTGCGGTCCAGGAGGGCGGCCTCGGAGCTGCCCTCCTCGGCGAAGAGCACGTCGAGCAGCGGGTGTTCGAGCTGTTCCTCGAGGTACCAGCAGGCGTCGTCGAGGGCTTCGGCGAAGACGGGGTAGGCGCCGTAGAGCTCGCGGCCCATGTCGAGGCGCTGGCTGCCCTGTCCGGTGAAGAGCAGGGCGAGCTTTCCGGCGGCGGGGGCGCCGCGGACGACGGTCGGTCCGTCGCCGTCCTCGGCGAGGGTGCGCAGGGCGGAGAGGAAGCCGTCGCGGTCGCCGGCGAGGAGCACGGCGCGCTGTTCGAAGGTGGCGCGGGTGGTGGCCAGGGAGTGGCCGATGTCGGTGAGGGCGAGCCCGGGGTCGGCCTCCAGCAGCGTGTGCAGCCGCTCGGCCTGGCCGCGGAGGGCGTCCGCGGTCTTCGCGGACAGGGTCCAGGGCAGGACGGCGGGTTCCGCGGAGCCCTCGCCGTCGGGGTCCTCGGCTTCGCTTCGCTCCTCGCTGTCGACCGGGGGCTGTTCGATGATGGCGTGGGCGTTGGTGCCGCTCATGCCGAACGAGGAGACGCCCGCGCGGCGCGGGCGGTCGCTCTCCGGCCACGCCCGGGCCTCGGTCAGCAGCTCGATCTCACCGGCGGTCCAGTCGACATGGGGGGTCGGCTCGTCGATGTGCAGGGTGCGCGGCAGGACGCCGTGGCGCATCGCCATGACCATCTTGATGATGCCGCCGACACCGGCCGCGGACTGGGTGTGCCCGATGTTGGACTTGAGCGAGCCGAGCCACAGCGGCCGGTCCGCCTCGCGCTCCTGGCCGTAGGTGGCGAGCAGCGCCTGGGCCTCGATGGGGTCGCCCAGCGTCGTACCGGTGCCGTGGGCCTCCACGACGTCGACCTCACCGGACGAGAGTCCGGCGTTGGCGAGGGCCTGGCGGATGACGCGCTGCTGGGCGGGGCCGCTGGGGGCGGTGAGTCCGTTGCTGGCGCCGTCCTGGTTGATGGCGGTGCCGCGGACGACGGCGAGGACCCGGTGGCCGTTCTTCTGGGCGTCCGAGAGCCGTTCGACGAGCAGCATGCCGACGCCCTCGCCCCAGGCGGTGCCGTCGGCGGCGGCGGCGAACGGCTTGCAGCGTCCGTCGGCGGCGAGGCCGCGCTGGCGGCTGAAGGCGATGAACGAGCCGGGGTTGGCCATGACGGCCGCGCCACCGGCGAGCGCCATGGTGCACTCGCCCGCGCGCAGCGCCTGGACGGCCAGGTGGAGCGCCACCAGGGACGAGGAGCACGCGGTGTCGACGGTGACGGTGGGGCCTTCGAAGCCGAAGGTGTAGGCGATCCGGCCGGAGGCGACGCTGGCGGCGTTGCCGGTGACCAGATAGCCCTCGAAGCCCTGCTCGGCCTCGTGCAGCCGGGGGCCGTAGTCCTGGGTCTCGGCGCCGACGAACACACCGGCCCGGCCGCCCCGGAGGGTCGCGGGGTCGATTCCGGCGCGTTCGAAGACCTCCCAGGAGGTCTCCATCAGCAGCCGCTGCTGCGGATCCATCGCGAGGGCTTCGCGCGGCGAAATGCCGAAGAACGCCGGATCGAACTCATCGGCGTCGTGCAGGAATCCGCCTTCGCGGGTATAGCTGCTGCCTGCCTTGTCCGGGTCGGGGTCGTAAAGCCCGGCGAGATCCCATCCCCGAGTCACCGGGAATTCGGAGATGACGTCTTTTCCGCCCGCGACGATTTCCCACAGTTCTTCGGGAGAGCCGACCGAACCGGGGAATCGGCAGCTCATTCCGACAATGGCGATGGGCTCGTCGGCGGCGATCGGGCCCATTGTGGCATCGGCCGGAGAGGCGCCCGAGCCGTCGTTCTCGCCCAGCAGTTCGGCGCGCACATGGCGGGCGAGGTCGGCGGGGGTGGGGTGGTCGAAGGCGAGGGTGACGGGCAGCCGCAGTCCGGTGGCGGCGGTCAGCCGGGCGTGCAGATCAACGGTGGCGAGGGAGTCGAAGCCCAGGTCGAGGAAGGGACGCTCGGGGTCGAGGACATCCGGCGCCTTGTCCTTGAGGGCCTGCTCGACGATCTCGCCGACCCAGGCGGTGAGAGCCTCGGCGCGCTCGGCCTCGGGGATCTTGGCGAGCCGATCCCGCCACGGGGACGCTCCTTCGGGGCTCGTGCCCCCCATTTCGGTGTGCTCGGGCGTGAAATCCACGGACTCACTCACCATCGCGCGCCCCATTACCCTCGCAGACATAACACCAAGACCGTACGTCAGCTTTACACAGGGCAGGGCGGCTAGAAACCCCTTCAAACCCCCTATGGACCCCTATCATCCCTTTGGGGTCCCGTATCCGAGGGGCATCGCGCAATGGCCACGCTTAATTCACCAGAGTGCATGAGAATTCCGGTGACGACAAGGATCTCGAGCAAATAGTGCGCCCAGTATTCAGTTTTTCAGAGGTGGAGGGGCTTCAGAGGTGGAGGGGTTCAGAGGTGGAGGGGTTCAGAGGTGGAGGGGCGGCCTTTCGGTCCGCCCCTCCACCTCTCGGGGGATCGCCAGTTGGTCTCGGGGTGGTGTCAGCCGCGGTCGGGGGCTCTCTCGATGAACGGAGCGAGCAGCCCCGGTACCGCGGTCTCTGCGAGGGCGATTCCCTGGCCTTCGGTCAGGTCGTACACGTGGTAGGCGCCTTCACCGGCGGCGGTCGTGGCGCCGAGGGTGATCAGCCCGACCCGCCGCTGGAACGGCGTCCGGGAGAACTTCCAGCCGATGATCGCCTCACGCTGATGGGCGACGGTGCGGCGGGCGAACGCGCCGGAGCACATCACCAGGAAGCGGCCGCGCAGGAGGTGGCCGAGGCTGTGGTAGGCGTTGAAGGCGAACGCCACCAGAACCGGCACCAGCACCACACCGGTGATCGCGCCGGTGATGACGAGCCAGGAGCCGAGCCACAGGCCCAGGCCCACCGGGACGGC
Organism: Streptomyces sp. NPDC007875; assembly: GCF_042868035.1. Taxonomy (NCBI): domain Bacteria; kingdom Bacillati; phylum Actinomycetota; class Actinomycetes; order Kitasatosporales; family Streptomycetaceae; genus Streptomyces; species Streptomyces sp. NPDC007875. The sequence continues at coordinate 166,420 of NZ_JBIADZ010000022.1, read as the reverse complement.
CGCGATCAGGACCGACCAGATGAGGGCGCGGTTGATCCGGCGCCGCAGGGCCTCCCTGGGGTGCGGGAGCAGCCCCTTGCGCTCGATCAGACCGGGGCCGGTCGGCAGCGCCTCGGCGGCGACCCGCAGGGCCTCGCCGCGCGGGGTGGGCGGGGTCAGGGCGCGGCGCCTGCGGTTGTCCTCCTGGTTGCCCAGGCCGCTGGCGACGGCGTTGAGCTTGGCGCCCTTGGCCCAGCGCAGCGGGATGGGCTCGACGAGTTCGAGGCCGCGCAGATGGCGCTCCTCGATGCTCACGGAGCGGGTGGCCAGCAGTCCGCGGCGGATGCGGAGGATCCCGCCGTCCTCGCGGCGCAGTTCATAACCGGCCCAGTTCTCGATGAAGGTGGCGGTGGAGCCGATCATGCCGAGGACCACGATGAGGACGGCGGCCAGCAGGGCTCCGTACCAGAGCGGAATGGTGCCAAACCGGTTCTCGAGGTCCTTGATGATGCCGAGGTCGAGCGGGTTGACCTGAAGCTCGCTCAGGGTGCGGTACGCACTGGCCGCGGCGATGAAGACACCGCCCACGCCCCAGAGGGTCAGCGGGCCGTAGCGCAGCCAGGACCAGTCGAGCCGACTGAGCACCCCGTCGCTGTCGGCCACCGCCCGGGCCTGGCCGGCGTCGCGCAGGGCGATGATCCGGCTGCGCAGCTCCAGGGCCTCGGCCTTGGTGATGCCGTCGAGGGCGAGCCTGCGCGCGGCGGCGTCGCTCTGGTCCCCGCTGTCGATCCGCAGGGTGGTGAGGCCGAAGATCCGGTGGACCGGGTTGGCGGTGAGGTCGACACCGCGGATGCGGCCGATCGGGACCGAGCGCTCGCTGCGGAAGAGCAGACCGGTGTGAAGCTCGAAGCGGTCCTCGGTGAGCCGGTAGCGGGTGGTGAACAGCCGCATCAGCCCGATGCCGCTGATGACCAGGAAGGTCACGAACAGCGAGCCGAGGGTGATGATGACCTGAAGGTTGGTGTCCCCGCCGGTGACCGCGAGGCTGGCCAGGAACATGGCCACCGGTGCGGCGAGGATGGACAGGTTGACCAGGAGCAGCCGACTGTTGAGCCGCCCCCAGTCTTGGCCGGCCGCGTGGGAGGGCGGCCGCACGGTGGTGTCCGACGTCATGTGGCGTCTCCCGGGACGGCCTGGGTGGACTTGGCCAGGTACTCGACCAGGTCCGACGCCATCTTGTGGTCGATGCCCTTGATCTTCACCGCGCCCGCGGCGGAGGCGGTGGTCACGGTGACGCCGGAGAGCCCGAACATCTGCTGGATCGGGCCGCGCAGGGTGTCCACGGTCTGGACCCGGGAGAGCGGAACGACCCGCCACTGCTGCCAGAGCCAGCCGGAGGCCGCGTAGACCGCCTCGTTGGTGGCCTCCCAGCGGTGGACCCGGTAGCGCCAGGCCGGCATGACGGCCATGTAGAGCAGCCCGGGGACCAGCGAGATCAGCGTGGCCCACATGAAGAACTCACGCGTGGGGGGGATGGAGGCCCACAGGATCCCGAAGACGAGCGGCAGAGGCAGGGCGAAGACGGCGGACTGCACGGTCCACCAGCCGATCGCACGGCGGTCGACCCGGTGCCGAGGCGGTCGGAGCCTCAGGTTGTCATGGCGTTCCACTGCTTCACCCTGCTCTTGCGTCTGACGGGTGCCGGGGCGGGCCCGGCGGGGTTGGTGGACTATGAAATCAGGCGGTTCAGACCGACGCACCGGTGGTGGTCTGCTGCGGCAGCTGACCGCTCGCGGTGTCCTGACCCTTCAGCTTGCGCATCTTGGCCAGCAGCACGGCGGTACGGGTCAGCACCATGGCCAGCGACATGAAGACGAAGGCGTTGGCGTAGGTGTCCTGACCGCTGATCTTGTAGTCGATGGAGAACTTGACCAGGTCCATGGTGAACCAGTGCTCGGCGCCGTAGGCGAAGAGGATGCGTCCGCCGGAGAGGACGATCCACACCAGGGCGTAGCCGATGCCACCGATGGTGTAGAGGTCACCGGACGTGGCGTCCTTGTAGGCGGGCAGCAGCACTCCGGCGATCAGACCGCAGATGACACCGGTACCGACGCCCACGAGCTGCAGGGAGAGGTCGTTGCCCTTGGTCGGGAAGGACTCGACGAAGATCGCGATGACGATGGCCACGGCGATGACCGAGCGCACCATCCGCATCGTGGTGATGCGGCGGCGGCCGATGTCGGTCGCCAGGATGATGATCAGGATCGTGCCACTGGCGATCAGTGCGGACATGAACTGGCTCATCTGTGGCATACGGGACGTTCTCCAAGCCAAAAAGGGTGATGTGCAGGCGGTGTGACGACTCTCCGTCCCACCTAGCTCAACGCTAGAAGCGGGCCGGCCGACGCGAGACGACTGAACGGTGGGTTCTGGCTGTCAACCGTCCGGTGGACACGGTGGACACGCGTGGTAGTACTGAGCCCGTGCGCAATCACTCTCCGGGGGAGGGCTCGCAGACCGGGGCGTACTACGGTCCCGAGTCCGGCACCCGCTGGTTCGGCCTGTGGGACGGCTTCTTCGCCGTCTCCTATCTCGTCACCGCGATCCTGCTCTTCCTCTCCAGTGGCTCCCAGGCCAGCCACTCCATCCCGATCGCCGCGCTGACGCTGTGCGTGCCGTGGTACGCGGCGGTCGGCCGGACGCTGATGATCGAGGACACCTACGGCCCGCGGAACCTGGTGTTCGCGGCGGGTCTGGTGACGCTCTTCTGCATCACCACGGCGTTCAACCTCGTCGGCGCGTTCGCGCTGTTCGCCGTCATCCCGATGCTGATCATGAGCCTGCCGATGATCTGGGCGGTGGCGCTGGCCATGGTGGCCAATCTCTGCCCCGTGCTGGTGGTGGCGTTCATCGGTGAGGACCTGGGGCTGAGCGTCCTGGGTGTCCTGCCCATCTCGCTGCTGAGCATCGCACTGTCGATGCTGCTGGGGCTGTGGATCAAGCGGGTGGTGCGGCAGAGCAAGGGGCGCGGGCAGCTCATCGAGGAGTTGCAGCGCAGCCGGGAGCGGGTGGCGCGGCTCTCCCACGAGGCCGGTATCTCGGCCGAACGCGAGCGGCTGGCCCGGGAGATCCACGACACCCTGGCGCAGGGCCTGACCAGCATCATCAGCCTGGTGCAGGCCGCCGAGTCGGAGGTGCGCGACGCCCCGGACCAGGCGGTGAACCATCTGTCGCTGGCCGGGCGGGTGGCCAAGGAGTCGCTCGCCGAGGCCCGTGACTTCGTGGCCGCCCTCACCCCGCCCGCGCTGCGCGGCGGTTCGCTCTCCCAGGCGGTGCGCCGGCAGGCCGAGGGGCTGATCGCCGAGACCGGCCTGGAGGTGCGGTGTTCGGTGATGGGCGAGGAGAAGTCGCTGCCGATGGCGGTGAGCGTGGTGCTGCTGCGCACGGTGCAGGAGGCCATCGCCAATGTGCGCAAACACGCCAAACAGGCCCGTACGGTGGATGTGATCGTGGTCTTCGACCAGGGCGGCGTCCGGCTGCTGGTCCGTGACGACGGCGAGGGGTTCACCCCGGACGGCACCCAGGAAGGCTACGGGCTGCGCGGAATGCAGGCCCGGGTGGAGGAGATCGACGGGGTGGCGTCCGTCACCAGCAGCCCCGGACGGGGCACCACCGTGGAGGTGAGCGTGCCGGTGACGGCGCTGAGCGGGGAGGCAGTGAGTGGCTGAGAGTGTGCCGGGCAATCCGAGCGGCCCCATCAGGGTCTTGCTGGCCGATGACCATCCCGTGGTGCGGGAGGGGCTGAGCGCCATGCTGGAGTCCGCCGAGGGAATCACGGTGGTCGGGCAGGCCGGTTCCGGTGAGGAGGCGGTGGTCCAGGCGGTCGCGCTGCGGCCGGACATCACCCTGCTGGATCTGCGCATGGGCGGGATGGACGGGGTGGAGGCCACCGGGCAGATCCTGCGGCAGGTGCCGGGCTGCAAGGTGGTCATCGTGACCACGTACGAGGACGACTCCGACATCCTGCGCGCGGTGGAGGCGGGCGCCGCGGGCTATCTGCTGAAGGGCAGTTCACGCCAGGAGCTGATCGACGCGGTGCAGACCGCGGCACGTGGCGAGACGGTGCTCACCCCGTCCCTCGCGGGCAAGCTCTTCCGCTCCCGGACGGTCGAGCCGTCCCCGCTCTCCGGCCGTGAGCGCGAGGTGCTGCGGCTGGTCGGCCGGGGGCTGACCAACGCCGAGATCGGCGCCGAGCTGTTCGTCAGCGAGGCCACGGTCAAGACGCATCTGCTGCGGTCGTACCGGAAGCTCGGCGTCTCCGACCGTACGGCCGCGGTGATGAAGGCGATGGAGCACGGGTATTTGAGCTAGCGCGGCCGGGGCGGGGTTGACGACCGCGGGTACCCCTCTACACCGTCCCGGTCAGGCTGCTGTCCGAGAGCTTCGCGGGCAGGTCACGGCGCCGCTTGACGTTCAGCTTGCGGTAGATGCGGGTCAGGTGCTGCTCCACCGTGCTCACGGTGACGAACAGCTTGGAGGCGATCTCCCGGTTGGTGTTGCCGTGCGCGGCCAGCACCGCGATCCGCACCTCCGCCTCGGTCAGCGCCTCCACATCGCGCTGCTGCTCGGCGCCCTGGCCCGGCTGGGCGGCGGCCGCCGCGAACTCACCGGCGTCCGCGTGGCGGGGCATCAGCTCACGGCACAGCGGATCGGCGCCGCAGGTCTTGGCCACATGCCACGCCTTGCGGACGAACACCCGGCCCCGGTTGAAGTCGCCCAGCGACCGGTAGGCGCGGCCGAGTTCACCGAGGGCGATGGCCAGCTGGATGCGGTCGTCGCCGCCCTCCAGGATCTCGACGGCCTCCTTGAGCCGGGGCACCCGGCGCTTGAGCTCGTCGGTGCGGGCCAGGACCACCAGCAGGGCGCCGCGCAGCCGGGCGTCCTCCGGGCCCAGCCGCAGCTGCTCCTCGGCCAGCGCGCGGGCGCGCTTGGGGTCGCCGAGGGCCAGCCAGGTCTCGGCGGCGTCCACCCGCCAGGGGGTCAGCAGGGGCATGTCCATCCGCCAGGCGTCCATCAGCTCACCGGCGGCCGTGAAGTCGCCGAGCGCGGCGTGGTAGCGGCCGGTGGCCAGATGGCAGCGGCCCCTGGCCCGCAGGTAGAGCAGCCCGGGGAGGGTCTGGAAGAGCTCGTCGGGCAGGGGCTGTTCGAGCAGCGCCATGGCCTCGTCGTAGTGGCCCATCCCGGTCTCGGCCTGGATCAGGGTGGACAGCAGCAGCCCGATGCCCACGCCCCAGCCCTGGACCGAGATCCGCGACATCGCGGTGCGCGCCTGGTGCGCGGCGACCTGCAGATCGCCCTGGCGCAGCGCTATCTCGGCCCGTACGGCGGACAGCAGCGCCTGCCAGGTGGGGACGCGGCGGGCGGAGCATTCGCCCAGCAGCCGCTCGCACCAGGACAGGGCGAGGTCGAGCCGGCCGGCCAGGACCAGCGCCAGCAGCGCGACGACCAGCGGCTGGAGGGTGCTGTCGCTCAGGTGGTGGCGCTGCAGGACCCGCTCGGCCTCGGTGACGGCCCGGTCGGCCTGGCCCTCGGTGAGCGCGGCGGACATGGTGGCGGCGGCGTGGGCGTAGGCCAGGTAGGCCATGTCGCGGGGGGCGCCGGTGGCCGCCGTGACGCCGGTCCCGACGGTGGGGAGGCGGTCGCGCAGCGGGGGGCTGAGCATCGTCAGCCACTGGGCGGAGGCGGAGACGGCGGCGGTCATCGCGGGGTCGTCGCCGGTGCCGGCCGAGCGGGCCAGCGCGGCGACGGCGTCGGCCGCCGCGTCCAGCCGCCCCGACCAGACGAGGTAGGAGGTGATCGGGGCGACATCGCGCGGGGCGAGCCGGCCCCGCTCGGCGTCCGCGATGAGCTCCGGCAGATGGCTCTCGGCGGCGGCCGGGCCGATCCGCCAGGCGATGCTGACCAGCCGGGCCTTGAGCGCGGTGCGCTCGGGGCCCGGCCCGCAGGCGTGGTGGGCATGTTCGAGGCAGCGGAGCGCGAACTCCAACTCCTCTTCGACCAAGGCGAATTCGGCGGCCTCGCGCAGGATGGGGACGGTCCAGCGCTCGGCGTCCTGCCGGGCGGAGACCAGCTGGCGGGCGACGTCGAGGGCGGAGGCGCCGTCGACGTGCAGCAGCCGGGCGGCGCGGGCGTGCAGGGCGTCGCGGGCGGTCGCGGGGGTCGCGTCGAGCACCGCGGTACGGGCCACTTCGTCGCGGAAGGCGTTGTGTTCCAGGATGGCGCACTGGTGCAGGTCCTGGACGCCCTGCTGGACCGTGCTGACGCTCAGGTCGAGGAGCTGGCCGAGCAGCCGCGGGGAGCGGGCGTCGCCGAGGACGGCGACCCCGCGGGCGACCTCCAGCACCTCGGGCTCGCCCCGGTGCAGACAGCCGAGGACGGCGTGGGCGAACGCCTCACCGGGCGCGGGGCGCTGCTGGGCCTCGCCGTGCTCACCAACGGTCCGCCAGTCCTCCAGCAGGGCGCGCAGCAGCATCGGGTTGCCACCGGAGACTCGGTGGCACTCGGGGGCGAGGCGGGCGGCGACGGTGGCGGACAGCGAGCCGGACAGCGCCTCGGCGACGCCCGGCTCGGTGAGCATGTGCAGCCGCATGCGTACGCAGTTGGGCTGGCGGAGCAGTTCGGCATGGAAGGTGAACTGTTCCTGACGAAGCCGGGGGGATTCGGTGAGGACGATGAGAACCTTCGCCTGACGCACCCGGCGGGCCAGGTGGAGCAGGAATTGCAGGGACTGATCGTCGCCGCAGTGCACATCGTCGACGAGGACGACAAGAGTGCGATCGTCGACCATCCGCAGCAGCACCGAGGAAATCTGGGACATCACGTGCATGCGTCCCGCGGCGGTGCTTTCCAGGCCGTTTCCGTCAAGCAGTGCGATCACTTCGGATCGCACATCGGAGGGCATCGCGCCGTTGTCGAAAATCTTCCGGACAATCCCGAACGGGAGGTCCCTCTCGGCTCTCGAACCGGTCGCTTCCAGGAGCAACGCGCCGCTTTCGATGGCCTGTTCGGCAAAGGTGTTCAGCAGCGTGGTCTTCCCACTGGCCACCGCGCCGCTGACCAGAGCCAGCCGACCTCTGCCCTGTGTCGCGCCGCGCAGCATTTCGCGCAGGGCGGAGAGGTGGTTCTCCCATTCGAAGAGGTTCGCAGGCAAAGAATTCATCCCCCGATGAACGCCACCTGATACCCCCAACGGACCGCCGGGGGCAACAAGCGTGACGAGTGGTGTTTTCCAGTACGTCGGCCAGGTTCCTGAAGCGCCCGGGTCAGGGTCTCGACCCCGAAAGCTTCTCCGCGACGAGACTCATAATCGGCTCTTGATGCCCGGCCAAGAAGAAGTGACCACCCGGGAACACCCGGATGTCGAACGCGCCGGTGGTGTGCGACCGCCACGCCTCCGCCTCTTCGAGGCTGGTCCTGGGGTCGTTGTCGCCGGTCAGCACCGTGATCGGCGAGCGGACGGAGGCGCCGGGCGCCGAGCGGTAGGTCTCGATCGCCTTGTAGTCACCGCGGATCGCCGGCATCGCCATGCGCAGAATCTCCTCATTTCCGAGGACGCGCGAATCGGTGCCGCTCAGCAGCTTCATCTCGCGTACGACGCCGTCGTCATCGCGCCGGTGCACATTCTCATCGCGGTAACGGGAGGGCGCCCGGCGGCCCGAGGCGAAGAGGGCGAGCGCGGAGAACTCCGCGTCCGCCTCCTCCAACCGCCGGGTCACCTCGAACGCGAGAACGGCGCCCATGCTGTGCCCGAAGAAGACGACCGGGAGATCGAGCCACGGCTTCAACTCCGCGGCGATGGCGTCCGCGTACTCACCGATGTTCTCGATCAGCGGGTCCTGACGCCGGTCCTGACGCCCCGGATACTGCACGCACAGGACATCCGCGGACGACGAAAGCGTTTGGGACATCGGGAAGAAGAACGACGCCGAACCACCGGCATGCGGCAGACAGATCAGACGGGCGCGGCTCTCGGGCGCCGGATGGAATCGTCGTATCCAGACGCTGTCTTCTCGCTGTGCACCCATGCGTTGGGAAGTTCTTTCACTCGTCAGACAATCCGTGCGGACAGACGGCAGAGCCTACCGGGCGCGCATCCAGGGCACCTCGGCACAGTACTGCCCCCTCATGATTAACACGCCCTTTGATGTAGGGGGCACCCCTAGTCTAGGGGGATTCTCCTTGACCGGGGTCCCGGGGCGTGCGTGACTGTCTCGCGCTCTTGCTGAGCGCCTCCGCCAGATCGTCCAGGGCGTCGACCAGTTGCTCGGCGTCGCGCAGCGCCACCCCCGGACGGTCCCCCGCCCTCTGCCGCCACCGCTCCAGCGACCGGTGCACCGCCTCCCAGTTCAGCGGCCGCCGCTCCCGTACCGCCTCGACCGCCTTCGGCATCGCCTGCCGCAGTGCCGCGGCGAAGTCCCCGGCCCCTTCGGACGGCGCCGCGTCACGCTCCGGCAGATGCGCCTCCAGCAGCATGACGACTCGTCCCATCGTGGACAGCGCCGTCTGCGCCGCCCGCGCCGCCCGCCGCGACAGTCCGCGGTGGCGCACCGGTTCCCGATGGGCCTGTGACTCGCTCTGCTCCCAGGCCGCCCGCGCAGCGCGGGCGTCCAGCAGGGCGTCCCGCACCTGGCGGGGGCGGCGGTCGGCGGGGCGGGCGTAGGCGTCGAAGACGGCGGTGGCGAAGGAGCCGTTCGCGGTCAGCCAGTCCGCGAGCCGGTCCCGCAGCCGCGGTGTCTCCCAGGCGGGGAAGACCGCGTACGCGACCATCGCCAGCAACCCGCCGAGCAGGGTCAGCGCCACCCGCGCCTGCACGGTCTGGCTCCATGCCTCGCCCGCGATGCTGAGCAGGAAGACCACGTACGCGCTCACGCACGCCGAGGTCACGATGAAACCGGTGCGCAGCAGCAGGTACATCGCCAGGACGCACACCACGGCCAGCCCGGCGCTCAGGTAGGAGCCGGGGTGGACCAGTGCCACCACCCCGCCGCCGACCAGCACACCCGCCAAAGTGCCCAGGAAGCGGGCGACGCCGCGGGAGTACGTCTGGGCGAAGTCCGGCCGCAGCACCATCGTGGAGGTCAGCGGCGCCCAGTAGGAGTGCCCCAGCGGCAGGGCCGTGCTCAGCAGATAGCCGCTGACGTCGACCGCGCACAGGCGCACCGCGTGGCGCAGTACCGGCGAGGACCAGCGGGCCTCGCGGCGGATGGAGCGCAGCGCCATGGTCACGGTGCCCGGGATACCGGGGCGGGGCAGGAAGCGGTGGACCGTGCGGCCTTCGGCGGACACCTCCTCCACCGGCTCATCGGACGCCTCCACCACGTCCGCCACCAGCGAGAGGAGCCGCAGCGCGGCACGGCGGGCGGCCCCGCTCAGCTTCGGCCCGTCCTCCGGCATCCGCAGGACGGACATGGCGTCGGAGGGCACCCGCACCGGTGTGCCGTGGCGGATGGCGTGGGCCACCGCGTCCAGCACGGTGCCCGTGGCGGCCAGCAGTTCCCGCACCCGGTCGCGCTCGGGCCCCTCCTCGGGGGCGCCGACCACCGGGTCGGCGAGCGAGGCGAGCACCGGCCGGATCCGCTCGGCCAGCAGCCGGTAGCCGCGCAGCTGCCTAGGCCGCCGCCGGGCTTGACGGGGGGTCAGGGCGGCGGCGCTGCGGGCCTCCATCAGCGGCTTGGGGTCGAAGTGCGCCACCGGCTCGTAGCGCAGTTTGCGGGCGTAGTCCGCGACGGCGGCCAGCGCGTCCGCGAGGGCGTCGCGCTGCACGCCCCACGGGCGTACCGGAAAGAGCACGATCAGCGCGGCCTGCACCACGCCGCCGAGCCCGACCAGCAAGGCGTGCCCCAGGGCGCCCAGGGTCGAGGTCGGGAGGGTGACCGTGATCAGCATGACGGCCACCATCTGGGTGGAGACCAGCCCGGAGACCGGGCCGACCGCCCATGACATGCCCGTCATCAGCGTCCATACGGCGAGCATGATGACGAAGGTGAAGGTGTGGGTGGCGGCCAGATAGCCGAGGAAGGTGCTCACCGCGAGACCGGCCGCGGCGGCCAGCGCCAGCCAGGGGCGGGGGCGCCAACTGCGCTGGAAGGTGGCGACCCCGGCGGAGAAGGCGCCGAAGGCCGCCGAGACGGCGAGCGTCGGCGAGCCGAGCCACAGCGCCATCCCGATGACGAGCGCGACCCCGCACGCACCGCGGAGCGCGACCAGCGGCTCCGTCCGGGTGCGCTCGATCGCAAGGCCGGTCCGGGCGGTCTCCTTCAACGCGTGCGACCAGGTCATGCGGCGAGACTACGGGGTGGCCCCGGGAGAACTGAACCAACCGTTCCGCTCTGGATTCCCCCGGGTCCGGCCCCTGGCGGGGGTCAGTCCCCGGGCTCGCAGTCCACCTGGAGGAGCTGGAGCGGCCGACTGCCGTCGAGGTCCACATAGGCGGTGAAGGTGCGGGGCTCCGGCTCCTGGCCCCAGCGGGTGGTGATGGTCGCCCAGCCGACCCGCGCGGACTGGGCCGTGGTCACCTCGCCGACCTCGATGTCCTCCGGCTCGTTCTGCGCGCACAGCAGCAGGTCGTAGTCGGGCGTCTGGGCGGCCTGCTCCTTGAGCTGGTCCGAGACCAGGTGCTCCCGCTCCCAGGGGCGCGGGCCGTGGTTCCCGTAGAAGCCCTCCAGGAAGTGGTGGATCTCCTCGGCGGTGTAGCGGCCGTTCGGGTCGGTCTGCGCGGCGGCCGAGGCGGGCGACCCGGCGGCCAGCGCGAATCCGAGGCCGAGCGCGGCCACACAGCCGCCGGCCACCGCGGCATGGGAGCGAAGTGAGCGCATCACAACAGACATGAAAAATCCCCCTGTATACGGTCTTGCATCGATGATTCGGCCCTTATACGGGCGAGCACCCAAGAAGACCCTTCAGCCCCGCGAATGGTTGCTCAACTGTCCCTGGGACAGGAGAACTTTTCCTGCGGCCCCCAGTGCGTGGCCCGCCCGGCCGGATTCTGGGTGAACGCGCCGCAGTACAGCACCGGCTCCGAGCCCCGGTCGGTGTGGTGCAGGATCACCAGCGGCTTGTCCCGGGGCACCGAGCGGCCCCGCCCGACGTCCAGATAGCCGCTGGCGCCCTGTTTCCGGATGCCGTTGTCGAGGCCGATCTGTACATTGGAGCGCTCCACGTTGTCGGTGCTGCGGAAGGCCCGGTTGGCCGCCTCGGCCATCAGCTGCATCGCGTCGTACGCCAGGGCGGCCCGCCCGTCGTCGCGCCACAGGTCATGGGATCCGAAGTCCCGGGCGTAGTCGGCGTTGAACTTCTTGGCGATATCGCTCAGCCGTGGATGGCCCGCGGGCAGCACATGGACGGTGTGGTACAGCCGCAGCCAGGGCCGGTCCGCGTACTCACCGGCGAGGGCGGCGGTGGTGAGGTCATTGCCGCCGAGCACCGTCAGCTTTCTGCCCTCGCACGCCGTGTTGTCCCCGAAGTCGTCGAGGAACGCGCTGAACTGGAGGGCGCGGGAGGCCCAGTAGACGACCGTACGGGGGTTGGCGATGACGCGCTCGCACACCGCGTCGGCCAGCTCGCCGATGCTGTCCTTACGGGCGACACCGTCCTGCCCCGGCCCCTGGGCGACACCGCCGGACCGGCCGCCGGGGGTGTACTCCAGGGTGAACGGCCGGGCGCCGAACCGCTCGGCGAACAGCGTCCCTATCTCATCGCTGTACAGATCCCGGGGGTCCTTGACGACCACGGCGGCGCGGGCCGGGGAGCAGCTCCCGGTGCCGTCGTCCATGATGTTGCCCCGGCGGGCGAAGTCGGCCTCGACCGCGGCCTCACGGCTGTCGGTGGGCGCCACCCTGCGGTAGTACCCGTTCACCTGCATCAGATCCGCCGTGGCCGTGGTGCCGACGACCGGGATCCGCGCCCCGCCCAGGATCCGCACGGCCTCCTGGGTCTGCTTCAGGCTCTTGGAGAAGCCCACCACGCCGATGATCCCGGAGCCCTTCTTCCGGGCGTCCTCGGCGACCTGGCGGGCGATGCGCGGCGCGTTGGCGAAGTCGTCCCCCGCGTTACGGCTGTCGATGCGCAGCCACACCTTCTGGGAGTCGTTGCGCGCCTCGTCGTTCAGCGCGCGCTGGGCCAGCGCGATTCCGCGCAGCTCGGGCACCGCCGCGTTGTACCGCTGCCCCTCCTGGTCGGCGGCCACGTCCGAGCCGATGTGCACCACCGTACGGGCGGTGCCGTCGCCGTCCCCGACCTCGCGGTCCACCCGTGCGTTCTCCTCGCGGATCAGCCGCCGGGCGTCCTCGTACTGCTTCCGGGGCGAGTCCGCGCTCAGCTCGGGCCGGCCCGCGACGACCTCGCTGGACGCGCCGCCCAGACAGCCGCGGTCCGGCTCGGCCGTGACCCGGTCCAGCAGCCACACGCCCGGGGCGCTGAGCAGGGCCGCCACCACCACCCCGGTCAGGGTCAGCTCGGCGGCCGGGCCGAGCCAGAAGGTGCGCGGCGAGACGGGGTCGAGGTCCAGCCCCTCCGACTCCGGCACCGGTGCGGGCAGCGCGGCCCGCAGCGGCCGGGGCGCCCGCGACGGCATCCCGCTCGCGCCGCGCAGCCTGGCGGCCGCGCGGCCCAGTCCACCGCTCTCCCCTGCGGCCGCCCCGCCCGCCGGGGACGAGGCCGCTCCGCCCGCCGAGGACACTCCCGCCCCGTCCGCCGGGGAGACGGCCACCACCACGACCGCCGCGCACCGGGTGTCCCGGGCGGCCTCTGCGTACCGCTCCAGGAAGCGCTCCCCGGCCGCCGCACCGGCGGCGTCCTCCGGCAGCTCCAGCAGAAAGACACACCGGGTGCGCCGCCGGCGCCGCCAGGGCGAGATCCGGCCCGGCCGCGCCGCGCGCCGCAGATCCGCCAGCAGCGCGTGCAGCAGCAGCTCCTCCCACCGGCCGACCGCCGCCTCCCGGTCCCGTCCGCGCTCGGCGCGCAGCAGCCGCGCGGCGTTCTCGAAGAAGTCCTCGGCGGTGCGGCCATGGCTGATGCGCCGCCAGTCGGCGTACCAGCCGCGCCGGGGGGAGCGCAGCAGCAGGCGGGTGCGGCGCCGCCCCCACCACCAGCGCGGCAGCAGCTGGAAGAGGGGGCGCACCAGCAGCCGGCGCAGCTCCGCGACCCACCCCGGCCCCGCCGTGCCGCCCTCGGCGCTTTCGCCGCCGAGCGCCCACAACGCCCGCAGCAGCGGCCCTCGTGCGATCCGCTGTGCGTAGCAGTGGTCGCGCAGCGCGCGGCCATCCGGCTCGGGGGCCCGCGGGTCCAGCGCCTGCTCGACGATGTCCCGCGTCAGGAAGAAGTCGGTGAGCCGCAGGCGGCCGGTGCGGCGGGGTACATCGACGCACAGCTCCCCGCCGAGGTCGAGCGTCAGCGGCCGCCGCCCGGCGGCGTCGCGGATCTCATCGGGGCCGAGCGCCGCGTGCGGCACCCGCTTGGCGCCGTCGGGATGGAGCATCCGGCGCAGCCCCCGCATCGCCTGATGGGCGTGGACCGCCGCCCGCTCGCCGTCGGCGAGCAGCAGCACGGGCGGCAAGAGATCCCGCGCCTTGGCCCTGCGGTCCCGGGGCACCACGGCGCTCCCCAGCGCCTCGATGAACTCCTCGGCCCCTTCTCCTTCCGTGAACCCAGGCACGTCGCCACCCCCGATTTCCCCCGTTTGCTCCGTGGGCCTGGGATCCCCGGCCCCCGCGACGGCGAAACCCCCTGCCGGACCGGGTCCGGCAGGGGGCGGGGAAACCACTCAAACGTGCGAATCACACGTCACATACGCCTCAGTGGTTCTTCGGGAACCCGAGGTTGATGCCGACCTCCTCCGACGGCTCCGGCCAGCGGGTGGTGACGACCTTGCCGCGGGTGTAGAAGTGCACCCCGTCGTTGCCGTAGATGTGGTGGTCGCCGAAGAGCGAGTCCTTCCAGCCGCCGAAGGAGTGGTAGCCCACCGGCACCGGGATCGGCACATTGACGCCGACCATGCCCGCCTCCACCTCCAGCTGGAAGCGGCGGGCGGCGCCGCCGTCGCGGGTGAAGATGGCCGTGCCGTTGCCCCAGTTGGAGCTGTTGATCAGCTCGATGGCCTCGTCGTAGGTCTCGGCGCGCACCACGCACAGCACCGGGCCGAAGATCTCGTCACGGTAGGCGTCGGCCGTCGGCGGGACCTTGTCCAGCAGCGAGACGCCGATGAAGAAGCCGTTCTCGTGACCCTCGACGCTGTATCCCGTGCCGTCCACGACCACCTCGGCGCCCTGGGCCGCGGCCCCGTGCACATAACCGGCGACCTTGTCGCGGTGCTCCTTGGTGATCAGCGGGCCCATCTCGGAGGCCGGGTCGTTCCCGGGGCCGATGCGCAGCCGGGCGGCCCGGTCGGCGATCCTCTTCACCAGGTCGTCGCCGATGTCGCCTACCGCGACGACGACGGAGACCGCCATGCAGCGCTCACCGGCCGAGCCGTAGGCCGCGTTGATGGCGTTGTCCGCGGCGAAGTCCAGGTCCGCGTCGGGCAGCACCAGCATGTGGTTCTTGGCACCGCCGAGCGCCTGCACCCGCTTGCCGTGCTCGATGGCCCTGGACTGGATGTACTTCGCGATCGGCGTGGAGCCGACGAAGCTGACGGCCGCGATGTCCGGGTGCTCCAGCAGCCGGTCGACGGCCACCTTGTCACCGTGGACGACATTGAGCACCCCGTCCGGCAGCCCCGCCTCGGTGGCCAGCTCGGCCAGCCGGCGGGACGCCGAGGGGTCCTTCTCGCTGGGCTTGAGGACGAAGGTGTTGCCGCAGGCGATGGCCACCGGGAACATCCACAGCGGCACCATCGCCGGGAAGTTGAAGGGCGTGATGCCCGCGACCACCCCGAGCGGCTGGCGGATCGAGGACACATCGACCCCGGTGGAGACCTGGGTGGACAGCTCGCCCTTCAGCTTCTCGGCGATCCCGCAGGCCAGCTCCACGATCTCCAGACCACGGGCCACCTCACCCAGCGCGTCCGAGTGGACCTTGCCGTGCTCGGCGGTGATCAGCTCGGCGATCTCGTCGCGGTGGGCGTCCAGCAGCTCGCGGTACTTGTAGAGGATCGCGGTGCGCTTGGACAGGGACACCGTGCCCCAGGAGCGGAACGCCTCCTTGGCCGCGGCCACGGCCGCATCGACCTCTTCCACGGAGGCCAGGGCGACCTGGGTGTCCTGAGCGCCGGTGGCGGGGTTGTAGACCGGGCCGTACGCGCCGGTCGCGCCCTCGACGGTCTTTCCGCCGATCCAGTGGTTGACGGTCTTCATGGGTGCGGAGCCTTTCTCTCGAACAACGTCAGAAACGTCAGAGGTGGCGGCGGCGTGCGGCGGCCTGCCGGTCGTAGTCCTCGCGGGCCTTCACGGCGGCCGGACGGGTCGCGGTCTGGGCGACAGGCACATCCCACCACGCCTGTGCCTCGGGTGCGCCGGACACTGTGTCGGCCGTTTCGGTCTCCACATAGACACATGTGGGCCGGTCCGAGGCGCGCGCCGCGGCCAGCGCCTCGCGCAGCTCGCCCACGCTCTTGGCGCGCAGCACGTCCATGCCCAGCGAGGCGGCGTTGGCGGCCAGATCGACCGGGAGCGGATCGCCGGTGTACTGCCCGTCGGCCGCCCGGTAGCGGTAGGCGGTGCCGAAGCGCTCGGCGCCGGTGGTCTCCGAAAGACCGCCGATCGAGGCGTAGCCGTGGTTCTGGAACAGCACGATGTTGATGTTGATGCCCTCCTGGACCGCGGTGACGATCTCGGTGGGCATCATCAGATACGTACCGTCGCCGACCAGCGCCCAGACCGGTGTGGCGGGCGCCGCGAGCCGTACGCCGATGGCGCCGGGGATCTCGTATCCCATGCAGGAGTAGCCGTATTCGAGGTGGTACTGGCGCGGGGAGCGGGCGCGCCACAGCTTGTGGAGGTCGCCCGGCAGCGAACCCGCCGCGTTGATCACCACGTCCTCGTCGCCGACGACCGCGTCCAGCGCGCCCAGCACCTGGGTCTGGGACGGGCGGGCGGTCTCGTCCCCGGCGGCGTAGGCGGCGTCCACCCGGCGCTCCCACGCGGCCTTGCCGGTGTGGTACTCGGCCTCGTACGTCTCCTCGACCCGGTGGCCTGCCAGCTCGGCGGTGAGCGCCTCGAGCGCGGCGCGGGCGTCGGCGACCACGGTGGTGGCGCCCAGCTTGTGGGCGTCGAACGGCGTGATGTTGAGGTTGAGGAAGCGCACGGCCGGGTCCGCGAACAGGGTCGCGGAGGCGGTGGTGAAGTCGCTGTAGCGGGTGCCCACGCCGATGACCAGGTCGGCGCTGCGGGCGAGGTCGTCGGCGACGGCGGTGCCGGTGTGGCCGATCCCGCCGATGTCGGCGGGGTGGTCGTAGCGCAGCGAGCCCTTGCCCGCCTGGGTGGAGGCCACCGGGATGCCGGTCGCGTCGACGAGCGCGCGCAGGGCGTCCTCGGCCTCGCTGTGATGGACCCCGCCGCCGGCGACGATCAGCGGCCGGCGGGCGGCGCGGATCGTGTGCGCGGCGGCGGCCACCTCGGCCGCTTCGGGAGCGGGGCGGCGGACATGCCAGACCCGGTCGGCGAAGAACTCCTCGGGCCAGTCGAACGCCTCGGCCTGGACGTCCTGCGGAAGGGCCAGGGTGACGGCGCCGGTCTCGGCCGGGTCGGCCAGCACCCGCATGGCCTGCAGCGCGGCCGGGATCAGCGCCTCGGGGCGCATCACCCGGTCGAAGTAGCGGGAGACCGGGCGCAGCGCGTCGTTCACCGAGATGTCGCCCGCGTACGGGACTTCGAGCTGCTGCAGCACCGGGTCGGCGGGCCGGGTGGCGAAGATGTCGCCGGGCAGCAGCAGCACCGGCAGCCGGTTGACGGTGGCGAGCGCCGCGCCGGTGACGAGGTTGGTGGCGCCGGGGCCGATGGAGGTGGTGACGGCCTGGGCGGCGAGCCGGTTGTTCTGGCGGGCGTAGCCGACCGCGGCGTGCACCATCGCCTGCTCGTTACGGCCCTGGAGATACGGCATGGTGTCCGGTCCGGACTCCAGCAGCGCCTGGCCGAGCCCGGCCACATTGCCGTGGCCGAAGATGCCCCAGGTGGCGTTGATCAGGCGCTGCCGCCGCCCGTCGCGCTCGGTGTACTGGTGGGCCAGGAACTCCACCAGTGCCTGGGCGACGGTCAGGCGGCGCACTGCCGAAGCGGTCATCGTGGGTCTCCAGCGGGTGCGGAATCGGGTGCTTGATACAGGGGCAGACGGGGGTCGACGGGCTGGTCCGGCCAGGTCGAGCGGATCCAGCCGTGGTCGGGGTGGTCGCAGATGAGCCAGGCGCGCTCCTCCTCCGGGCCCGCCATGACGTTGAGGTAGTACATGTCATGGCCGGGGGCGGCGATGGAGGGGCCGTGCCAGCCGTCGGGGATCAGGACGGTGTCCCCGGAGCGGACCTCGGCGAGGACGTCGGTGCCGCGGCCGCGGCCCGACGGGGAGACCCGCTGATAGCCGATGCCCTCGTTGCCGTGGGCCTCGGCGATCTCGAAGTAGTAGATCTCCTCCAGCTCGCTCTCCTCGCCGGGGCGGCACTCGTCGTGCTTGTGCGGCGGGTACGAGGACCAGTTGCCGCCCGGGGTGAGCACCTCGACGGCGATGAGCTTGTCGCATGCGAAGACGCCTGCCGCGCCGAAGTTGTTCACCTGGCGCGAGCAGTTGCCGCTGCCGCGCAGCTCGACGGGGACGGCGGAGGCCGGTCCGTAGCGCGCGGGCAGCCGCCGCTCGCAGCGGGCGCCGGTGAGCGCGAAGCGGCCGCCCGCCCCGCTGGCGATCTGGGCGTGGGAGTCGCGCGGCAGGTAGACGAAGTCGCTCACCCCGCTGAACACACTCTCCCGGCCGTGCAGTTCAAAGGCCTCGCCCTCGGCGATCACTGTGCAGCCGCCGCTCAGCGGCAGCACGATCCACTCGCTGTCACCGGTGGCCAGGGAGTGCGAACCGCCGGGCGGCAGCTCGAGAACCCGCAGGCTGGAGTAGCCCCAGCCGGCCCGCTCGGGGGTGATGTCCACGGCGTAGGGGCCGTCGGCCGCCTTGCCGGCCTGCACATGGAAGCCGGGGAACGGATCAGTGGTGGTCATGGCGTGAAGTCTCTGCCTTCCGTAGCGTCACGTCTCGTAGCGTCACATGTCGAAGCGTCACGTCTCGTCGCGCGTCACAACAGGCCGACGGCAGTGTCCACGGCGGTCTCGACGCTGCCCTCCGCCGGATAGAGCAGCGAGCGCCCGACGACCAGCCCCTGCACGGTCGGCAGCCCCAGCGCCTTGCGCCACTTCTCGTACGCCTCCTCCTGGTCCTGCGGAGACTTGCCCACGTCGCCGCCGAGCAACACCGCCGGCAGGGTGCTGGTCTCCATCACCGCCGCCATCTCGTCGGCGTCGTTGGTGACCGGCACCTTCAGCCAGGTGTAGGCGGAGGTTCCGGCGAGGCCGGAGGCGATGGCTATGGACTTGGTGACGGCCTCGGGGCTCAGATCGTTGACGACCTTTCCGCCCGTTCGCCGGGAGATGAACGGCTCGACGAAGACGGGGAGCCGCCGCTCGGCCATCTCGTCGATGGCGCGGGCCGTGGTGGCCATGGTGGTCAGCGAACCGGCGTCGTCGTAGTCGATGCGCAGCAGCAGCTTGCCGGCGTCGAAGCGCAGCCGGGTCAGGTCCTGGGGGCGGTGCCCGGTGAACCGGTCGTCGAGCTCGAACGAGGCCCCGGCGAGGCCGCCACGGTTCATCGAGCCCATGGCGACCTTGCCCTCGAGGGCGCCGAGCAGCAGCAGGTCCTCGAGGATGTCGGCGGTGGCGAGCACCCCGTCGACCCCGGGACGGGACAGCGCCAGGCACAGCCGCTCCAGCAGATCGACCCGGTTGGCCATGGCCAGCTTGTGGCCACCGACGGCGAGGGCGCCGCGCGCCGGGTGATCGGCGGCCACGATCATCAGACGGCCGCTGTCACCGATGAGGGGGCGGCGGACCCGGCGGTCGGCCGCCTCGGCGATGGCCTCCGGGTGGCGGCTCCGCACCGTCACAAGGTCCGAAACGCTGATACTCAAGGTGTTGCTCCTCCTTTTCGAGGCTCGGTTCGCCTCCGGGGCGCTCCAGTCGCTGTCGACGGTCGACCGTGCTCGGTCGCTCGTTCCTCGCTCCCTGCGCGCGCTGCCTTACGACAGCGACGCGCCCCTTCGGCTCACTCGCCGGTTGACGGGGACATCCCGTAACGATGGGCAGCCAACGGCCTTGCCGCTGGGCCCTGGGTCAGCCCCCGCCCAGCAGGGCCTCGACCTCCGCTTCCGTGGGCATCGCGGAGGAGCAGGCGAGGCGGGACGCGACGATGGCGCCCGCCGCGTTGGCGTACCGCATGACGCGCTCCAGGGGCCGGCCCGAGAGCAGCCCGTGGCACAGGGCGCCGCCGAACGCGTCGCCCGCGCCGAGTCCGTTGACCACCTCGACCGGGACGGGCGGGACCTCCGCGGTGGTGCCGTCGCGGTGCACGGCGAGCACCCCGCGGGGGCCCTGTTTGACGATGGCGAGCTCCACGCCCGCGTCCAGCAGCGCCTGCGCGCATGCCTTGGGCTCGCGCGCACCGGTGGCGATCTCGCATTCGTCCACGTTGCCGACGGCGACGGTCGCATGGCGCAGCGCCTCGGCGTAGAAGGGCCGGGCGGTCTCCGGGTCGGCCCAGAACATCGGCCGCCAGTCGAGGTCGAAGACGGTGGTGCCGCCCTTGGCGCGGGCGGCGAGCGCGGCGAGGGTGCTGGTGCGGCTGGGCTCCTCGCTGAGCCCGGTGCCGGTCATCCAGAAGATCCGGCTGGCGCGGATGGCGTCGAAGTCCAGCTCATCGGAGTGGATCTCCAGATCGGGTGCCTTGGGGCGGCGGTAGAAGTACAGCGGGAAGTCGTCGGGCGGGAAGATCTCGCAGAAGGTGACCGGGGTGGGGTACTGCTCGACGGGGGTGACGAAACGGTCGTCCACCCCGAAGGCCCGCAGCTCCTGGTGAATGTAGTCGCCGAACGGATCCGCCCCGGTGCGACTGATCACCGCGGAACGGCGGCCGAAGCGGGCCGCGGAGACCGCGACATTGGTCGCCGAGCCGCCGAGAAACTTTCCGAACGATTCGACCTGCGGCAATGGCACACCGGTCTGCAGCGGATACAGGTCCACTCCGATGCGGCCCATCGTGATCAGGTCGTACGGCTCACTCATGCCTGCCCCTTCGGGAAAGACGCAGCTCAGGGTCTGGTGCACAGAACTCCGGGAGGTGCCCCGGCCCTTCAGGTCTAGACGTGTCCCCCAGCCACTGTCAAGGCTTTGTCCTTACATACTGACGTAATCATCCGGGGCCACAGGGGGCGTTATCGCGTCGTTACGTCCAGATGAAATGTTGTCATGACAAAGCCTTGACAGAGGACAGTCGCGGGGAGTTGGCTCCCGTTCTGCAACGGCCGTGCCAACTCGACGGACCTGCCTTGAGAGGTGCTGGAACGGATGGACCTCAGACTCAATCGACACCACAGAGCGGGCCTCGCCGCACTCGCCACCGCAGCCGTCCTCCTGGCAGCGGGCTGCAGCAGCCAGGGCGGCAAGAAGGCCCAGGAAGCCGACTCCGGCATCGCGGCCGGCAAGGCCGACACCCCGCGGCTGAGGATCGCGATGATCACTCACGCGGCCCCCGGCGACACCTTCTGGGACACCGTGCGCAAGGGCGCCAAGTCCGCGGCGGCCAAGGACAACGTCGACCTCGTCTACTCCAGCAACCCCAGCGGAGCCGACCAGGCCAACCTGATCCAGAACGCCATCAACCAGAAGGTCGACGGCATCGCCGTCACCCTCGCCAAGCCCGACGCCATGAAGGGCGTGATAGCCAAGGCGAAGAAGGCCGGGATCCCGGTCGTCGCCTTCAACGCCGGACTCGAGCAGTGGAAGGACATGGGTCTGCTGGAGTACTTCGGCCAGGACGAGAACATCGCGGGCCAGGCATTCGGCAAGCATCTCAACGAGATCGGCGCCAAGCACAACATCTGTGTGATCCAGGAACAGGGCCATGTCGCCCTCGAGGCCCGCTGCGCGGGTGTGAAGCAGACCTTCAAGGGCAAGACGGACACCCTCTACGTCAACGGCACCGACATGCCGTCGGTCAAGTCGACGATCGCCGCGAAGCTCAAGCAGGATTCGAGCATCGACTATGTCGTCACCCTGGGCGCCCCGTTCGCCCTGACCGCCGTCCAGTCCGCCAAGGACGCGGGGGGCAAGGCCAAGGTCGCCACCTTCGACCTCAACAAGGACCTCGTCTCCGCCGTCCAGAGCGGCGACGTCCAGTTCGCCGTCGACCAGCAGCCCTATCTCCAGGGCTATCTGTCCATCGACTCCCTGTGGCTCTTCAAGAACAACGGCAACTTCAGCGGCGGCGGGGAGAAGCCCGTGCTGACCGGGCCCGCGTTCGTCACCAAGGAGAACGTGGACACCATCGCCACGTTCGCCAAGAACGGAACGCGGTGACCCCGCCATGACCCATACCGCCACCCCGGCGGCCGCCACCCCGCCCGCCTCCCCCGCCGCCCCGCCGAAGAGCCGCACCGCCGAGCGCTCGCTGGCCCGGCGGGCGCTGGCCCGCCCCGAGATCGGGGCGCTGGTCGCGGCCATCGGCGTCTATCTCTTCTTCTTCGCCGTCGCCCCCACCTTTCGCCAGGCCGACTCCTTCGCCACCGTCCTCTACCAGGCGTCCACCATGGGGATCATGGCGCTCGCCGTCTCCCTGCTGATGATCGGCGGTGAGTTCGACCTCTCGGCCGGGGTCGCGGTCACCTCCTCGGCGCTGACCGCCAGCATGTTCAGCTTCCAGCTCACCGCCAATGTCTGGGTGGGCGTGATCGTCGCCCTGCTGGTCTCGCTCGCCGTGGGGCTGATCAACGGACTGCTGCTGATCAAGACCGGGCTGCCCAGCTTCCTGGTCTCCCTCGCCAGCTTCCTGATGCTGCAGGGCGCCAACCTGGCCATCACCAAGCTGCTGACCGACAATGTGGCCACCGACTCCATCACCGACATGGACGGCTTCGACCAGGCCAAGTCGCTCTTCGCCTCCGAGATCGGCGTCTTCGGCGTCAATGTGAAGATCACGGTGCTGTGGTGGCTGCTCTTCGCCGCCATCGCCACCTGGGTGCTGCTGCGCTCCAAGTTCGGCAACTGGATCTTCGCGGCCGGTGGTTCGCAGGAGAGCGCACGGGCCGTGGGCGTACCGGTGAACCTCACCAAGATCGCCCTCTTTATGACGGTGGGCTTCGCGGCCTGGTTCGTCGGCATGCATCTGCTCTTCGAGTACAACACCGTGCAGGCCGGCGAGGGCGTCGGCAACGAGTTCTACTACATCATCGCGGCCGTGATCGGCGGCTGCCTGCTCACCGGCGGCTACGGCTCGGCGATCGGCGCGGTCCTCGGCGCCTTCATCTTCGGCATGGTCAACCAGGGCATCGTCTACGCCAACTGGAACCCCGACTGGTTCAAGTTCTTCGTCGGCGTGATGCTGCTGCTCGCGACCCTCGTCAATCTGTGGGTGCGCCGTCAGGCCGCCAGGAGGTGATCGGAAATGGCAACGAAGGACCCCAAGGACAGCACCGCCAACCCCGCCAGCCCCACCAGCGCCACCGGAGCCGCACCGGCCGATGAGCCGGTGGTCCGGCTGCGGGGCGTGGGCAAGCTCTACGGGAACGTCCGCGCCCTGGAGGGCATCGACCTGGCCGTCCGGCCGGGCCGGGTGACCTGCGTGCTCGGCGACAACGGCGCCGGTAAGTCCACCCTGATCAAAATCATCTCGGGGCTGCACCAGCACGACGAGGGCGAGTATCTCGTCGACGGCGAGCCGGTACAACTGAACAACCCGCGTGACGCCCTGAAGCTGGGCATCGCCACCGTCTACCAGGACCTGGCCACCGTGCCGCTGATGCCGGTATGGCGGAACTTCTTCCTCGGCTCCGAGCTGACCCGCGGCCCCTGGCCGGTGCGCCGGCTGGACATCCAGCGGATGAAGAAGATCACCGACGAGGAGCTGTCCGCCATGGGCATCCACCTCGACAACCTCGAACAGCCCATCGGCACCCTCTCCGGCGGCCAGCGCCAGTCCGTGGCGATCGCCCGGGCGGTCCACTTCGGCGCCCGGGTGCTGATCCTGGACGAGCCGACCGCGGCGCTCGGCGTCAAGCAGTCCGGTGTCGTGCTCAAGTACATCGCGGCGGCGCGCGAGCGCGGGCTCGGCGTCATCTTCATCACCCACAACCCGCACCACGCCTATATGGTCGGCGATCACTTCGCGGTGCTGAGGCTCGGCGCCCTGGAGCTGAACGCGGCGCGCGAGGACGTCAGCCTCGAAGAGCTCACCAACCACATGGCCGGCGGCGCCGAACTGGCCGCACTCAAGCATGAGCTGGCCCAAGTCCGCGGGGTCGATGTGGATGAGCTGCCCGAGGAGGTGACCGCCCCTTCCGCCTGACCGAACGCCTTCCCCCCTGACAGGACGCCATCCTCCGGATGTCCTTCCCCTGACAAGACGTCCGAATGTCCTGACGAACTCTTGACGGCCGCCCGCCCGGCCGGTGAAGCTGCCCAAAACAGTACGACGCGGGCACCCCAGCACACCGAGGAGACCCTCTGCCATGACTGCCGACGCCTCCCCCGCACCCGCCCTGGACCGCATCCGGGTCGGCTCGGCCCCCGACTCCTGGGGCGTGTGGTTCCCCGACGACGACCAGCAGGTCCCTTGGCAGCGCTTCCTCGACGAGGTCACGGAGGCCGGCTACCAGTGGATCGAGCTGGGGCCGTACGGCTATCTGCCGACCGACGCGGCCCGGCTCACCGAGGAGACCGGCCGGCGCGGCCTCACCGTATCGGCGGGCACCATCTTCACCTCGCTGCATCGGGGCCCCGAGGTCTGGGACGCCACCTGGGAGCATGTCTCCCAGGTGGCCGAGCTGACCCGGGCGATGAACGCCAAGCACCTGGTGGTCATCCCCTCCTTCTGGCGTGACGACAAGACCGCCGAGCTGATCGAGCCCCCGACGCTCACCGCCGAGCAGTGGCGCCATCTGTCCACCGGGATGGAGCGGCTCGGCCGTGAGGTGCGGGAGCGCTTCGGGCTCGACATCGTCGTCCACCCGCATGCCGACACCCATATCGACACCGAGGAGAACGTGGCCCGTTTCCTGGACGCCACCGACTCCGATCTGGTCAACCTCTGCCTGGACACCGGCCACTACGCCTACTGCGGCGGCGACAGCGTCAAGCTGATCGAGACCTACGGCGAGCGCATCGGCTATCTCCACCTCAAGCAGGTCGATCCGGAGATCCTCGCCGATGTGGTCAAGAACGAGGTGCCGTTCGGCCCCGCCGTGCAGCGCGGGGTCATGTGCGAACCGCCGAACGGCGTTCCGGAGCTGGGACCGGTCCTGAGCGCGGCCCAGAGGCTGGATGTGGACCTGTTCGCCATCGTCGAGCAGGACATGTACCCCTGCCCGCCCGACCAGCCCTTCCCCATCGCCGAGCGCACCCGGCGCTTCCTGCGCTCCTGCGGCGCCTGACCTCCCTTCGCCCCCACGGGCCGTCGAACCGTCCAGAGAGCAGAGAGAGAAGAGAGATCAGCCTATGACGCAGCAGGGAACGCTCGGGGTCGCCGTCATCGGGACCGGCAAGATGGGCGCCGACCATGTCCGCCGCATCAACGAGGTGATCAGCGGCGCCCGGGTGGCCGCCGTGGTCGACATCGACGAGGCGCGGGCGAAGGCGGTCGCCGACACCGCCGACGGCTGTCAGGCGTTCACCGACCCGGCCGCCGCGATGGCCGCCCCCGGCGTGGACGCGGTGCTGATCGCCTCGCCGGGACCCGCGCACGAGGCCGCACTGCTCAGCGCGTTCGAGCGCGATCTGCCGGTGCTGTGCGAGAAGCCGCTCACCCCGGACTCCGCGTCCGCGCTGCGGGTGCTGGAGGCCGAGCAGAAGCTCGGCCACCGCCGGGTCCAGGTGGGCTTCATGCGCCGCTACGACACCGAGTTCATGAAGCTCAAGGCGCTGCTGGCCGGTGGCGAGCTGGGCCGCCCGCTGCTGCTGCACTGCCGCCACCGCAACGCCTCGGTGCACTCGTACTTCACCAACGAGATGATGATCACCGACTCGGTGGTGCATGAGATGGACCAGTCGCGCTGGCTGCTGGAGCAGGAGATCGCCGCGGTCACCGTGCTCAAGCCGACCCCCAGCTCGCTGTCCCCCGAGCCGCTCAGCGACCCCCAGCTGGTGGTCTTCGAGACCACCGGTGGTGCGATCGTCAATGTGGAGATCTTCGCCACCTGCGGCTTCGGCTACCAGGTCCAGGCGGAGGCGGTCTGCGAACGGGGCACCGCCCGCGTCGGCGACGCCCACGGCATGCTGGTCAACCGGCCCGGCACCTGGGGCGGGGAGATCGCCCCCGACTTCGTGGCCCGCTTCGAGGAGGCGTACGACCGTGAGGTTCAGGCGTGGGTCAACGCCACCCGGCGCGGGGAGGTCGAGGGCCCCAGCACCTGGGACGGCTACGCCGCGACCGCCGTCAGCGAGGCCGGGGTCCGGGCCCAGGCCACGGGTGAGCGCACGGCCGTCGAGATGATCGAGCGCCCCGCCTTCTACAGCTGACGCCTCACCAGCTGACGCCCAGCGGACCGGCCGTTTCCACGCGGCCGGTCCGCTGTCGCCATGACAGCGGGGCCATCGTCCGGTGCGTCACTCGTGCGTCACAGCCGTCACATCTCCACACGTCTACGTCACAGGTGCTCAACAGCCCCTGGCCGACCGTCACTCAGCGTCGTTGACCCGGGCACAGGCTGATGGAGCGTGAGCAGGCGCGCCGCGGCTCCCCCGACGACCCCACTGGGCCGTGGCCGCGACGACCTGCGGAAGGGCATAAGAGATGACCGACCGGAGGCTGTGGTCCTACAAGGAGATCGCCGCGCATATCAGTGTGCAGACCGACACCGTGCGGTCCTACCGGAAGCACGGCCTGCTGCCGCCCCCCGATCTGGTGGAGGGCGGCAAACCGTACTGGTACGCGGATACGATCCGCTCCTGGGTGGCCCGCAGACCTGGCAACCGCCGCGCCCGGCGGGACGCCAAGGATTAGCGGCGCCGCGGTGCCGTATTCCCGTGATCCGCTAGCGGCGGCCCGTGCTCACCCGGTCCCGCGCCGTGTCCGCCTCTCCGCGCAGCCCGTCCTCACCGTGAGACCCGTCCTTGCCGTGAGACCCCTTATGGCCGCGAGACCCGCCCTTGCCCCCGCACCGGCCGTCGGCGTCGCTGCCGGTGGCGGCATCCGTGCCGGTGCCGGTGCCGGTGCCGGTGCCGGTCCCGGCGTCCGTACGGCTTCCGGCGGGAGCGGACTCCCCCTCGCTCAGCCCGAACCGGGTGTGCAGTCGGCGCAGCGGGCCAGGGGCCCACCAGGTGGCCCGGCCGGTCAGCTTCATCACCGCCGGCACCAGCAGACCGCGCACCACCATCGCGTCCATCAACACGGCCAGGGCGATCCCCAGCCCCAGCATCTTGGTGTTGGTGACCCGCGAGGTGCCGATGCCCACCATCACCACGGCGAGGATCAGCGCTGCCGCCGTGATCAAGCCGCCGGTGCGCCGCAGTCCGAACTCGACCGCCGCCTGATGGTCTCCGGTGCGGTCGTACTCCTCCTTGATCCGGGAGAGCAGAAAGACCCCGTAGTCCATGGAGAGCCCGAAGGCGACGCAGAACATCAGGACGGGCAGGGTGGTCTCGATATCGCCGGAGGTGGTGAAGGAGAGCGGACCGGACAGATGCCCGTCCTGGAAGACCCACACCACCGCGCCGAACATCGCGGTCAGACTGAGCGCGTTGAGCAGCACCGCCTGAATCGGTATCAGCACGCTTCCGGTGAGCAGGAAGACCAGCAGCAGGGTGACGGCGACGATGATGCCGGCGGCCCAGGGCAGCCGGTCGCCTATGGAGTCCTTGGTGTCCACCAGGACGGCGGCGGTGCCGGTGACCGAGGTGGTGAATGGCGACTCCTGGGCACGGATCGTCCGCACCAGGTCCTGGCTGGCGGCGTCCACGGCCTCGCCCTTGGGCAGCACGGTGATGTCGGCCGAGCCACCGGCCAGACGCGCCG
Source organism: Streptomyces sp. NPDC007875 (assembly GCF_042868035.1). Classification (NCBI taxonomy): domain Bacteria; kingdom Bacillati; phylum Actinomycetota; class Actinomycetes; order Kitasatosporales; family Streptomycetaceae; genus Streptomyces; species Streptomyces sp. NPDC007875. Next base: position 139,204 of record NZ_JBIADZ010000022.1, on the reverse strand, counting down.
CCTCCGCCGGCCCCGGCTCGGCCACTCGCCGCCCGTCCGCGAACCGGCCCGCCGGGCCGTCCACCCGCAGCACCTGAGGGAGGGCGGAGACCTTGGCGCTGTAGTCGGCGAGGGCCTTGGTGCCGGTCCCGCCCTCGGCGAGGACCTCCACCGCGCCCCCGGGACCGCCGGGGAACCCCTCCCGGATGTGCTGCTGCACTACATGGGACTCGGCGCTCGATGGGAGCTGGCGGTCGTCCGCGGTGCCGAACTCCACCCTCAGGAACGGCAGCCCGAGCGCGACCAGACCGGCGACGGTGGCCAGCGCGAACAGCGGGGCGCGCCGCATCACCAGGCGGGCGAGCCTCGCCCAGCCCGCTCCGGACCCACCCCCGCGGGCCGGGCGGCCGCGGCGCAGCAGCCGGGTGAGGTCCAGTGCGTTGACCCGGTCCCCCAGGAGGATGAGCGTCGCGGGCAGGACCACCAGGGCTGCGGTGGCGGCGATCAGCACCACCGCGATCCCCGCATAGGCGAAGGAGCGCAGGAAGTACTGCGGGAAGACGAGCATGGCGGCGAGCGAGGCGGCGACGGTCAGCGCCGAGAAGAGCACGGTGCGCCCGGCGGTGCGCAGCGTGGTCGCGACGGCGGGCAGCTTCTCCGCGCCCTGGGCCAGCTCTTCCCGGAAGCGGCGCACGATGAACAGGGCATAGTCGATGGCGAGTCCGAGGCCGAGCGCGGTGGTCAGGTTCTGCGCGAAGACCGAGACATCGGTGAACTCGGTGAGCCCGCGCAGCACCGCGTCGGTGCCGAGGATGGCGATGATGCCGACGCCGAGCGGAAGCAGGGCGGCCACGGCGCTGCCGAAGACCATGACGAGCAGCACCAGGGTGATGGGCAGGGCGATCATCTCGGCCCGCAGCAGATCCTCCTGGATGGTGGTCTGCAGCTCATGGCGGACCGCGACCATCCCGCCGACCGACACCTCGACCGGGCCATGGGCGCCCCGGTAATGGGGCGCTATGCGCTCCAGCGTCTTGCCGGCGGTGGACTCGTCGCCCACGATCCGCGCGGCGATGATCGCCTCGCCCCGGTCACGGGCCCGCAGCGAGGGCGCGCCGGTGGCCCAGTACGAGGTGACACCGGTGACCGCCTGCTCGTCCGAGAGCTTCTTGGCGAGGGCCCGGGCCTCGGCGGCGACGGCCGGATCGTCCACGGTCCTGCCACCGCTGTCGACGAGCAGGATCAGATTGGGCTGGGAGGCGGGGAAGCGCTTCTCCAGTGCCTTGGTGGCATACGAGGACTCGGCCGCCGGGTCCTCCCAGCCGCCGCTTCCCAGCCGGTCGGCGACCCCGCTCCCGGCCACGACGGCCAGCGCCGTGAAGAGCAGGGCGATCAGGAGGGACAGCCGCGGCCGCGCGGTGACCAGGCGCGTCCACCCTCCGATCCGGTCCCCGGGTGGGCGGTTGACATCGGTCATGGCGCGGTGTCCCCTTCACCTGTGCCCCATGCCGCCACCCACACGTCCGTAGGCAGCACGGGTCGCTGATTACCATGGGCGGTAAACACGAGCGACCGCTCGCGTTTCTCAAGAATGCGAGCGGGCGCTCGTGTTTGTCAATCGAACACGGAGAGCCGGGGAAAACAGGTGAGCGAGAGCAAGGCGGATCAGCGCGACGAAACGGCGAAGCCGCGCCGCAGGCAGGCGCGCGGTGAGCGCCGGATCCAGCAGCTGCTCGACGCCGCCGCCCATGTCTTCTGCCGCACCGGCTACACCTCGGCGAGCACCAACGCCATCGCCCGCGAGGCCGGGGTCTCCCCCGGCACGCTGTACCAGTTCTTCCCGAACAAGGAGGCCATCGCCGTCGAGCTCGGCGAGCGCCTCAACCGCCGGATGATGGAGACCCACGGGACGGTCTTCACGCCCGAGAACGCCGGACTGCCCCTCCGCGAACTGCTCGACACGGTCCTCGACCCGATGATCGAGTTCAATTGCGCGAATCCGGTCTTCCTGGCCCTGATCCAGTCCTCCGACACACCGGGCCGGCTCCTCGAAGAACACGCCGAACTGCACGACTCGATCCAGGAACGCATCAGCGAGCTGATCGGCGTCCGCAATCCCGGCCTCTCCCCCGAGCGCCGCGCCCACACCACCACCATGGCGTTCGCCCTGTTCAAGGCCGGACTGACGCTGATCCTCGGCCATGAGGGCGCCGAACGGGAGGCGTACGTCGCGGAATTGAAGACCGCTCTGTACGGCTATCTCGCCCCGGTGCTCGGCACCGAGGGAGTCGGCGCCCGCCCCTGACCCCCGCGCCACCCCCTCTCCCCCACCCCTCACCCCGCCCGGACCGGGGAAGAGTGCGCGCCGGCGCAACCCACCCGTCACGGACCGGCGCACCATCGGCTTCCATCGATACCCCCTAGGGGTATAAAGTGGGGAGCGTCAGGAGACGCTGAGGCATTCCGGTGCCTCCTGCGCACCGACCGTCACGCTCACCCCACACAGGAGAAACCCCATGAGCTCCGAGGCTGTCACCACCGTCTACCAGGTGACCGGTATGACCTGCGGCCACTGCGAAGGCGCCGTCGCCGAGGAGATCGGCGCCCTCGACGGCGTCACCTCCGTCAAGGCCGCCTCGTCCACCGGCCAGGTCACCGTGATCTCGGCCGCTCCGCTGGACGACGAGACCGTCCGCGCCGCCGTGGACGAGGCGGGCTACGAGCTCACCGGCCGGGCGGCCTGAGCGAGCCGCCACCAAACCTCCGCCGGACCGTACCGCCCTGCTCATACAGTCGCCGTACGGCCCGGCCCTCCTCCCAGGAGACCAGACATGACCAGCACGGCACCCCCCGCCCGGGCCGCCGCCGACACCACGGCGACGACCAGCGGGCCCTCGCAGGTCCAGCTCGCCATCGGCGGTATGACCTGTGCGTCCTGCGCCGCGCGCATCGAGAAGAAGCTCAACCGCCTCGACGGCGTCACCGCCACGGTGAACTTCGCCACCGAGAAGGCCAAGGTGTCCTACGGCGCGGGGATCGAGGTCGCCGACCTGATCGCCACCGTCGTCAAAACCGGGTACACCGCCGAGGAACCGCGCCCCGCCGTGCCCGAGCCCCGCAACCCCGGGGAGGCCGGCGCACCGGAGGCCGACCCGCCCGGCGAGGCCGGACCGGACCCCCTGCGCCACCGCATGCTCGTCTCCCTCGCCCTGTCCCTGCCCGTCGTGGTGCTGGCGATGGTGCCGTCGCTGCAGTTCGACAACTGGCAGTGGCTCTCGCTCACCCTCGCCGCGCCCGTCGTCGTCTGGGGCGGCGCGCCCTTCCACAAGGCCGCCTGGACCGGCGCCCGGCACGGCGCGGCCACCATGGACACCCTGGTCTCCATCGGCACTCTCGCGGCCCTTGGCTGGTCCCTGTGGGCGCTGTTCTTCGGCGACGCGGGCATGCAGGGAATGCGCCACGGCTTCGATCTCACCGTCTCCCGGGCCGACGGGTCGTCCTCGATCTATCTGGAGGCGGCCGCCGGGGTGACCACCCTCATCCTGCTGGGCCGCTTCCTGGAGGCGAAGTCCAAGCGGCGGGCGGGCGCGGCGTTGCGCGCGCTCCTGGAGCTCGGCGCCAAGGACGTGGCCGTGCTGCGGTACGAGGGGGGCGAGCGCGAAGCGCTCCCCGTTGAGGGCGGTGATGGGCGACGGGCCGGGCATGAGGTGCGGATCCCCGTCGGCGAGCTGGCGGTCGGCGACCGCTTCGTGGTGCGCCCCGGCGAGAAGATCGCCACCGACGGCACGGTGGTCGAGGGTTCCTCCGCCGTGGACGTCTCGATGCTGACCGGCGAATCGGTGCCGGTGGACGTGGTGGTCGGCGACGCGGTGGCGGGCGCGACCGTCAACATGGCCGGCCGGATCGTGGTCGAGGCCAACCGCGTGGGCGCGGACACCCAGCTGTCCCGCATGGCCAAGCTGGTCGAGGACGCGCAGAACGGCAAGGCCGAGGTACAGCGGCTCGCCGACCGGGTCTCGGGGATCTTCGTGCCGATCGTGCTGCTGATCGCCGTCGGCACCCTGCTGGGCTGGCTGCTCACCACGGGCGAGACGGCCGCCGCCTTCACCGCGGCCGTGGCCGTCCTGATCATCGCCTGCCCCTGCGCCCTGGGCCTGGCCACCCCGACCGCGCTCATGGTCGGCACCGGCCGCGGCGCCCAGCTGGGCATCCTGATCAAGGGGCCGGAGGTGCTGGAGTCGACCCGCCGGGTGGACACCGTCGTCCTGGACAAGACCGGCACGGTGACGGCCGGGCAGATGCGGCTGCGCGGGACCGTCACGGCGCCCGGTGTGGACGAGGAAGAGCTGCTGCGGCTCGCGGGCGCCCTGGAGCACGCCTCGGAGCACCCGATCGCGCGCGCCATCGCGGACGGCGCGGCCGAGCGGATCGGCGACCTCCCGACGCCCGCGGACTTCCGGTCCGAGCCCGGCCTCGGCGTCCAGGGCACGGTGGACGGGCACGCGGTCCTGGTCGGCCGCGAGAAGCTGCTCGGCGCATGGGCCATCGAACTGCCCGAGGACCTGGCGGCCGCCAAAGCGGCGGCCGAGTCGGAGGGGCAGACGGCGGTCGCGGTGGCCTGGGACGGTAAGGCGCGCGGCATCCTCCTGGTGGCCGACGCCATCAAGGAGACCAGCGCCGAGGCGGTCGCTCAGCTACGAGCCCTCGGCCTCACCCCGGTACTGCTGACCGGCGACAACAGGCTCGTCGCCGAGGCGGTGGCCCGCGAGGTCGGCATCGACGACGTCATCGCCGAGGTACTGCCCCAGGACAAGGTGGACGTCGTGAAGCGGCTGCAGGACGAGGGCCGTACGGTCGCCATGGTGGGCGACGGGGTCAACGACGCGGCCGCCCTCGCCACCGCCGACCTCGGGCTCGCGATGGGCACGGGCACGGACGCGGCCATCGAGTCCGGGGATCTGACACTGGTCCGGGGCGACCTGCGGGTGGCGGCGGACGCGATCCGGCTGGCGCGCCGGACGCTCGTCACCATCAAGGGCAACCTCTTCTGGGCCTTCGGCTACAACGTCGCCGCGCTCCCGCTCGCGGCCGCCGGACTGCTGAATCCTATGATCGCGGGAGCCGCCATGGCGTTCTCGTCCGTGTTCGTGGTGACGAACAGTCTGCGACTGCGGACCTTCACAGCGTCCACATAGATTCACCAAGTCCCCATAAGCCGCACAACACCCATACGGCAGAGCCTCGATCTTCAAATCGAGGCTCTTGCCCTTTTATGGCCCATATGGCAAGAGACGCAGATCACAGACAACCCAACGTAACCATCGAGGGGGGTCGCGAGTCTAATGGGACGGTGGGGATTCGTCTTGGGGGACGCATCCCGCTACGCGTAGCCGGGACGACGTACTCGGGGAGCTTTGAGCGGCCCTCCCGTAGGTACGCGTCCCGGCGGATCGCGTCACCATACGGCCCGCAAGGGCCCGTAGACGCCCGGCCGGATCCCGTGGGGGGAATCCGCTCCGGGGCAAGGGAAGCGCCCCGCTCCGACCCGTGGGGGGATCGGAAGCGGGGCGCTTCTGCTTTTTTGAGGTTCGGTTCGCCTCCGGGGCGCTTTAGCCGCTGTCGACGGTCGACCGTGCTCGGCCCCTTCGTTCCTCAGGGGCCTGCGCGCTCTCCCTTTCGACAGCGACGCGCCCCTTCGGCTCACTCGCCGGCAAGACCAAGCACCCGGATGCGCTTCGGCGCCCTTCGGTGTACCCCAGCAACCGCTGGGAGGTGCCCCCGGCCAGAAGAAACCAAGGGGTCGGATGCGCTGCCGCATCCGACCCCTTTCAGTCAGGTCCCCGAGGGGGCCGAGCGCCCTGAGGCTCCAAGGCGCCCTTAGCGCTCCTCGACCGGGACGAAGTCGCGCTCGACGACGCCCGTGTAGATCTGGCGCGGGCGGCCGATGCGGGAGCCCGGCTCCTTGATCATCTCGTGCCACTGGGCGATCCAGCCCGGCAGCCGGCCGAGCGCGAACAGCACGGTGAACATCTCGGTCGGGAAGCCCATCGCCCGGTAGATCAGACCGGTGTAGAAGTCCACGTTCGGGTAGAGCTTGCGCTCGACGAAGTAGTCGTCCGCGAGGGCGTGCTCCTCCAGCTTGAGCGCGATGTCGAGCAGCTCGTCGGACTTGCCGAGCGCGGAGAGGACATCGTGCGCCGCCGACTTGATGATCTTCGCCCGGGGGTCGAAGTTCTTGTAGACGCGGTGCCCGAAGCCCATGAGCTTCACGCCGTCTTCCTTGTTCTTCACCTTGCGGATGAAGGTGTCGACGTCGCCGCCCGAAGCCTGGATGCCCTCGAGCATCTCCAGCACGGACTGGTTGGCGCCGCCGTGCAGGGGGCCCCACAGGGCGTTGATGCCCGCCGAGATGGAGGCGAACATATTGGCCTGCGAGGAGCCGACCAGCCGGACCGTGGAGGTCGAACAGTTCTGCTCGTGGTCGGCGTGCAGAATCAGCAGCTTGTCGAGCGCGGAGACCACGGTCGGGTCGAGCTCGTACTCCTGCGCGGGGACCGAGAAGGTCATCCGGAGGAAGTTCTCGACATAGCCCAGGTCATTGCGCGGGTAGACAAAGGGGTGGCCGACCGACTTCTTGTACGCATAAGCGGCAATGGTCGGCAGCTTGGCCAGCAGCCGGATCGTCGAGAGGTTGCGCTGCTTCTCGTCGAAGGGGTTGTGGCTGTCCTGGTAGAAGGTCGACAGCGCGCTGACCACGGAGGACAGCATCGCCATCGGGTGGGCGTCCCGCGGGAAACCGTCGTAGAACCGCTTGACGTCTTCATGCAGGAGCGTGTGGCGGGTGATCTCCCCACGGAAGGCCGCCAGTTCATCGACGGTCGGCAGCTCCCCGTTGATCAGCAGGAAGGCGGTCTCCAGGAAGGAGGCGCGCTCCGCCAGCTGCTCGATGGGGTAGCCGCGGTAGCGCAGGATGCCCTGCTCACCGTCCAGATAGGTGATCGCGGATTTGTACGCGGCGGTGTTGCCGTAACCGGAATCCAGGGTCACCAGACCGGTCTGGGCACGCAGCTTGCCGATATCGAAGCCCTTGTCGCCGACGGTGCTGTCGACCACCGGGTAGGTGTACTCGCCGTCCCCGTACCGCAGTACTACAGAGTTGTCGCTCACGTCATCCCTCACCGACGTCTGGTTCTCTTCTTCGAGGTGCCCTGACTCCCCCCACCTTCCCCTACTCGGGTAGAGAACGTGCACTCGGGGTCGGCTGAAGAGCCTTTTGGCGGCACTCAGTGCCGCCTTCACGGCCATCCTGCCCCGTTCGTCATCGTTCGGAAACCCTCTTGACACGCTCGGCTGTCACATCGCCGCCGAGTCGGTGATCCAGCGCGGTACAGCGCCTCCCCGCCGAGACGGTGCGCACCGCTTGCCCCAGCGCGCGGCGCGAGCCGACCAGCACGACAAGGCGCTTGGCACGGGTCACCGCCGTGTACAGGAGGTTGCGCTGCAACATCATCCAGGCCCCGGTGGTCACCGGAATCACGACGGCCGGGTACTCACTGCCCTGTGACCGGTGGATGGTCACCGCATAGGCATGAGCCAGCTCGTCCAGCTCGTCGAAGTCGTACGGTACCTCCTCGTCCTCGTCCGTCCGGACGGTCAGCCGCTGCTCATCGGTGTCGAGTGAGGTGACGACGCCAACCGTGCCGTTGAAGACCCCGTTGGCCCCTTTCTCATAATTGTTACGGATCTGGGTCACCTTGTCGCCGACCCGGAAGACCCGGCCTCCGAAGCGGCGCTCCGCGAGGTCCGGGCGGGCTGGGGTGATGGCCTGCTGAAGCAGTCCGTTGAGCGTGCCCGCGCCCGCCGGGCCGCGGTGCATGGGGGCCAGAACCTGCACGTCACGGCGGGGGTCGAGACCGAACTTGGCGGGGATGCGGCGGGCCGCGACATCGACCGTGAGCCGCCCGGCCTCCTCGGTGTCGTCCTCGACGAAGAGAAAGAAATCCGAGAGGCCCTGGGTGACCGGAGGCACCCCCTCGTTGATCCGGTGGGCGTTGGTGACGACACCGGACTGCTGGGCCTGGCGGAAGATCCGGGTGAGCCGCACCGCCGGGACGGGGCTGCCGGGGGCCAGCAGGTCGCGCAGCACCTCCCCGGCGCCCACGCTGGGCAGCTGGTCCACATCCCCGACGAAGAGCAGATGGGCACCGGGCGGGACCGCCTTGACCAGCTTGTTGGCCAGCAGCAGATCGAGCATCGACGCCTCGTCGACCACCACCAGATCCGCGTCGAGCGGACGGTCCCTGTCATACGCCGCGTCCCCGCCGGGCTTGAGCTCCAGCAGCCGGTGGACGGTGGACGCCTCGGCGCCGGTCAGCTCGGACAGCCGCTTGGCCGCCCGGCCGGTGGGCGCCGCGAGCACCACCTTCGCCTTCTTGGCGCGGGCCAGCTCCACCACGGACCGCACGGTGAAGGACTTGCCGCAGCCCGGCCCGCCGGTGAGCACCGCCACCTTCTCGGTCAGCGCGAGCCGCACCGCCTGGCTCTGCTCGGGCGCCAGATCGGTGCCGGTGCGGCCCGCCAGCCAGCTCAGCGCCTTGCCCCAGTCCACATCCCCGAAGGCGGGCAGCCGGTCCTCCTGGGTGCGCAGCAGCCGCAGCAGCTGACCGGCGAGGGAGATCTCGGCGCGGTGGAAGGGCACCAGATAGACCGCGGAGACCGGCTCGCCGTCCGCCGGGCCCGGGACCGGCTCGCGCACCACGCCCTCGTCCTCGGCCGCGAGCTCCCCCAGGCAGTCGATGACCAGACCGGTGTCCACCTGGAGCAACTTCACGGCGTCCGAGATGAGTTGCTCCTCGGGGAGATAGCAGTGGCCCTGATCGGCGGACTGGGACAGCGCGTACTGCAGACCGGCCTTCACCCGATCGGGGCTGTCATGGGGAATGCCGACCGACTGGGCGATCTTGTCGGCGGTGAGGAAGCCGATGCCCCAGACGTCGGCCGCCAGCCGGTACGGCTCGTTCTTCACGACCGAAATCGACGCGTCGCCGTACTTCTTGTAGATCCGCACCGCGATGGAGGTGGAGACGCCCACCCCCTGGAGGAAGACCATGACCTCCTTGATGGCCTTCTGCTCCTCCCAGGCGGCGGCGATCATCTTGGTGCGCTTGGGGCCGAGGCCCGGGACCTCGACCAGCCGCTCGGGCCGCTCCTCGATGACATCGAGGGTGTCGACGCCGAAGTGCTCGGTGATCCGGTCGGCGATCCGGGGGCCGATGCCCTTGATCAGCCCCGAGCCGAGATAGCGCCGGATGCCCTGGACGGTGGCGGGGAGGACGGTCTGGTAGTTCTCGACGGTGAACTGTTTGCCATATTGCGGATGGGAACCCCAACGGCCCTCCATCCGCAGTGACTCGCCCGGCTGGGCGCCCAGCAGCGAGCCGACCACGGTCAGCAGATCGCCGGAGCCCCGGCCGGTGTCGACCCGCGCGACCGTATAGCCGTTCTCCTCATTGGCGTAGGTAATCCGCTCCAGGACCCCTTCGACCACCGCGAGTTTGAGCATGCCTCGACCGTACCGCCGGGAGCCGACAGGCGGTTCGGGCCTGTGGACAACGCCCGTGGACAGCCCCCTCGGGGAAGAACGGGGCCGCGGATCCCACAGCGGAATATCACGATCCGGTTTCACCAGCGACCGACCCCTTGCCTCCGTCGATGTAATCGATTCCAATCCATGTAATCGATTCCACAAGGAGGTGGACGATGCCGGCCATCAAGGACGTGGCGCGGCGCGCCGGGGTCTCCGTCGCGACGGTCTCACGGGTGCTCAATGACCACCCCTCCGTTCGCCTGGACACCCGTGAACGGGTGCTCGCCGCGGTCGCCGACCTCGGCTACCGCCCCAACGCGGTGGCCCGCTCGCTGCGCACCGATCAGACCCGGACCCTGGGGCTGGTCATCAGCGATGTGCTGAATCCCTTCTTCACCGAGCTGGCCCGCTCGGTCGAGGACGCCGCCCGCGAGCTGGACTACAGCGTGATCATCGGCAACGCCGACGAGCGGCCCGAACTGCAGGACCACCATGTGCGCACCCTCATGGACCGCCGCATAGACGGCCTGCTGGTCAGCCCCACCGACGGCGGCTCCCCGATGATGCTGGCCGCCGCCCGCGCCGGCACCCCCATGGTCTTCGTCGACCGCTGGATCGAGGGCGAGGGCCTGGACGCGGTGCCGGTGATCCGCACCGACGGGCGGGCCGCCATCCGCGATCTGGTGGACCATCTGTGCGCCCTGGGACACCGCCGGCTCGCGATCATCGCGGGCCCGGCGGCCACCACGACCGGCCGCGAACGGGTGGACGCCTTCCGCTCCGCGCTGCGCGAGTTCGGTCTGGCGCTGTCCGAGGACCACATCGGCCAGGGGGACTTCCAGGCGGACAGCGGCCGCCGGGCGACCGCCCGCTTCCTCGATCTGCCGCACCCCCCGGACGCGATCTTCGCCGCGGACAACCTGATGGCGCTCGGCGCGATGGACGAGGTCCGCGCGCGGGGGCTGCGGGTGCCGGACGATGTGGCGCTCGCCGCGTTCGACGACATCCCCTGGTTCGTCCACACCGATCCACCGATCACCGCCGTCGCCCAGCCGACCGGAGCGCTCGGCCATGCCGCCGTACGCGCGCTGATCGACCTCGTCGAGGGGCGGCCCGCCGAGTCGGTGACCCTGTCCGCCCGTCTGGTCACCCGCCGCTCGTGCGGCGAGCCCGAAGGGAGCAAGCCATGAGCCAGACCCCGAACACCGGGGGCCCGTCCGCGGGTGACGCCGGGACGCCCACGGGCGACACCGGGACGCCCACGGGTGCCGCCGGGGCGGAGCTGCTGCGTATGGAGGGCGTCCGTAAGACCTTCCCCGGGGTGATCGCCCTGGACGGGGTGGACTTCGATCTGCGCCGGGGCGAAGTGCACGTCCTCCTGGGCGAGAACGGCGCGGGCAAGTCCACGCTGATCAAGATGCTCTCCGGCGCGCACCGCCCCGACGGGGGCCGGATCCTGGTCGACGGCGGCCCGGTGCGCATCAACAGCGCGCAGGACGCCGAGCGGCTCGGGATCGCCACCATCTACCAGGAGTTCAACCTCGTCCCGGACCTCACCGTGGCCGAGAACATCTTCCTGGGCCGCCAGCCGCGCCGCTTCGGCATGATCGACCGCAAGGCCATGGACGAGCGCGCCGCCGAACTGCTGGCCCGCGTCGGGGTGGACGTCGCGCCCCGGACCCGCGTCCGGGACCTCGGCATCGCCCGGCTGCAGATGGTGGAGATCGCCAAGGCGCTGAGCCTGGACGCCCGCGTCCTGATCATGGACGAGCCAACCGCCGTGCTCACCACCGAGGAGGTCGACAAGCTCTTCCGGATCGTGCGCACGCTGCGCGCGGACGGGGTGGGCGTCGTCTTCATCACCCATCACCTGGAGGAGATCGCCGCCCTGGGCGACCGCGTCACCGTGCTGCGCGACGGCCGCAGCGTCACCCAGGTCCCGGCCACCACCGAGCAGGACGAGCTGGTGCGGCTGATGGTGGGCCGCTCCATCGAGCAGCAGTACCCACGGGAGCGCACGGACGCCGGCGACCCCCTGCTCAAGGTCCGGGGGCTCACCCGGAACGGCAGCTTCCAGGACATCGGCTTCGACGTCCGCGCCGGGGAGGTGGTGGGCCTGGCCGGGCTGGTCGGCGCGGGCCGTACGGAGGTCGTCCGGGCGCTCTTCGGCGCCGACCCGTACGACTCCGGCTCCGTCGAGGTGCTCGGCCGCCCGCTGGCCCGCCATGACGTGGTGGCCGCCATGCGGGCCGGGATCGGCCTCGTCCCCGAGGACCGTAAGGGCCAGGGCCTGGTCCTGGACGGCACCGTGCAGGAGAACCTGGGCCTGGTCACGCTGCGCGCCGCCACCCGCGCGGGGCTGGTCGACCGAGCCGCCCAGCGCAGCGCGGCGGCCGGTGTCGCCGAGCGGCTGGCCGTCCGGATGGCCGGGCTCGACCAGCGGGTGCGCACCCTCTCCGGCGGCAACCAGCAGAAGGTCGTCATCGGCAAGTGGCTGCTCGCCGACAGCAAGGTGCTGATCCTCGACGAGCCGACCCGCGGTATCGACGTGGGCGCCAAGGTCGAGATCTACCAGCTCATCAACGAACTCACCGCGTCCGGCCACGCCGTTTTGATGATCTCCAGCGATCTGCCCGAGGTGCTGGGGATGAGCGACCGGGTCCTGGTCATGGCCCAGGGCCGGATCTCGGGCGAGCTGACCGCGCAAGAAGCGACCCAGGACGCCGTGATGGCCCTGGCAGTGAAGGACGTCAAGGGCGCCGACGAAGGAGTCGGCGGCAACGAAAAGGAGGGCTCCCGTGGCCACTGACACGCTTACGAAGGACCCCGGGGGCTCGGCGGTGCTGCGCCGCGTGCTGCTCGACAACGGCGCCCTGAGCGCCCTGGTGCTGCTGGTGGCGGCCATGTCGCTGCTCTCCGGCGACTTCCTCACCACCGGCAATCTCCTCAACGTCGGCGTCCAGGCGGCGGTCACCGCGATCCTCGCCTTCGGCGTCACCTTCGTCATCGTCGCCGCGGGGATCGATCTGTCGGTCGGCTCGGTGGCCGCGCTGTCCGCCACCGTGCTCGCCTGGTCGGCGACCTCACAGGGGCTGCCGGTGTGGTTCGCGGCGCTCCTGGCCGTCGCCACCGGTGTCGCCTGCGGTCTGGTCAGCGGGGCGCTGGTCTCCTTCGGGAAGCTGCCGCCGTTCATCGCCACGCTCGCGATGCTGTCGATCGGCCGCGGCCTGGCCCTGGTGATCTCCCAGGGCAGCCCGATACCGATCCCCGACTCGATGTCCGGCCTGGGCGACACCATCGGCGGCTGGCTGCCCATCCCGGTGCTCGTGATGATCGGCATGGGGCTGATCACCGCGGGTGTGCTGGGCCGTACGTACGCGGGCCGCGCGATGTACGCGATCGGCGGCAACGAGGAGGCCGCCCGGCTCTCCGGGATCCGGGTGACCCGCCAGAAGCTGGTCATCTACGCGCTCTCCGGCGGCTTCGCGGCCGTCGCGGGCATCGTGCTCGCCTCCCGGCTGTCCTCCGCCCAGCCGCAGGCGGCCGTCGGCTACGAGCTCGACGCGATCGCCGCGGTGGTCATCGGCGGCGCGAGCCTGTCCGGTGGCGTCGGTAAGGCGTCCGGCACGCTCATCGGCGCGCTGATCCTCGCGGTGCTGCGCAACGGGCTCAACCTGCTGGAGGTCTCCCCCTTCTGGCAGCAGGTCGTCATCGGTGTGGTCATCGCGCTCGCGGTGCTGCTGGACACGCTGCGCCGGCGCGCCGGCGCCGCCCCGGGCGCGCCTGGGGCCGCGGCGGGCGGATCGTCCGGTGGCGGCCGTAAGAAGGCCGTCAACGCGGGCAAGTTCGCGCTGGCCGCCGTGGTCGTCGCCGCCATCGCCCTCGGCGCCTCCGTCTGGCGCTCCGGCTCCTCCGGGGGCGCGTCCACCAAGGTCGGGCTCTCGGTCTCCACCCTCAACAACCCCTTCTTCGTACAGCTGAAGGCGGGCGCCCAGGAGGAGGCCAAGCGGGCCGGGGTCAGCCTTACGGTCACCGACGCCCAGAACGACGCCTCCCAGCAGGCCAATCAGATCCAGAACTTCACCAGCCAGAACATGAAGTCGATCATCATCAACCCGGTCGACTCCGATGCCGCGGGCCCGTCCGTCCGGGCCGCCGACAAGGCGGGCATCCCGGTGCTGGCCGCCGACCGTGGCGTCAACAAGGCCGAGATCGCGACCCTGGTGGCCTCGGACAACATCACGGGCGGCAAGCTGGCCGCCAAGACGCTCGCCGAGCGGCTCGGAAAGAAGGGCACGATCCTGGTGCTGCAGGGCACCCCCGGCACCTCCGCCTCGCGTGAGCGCGGTAAGGGCTTCGCGGAGGGACTCAAGGCGTACCCGGACATCAAGGTCGTCGGCAAGCAGACCGCCGACTTCGACCGGGCCAAGGGACTGGATGTGACCACCAATCTGCTCCAGGGCCACCCGGGCATCGACGGGATCTTCGCCGAGAACGACGAGATGGCGCTCGGCGCGGTCAAGGCGCTCGGCTCCAAGGCGGGCAAGTCCGTCGACGTCGTCGGCTTCGACGGCACCCCGGACGGGCTCAAGGCCGTCGAGAACGGCACCCTCGCCGCGACCGTCGCCCAGCAGCCGAAGGAGTTGGGCCGGATGGTGGTGCGCAACGCCGTCAAGGCGGCCAAGGGGCAGAAGATCGACGGCACGGTGAAGGTGCCGGTGAAGGTCGTCACTGCGAAGTGACACCGGTGAAGGTCGTCACTGCGAAGTGACAAACGAAAGGACGTGCGGATGCACGACTACGACCTGCTGGTCGTGGGGTCGGCCAACGCCGATCTGGTGATCGGAGTCGACCGCCGCCCCGGGGCCGGCGAGACCGTCCTCGGGTCCGACCTCGCGGTCCACCCGGGCGGCAAGGGCGCCAACCAGGCCGTCGCCGCCGCCCGGCTGGGGGCCCGGACGGCGCTGCTGGCCCGGGTCGGCGACGACGACTACGGCCGGCTGCTGCTGGATTCGCAGCGGACGGCCGGGGTCGACACCGTCGGGGTCCTCGTCGGCGGCGCGCCCACCGGGGTCGCGCTGATCACGGTGGACCCCTCGGGTGACAACAGCATCGTGGTCTCCCAAGGGGCCAACGCCCGGCTGACACCCGGCGACGTCCGGGCCGCGGCAAGCCTGCTGGCCGCGGCGCGGGTGGTCTCGCTGCAACTGGAGATCCCCCTGGAGACGGTCGCCGAGGTGGTCCGCACGGCGAGCGCGGGCATCGGCGGCCGCCCCGGGCCGCGGGTGGTGCTCAACCCCTCGCCGACCGCGCCGCTGCCCACCGATGTGCTGGCCGCCTGTGATCCGCTGGTGGTGAACGAGCACGAGGCGCGGTTCCTGCTGAGCGACGCCCCAGTGGGCTCCTCGGACGACCCCGAGGAGTGGGCCGACGCCCTGCTGTCGCGCGGTCCGCGCTCGGTCGTGGTGACCCTGGGCGCCGAGGGCGCGCTGGTCGCCGACGGCGACCGTACGGTGCTGGTGCCCAGTCCCGCGGTGACGGCCGTGGACACCACGGGCGCCGGGGACGCCTTCACCGGCGCGCTCGCCTGGCGCCTCGGCGTCGGCGACGACCTGCCGACCGCGGTCCGGTTCGCGGTGCGCGTGGGCGCCGCCGCGGTGACACGGGCCGGGGCGCAGGCGTCCTTCCCGAGCGCCGGGGAGGTGGCGGCACTGTGAAGCGATCCGGGATCCTCAACCGCCATCTGAGCGCGGGCATCGCCCTGTTGGGCCACACTGACACGGTGATGGTGTGCGACGCGGGCCTTCCGATACCGGACGGGCCGTTCGTGGTGGACCTCGCCTTCACGGCCGGGGTGCCGTCGTTCGAGCGGGTGCTCACCGGGCTGCTGGACGAGCTGGTGGTCGAACGGGCCACGGCGGCGCGGGAGGTACGCGGCCACAACCCCGAGGCGACCGCCCTGCTCGACCGCCTCTTCCCGGCTCCCGCGCTGGATCTGGTCCCGCACGAGGAGCTCAAGACGATGACGGGACGGGCAAGGCTCGTGGTGCGTACGGGGGAGGCGCGGCCGTACGCGAATGTGCTGCTGCGCTGCGGGGTGCCGTTCTGAGGCGTGCGATGCGCGGTCGTCCCGGGGCACGGGGCGAGACGTTTCGAGGGGCTCGGCCAAGGCCGAGCCCCTCGTCTCCCCCTCCACAGGGCTTCCTCTCAATCCCCCCGGATCCTCCCCGGGAAGCCCGATGCCAGATACGACCCGCCAGGGGCGGGAACGGTTGCACGGTTTCCGGTAGTTATCGATCCGTTACGTGACGTCAGCTCAGGGCACGGGGACGGTCGGCTCAGGGCAGGGCCGGGCGTCAACTCGCGGCACGGAAGCGTCGGCTCGGGGACACGGGGCGCAGGCCCCCGGAAGCGCGGTCGCGAAATTTTTTCCGGGGCGCGACAACCTCGGGTGGGGCCGCACGTCTGGTGGGGTGAAGGCGGGTTCCGGAACGGGTCCTTCGGGCCCTCGGGGCGCGCCTCCCCATCAGCGTTCGCTCAATCCTTCCGGGAGTCGTTCCGTATGCAGCACGACCGTGCCAAGAAGCCCAACCGCCGTCTGCGCCCCTGGATCCTGGGGTCGGCCGCCGGCATCGCCCTGATCGTGGGCGGGGGCATCGCCGCTCAGGCGGCCACCGGCGACCACTCCGGCCCGGCGAAGCCGGCCCCGGCGGCAACCTCGAAGCCCGCGCCCACCAAGCCCGCGCCCACCGAGCCGCCCACCAGCAAGCCCGAACCCACGAAGCCGGCGCCCACCCCGCCCTCCACCAGCCTGCCGGAGCCGACCAAGCCGGCGCCCACCGAGCCGCCCACCAGCGCGCCCGAGCCGACCAAGCCCGCGCCCACCAAGCCGCCCACCAGCGCACCGGAGCCCACCAAGCCCGCGCCCACCAAGGCCGGTCGCTAGCCGCAACCACGGATGGGGCGGGGCCGGTTCCGGAGCCGGCCCCGCCCCACCGATGAGGTGAACGAGGACGATGCAGCTCACTCTTGGCCTGCCCTGGTGGACCCGGCTGCTCCGCCGCGCCCGGACGACCGCCTCGACGCCGCCGGTGGAGCGGGGGCGCGCCGGGCGGCGGCAGCGGGCGCTGAGGCCGGTGGGCGGCCGGGGCGACGGGGAGCCCGGCCCCACGCTGGCCGATCTGTACCAGGCCCGGCGGCTGGACATGATCCGGCTGGCGGTCTTCCTGGTGGACGACCTGCACACCGCCGAGGACGTGGTCCAGGACGCCTTCGCCGCGGTCTGCCGCCGGCACGGCTCACGGCTGGACAGCCTCCAGGACGCGCACGCCTATCTGCACACCGCCGTGGTCAACGCCGCCCGCTCGGTGCTGCGCCGACGGCGTACGGCGCGCGCCTACACCCCGCCGTACCAGGGGCCGGGAGCGCCCGTGGACGAGCCGCTGCTGCTCGCCGAGGAACACCGGCAGGTCCTCGACGCGCTGGCCGAACTCACCGCCCGCCAGCGCGAGGTGCTGGTGCTGCGCTACTGGTCGGAGCTGACCGAGGCCCAGATAGCCGAAACGCTGGGCGTCTCCCGAGGCACCGTGAAGTCGACCGCGAGCCGTGCGCTCGTCACTCTGGAAAAGCTGCTGGAGGCGGCCCGATGAGCACTCCCCCACCCGTCGAGGAACGGTTGCGCGCCGCGCTCGACGCCCGTGCGCGGCTCATCGACGCCCACGAGCTGTCCCCGTACCGGCCGCCCACCGGCCCGGCCTGGGGCACCCGGCGGATCCGGCGGGTCGTGTCCGCCGTCGCCGTGGCGGCGGCAGCGGCAGCTGCCGTGACCTTCCTGCTGCTGTCCGGCTCCCCCGAGGACAACCGCCCGGCCCCGCCCGCCCGCGACCCCCGCACCTCCCCTCCGGCCACCTCGGTCCCCTCGTCCAACACGGGGACTCCGACCCGGCCCTCCCCCACCTCACCGCCCGGAACCCCGACCTCGACCTCCGCCGCCACCCAACGCTGACGCGGTCGCCTCTCATGGGTCTCGTCCCGACCAGCCCGCGGGCACCAGGCGACCCGCTCCGACGTGCCCACTCGTGGCAAAAAGCGCCACCGGCGAGAGCGGCGGCGATGCCGGCCCGGCGTGACCCGGGCGCGGGGCGCGGACGTCCGACGTCGGATCGCGCCCGCGCGGCGGTGCCCCCGGCCCAGGTCGGTGGCGGACGTCGGATGTCGGAGGACCAGGTAGCGATAGCGGACGGCGGGTGTCAGAGGACCAGGTCGCGGTAGCGGTCCGCGACCTCCGCCAGGACCTCCGCGCCGTCCCGGGCCCAGAGGTCCGGGTTGAAGATCTCCACCTCGATCGGGCCGGTGTAGCCCGTGGCGTCGACCTGTTCGCGGAACCAGCGGAAGTCGACCGATCCGTCGCCGAGTTGGCCCCGGCCCAGGAGGACGCCCTCCGGGAGGGGCGTGATCCAGTCGGCGAGCTGGAAGGCGGCGATGCGGCCGCCCGCGCCCGCGCGGGCGATCTGGGCGGCCACGGTGTCGTCCCACCACAGGTGGTAGGTGTCCACGATCACCCCCACCTGGTCCGCCGGGAAGCGCTCGGCCAGGTCGAGGGCCTGGGCGAGGGTGGAGACCACGCAGCGGTCGGAGGCGTACATGGGGTGCAGGGGCTCGATGGCCAGGCGGACGCCGTGGTCGGCGGCGTACGGGGCCAGCTCGCCCAGTGCGTCGGCGATGCGCTCGCGGGCGGCGAAGAGGTCGCGGCTGCCGGGCGGGAGGCCGCCGGAGACCAGGACGAGGGTGTCGGTGCCCAGGGTGGCGGCCTCGTCGATGGCCTTACGGTTGTCGGCAAGTGCCGTGGCGCGTGCCTCGGGCTCGATCGCGGTGAAGAAGCCGCCCCGGCACAGGCTGGTGACGGTCAGGCCCGCGCCCCGCACCAGCTCGGCGGCCGCCTCCACGCCGTACTTCTGGACCGGCTCGCGCCACAGGCCCACGCCCGTGACGCCCGCCTTGACGCAGCCCTCCGCCAGCTCGGGCAGCGACCACTGCTTGATCGTTTCCTGGTTGAGGCTCAGCCGGGACAAGGCGCTCATCGGGTGACTCCGTACACGGACAGCAGGTCTTTCATCCGGGATTCCGCCAGCGCCGGGTCCGGGAACAGGCCCAGCCCGTCCGCCAGTTCGTACGCCCGCGCCAGATGCGGCAGCGAACGGGCCGACTGGAGGCCGCCGACCATCGTGAAGTGCGTCTGGTGGCCCGCCAGCCAGGCCAGCAGCACCACGCCCGTCTTGTAGTAGCGGGTCGGGGTCTGGAAGAGGTGGCGGGAGAGTTCCACCGTCGGGTCCAGCAGGGCCCGGAAGGCGGCGGCGTCACCCGTGTCCAGCCTGCGCACGGCCTCGGCCGCCAGCGGGCCCAGCGGGTCGAAGATGCCGAGCAGGGCGTGGCTGAAGCCCCGGTCGTCGCCCTCGATCAGCTCGGGGTAGTGGAAGTCGTCGCCCGTGTAGCAGCGCACCCCGTCCGGCAGTTTGCGCCGCAGGTCGATCTCGCGCTGGGCGTCCAGCAGGGAGACCTTGATGCCGTCGACCTTGTCGGGGTGGGCGGCGATCACGTCGAGGAAGGTACGGGTGGCGGCGTCCAGGTCGGTACTGCCCCAGTAGCCCTCCAGCGCCGGGTCGAACATCGGGCCCAGCCAGTGCAGGATCACCGGCTCGGCGGACTGGCGGAGCAGATGGCCGTAGACCTCGAGATAGTCCTCGGGGCCCTTGGCCACGGCGCACAGGGCGCGCGAGGCCATCAGGATGGCCTGTGCGCCGGACTCCTCGCAGACGGCCAGCTGTTCCTCGTAGGCGGCCCGGACCTCGGCCACGCTGTAGGGGTAGCCGATCTCGGTGGTGGAGAGCTGGTCGGTGCCGACGCCACAGGCGATCCGGCCACCGACCGCCTTCGCCTCGGCCGCCGAGCGGCGGATCAGCTCGGCGGCGCCCGCCCAGTCCAGGCCCATGCCGCGCTGGGCGGTGTCCATGGCCTCGGCCACGCCCAGCCCGTGCGACCACAGGTGACGGCGGAAGGCCAGGGTGGCGTCCCAGTCGACGGCGGCCGGGCTGTCGGGGGTCACATCGGCGTACGGGTCGGCCACCACATGGGCGGCCGAGAAGACGACGCGGGAGGTGAAGGGGGCCCCGGGGGTGAGCGACAGCGGCTCGGTGCGGGGTTCGTAGGGGCGGTTCGTGCCGCCCGGCGCGGGGAGGTGGACGGTCACAGGCTCAGCTCCGGTACGTCGAGGCGGCGGCCCTCGGCCGACGACTTCAGGCCCAGCTCGGCGAGCTGGACGCCGCGCGCCCCGGCCAGCAGGTCCCAGCGCCAGGGCTCGTCGAGCGCGACATGGCGCAGGAAGAGCTCCCACTGTGCCTTGAAGCCGTTGTCGAACTCCTCGTTGTCCGGCACCTCCTGCCACTGGTCGCGGAAGGACTCGGTGGCGGGCAGATCGGGGTTCCAGACCGGCTTGGGGGTGGCCGAGCGGTGCTGGGCGCGGCAGTTGCGCAGCCCCGCGACGGCCGACCCCTCGGTGCCGTCGACCTGGAACTCGACCAGCTCGTCGCGGTTGACCCGGACCGCCCAGGAGGAGTTGATCTGGGCGATGGCGCCGCCCTCGAGCTGGAAGACGCCGTAGGCCGCGTCATCGGCGGTGGCCTCGTACGGCTTGCCCTGCTCGTCCCAGCGGGTCGGGATGTGGGTGGTGGCCTGCGCCTGGACGGTGCGCACGGCGCCGAACAGCTCGTGCAGCACGTACTCCCAGTGCGGGAACATGTCGACGACGATGCCGCCGCCGTCCTGGGACCGGTAGTTCCAGGAGGGCCGCTGGGCGCTCTGCCAGTCGCCCTCGAAGACCCAGTAGCCGAACTCGCCGCGCACGGAGAGGATCCTGCCGAAGAAACCGCCGTCGATGAGCCGCTTGAGCTTCAGCAGCCCCGGCAGGAAGATCTTGTCCTGGACGACCCCGTGCTTGACGCCCGCCGCCTCGGCGAGCCGGGCCAGCTCCAGGGCGCCCGCCAGTCCGGTGGCGGTCGGCTTCTCGGTGTAGATGTGCTTGCCCGCCGCGACGGCCTTCTTGATGGCCTCCTCGCGGGCGGCGGTGACCTGGGCGTCGAAGTAGATGTCGACGCGGTCGTCCGCGAGCACGGCGTCCAGATCGGTCGAGACGTCCGCGACCGGGTCGAGGCCGTGGCGTTCGGCCATCTCCTTGAGCACGTGCTCCCGGCGGCCGACGAGCAGCGGCTCGGGCCACAGCACGGTGCCGTCGCCGAGGTCCAGGCCGCCCTGTTCGCGAAGGGCGAGGAGAGAGCGGACGAGGTGCTGGCGGTAGCCCATCCGGCCGGTCACACCGTTCATGGCGATCCGCACTGTCTTGCGTGTCACGTGGGTTCTTCTCCTCACCGCGAGTAACAGTAAGCGCTTTCTAAGCACTAACGCTAACCGCCCCGCCCCGCCCCTGTACAGAGCGAACACGGAGGCGAACGCGGGACAGTCAGCGCTTCAGCGCAGCGTCAGCCGATAGCGCAGGGGCGAACGCCCGGTGATCAGGACCCGCTGTCCCGCCGGGGTCAGATCGCCGCCCATCCAGCTGTAGCGCTCGCCGGAGTCCACGACGGCGGGCTGGCGCGGGCCGCTGCCGTTGCCGGGCCCGAAGGTGATCACGTCGCCGCCCGCCGCATACGTCCCGTACCCCTTGACCAGCTGATACGTGTCCTTCTGGCCGGGCACGGAGTCGACCCCGGTCAGCTTTCCGCCGCTGCGGAAGCACAGTTCGAGGGCGAACGGGACCTCGGACTCGCCGATCTCGACGTCCAGGTTCCAGCCGCCGTCGGCCGCCGCGATCCGCACCTCGGTGCGCAGGGTGCGCCACTCCTTGGGGCGGTGCGGAAAGTCCATCGCGGACCAGAACCGGCCGTCGTCCGTCAGCGGATACCGCCCGTCGGGACGGCGGTGCTGGGGCGGCAGCGGCAGATGATATCCGGCCCGCACCTCGGCCCACAGCCGCCAGCCGTCCGCCGTGGCCTCCACGTCCTCGGCCCGGAAGTGGCCGAGCGAGAAGAACTGCGG
Source organism: Streptomyces sp. NPDC007875 (assembly GCF_042868035.1). Taxonomy (NCBI): domain Bacteria; kingdom Bacillati; phylum Actinomycetota; class Actinomycetes; order Kitasatosporales; family Streptomycetaceae; genus Streptomyces; species Streptomyces sp. NPDC007875. Next base: position 117,552 of record NZ_JBIADZ010000022.1, on the reverse strand, counting down.
GGACAGCCGGAGCGAGTCCAGGATGGCCGCGCCCTTGCGCCACTTGAAGAACGTCGGGTTGGTGGACAGGCCCGAGGAGATCGCGTGGACGTCGGGGAAGTCGGTGCCGCCGAAGACGGTGGTCCGGGTGTCCCCCTTCGCGATCCGCACCAGCCCGCAGTCCCGGTCGTGGAAGGTGAACTCCCCGGGCGCCCCGGTGGCCTTGGGCAGCGGCGCCGCCAGCTCCGGATGGTCCAGCACCTCGGCCAGGAAGTCCCCGAGCGGGGTCTCGTCGAAGGTCTGGTCCGCCCCGCGCCGCTGGATGGTGGCGGCGACGGCGGCGAACCGCCCGTCCCGCTCCCGCAGCGCCAGCGCACGGAACTGCAGCCAGTACTCGGACAGATGCTTGAGGGTCTTCTGGTCCTGGCGGCGCGAATGCACCGTCTCCACCTCGCCGCCTGGCTCCAGGAGGTAAAGGGTGGCTTCCAGGTTGCGGCGCACGGGGTCGTACAGCCGCGGGCGCTCGGTGAGCCGGGCGAGGGTCAGCAGCGACGGGTTGGTGACGATGGGCGCGTAGGTGGCGCTGCGCTCGCTGTACTGGCCGCTGTCGTACTGGTCGATGCCCTCGGCCAGCCAGGCGTCGATACGGCGGGTGTAGCGCGCGTCGGGCCAGAAGGAGTTGATCCGGGCCAGCGCGGCGCACACCTTCCAACGGTGGTTGGGCGTGTGCACCCCGCCGGTGGACAGGCCCTTGCCCGCCTTGAGCAGGACCGTCTTCAAAGTGGCGCGGATCGCCCGGGTGCCGGTGTGCCCGTCCGCGTCCAGCAGGCCGTACACCAGGCCCAGATCGACGATCGAGAAGGCGGTGTCCGGGGGCGAGTGGACCGCGCCCTGGTCGTAGAGGCCGTCGTCGAACTGGGCGGCGGCCAGCGCGGCCACGAGCCGGGTCATCGGCGCGATCAGCGCGCCGTCGTGGTGGTGGGCGGCGTCGCCCCACACGTGGACGGAGGTGAGCAGCCGCAGACTCCGGGCGGCGGGGCGGGCCTGGCCGAGGTTGTTCAACTGGTCGAGGACCGCGTCGAGCCCGTCCACGACCTCGGCCACCCGGGCGTCGGCCGCCTCGGTGAGCAGGGCCAGGAACGGCTTGTCGACCCGGCCCGCGGCCGAGGCGGCCCCCGGAGCGCCGACGGCCAGCAGCCCGCCCGCGACGGCGGTCCCGGCGAGGAAGTGACGGCGGGGCAGGGGTGTCATAGGTGGTGCTCCGTGGCTCTCATAGATGGTGCTCCGTGGCTCTGGCGGCGATCGCGAGGGGGCCGGGGACGAGGAAGAGCAGCGGCGGATAGGCCCAGGCGCAGACCGCGGCGGTGGCGACGGCCAGCAGCAGCACGGCGCTCGCCCGGGGCCTGCGCACGCTGTCGTACGCCGCCGAGCGCAGCGCGGTACGCCAGCTCGTCGCCGACTCGGGGCGGGCGCAGGCCCGCAGATAGACGACGGCGAGCAGTCCGGCCACGGCGAGCAGTGCGGGCCGGAAGACCACCGCGCCCGGCAGCCCCGCGCCCGCCGCGAGCGCGTTGAACAGCAGCAGGACGCCGCCGGCCAGCACCCCCGCCCCGGCCAGCAGATCGCCGGTGCGCAGCCGTTGTCGCAGCGCGCGGAGGTAGCCGCCCGCCGTGGTGGGCGCGTCCTGGCGCACCCGCCGGTCCAGGACCGCGCAGGCCGTGGACATGGCGGCCGGGGCGGTGATCAGCGGCAGCGAGGCGGCAGCCGCGGCCAGGCCCACCGCCAGGACGTCGGCGAAAAGCGCGAAGCGCGGGCCGAACAGCTCGCCGGGCTCACGTTTGGTGGCGGTGTCCATGGCCGGTCACCCCTTCAGTCCGGAGCTGGCCATGCCCTCGACCAGGAACCGCTGGAACGCGAGGAAGAAGAGCACGATGGGCAGCAGCGCGAACACCGACATCGCGAACATCGGGCCGAAGGCCGACTGGCTGGAGGCGTCCACGAAGGACCGCAGGGCCAGGGTCAGGGTGAACTTCTCCGGCTCGAAGAGATAGATGAGCTGGGTGAAGAAGTCGTTCCAGGTCCAGATGAAGGTGAAGATCGCGGTGGTGATCAGCGCGGGCCGGGTCAGCGGCAGGATGACGCTGAAGAACGAGCGGAAGGGCCCGCAGCCGTCGATCCGCGCCGCCTCCTCCAGCTCACGCGGCAGTCCGCGCATGAACTGCACGATGAGGAAGACGAAGAAGGCGTCGGTGGCCAGGAACTTCGGCAGGATCATCGGCCAGTACGTGTTCACCATGCCGAGCTGGTTGAAGATGATGTACTGCGGAATGAGGATGGCGTGGTGCGGCAGCATGATCGTCGCGATCATGAACGCGAAGAGCGGACCGCGCATCTTGAACCGCAGCCGCGCGAAGGCGTACGCGGCGAGCGAGCAGCTGATGACGTTGCCGAGCACCGCACCGCACGCGATGAGCAGCGAGTTCCACAGCAGCCGTCCGACGCTGACCTCGTTCACCCCGTCCAGGGCGGTGGAGTAGTTGCTCCATTCGAAGTGGCTGGGCAGCAGCTTGAGGCTGGCGATGACCTCGTCGGCGGGCTTGAACGAGGTCGCCAGCAGCCAGGCCAGCGGATAGAGCATCACCAGCAGCACGGCGATCAGGCAGGCGTGCAGCGCGATCCGGCCCGCGGGCCGCCGCCGCGCCGCCGGGGTGACCGGGGCGGTGGAGATCGGGGCGGTGGTCATCGGCCCCCCTCGGTGTTGTCGTTGGCGTAGAAGACCCAGGCCCGGGAGGTCCGGAAGAGCACCGCGGTGACGACGCCGATGGCCAGCAGCAGCGCCCAGGCCATGGCGGAGGCGTAGCCCATATGGGAGGCGGTGAAGCCGCGGTCGTAGAGGTAGAGCGTGTAGACCAGCGTGGAGTCGGCGGGTCCGCCCTTGCCCGCGCTGACCGCGAAGGCGGGGGTGAAGACCTGGAACGCCTGGATCATCTGGAGCACCAGGTTGAAGAAGAGCACCGGGGAGAGCATCGGGATGGTGATGGAGCGGAACTGCCGCCACCAGGAGGCCCCGTCGACCGCCGCGGCCTCGTACAGCTCCACGGGTATCTGCTGAAGCCCGGCCAGGAAGATCACCATGGGGGCGCCGAACTGCCAGATGGTCAGCAGCGCGACCGACAGGATGGCCCAGCCCGGCTTGTTGATCCAGCCGCCGATGTCGATGCCCATGCCGGAGAGCAGATTGTCCACCGAGCCGCCGTCGTTGAAGATCGCCCGCCAGACCAGGGCGATGGACATCGACGCGCCGAGCAGCGAGGGCGCGTAGAACGCCGAGCGGTAGAAGCCCTTGCCGCGCTTGACCGACTTCAGCGCGATGGCGACGGCGAGCGCCATGGCGAGCTGCAGCGGCACCGCGATCACGACATACGTCAGGGTCGTGATGACCGACCGCCAGTAGCGGGGGTCCTCGGTGAACATCTGCGTGTAGTTGCGGAAGCCGATCCACTGGGGCGCGTCGAACATGTCGTAGTCGGTGAACGACAGATACAGGGACACGGCCATGGGCAGCAGGGTCAGCACGGCGGCGCCGAGCACCCATGGGGACAGGAACACCCAGGCGGCCCCCTGCCGCTCGCGCTTCGGCGCCCGCTTGCCGCCGGTGGCGGGGGGCGCGGCGTCCTGGGGGCGGGTCGCGGTCGCGGTCATTGCCTCAGCTCCGCCTTCGCCTCGGTGATGTAGTTCTCCGCCGCCTCGCGCGGCGACATGCGCTCGTAGCTGACCTGGTCGTAGTCGCGCGAGAAGGTGGACTGCAGGGAGGTGTCACCCTTGGGCGGCGCGGGCGGCGGGTCCTTCAGCTTGCCCTCGAACTGCTTCTGGTAGGTGGAGATGACCTGGTCGAAGCCCTCCAGCTTGGGCAGGACGCCCTCCCGGAGGGCGTCGTTGGCCGGGATGCCGCGGGAGGCGCCGAGGATGGCGCCGGCTTCCTTGTCGTTGAGCAGGAAGTCGATGAACTGGGCCGCCTGCTTGGGGTGTCCGGTCTTGGCCGAGGCGCCGAAGAACATGGACGGTTTGAAGTACTGCCCGGGGGTGCCGTCCTCGCCGACCGGGAACGGTGCCAGCTTCAGCCCCTCGCCGACGATGGCCGAATAGCCGCTGACGGGGGCGTCCCAGTTGAAGTCGGAGACGGACTTCAGCCGGCCCAGCGGGGTGTTCTCCACCGTCCCGTCCATCTGGGTGGTCTGCTCGGCGGACGAGACCGCGCCCTCCTTACGGAGCTTCGTGCACCACTCCCAGTAACGCGTCAGATCGTCGGCGGTGAAGCCGAGCTTCTCGTCCTTGGTGTAGAGGGACTTGCCCCGGCTGCGCAGCCAGATCTCGAAGACGTCCTCGCTCTGGCCCGGGTCGGTGGAGCCGACCCGCCCCTTCGTCGCCGGGGACGCCGCCAGCTTGCGCATCGCGTCGGCCCAGTCGTTCCAGGTCCAGGTCAGGGTGGGGGCGGGGACGCCCGCCTTGCGCCACAGCGTGGCGTCGTACGCCATCGTCTCGGTGCCGCGGGCCACCGGGAGCGCGTACTGCTTGCCGTCCACCACCCCGGTGGCCAGCAGCCCCTTGTCGATCTCCGAGGTGCGCAGCTCGGGGTGTTTGCCGAGGTTCAGCAGGATGCCGGAGGTGGCGTACTGGTTGATCTGCCGGTAGTCCAGCTGCATCACATCGGGGGCGTCGCCGCCCGCCGCCTGCGTGGCCAGCTTCGCCTTGTAGGTGTCGAAGCCCGCGAAGGACGTGCTGATGTCGATGTCGGGGTGGCGCTTCTCGAAGAGCGCCACGGCCTCTTCGGTGCGGGCGGCCCGGTCGGGGTTTCCCCACCAGGTGAACCGCAGGCTGACCTTGCCGCCCGAGCCGCCGCCGCCGTCGCCGCCGCAGCCCGTGAGGGTCCCCCCGAGCGTGAGCACGAGAGCCAGGGCGCAGGACGCCGTTGTCCTGTTTCTGCGCATACCGGAGCCGACCTCCCTCCTGAATTGTCCGTTGAGCGTATGAGCGTGCGTGGTGGTGTTCTACGGCGACTACTCGCCGTAGTACGGGAGAGTGACACCGGGCAGTTCGTACTCGTCCCGGCGGCCGCACATGCCGTAGCCGCCCCGGCGACTGGGCCCGGTCGCGGTGACCCGCGCCTCGGCCAGATGCGAGGGGTCGCCCGCGGCGAGCGCGGCGAGCTGCTCTCCGGTGCGCCGCGCGGCGGCGAGCGCCCCGTCCCGCCAGCGCGGCTCCCACTCCTTCACCTTGGGCCCGGCGATCCGCACCGCCGCCTCGTGGAAGGCGCGCAGCGGTCCGTCGTCGCCCTTCTCGGCGGCGGCCCGCAGCGTCAGATAGCCCTCGATCGCCAGGTCCCGGCGGCGCCGGGCGGCCGCGTCGGCCTCCGGCCCCTCCTTGGCGGGCAGCGCGGCGGCCGCCGCGTACCGCTCGGGGTCGGCCAGCACCTCGGGCGGGAAGGTGAAGACGGCGTCCCCGGCCTCCGGCAGCCCGCTGTTCTGCATCAGCACGGTCACCTTGAGGCCGCCGCCCTGCACCATCCGGTGCACCGTGCCGGGGGTGAACCACACCACCGCGCCCGGCTCCAGCGGGGTCTCGGTGAAGCCGTCCCCGACGGTCAGCGTCTGCACGGCGCCGCGTCCGGCGGTGACCACATACGCCTCGGTGCAGGCCAGATGGAGATGGGGGCTGCCGCCGCACACCCCGTCGGCGGCCTCCCACTCGTACGCGCTGATGTGGGACATCCCCACGCCACCGGGCAGCGGGGCGAACATCTCGGACGACTGGGCCATCCCGCTCACCACCCGTGGTTCTTGAGGTAGCCCTCGGCGCGCGCCCGGTCCCAGGCGCCGTCGGCGACCACCACCCGGTAGCGGTAGCCGAAGGACTCCCCCGGCGGAAGCTCGAACTCCTCGAAGAACGCCCAGGAGGGGGCGACCGAGGGGATCGGCTCGGAGCGCACGAACCAGTGGGAGGCGTGGATCGCGGCCGTGTCGTCGAGGTTTTCCGGCGCGTGCGCGAACAGCAGCGTGGAGTGCCCGTCCACGCCGTCGTGCTCACCGGTGAACGCGACCCAGGGAGCCTCGGCGGCCGGGGTGCCCATCAGGTCCGAGGCGCCCTTCTCGCCCTCGCCCCCGCGCCCGTCCGGGCCGATCACGTCGCCGCCGGTGAAGTCGCGCGGGCCGCGCCAGTTGAGCCCGGTGTACCCGGCCATCTCCCGGCCGGCGGTGGTCGGGGAGCCGAAGTGCAGGGCCTCGCCGCGGATGTTGGTGAGCTGGATGGACCAGTCCAGGGCCCAGGTGCCCTCCTCCGGTTCCACCGAGTGGAGTTCGATGGTGCGCACCTCGCGCGCCCACTCCTGGCCGCCGCTGTGTTGTACAGAAGGATTGGCGACCCACGTGAGGGTCTCCACGAAGCGCAGCCGGTCGTCCGCGACCGCGAACTCCTCGAAGCCGTCGTGGCGCATCGAACCGACGCGCTCCTCGACGTGCTGGTAGCCCTGCTCGGGGCCGAGGTAGGAGTTGCCGCCCCAGAAGTTCTGGCCGGACAGATGGCTGGAGGTCATCTGCAGGCCCTTGTGCCAGCGGTGGTCACTGGGCCGGTAGCCGGAGACCGCGTTTCCGGCGAGGGTGCGCAGCGGGTGGGCGTAGGGCTTACGGGCCTCGAAGGCTTCCGGGTCGGGCCGGTAGACGTAGGCCATCAGCTCGACGCCGCCGGAGGCGACCGAGATCTGTTCGCCGTGGGTGTGGGTGACGGTGATGCGCTGGGTCATGGCGGCCTCAGCTCTCCTTGGTGGTGGCGGTCGCTGCCTTCGGCGCCCAGTCGGGGTGGTCGCCGTGCATGGCGTCGTAGTACGGGTCACCGGGCACGATCTCGCCCGCGCGCACCGGCTGCCCGGTGAAGGCCGCCTTGTAGAGCGCGGCGATGAACTCGAGGGTGCGGCGGGCGTCCTGGCCGCTGCCGGGCGGCCGTACGCCGTCGCGCATCGCGTCCAGCAGCCCGGACAGCTGGGCCCCGTGCGAGCTGGGCAGATCGGCGGCCGGGGTGCGCCAGCGCTGCTGCCGGGCGGGCTCGTCACGGACGTGCGGGGCGGGGGTGTAGACCCAGTCGTCGTTGCGGTGGCCGTAGAGGTGGGTCAGCTCGACGGTGGCGTCCGCGCAGTCGATACGGATCCGGCTGACCTCGTCCGGGGAGAGCACACTGTTGACGACGGTGGCCATGGTGCCGTTCGCGAACCGCACCAGCGCGGTGGACACGTCCTCGCTCTCCACCGCGTGGATCAGCCGTCCGGCCATGCCGCGGACCTCCGTCCAGTCGCCGAGGAGATGGAGCAGCAGATCCATCTGGTGGATGCCGTGGCCCATGGAGGGGCCGCCGCCCTCGGTCTCCCAGCGGCCGCGCCACGGCACCGCGTAATAGGCGGTGTCGCGGTGCCAGGTGGTCTGGCAGTGGGCCACCAGCGGCTGCCCCAGGGCGCCCTCGGCCAGGAGCTCGCGGGCGTGGACGGCGCCCGAGCCGTAGCGGTGCTGGAAGACCACCGAGGCGTACGGGCCGCCCGCCTCCCGCTCGGCCGCGGCTATCTCGTCGTACTCGGCGAGCGAGAGGCACAGCGGCTTCTCGCACAGCACCCAGGCGCCGGCCTTCAGCGCGGCCACCGTCTGCTCGCGGTGCAGGGAGGGCGGGGTGCCGATGAGGACCAGGTCGGGGCGCTCGGCCTCCAGCATGGCCGCCACATCGGGGTAGCCGGTGACGGCGAAGACGCCCCCCTCGGCCGCCGTGGCGCGGAAGGCGTCGAGCCGATCGGCGGCCACGTCGACGGCGGCGACGAGGTCCACACGGTCGGCGTGATCACGTAGTGCGGGCAAATGGCTGCCGGTGACGATGGCTCCGGTGCCGACCACTGCGGCACGGATACGGGCGGTGGCTGCTGCGGCCATGGGCTGAGGCTCCTCGCCGGGGGTAAGCGCTTGCTGGGGAGGACCCTAGGCATGGTCCGGATGACAGGACAAGACCCTGGACGGCAGAATCGCGCCGCTCATGGAGTGAGAGCATGGGGGCGCCAACCAGTGCGCGCGGTGTCCCAGAAGGTGACCATCGGGTGACCATCCAACGGAGGAAACATGGCAGTGACCCTGGCCGATGTGGCGGCACGGGCTCGGGTCTCGGCGGCCACCGTGTCGCGCGTCCTGAGTGGCAACTACCCCGTCGCGGAGTCGACCCGGACCCGGGTGCTGCGCGCAGTCGATGAGCTGGAGTACGTGGTCAACGGTCCGGCAAGCGCTCTCGCCGCCGCCACCTCCGATCTGGTCGGGGTACTCGTCAACGACATCGCGGACCCCTTCTTCGGCATCATGGCGGGCGCCGTACAGGCCGAGATGGGCGCACCGGCGGGCGAACCGGGCCGGAGCGCCGAGAAGCTCGCGGTCATCTGCAACACCGGTGGTTCGCCCGAGCGCGAGCTGAACTACCTCACCCTGCTGCAGCGGCAGCGCGCCGCCGCCGTCGTGCTCACCGGGGGCGCGGTCGAGCACCCCGACCACGCCGCCGCCGTGGCCACCAAGGCGTCGCGGCTGGCCGCGTCCGGCACCCGGGTGGTGCTGTGCGGCCGCCCGCCGATCGAGGACGCGACCACCCTCACCTTCGACAACCGCGGCGGCGCCCGCCGCCTCACCGAACATCTGCTGACCCTCGGCCACCGCCGCATCGGCTATGTGGCGGGCCCCGCCGAGCGCACCACGACCCGCCACCGGCTGGAGGGCCACCGGGCGGCGCTCAGCGCCGCCCGAGAGGACCAGGACATGGAGCGGCTGACCGTGCACGGCCTGTACGACCGGGCCTCCGGCTATGACGCGACCCTCGAACTGCTGCGCCGCGACCGGGGGTTGACGGCCATAGTCGCCGCCAACGACACCATCGCGCTCGGCGTCTGCGCCGCCCTGCGCGACCAGGGCCTGCGCATCCCCGAGGACGTCTCGGTCGCGGGCTTCGACGACCTTCCCTTCAGCGCGGACGCGGTCCCTGCCCTCACCACGATGCGACTGCCCCTGCACGAGGCGGGCGCCCGGGCCGGGCGCCTGGCCCTGGGCCGCGAGCCGCAGCCGCCGGGCGGGGTGGCGATGGTCCGCGCCGAACTGATGGCGCGCGCCTCGACGGCCCCGCCACGCGGCTGAGCAATGCACTCCGTGCGGGGCGGGTCTCCTCGGTACGAGGCCGGCTATGCGCCGGTCCGCTGGCGGGGCGCGCGGATCACCGGGTGGTCGCCGTCCGGCGGGGTGGGGCGCTGTGCGGTGCGGGCCGTCTCGCACGACGGGGCACAGACGTACAGCCGGTACGTCTCGGTGACGCTGCCGTAGTCCACCTCCACCGTGCAGATCGGCCGGTCCGCGTAGAGGCGTGCCGCGCACAGGGCGCAGTTCCAGCCCTGGAGCTGGCCGAAGACCCACTTCCGGCCCGGGGTCCGCAGTTCCGCTATCCGCTCCCGCTCGGTGCGCTCGTCCTCCGTCACCGGGTGTGCCCCCGTTCGCGGGCGCGGCGCATGGCGGCGGCCTCGGCGACCGGGTCGCGCCGGTGGGCCAGGGCGTGGGTCGGGCAGGCGTACACCGTGCGGCCGGGTCCGCTGCCGCCGTGCTGGACGTCGACGATGACGGGCTCGTCGGTGGGCAGCTCGCAGCGGTAGCAGGTCTGGCGCCCCTGTGGGAGGGGGCCGAGTTCGACGCGGTCGGCCTCGGCCAGCGCTCCCCACAGCTTCCAGGCGTCGGTCAGGTAGTGGTCGACCGAGAGCGGCACGCGCCAATGGGTGCCTGGCCGCGTGGTCCAGGAGTTGGGCGGCACGCCGAGGTAGCTGCACTCGTCCGCCAGCTCGGTCAGGACCCGCACCTGCCGCAGATGCCAGCTCGTGGCCGAGCCCACCGCGACGAGCCAGTACAGGGTGCCGTACTTGTCCTGGATGACGGCGCCGTTCTCGTCGCCGAGGAGCTTTAAGGCACGTTCCCCGACGGTCGGCGCGGCCCGTACGGCATCCCACCACTTGCCTGCGGGTAACGCCTGGACATCCATGGCGGGCGGCGGTGTCCACGGTAAGGCTCTGGTCGTCATGTCGGGCTCCCCTGCTGATCTGCGAGGGGCGGCGCCGAACAGGTTCCTGGCGGGAGCAAGGGTCGACGCCGCCGCGATGTGGATCACGCTAGGTGTGCGTGCGATCACAGCCCAGTGACGAAGCGCATCAGGCGCTGGCCCAATGCCGGAGCAAGTACGACGTCACGTCCTAGTCAGAGAGCGGGCTCAACCCCCAGTCGGGCGGCCAGCCCCCGGAGCCGGGTGTTCCGCCGCCTCTCCTCCTCGCGCATCTCCAAGACCGTGGCCCGCGCGAGCATCTGATACCGGATCCATTCGGGCTGGTCGGCTTCCACTTCCAGCAGCGTGTCCAGCGCTCCCTCGTTGTCGCCCATCTGATATTGAGCCTGGGCCACGTCCAACCGGTGGGCGGCCAGGTGCACCGGGCGCTTGATCAAATCGCGGCGCACATCCTCGGAGGCTTCCAGCGCCTTCTCCGGCTCGGGCTCGCTGCCCGCCATGACGACGTTGACGATCTGCGTCTTGACGTCGACCGGAGAGAAGGCAGTGCCGTAGGTGCGCACGGCCCCGGACCGGACAGCCGCAGCCTCGGCGAAGTTGAGGTACTGATCGGCGTCGGCCTTGCGATCCTGGCGCGCGGCAGGCGTGGCCGCCGCCACCAGCAGGTTGCCGTACACCGCGTATTGAGCGCTCGTGCCGCGCCGCATGGACGGCTCCAGCGCGTCCGCCTTCCGCTCGGCGACCGACTGCGCCTCCTCCCACCGGCCCTGCCGCAGCAGCACCCACGACAGCGTGGAGACGCCCATCCCCTCCATCAGCGGATCGGACGCGCGCTGGGCTGCCTGCAACTGCTTCGCCACGGCCTCGAAAGCCCAGTCGACATGACCAGCCTGCGTCGCGAGGCTGGCCGCAAGCTGGTACGAGAGCGCGAGCTGGTTCCAGACCTGTTCGGCGAGCGAGCCGGTCGCCTCCCGGGCCACGGCACGCCCGTCACGGAGCAGAAGCGGCAGCGAGCCGGCGAGCTCGCTGTACCCGCCTTCCCAGTAGAGCGTGGTGGCCGCCCGGACCTGACGCATCCAGTCGTCTGCCGCAGGCGGATCCTCGTCGAGATCGTCGGCAGATACACCCGGCAGGGCGCTGATGTCCTGGATGGCGTCACGCAAGGCGATCAGCCCGCCGTCGTCGTCAGGGAGTTCTGTGGTCACGGTGGGCTGTCCCAGTAGTCGATCCAGCTCGGTATCGAGGGCCCTCGCCAACTTCCGGAGAGTGCCCAGGCGCGCCGACTGCCGGACGTTCTGCTCCAGCTTCCGGATGGTGTCGACGTGAACGCCCGACCGTTCCGCCAGCTCTTCCTGGGTGACGTCGCGGTAGCGCCGGAGTTCGCCGAGGCGGTCACCGATGGACTTGCTGCTCATCATCTGTCCCCCCACCGGAAGGTCTTTCGGTCACGGTACGCCCGGAGAGGGGAGCCGTGGGAGCCCAGCAGGCGTGGGGCACCCGAAGGAGCCTCTCGCCCGCCCCGCAGGCCGGGACGAACTCGAAGCGCGTTGGCGTTGCGGTCGCCACCGACATCTGCCTCCCCCGGGAGAGGACCCCCCTCTTCCCAAATACTTGATCTGGCGCAACTATGAGATCAAGCGAAATCGACACAGGGGTACGGAGGGGTGCCTGATGGGCCCGCGCGACAATCTCGATCTGGCCGTGGACGAGGTCCGCGACTTCAACCGGATGTACACCCGCCTGATCGGCGTCCTCGACTACCCCGGGCAGCTCAACACCCCGTACACGCTGAGCGAGGCCCGCATCCTCTACGAGCTGGCGCGGCGGGAGCGCACCCATGTCTCGGCCCTCCGGGAGCACCTCGGCGTCACCGCCGCGCATCTGAGCCGGACGCTGAGCCGGTTCGAGGAGCGGGGCCTGGTGACGCGCGAGCGCCACCAGCGCGACGCCCGCTTCCAGGAGGTGCTGCTCACCGCCGAGGGCCGGGCGGCGGCGGAGGATCTGGACCGGCGGTCGCGCGAGGCGGTGACCAGGCTGCTGGCCAAGGTCCCCCGGAACGAGCTGGGGCGGCTGCGGGAGGCGCTGGCGACCGCGCGGCACGCGCTCACCGGTCCGGCCGAGCCCGAGGTGCGGCTGCGCGGGTTGGAGCCGGGCGACCTGGGCTGGATCGTGCAGCGCCACGGCGCCGTATACGCCCGGGAGTTCGGGTGGAACACCGAGTTCGAGGCCCTGGTGGCCCGGATCGTCGGGGAGTTCGGCGCGGGCCATGACCCGGCCCGTGAGCGGGCGTGGATCGCGGAGCTCGACGGCCGCCCCGTCGGGTCGGTGATGTGCGTCCGGGACGAGCGGCCCGATACGGCCCGGCTGCGGCTGCTGCTCGTCGAACCGGAGGCGCGGGGGCGGCGGCTCGGCGAGCGGCTGGTCGGCACGTGCGTCGACTTCGCACGCGCGGCGGGCTACCGCGATCTCGTGCTGTGGACCAATGACGTCCTGACCTCCGCCCGCCGGATCTACGAGGGGGCCGGGTTCGAGCTGATCGCCGAGAAGCCGCACCGCGGCTATGGCTCGCCCCTGGTCGGGCAGGACTGGCGGCTCGCGCTCCAGGGCTCGGCGCACGGCTGACGGCCTGCGGTCCGGGGGATGCGCCGTACGCGGCCAAGCGGACCTGGTGAAGTCGGGCGCGGTTCAGCAGCGCCGCCAAGGGGCGCGGGGAACTGCGCGACCAGCCACGACGGCGCCGCGGACGAACGACGGCACGCGTCATGGCACATCCGGCGGAGCGCTGAGCACAACATGCTGTGCCGCAGATCAGCGAAGACACCAGGCCGCGCTCGCCAAACTCCCACCCTCCGGACCCCGTAGAACGTCGGGGCGATCCTCGATCAGGCCACCCTGCTGCCCGATCTCCATGCCGCGCTCTACCGTGCCGTGGCCAAGCTGCCGGACGTCCGCGTCGTGGAGAACGTCAAGGACGGCGCGGGCCGGACCGGGATCGGCCTCACATATGCCCACCGCACGAAGCCTTCCAGGACCACGAGCGGGTATTGGGTCTTCGACTCGAAGAGCCTGGTCTACCTCGGGACGGACACGAGCGCACTCCTGGACGCCGCCGTCACCGATGAGAAGGGCAAGGTGACAGCGGCCGGCGCGTCCTGAGCCGCCCCGAGCCGGCCGTCAAGCAGCCAACCGGCGTCCCCTCCGACGGGTGCCCTTCCCGGCCGCACAGGTGACGAGGCGTCACCTCGACCGGAAATCCGCTCGCGCGGGCGGGCCCCGTACGGGAAGGATCGGCGCATACGCAGGCCCGTACAGCACGCGGACATCGCACGAGGAACGTCCACACGACGCACCCGTGCGGCGCGTCGGAACGGCACAAGAGCAAAGGGTGTACCCCTGAGTACCCAGCAGGTCATCGAGTGGACCGAGGACGGCCGGACCCGGACCGCCCACTGGCGCTCCGAGAACGGCGCGCCGCCGCCCCGGCGGATCGAGGTGGCGGACGACCGGATGCCCGTCGCCACCGCCCTCCGCCTCGCCTGCGAGGGCACCGCGCTGCTGTGGCGCGGCGACTACCAGGGCGCCCGTCAGCTGCTGACGGCGCTGGCGCGCCGGATCGACCGCGGCCCACGCCGGGCCAAGGAGCGGCGGGGCCCGGCGGCGTCACCGGCCGAGGCGTTCCACCGGCACCGCCAGGCGCAGTCCCGGCGGGCCCGGCTGCTGGGCATGCTGCTGGTGCCGCTGGACCCGGACTTCGGCATTCCGCTGCGCCGGGCGCCGGACGTACGGCAGGCGTGCGCCGAGGCGTACGGCCCGGCGAGCGGGCACCCGTCGGTGATCTCGCTGCCGGAGTTACTCGGGCTGATCGGCGCGCATGAGTGGCGCCGTAAGGGCGTCAAGGTGCCGGCGCTGGGCGGGGACCGCATCCATCCGCACTACGGGGTCTTCTCGCCGGTGCGCGGCGAGTACGTCGACCTGGTGGCCGAGGCCCCGCTGCCCACGCACGAACTGGCCTTCGACATCGGCACCGGAACCGGCGTCCTGGCCGCCGTCCTCGCCCGGCGCGGCATCCAGCGGGTGGTGGCCACCGACCAGGACGCGCGGGCGCTGGGGTGCGCCCGCGAGAACGCGGCCCGCCTGGGCCTGTCCGATCGGGTCGAGGTGGTCGAGGCCGACCTCTACCCGCCGGGCCGCGCCCCGCTGGTCGTCTGCAACCCGCCCTGGGTCCCGGCCCGGCCCTCCTCACCACTCGAATACGCGGTCTACGACCCGTCCAGCCGTATGCTGCGCGGCTTCCTGAACGGGCTGGCCGGGCATCTGACCCCCGGCGGCGAGGGCTGGCTGATCCTCTCCGACCTCGCCGAACACCTCGGCCTGCGGCCACGCGCCGAACTCCTGGCCGCCTTCGCCACGGCGGGCCTGACGGTCGCGGACCGCCTGGACATCCGCCCCACCCACCCCCGAGCCTCCGACCCCACCGACCCCCTCCACACGGCCCGCGCGGCGGAGGTCACATCGCTGTGGCGCCTGAAGGCGGGCTGAGCGAGCGCCACCGCATGCCCGCGCCAGAGCGAGCGCGCCGGAGAGCCCGACTCAGTTCCCCACGCCGAGGCTGGACATGAACGCGGACGGGTAGCGGTCGCCGCGCGCCGCGCCCCGTGGCATCGCCTTCTCGATCTCGGCGAGGTCGTCGGCGGTGAGGGTCAGCTCCGTCGCGGGCAACGCCTCGGCCAGCCGCTCGCGGGTGCGGGCGCCGACCAGCGGCACGATGTCCTCGCCCTGTGCACAGACCCAGGCGATGGCCAGTTGGACGACGGTGCACTCCTTCGCCTCGGCCACCCGGCGCAGCGCGTCCACGAGGGCGAGGTTGTGTTCCACGTTCTCGCTCGCGAACCGCGGGCTGAACGCGCGGGCGTCGCCGGGGCCGGCGGTGTGGCCGGCGGTCCAGTGCCCGGAGATGAGGCCGCGGCCCAGGACGCCGTACGCGGTCAGTCCGATGCCGAGCTCACGGAGCGTGGGCAGGACGTCCGCCTCCACCGCGCGGGAGATCAGCGAGTACTCGATCTGCAGGTCGGCGACCGGGTGCACGGCGTGCGCCCGGCGGATCGTCGCCGCGTCGACCTCCGAGAGGCCGAGGTGCCGTACGTACCCGGCGTCGATCATCTCCTTGATCGCGCCCACCGTCTCCTCGATCGGTACCGCCGGGTCCAACCGGGCGGGACGGTAGATGTCGATGTGGTCGGTGCCCAGCCGGGTCAACGAGTAGGCCAGGAAGTTCTTCACCGCCTCGGGACGGCCGTCATGCCCACCGGCCCCGGGGCCCGGCCCCCGCAGCATGCCGAACTTGACGCTCAGCGTGTAGCTGTCGCGATCGCGGCCGCGCAGCGCCTCGGCGAGGAGCAGCTCGTTGTGGCCCATGGCGTAGAAGTCGCCGGTGTCGATCAGCGTGACGCCGGCCTCCAGCGCGGCGTGCACGGTGGCGATACTTTCCGTGCGGTCGGCGGCGCCATAAGCGCCCGACATGCCCATCGCGCCCAGGCCCAAGGTGGAAACGGCCGGGCCGGTGCTGCCCAGGGTTCGCGTCTGCATCGCGTTCTCCTTCGTCGTCGATCTGTCACCCACCCTGCGCCCGCGCCGCGCCCCATGGGAGCGGAGCGTTCATCAGGGGAGAGCCGCTCCCTGGATGGTTCGCCCGCCGCGAGGGACCCTGGGGAGATGGAACGTGACCAGCTCGCCGACTTCCTGCGCCGCCGCCGCGAGGCGATCCGCCCGGCCGAGGTCGGCATCACCGACGGCCCCCGGCGCCGGACCAGCGGCCTGCGCCGGGAAGAGGTGGCCATGCTCGCGGGCATGTCGGTGGACTACGTCGTCCGCCTGGAGCAGGGCCGCAGCAGTCAGCCCTCGCCCCAGCTGCTCGGCGCGCTGGCCCGGGCGTTGCGCCTCTCCGAGGACGAGCGCGACCACCTGTTCCACCTGGCCGGCCACCAGCCCCCGCCCGCGGACGGGGTGGCCGGCCTGGCGCGCGCCGGTCTGATACGCATGCTCGACCTGCTCGGCGACAACCCGGCCCTGGTCCTGTCCGACCTGGGCGAGGTCCTCGCCCAGAACCGTGCGGCCGTCCTTCTGACCGGCGACCACACCGGCTTCGCCGGCGACCGGCGCTACATCGCCTACCGATGGTTCACCGACCCCGCTGAACGCGCCGTCGCCCCGCCCGAGGAGCGGGAGCGCCACGCCCGCCAGCTCGTGGCCGACCTGCGCGCGGCCGCCGGCCGCCGGTCCGGCGACCCCACGGTCACCGGACTCATCGACCGGTTGCGGACCGCGAGCGCCGACTTCCGCCGGCTCTGGGCCGAGCACGAGGTGGCGGTCCGGCGCGCCGACCGCAAGACCCTGCTGCACCCGCGGGTGGGCCGCCTGGTGCTGGACTGCGAAACCCTGGTCACTCCCGACCAGGGCCAGCTGCTGCTGGTCCTCACCCCGGCGGACGCCGAGACCCGCGAGCGGCTGCAGCTTCTTCAGGTACTCGGCATCGAGGAATTCCCCACGGGGTCAACGGACACGCCGATCCGGTGAAGCGGCCGACCCACGGGGCACCGGCTGGTGGTTTCGGCGGTCCGGTCGGCGAAGTGGCCGTGGTACCGGGCGCCCGCAGGCCCGGGTGGTGGGGCCACGGCCTGGCTACCCGCCGGGACACGCCGTAGGCGTGAGGTCAGGATTGACCCGACTCATGCCCCTGCTTAGCGTCCGGGATGAAGGGCAGGAAGATCCCCACGAACCGCACGACCCCCATCAAGGGAGCCCGCATGAAGCTCGCCTTCTCCACTCTCGGCGTCCCCGGTATGCCCATGTCCGACGTCGCCCGGCTCGCCGCCGGGACCGGGTACCACGGCGTGGAGCTGCGCGCCCACCCCGAGGAGCCGGTGCACCCGGGCATCGGGGCGGACGAACGCGCCCGGGTGGTGGCGGAGTTCCGGGACGCCGGGATCGAGATCCTCACCGTCGCCGGTTATGTGCGCGCCGCCCAGGCCGGGCCGGACGAGCCGGTGCTGGCCGGGCTGCGGGAGCTGCTGGAGCTCGCCCACGACCTGGGCGCCCGCCATGTCCGGGTCTTCCCCGGCGGCGGGGACCAGAGCCCGGAGGAGGCCGACGCCACGGCCGCCCGGCGGCTCGCGGCGGCCGCTCCTCGCGCCGCCGACCTCGGGGTACGGCTGCTGCTGGAGACCCACGACTCGCATCGGACGGGCGCCGACGCGGCCCGCGTCCTCGGGCTCGTCGGCCATGGCAACGTCGGGGCGATCTGGGATGTGATGCACACCTGGCTGGGCGGTGAGGACCCGGCCACCAGCTATCCGGCGCTCTTCCCGCATCTGGGCTACGTCCAGGTCAAGGACATCGCCTCGGCCGATGACACCACCCCGCTGCCGCTGGGCGAGGGGGTGCTGCCGCTGACCGAGTGCGTGGAGCTGCTCAGCCGCGAGGGCTGGGACGGCTGGCTGTGCTGGGAGTACGAGAAGCGGTGGTATCCGCAGGCCCGGGAGTTCCCGGAGCTGCTGGCCCCGGGCCGGGAGCACCTCCTACGTCTGCTGACCGACGCGGCCTGAGGCCGGGCGGGACGGACCGCACGACCGGCGCCCAGGGGCCGCTCGCCACCAGCCGGCCGGTGAGGTCGCACCGGGCTCCGGTGAGGTCGAGAACGTGCGACAGAGGATCGATGCCCTGTTGGCCGAGCATGTGCGTACTCTCGCGAAGGAAATCCGGACTGCGGGGCATTCACCGTACGGGGTCGGCGGACGGAGGCTGACACCTGGTCCAGTCCCGTACGCCCCGTAAGCCGGCCGGGGCGGGGCGCGCGGAGTGGGGGACCACCGGGGAGCAACTCACCGAGAACACCTTCGCCCTGCTGGACCTGCTGCGGCAGATCGCGCAGGAGCAGGATGTGCCGGTCTCCGCCGTGGCCATCGCCTGGGTCCGCCGTCGGCCGGAGGTGACCTCGACGATCAACGGCTGCCGCGACCTCGCCCAGTTGCACAGCAATCTCGTGTCCCTGTCCGTCGAGCTCTCCGACGCGCAGGTGTCGGCGCTCGGCGCTCTGACGGCCCCGGAGCTGCCCTTCCCGCTGGGCTTCCTGGAGACCAGCGGGGTCAACCTGGCGCAGGCCGGCACCACGGTCAACGGAGTCCCGTCGCGGCCTTTTCGGGAGGGCTGACCGCTACCCCGCCGCCGCGCCGGAGGCGCCGTGCCCGGATGCGCGGGAGCGAGGTCAGGGCCACGCCGCCCACCAGCAGCGCCGCCGCCAGCCAGCGCGCTGCGCTGATCCCCTCCCCCAGCACCAGCGCCGCCGAGGACATCCCGAAGACCGGCACCAGCAGTGAGAAGGGCGCGACCGTCGAGGCGTCGTAGGTGCGCAGCAGAAAGCCCCAGACCCCGAAGCCGAACACGGTGGTGACCCAGGCGACGTAGACGATCGCGCCCACTCCGGCCCAGTCGAGCCTGCTCAGCGCGTCGAGATCGGGCCGCGCGCCCTCGAACATCAGCGAGAGCCCGAGCAGCGGCAGTACGGGCACCACGCTCACCCACACCATGAAGTTCAGGGCATCGGGCGGCGCCGCCTTGCGGGTGAGGACGTTGGAGACGCCCCAGAAGGCGGCCGCCGCGACGACGAGGACGAAGCCGATGAGCGGCCCCGAGGTGCCCTCGTCCACGGCGGCCACCGCGATCCCGGCGAGGGCGACGGCCATGCCCAGCAGCCGCCGCCGACCGGGGCGTTCGCCGAGCACGACGGCCGCGAACAGCGCGGTGAACACCGCCTGGATCTGCAGCACCAGCGAGGACAGCCCGGCGGGCATCCCCTCGTGCATCCCGATGAACAGCAGCCCGAACTTGGCCACGCCCAGGGCCAGCCCCACCCCCAGGATCCATCGCCAGGCGACCCTCGGCGGGCCGACCAGGAAGACGGCGGGCAGCGCGGCCACCAGGAATCGCAGGGCGCAGAAGAGCAGCGGCGGGAAGTGGTCGAGGCCCACCTCGATGACCACGAAGTTGACCCCCCACAGGGCCGTGACCAGCACGGCGAGGGCTATGTGCACAGGTCGCATGGGTCGAGGATCAGGTGCCGGGACCTTGTAGCACCAGCGCGGATGTCTTCATGCTTGGATGCAGTAACGGTTAAAGATGCAGGACCGGTTAAAGATGCAGGACCGGTCAGAGCTGCGGTAACGACCAAAGGTGTGAGGGGAGAGCCCATGCTGGATCTGGCCCGGCTGCGGGCGCTGCACGCGGTGTCCGTACACGGCTCGGTCAGCGCCGCCGCGATCGCGCTCGGCTACACCCCGTCCGCCGTATCGCAGCAGATCGCCAAGTTGGAGCGGGAGACCCGGACGACCCTTCTGGAGCGGCAGGGCCGGGGCATCGCGCTGACCGACGCGGCCCGGCATCTGGCCGCCACCGCCCAGCAGTTGCTCGCCATCGTCGAGGAGGCCGAGACCACCCTGGAGGAGCGACGCGGACAGCCGACGGGCCGGCTGGTGATCGGCGCCTTCGCGTCGGCGGCGCGCGGACTGATGCCCGTGGTACTGGCCGCGCTCGTGACCCAGCATCCCTCCCTGGACGCCCGGCTGCTCGAAGTGGATCCACATCTGTCGGCGGACCTGGTGGCGCAGGGGGTCATCGACCTGGCGGTGACCCATGACTGGGACATCGCCCCGCTGCCCGCCCCGGAGGGGCAGGAACGGTCGGTCATCGGCGACGATCTGTGCGATCTGCTCGTCCCGGCCGGACATCCGCTGGCCGAGCGGGCCGCACGGCGGACGCTGCGCCGCGAGGACCTGCCGGGCCAGCGGTGGATCTGCCAGCCGCCCGGGTCGGTGTGCCACGACTGGCTGGTCCGTACGCTGCGCGCCTCGGGCCATGAGCCGGACCTGGCGTATCAGGCGGCGGAGAACCACACCCAGATCGCCCTGGTGGCGGCCGGTCTCGGCGTCGCCCTCATGCCCCGCCTGGGGCGCGGTCCGCTGCCGGACGGGGTGCTGGCGCTGTCTCTGGAGCCGGTCCCGGTGCGGCGGCTGTACGCCCTGTGGCGCACCGGCGCGGCCCGCCGCCCCGCCATCACCGAAACGGTGCGGCTGCTGGGCGGCCTCTGGGCGCAGCGCACGGCCTGAGCACCGGCAGGGCACCGGCTCAACTGGCCGCCCAATGCTCCCCCTTGGGGCGCGCACGCCCCCTCCTCGCCGATCCGCGCTCCGCACACCCTGCGCGGAACCGGCGCGGGCCGCCACGCGTCGAAGCGGTGTGCTGATGGGGAGTCTCCGCATGGCGGTAATCGGCCTCGCCGCTGACTGCGTCGCTGACCACCTCTCCACCGCCCGCGGCCAGCAGCACCCCGCCGCCGACGCGACACCCCTCCCAGAGCGTCGGCGGCGCCCGAGGGGGCACGGTCCGCCCTTGGCCCCAAGGGGCACGGTCCGCCCTTACGACGGCCGTCGGACGGGGAGCCGTCAGACGGGCAGCTCCGCCTCGATCAGGTCCGCCGCGCGGTCCGGTCCGCCCTCGGCGGCCATCCGCACCTTGAGCGCGGCGCAGCGGGCGGCCACCTCGGGGTCGTCCACCAGGTCGAGCACGGCCTTGCGCAGCGCCGACGCGGTGGCCTCCTCCTTGGGCAGATGGCGGCCGACCCCGAGCGCCTCCAGCGTGTCCGCGTTGCTGAACTGATCGACGGCCTGCGGTACGGCGACCATCGGCACCCCACAGGCCAGCCCCTCCTGGGCGCCGCCCGCACCCGCGTGGGTGACGAAGGCGTCGGCCTTCCGCAGAATGCTCAACTGCGGTATCCAGCTGTGCACTTCGACATTGGCGGGGATCTCGCCGAGGTCGGCCGGATCGACGAACTCGCCGATCTGCAGCACCACGTACCACCCCGGCAGGTCGCCGAACGCCGCGACGCATGCGCGGTAGAAGCCGGGCTCCTTGGTCCAGGTCGAGCCGAGCGAGACCAGCAGGATCCGGTCGGTCTCGGCGG
This sequence comes from Streptomyces sp. NPDC007875, assembly GCF_042868035.1. Taxonomy (NCBI): domain Bacteria; kingdom Bacillati; phylum Actinomycetota; class Actinomycetes; order Kitasatosporales; family Streptomycetaceae; genus Streptomyces; species Streptomyces sp. NPDC007875. Next base: position 96,461 of record NZ_JBIADZ010000022.1, on the reverse strand, counting down.
CCCGCTCCGGGCGGCGCCACTCCGCCACGTCGCGGCGGGCGCTCTGGCAGCCGCCGACGAAGCTGTAGACGGACGGGTCGACGCGGTCGGCGTTGGGCTGGAGCAGCTCGGGGATGAGGGCGACACAGCGGCTGGGGCGGCCGATGAGCCGGTCGGGGTCGGTGCCGGCCAGTCCGTTGTCGTCGAGCCAGGCGCGGTAGCGCGCGTAGTAGGCGCGGCCGCGCTCCGAGCACCGCAGCTGCGCGTACATCGGCTCGAAGACCTCTTCGCGGTACCCGTCCCAGGGCACGAAGCTGGGCGCCAGCTCGACGGCGGACACGCCCCAGCGATGGGCGAGGACATGTGCCGGGTACGCCGTGACGTCGTACATCACCAGATCCGGCTCATCGCCCTCGTAGGCCGCCAGATGCTGCGGCAGCGCCTGCTCCGCCTCGGTGAGAAACGGCTCGATGTAGTCGATCAGATCGGAGCCCCTGGCACCCGGCACATTTTCACCGTGGAGGACCGAGGTGTAGGTCTTCGGCTCGGCGCCGGTCTCGGCGACCTTCTCGGCGAACGACTCGGGGATGGCGTAGGTAACCCGGTGGCCGCGTGCCACCAGCTCGCGGATCACCTCCAGGCTCGGGTTGACGTGCCCGTGCGCCGCGATGCCGAACATGGCGATATGTGTGGGGGGCTTGGCACCCGTCGATAGGGTCATGAAAACGGAACCTAAGCGAGAACGGATGCCTCATACAAATAGTGCGCATACCCGATCGATACATTAGCGCCGGTTTCGCACGAGCACCAGATCCCGGTCTTTAACGAGTCTTTTCCTTTACGCTTCCGGGCCGTCAGAAAGTCCAACTCTCCTTGACCCGGCCGCGCTTTGTGTCCCAGCGTGTCCTGCACCACCTTCGGCCGCCCCCTCCGAACGTCCCATGGAAGGAGTGCGGGTGCACACGACGACGTCCCGCCGCGCCCTGCTCACCGCCACCCTGGCCGCCGCCGCGGCCGGTGCCTGCAGTGCGCCGACGAACAGCTCCCCCGCGCCCGCGGCCCCCGCGCGCCGCACCACCGCCGGTTCCGGCGGCCCTTCCGTGACGCCCTCACGAGCCACCACGGGGCCCGGCCGGGACCAGGAGCGCGACCGCCGGCGGATCGACGAGCTCATCGGCCGGATGACGCTGGACCAGAAGATCGGCCAGCTCTTCGTGATGCGGGTGTACGGCCATTCGGCCACCCACCCCGACCCCGCCGATATCGCGGCCAACCGTAAGGACATCGGCGTCGACAACGCCGCCGAGCTGATCGCGAAGTACCACGTGGGCGGGGTGATGTACATCCGCTGGGCGCACAACATCCGCGACCCCCACCAGGTCGCCGCGCTCTCCAACGGCATCCAGAAGGCCGCGCTGGCCGCCTCCGTGCCCGTCCCCGTCCTGCTCTCCACCGACCAGGAGTACGGCACCGTCGCCCGGGTCGGCGCGCCCGCCACGCTGTTCCCGGGCGCCATGGCGCTCGGCGCGGGCGGCAGCGCCGCCGACGCCCGTACGGCCGCCCGCACCGCGGGGGCGGAGCTGGCCGCGCTCGGCATCCGGCAGGACTACGCGCCGATCGCGGACGTCAACGTCAACCCCGCCAATCCGGTGATCGGCGTGCGCTCCTTCGGGGCCGATCCGAAGGCCGTGGCCCGGCTGGTGGCGGCCCAGGTGGAGGGCTACCAGAGCGCCGGGGTCGCGGCCACCGCCAAACACTTCCCCGGCCACGGCGACACCTCCGTGGACAGCCATGTCGGCCTTCCGCGGATCACCCACTCCCGCAAGGAGTGGGAGCGGCTGGACGCGCCGCCGTTCCGCGCCGCGATCGAGGCCGGGATCGACTCGATCATGACGGCGCATCTGCTGTTCCCCGCGCTCGACCCGGCCGACGACCCCGCCACGCTCTCCCGCCCCATCCTCACCGGTGTGCTCCGCGAGGAGCTGGACTACGACGGGGTGGTGGTCACCGACTCGCTCGGCATGGAGGGGGTGCGGAAGAAGTACGGCGACGACCGGGTGCCGGTGCTCGCGCTCAAGGCGGGGGTGGACCAGCTGCTGAACCCGCCGAGCCTGCCCCGCGCCTTCGAGGGCGTGCGCAAGGCCGTCCGGGCGGGCGAGCTCGACGAGGACCGGATCGACCGCTCACTGCGGCGCATCCTGGAACTCAAGGCGCGCCGGGGGCTGTTCGACGATCCGTACACCAGCGACCGCACGGTCAACCGCACGGTGGGCACCCGGGAGCACCGGGCCACCGCGGACCGGATCGCCGAGCGCACCACCACCCTGATCACCAACCGCGGCGGGCTGCTGCCGCTGTCACCGGGCCGCCATCACGACCTGCTGGTGGTGGGGGTGGACGCCGCCGCGCCCTCGGGCACCGGTGGCCCGCCGACGGCCGTCCTGGCCCGCGCCCTGTCCGGGCTCGGTTTCGCGGCCAAGGCGCTGCCCACCGGCACGGCCAGCTCGCCCGGCCCCTCGCCCGAACGGATCGAGGCGGCAGTCGCGGCGGCGCGGGGGCGGGACGCGGTGATCGTGGCGACGTACGACATCGCCTCCGGATCCGCCCAGCGCACCCTGGTCGCACGGCTGGTGGCCACCGGGGTGCCGGTGGTGCATCTGGCGCTGCGCGATCCGTACGACATCGCGCGACTGGGCGGACGCGGCACGGAGCCCGGGGCGTCGCTGGCCACGTACTGCTGGACGGATGTGGAGCTGCGCGCCGCCGCCCGGGTGATCGCGGGGCGGGTCACCCCGCGCGGCAAGCTGCCGGTCGCGGTGCGGCGCGCGGACGACCCGTCCCGGGTGCTGTACCCGATCGGGCACGGGCTGGGGTATTGAGCGCCGGTCAGATCACCGAGCGGACGTGCCGCCGTCCACGCGGAGCGTGGCGCCGCTGACGTAGGCGCCGTAGGGACCGGCCAGATAGGCGACGGCGCCCGCGATCTCCTCGGGGGCGACCGAATCGGCCGATGTCGTTGGGCACGAAGTCGCGCGCGGCCCCTGGTCCGTGGCGAGGTCGCCGATCGCCACGGCGGCCGCGCCGATCTCCTCCGCCACCCCGTGGGTCCGGGCCTCGTCCCGGCCGTGCACCACGACATCGGCGCCCTCGGCGGCGAGCAGCCGGGCGATCGCCGCGCCGAGCCCGGAGCTGGAACCGGTCACGAGGGCCCGGCGGCCCGTCAGCTTCAGGTCCATCGTGGTGTCCTTCGGATCATGTCCACGGGTGCGGATAGGGATGGAGACGTGATCCAGTTTGCCCGCGAAGGGGGAGTGCCCGCCGGGGCGGACACCCCCCCTTCGCCCGCGCATGGGCTCCGTCGCGCATGGGCTCCGTTACGGCCTCAGCACCGGTCGGCGCTCGACCTCGCGGCGGTCCAGCTTGGCGTCATGCCGGGCGAGCGGCTTGCTGGTCGGGCTGACGCCCGCCCACCGCTGCACCTCCGCGGTGGCCTCGGCCTTCTCCTCGCCCGTCAGCTGGGCGATGCTGGAGCCGTGGTTGCCGCCGGCGACCGTGTAGACATGAGAGTCCTTGGCGCCCTTGCCGACCCGGAAGCGCTCGGCGCCCCACGGGTCGTTCTGGCCGTAGACGAAGAGCATCCGCCGTGCGTCATGCCGCACCCAGCTGTCGACGTCCCGCATCACGCCCTGCTTGAACCGCATCGGGATGTCGCGCGGCACATAGTTGCGCGGGGCGTAGATGCCGGGGTAGCGCAGCAGCCCGTCCAGGTGCGGGGTCTTGAAGGTGGGCGAGCCGAGCTCGGTGCCCGCCTGATAGTAGTACGGCGTGTAGGTCTCCAGGCCCTGGTCGGTGTAGGCGGAGAAACCCGAGATCTCGTCGATGAAGCCGTACAGCTCGTCGGTCGACGCGGTCGGGGCGGGGACATCCGCGCAGTCCTTCAGCAGGTGGTACTGCCAGAAGGCCCACACCAGGTCCAGGACCACGTTCTCGTACGCCTTGTCGGCGCTGCCGACGACGGTGAAGGTCTGCCCCTCGTCGTCCGCCCACTTCTGGTAGCGCTTCACGATCTCGTCGCGCCGCACCAGCGCCTCGCGCTGCACCGCGTTGAGCTTGGTGCGGCATTCGGCCGTGCCGACGCCCGCGAAGAAGCGGTCGTAGGAGGAGTCCTCCTTGTTGACCACGTCATTGGGCGCGACATACGCGACGGTGCCGTCCATGTCGTGCGGGTAGAAGCGGCGGTAGTAGGTGGCCGTCATACCGCCCTTGCTGCCGCCGGTGGCCAGCCACTTCTTGCCGTAGATGGGCTTCAGGGCCCGGTAGAGGCGGTGCTGGTCGCTCGCGGCCTGCCGGATGTCCAGCTTGGACCAGTCGGCGGGCTGGGGCCGGGAGGGAGTGAAGAAACGGTACTCCATGGACACCTGGTTGCCGTCCACCAGTTGCGTCGGCTCACTGCGGCGCGGTGCGGTGGTGACGTTGTAGCCCGAGGTGTAAAAGACCGTGGGCCGGTCGGTGGCCTTGTGCAGCAGGGTGAACCGCTGCTGGAAGGTGCCCTTGGAGGGATGCCGGTGGTCCACCGGCTGGGCGTAGGTGAAGACGAGGAAGCGATAGCCCTCGTAGGGCTGCTCCTCCACGAAACGCATTCCGGGAATCGCCAGGACGCGCTCCTTGATGTCCGGCTGAGCGGGGGCGGCCGGCTCCGCGGACGCGCCTCCGGCGCCCGCACCGACCGCCCCCATCAGTATCGCGAGCGCCACCAGCCATCTGAGCATCTTGCGCATGCACCCTCCCCTTGTTGCCGTGATGACCCTTGTGGCCCGAGAATTCGCACAGGCCGCCGAGAACCTATCCGGGCACACACTCGGGTCGCCAGAGGTCGTCGATGCTCCAACACGACGCCGAATACGGAGAGTTGTTACCGTCGCCCTCTTTCGTAGCGGGCTGTGATGGCTCATGCTGCCTGTATGGACCGAGACGAACGGCACGACCGGAGTGAACGGGCCGAGCGGCTGACGCGGTATCTGAACGAATTGCAGGAACGAATCGATCCCCGCTCGCTCGAGCTGCTGATGCGGCTGCTGCGCGAGTTGAGCACCTCACCGGCCGTCCGCGGGGGGACGTACGAGCTCGGTATGGGGCCGGAGGAGAAAGAGCTGTTCACCCCCGCTCTCCAGGCCGAGCTGCTGGTGCTGTTCGGCCTGCTCACTTCCCAGGACGAGCGGGTGGTGGTCGACCTCGGCGACAGCCCGCACGCCAAGGGCATGAAGGTGCTGGTGCCTCAGGAGCGGGCCGGGGACCCCGATTTCCTGCACCGCCACAAGCAGCGGGTGGCGGCCGAGGCGGAGCAGCGGGAGCAGGACCGGCGGGAGGTGGAGGCCATAGCGAGGGCCAGCGGCATGGAACCGTGATGTTACCGTACGTAACAGCGGGCGAACGCTGAGCGTCACCGCCGTACGGCGGATGACCGGGTGCACACCGCACCACACCACCCACAGGCCCCTGCGACGCGGGCCCATCCGCCGCGCTGCCACGCGACGAAGGGCCCACGCGACGGCGGGGCCACCGGCGAGCTCTCGGCGGGCTCCAAGTGGCGCTCTCGGCGGATCGCCGGAAGTCGGCCGCGGCTCGGGAGACGCCCTGAAGGGGCGCGGGGCTGTGTCGATGTGCGGCTCCGCCGCGTGGGCGCGACCGGCCACGACGGCGCCGCAGACGATCGACGGCAGGTCGGAGCACTTCCAGCGGCGCGCTCAGACGGTCGCGGGGGCCGTCTCGCCCATGAACGTGCGCCACAGCGCGGCGTACCGGCCGTCCCGCGCCACCAGTTCCTCATGAGTGCCGTCCTCGACGACCCGGCCGTGGTCCAGGACCACCACCCGGTCCGCACGAGCGGCGGTGGTCAGCCGGTGCGCGACGACCAGCGTGGTGCGCCGTCCCGTCAGCCGGTCCGTGGCCTGGTTGACCAGGGCCTCGGTGGCCAGATCGAGCGCGGCCGTGGCCTCGTCGAGCAGCAGGATGTCAGGGTTCACCAGCTCGGCGCGCGCCAGCGCGATCAACTGCCGTTGCCCGGCGGAGAGATTGCGCCCGCGCTCGGAGACCTCGTGCAGATAGCCACCGTCCAGCGACGCCACCATGGCATGGGCGCCGACCGCCCGCGCGGCGGCCTCCACCTCCGCGTCGCTCGCGCCGGGCCGTCCGTAGGCGATGGCGTCGCGCACCGTCCCGGCGAAGAGATACGGCTCCTGCGGGACCACCCCGAGGTGGCCGCGGTACCCGGCGAGGTCGAGCTCGCGCAGATCCACGCCGTCCACCCGCACGGCGCCCCCGGTCGGGTCGTAGAACCGGGCCACCAGCTTGACCAGGGTGGACTTCCCGGCCCCGGTCTCCCCGACGAACGCCACGGTCTGCCCCGCGGGGATCGTGAGCGAGATGCCCGCCAGCGCCTCCTCGTCGTCCCCGTACCGGAACCGCACATCGTCGAAGGCGATCTCGCCGCGCGTCGTGCGCACCTGGCGCGGGTCGTCGGCGACCGGTGTGGTGGTGGGCTCGCGCAGCAGCTCCTGGATGCGGCCCAGTGACACCGATGCCTGCTGATAGCCGTCGAAGACCTGGGAGAGCTGCTGGACGGGGGCGAAGAACAGGTCGATGTAGAGGAGATAGGCCACCAGAGCGCCGGCCGTCAGCGTGTCGTCCCCGACCCGCCCGGCGCCCACGATGAGCACCAGCGCGGAGGCCACGGACGACAGCAGCTGGACGAACGGGAAGTACACCGAGATCAGCCGCTGACCGCGCAGCCGCGCCTGGCGGTAGGCGTCGCTGCGCGCCGCGAACCGCTCCCGGCCGGACCGCTCGCGCCGGAACGCCTGCACGATCCGCAGCCCCGCCACGCTCTCCTGCAGATCCGCGTTGACCACGCTCACGCGCTCGCGGGCCAGTTCGTACGCCTTGACGCTGAGGCGCCGGAAGACCACGGTGCCGATGATGAGCGGCGGGAGGGTCAGGAAGACCACCAGCGCGAGGCCCACGTCGATGATGAGCAGCGCGACCAGGATGCCGAAGAAGGTCAGCAGGCTGACGACGGCGGTGACCAGGCCGGTCTGGAGGAACGTGGACAGCGCGTCGACGTCGGTGGTCATCCGCGTCATGATCTTGCCGCTCAGCTCGCGCTCGTAGTAGTCGAGGCCGAGCCGCTGCAGCTGCGCGAAGATCTTGACGCGCAGTGCGTAGAGCACCCGTTCACCGGTTCGCCCGGTCATCCGCGTCTCGCCGATCTGGGCGGCCCACTGCACGAGAACGACCAGAAGCGCGAGCCCGGAGGCGGCCCACACGGCCCCGAGCGAGAGCCGCTGGACGCCCTGGTCGATCCCGTGCCGGATGAGCACGGGCAGCAGCAGCCCCGCGACCGCGTCCACGGCGACGAGCAGCAGCGCGACCGCCAGCGGCGCCCCGAAGCCGCGCAGCAGCCGCCGCAGCCCGTACGTCTCCTCGGGGCGGGCGGCCTGCTCCTCGTCGATGTCGGGGGTGTCGGTGGCGGGCGGCAGGGCGGCGACCTTGGCGAGCAGCTCGGGAGTGGCGGGCATCCCGGACAGCGCCCCCGCGATCCCGGGCCCGGCCACGGCCGCCGCCCCGGACCCGGCCGCCGTGTCGTCCTTACGGCCGTCACCATCGGGCCGCACCCACAGCTCCGGGGTCACCCCGCCGGGCCGGGGGCAGCCGTCGGCATGCTCGGGGTCGTCCCCGCCGCGCGGCAGCAGTTCCGCCACGTGGTCACCGTCCCCGTGCGGCACCAGTTCCGCCACCTGGCCGCCGTCCCCGTGCGGCGGCAGTTCCGCCACCTGCTCGCCGTCTCCGTGCTTTTCACCGTCGAGACAGGGCTCGACCAGCGCCGTCGCCGCGGACTCCCCGGCGAACGCTCCGGCGAGGCCCACCGCGTGCTTCGGATCGTCCCCGCCCCGGGCGGCGGCGGGCTGGGCGTCGTCCGCCAGCAGCCGCCGGTACACGGCGCTCCGCGCCCTCAGCTCCTCGTCGGTGCCCACGTCCACGACCCGGCCCCGGTCCAGGACCGCGATGCGGTCGGCGAGGGCGAGCGTGGAGGGGCGGTGGGCGATCAGCAGAGTCGTACGGCCCGCCATGACGCCCCGGAGCGCCTCGTGGATCTCGTGCTCGACGCGCGCGTCCACCGCCGAGGTGGCGTCGTCGAGGACGAGCAGCCGGGGATCGGTGAGGATCGCGCGGGCCAGGGCCAGCCGCTGGCGCTGGCCGCCGGAGAGGGTCAGCCCCTGCTCGCCGACCTCGGTGTCATAGCCGTGCGGCAGCGCGGAGATGAAGCCGTCGGCCTGGGCGGCGCGGGCGGCGGCCCGGATCCGCTCCTCGCTCGCGTCCGGCTGCCCGTAGGCGAGGTTGGCGCGCACGGTGTCGGAGAAGAGGAAGCTGTCCTCCGGCACCAGCCCGACCGCGCCGCGCAGCGAGTCGTACGTCAGCTCCCGCACATCGTGGCCGCCGATCCGCACCGCGCCCGACGACACGTCGTAGAAGCGCGGCAGCAGCATGGACAGCGTCGACTTGCCGCTTCCGGAGGCGCCCACGACGGCGAGGGTCTCGCCCGGTTCGATCCGCAGGGACACCTCGGAGAGCACCGGGCGCCCGGGGTCGTAGCCGAAGCTCACCCGGTCGAACTCGACCGTCGCCGGGGCGTCCTCGGGAAGCTCCCTGGCGCCTGGGCGCTCGTCGATGACCGGCTCGGTGTCGATGAGCTCGAAGACCCGCTCGACCCCGGCCCGCGCCTGCTGCCCGATGGTCAGGAGCATCGTGAGCATCCGCACCGGGCCCACGAGCTGGGCGAGATACGTCGAGAAGGCCACGAAGGTGCCGAGGGTGATCTGGCCGCGGGTGGCCATCCAGCCGCCGAGCGCCAGCATGGCGACCTGGCCGAGGGCCGGGACGGCCTGCAGGGCGGGGGTGTAGCGGGAGTTCAGCCGTACGGTCCGCAGCCGGGCGGCGAACAGCCGGCGGCCGACCGCCCGCAGCTTGTCGGTCTCCTGCGCCTCCTGCCCGAACCCCTTGACCACCCGGACACCGGTCACCGCCCCGTCGACGACACCCGCGACGGCGGCCGCCTGCCCCTGGGCGTACCAGGTGGCCGGGAAGAGCCGGATGCGGCTGCGCGAGGCGAGGATCCACAGGGCGGGGGCGACAGCGAGGGCGACGACGGTGAGCAGCGGCGAGAGCGTCACCATCACGATGAGCGAGACCAGGAAGAGGAGGATGTTGCCGATCATCATCGGCACCATGAAGAGCAGGCCCTGGATCAGCTGGAGGTCGCTGGTGGCCCGGCCGATGATCTGGCCGGTGGAGAGGTTGTCCTGCCGTCTGCCGTCGAAGCGGGCGATGGACGCGTACATCTCGGTGCGCAGGGCGTGCTGGACGTCGAGGGCGAGCCGTCCGCCGTAGAAGCGGCGGATGTAGGTGAGGACGTACACCACGAGGGCGGCGACGATCAGCAGGGTGGCCCAGGGGGCGAGCGACCGGTCCTGCTGGACGATCACATCGTCGATGATCAGCTTCGGCACCAGCGGGACGAGCGCCATGACCGCCATTCCGGCGAGCGAGGCACCCAGGGCGAGCAGCACATCCTTGCGGTACAGCCAGCAGTAGCCGAACAGCCGCCTTACCCAGCCCTGCCCGGTATCCGGCCCGTCCGCATCCGGCCCGCCCGTATCCTTTTTGCCCGTTTCATCCGTTGCGCCCGTCGCTACGTCCGCCACCCGTTGACCTCCCGATCCGCACACGCTTCCGGACGGCACCAACACACTGATGTGCGGATTTCATCCTTCAGCAACAATCGGACCGGGTCACATCCGGCCGGGCCGCCCCTCGGCCCGCTCCACCCCGCCCGGATACGCGTTCGCGGAATCGCCCAAAAGCGGACTGTTCACTACCGGACCGTTCATCAAACACTTGGCAGGGCTGTCTAAGGTCGCGTCCACCGAAAAGCTCACCACCGTACGGCGAAAGGGTGATGATCGTGACGGGGCTCCAGATCGACGACATCCCGCCCGCGGAGCGATTCGCGGCCTGGCGCGCCCTGTGCGAGCTGACTGCGATCCCGATGGAGCTCCGCAGCGACCACGAGCACGACTTCCGCGCGAGCGTACGGGGCGGAGTGAGCCTCGGCGAGGTGATGCTGACCTCCACCTCCGTACCGTCACTGCGGAACGAGCGGACGGCGGCCCATATCCGGCGCTCCGACCCGGAGCTCTACCATCTGCGGCTCACCCTGCGCGGTGAGAGCGATGTGCGCCACGGGGACATCGAAGCCACGGTCGGCGCCCGGCAGCTCATGCTCACCTCGACCTCCACGCCGTATCTGGCGGTGTGCGAGCGCGGCAGGGTCGACGGGATGACGATCACCCTCCACCCCTCACTGCTGCCGTTCCCGGCGGCCGAGCTCAACCGGCTGCTCGGGCAGCGGCTGTCCGGGCGGTCCGGCATCGGGGCCATGCTCGCCGACTTCCTCATCCGGCTGGCCGCCGAATCCGACCGCTACGGCCCGGCCGACGCACCGCGCCTCGGCACCGTCGCCGTCGATCTGCTCAACGCGCTGCTCGCGCATGAGCTGGACGCCGGTGCCGAGGCGCGCGCCGAGCACCGGCTCACCCCCGAGAGCCGTCGGCGCACCCTGCGGTTACGCATCGAGGAATTCATCCGGCAGAACCTGCACAGCCCGGGGCTCACCCCGGCGTCGATCGCCGCGGCCCATCACATCTCGCTCCGGTACCTCTACCGCCTCTTCGAGGAGCAGGGGCACACGGTCTCCGCGTGGATCCGCGCCCAGCGCCTGGAACGCTGCCGCCGCGACCTCGCCGATCCCGCTCTGGGCGACACCCCCATCCATGCCATCGCCGCCCGCTGGGGTTTCAGCCACGCCGCGGACTTCAGCCGTGCCTTCCGCGGCGCCTATGGCGTCCCCCCACGGGACTTCCGCCATACGGCGCTGTGGACGAACAGGTGAGCGGGGCTCCCCCCGTGGTAACCCTGCTCACCCGTCACTGATCAGCATGGGCCGAGCGGGGCCGGGATGTCATTGGCATCCTGTGCACAGTGCCTTGATCCTCCATGCACGGACCGCACCCGCTGCGCACGGATCCCATCCTCCGTACATGGATCGCATGTCCATGGATCGCGCCATCCCGGCCGCCCAGGGCGTCACTTGGCCCGGGTCACCCGCAACTCCTCGATGCCCGCGCGCTTCTTGTCGTCCGCCGACCGCACGGTGACGCGCACGAAGCGGGCCGGGCCGGTCGTCCCCTCGCGCCAGTGGCGGCCGTCGAGCGAGGTCCGCACCTCATGGGAGGCGGGCCGGGTGCGGGTCCACTCCGGGCCGACCTTCGCCAGGCGCACGGCGCGGCCGAGATCGGCCGTGAGCGTGCCTGGGCCGCGTCGGGGACCCAGAGGCGGTGGCCGCGTCGCCGTCCACGGCGGCGCCCGCGTACATCCCGGGCTCCTCCGTGCTCGTCGTCGCCTTCCCGCAGCGCGCGACGTTGTCGGTCGGCTCGAGGTCGGGGCGGCGGGTCTTGAGCACCGCGGGCGCGCCCCGGCTCACGAGCTGCGCTCCGCCCCGCGGGGTCTCGATCCGCATCGGCGCGCCTTCGGTCAGCCTTACGGTCGTCCGGTGCGGGCCGATGGCCACGTCGTAGGCGCGGCTCCGCCAGTGCCGCCCCCGCAGGGTGACGCCGTCGTGGAGCTGCGGCGGCGGCATCGGGTCGAGCCGCACACCGTCCTCGCCCATCCGCATCCCGGTCGGACCGTGGGTGAAAACCTGCAGAAAGCCGCCCTTACCGGTGAGGAAGTCATGCGCCGGGGAGCCGGAAGGGCGGGCCCGTCAGAACGAGGACGGGCGCACCAGCCCCGTCTCATACGCGAAGACCGCCGCCTGGGTCCGGTCGCGCAGCCCCAGCTTGAACAGGATCCGGCTCACATGGGTCTTCACGGTCTGCTCGGCCACCACCAGCCGTGCGGCGATCTCCGCGTTCGACAGCCCCTGGGCGATCAGAGTGAGCACCTCGGTCTCGCGCTCCGTCAGATCGCCCACCCGGTCCCGGAGGGGACCGCGCGGGGCGGCGGCGCTCACCCGGGAGAACTCGCCGATCAGGCGCTTGGTGATGTTCGGCGCCAGCAGCGCGTCCCCGGCCGCCACCACCCGTACCGCATGGGCCAGTTCATCCGCCGAGGCGTCCTTCAGCAAAAACCCGGACGCGCCCGCGCGCAGCGCCTCGTAGACGTACTCGTCGAGGTCGAAGGTGGTGAGGACCAGGATCTTGACGGTGGCCCCGGCGGGTTCGGTGAGCCGGCGGGTGGCCTCGATACCGCCGACTCCCGGCATCCGTATGTCCATCAGGACCACGTCCGGGGACAGCTCGGCGACCTGGTCGATGGCGTCGGCACCGTCCACGGCCTGGCCGACGACCTCGATGTCCGGTTCGGCGTTGAGGAGCACCGTGAAGCCCTGGCGGACCATCATCTGGTCGTCGGCGATCAGGACGCGGATGGTCGTCGTCATGCGGGGTCCTCGGCGGTTTCGGTCGCGGCGGTGGACGGGTCGGGGCGGTGCGTGGGCAGTACGGCGGTCACCTCGTAACCGCCGTCCGGCGTCGGGCCGGTGGTCAGCTCACCCCCTAGCATCGCAGCGCGCTCCCGCATCCCGAGCAGCCCGTGCCCGGCGCCCGGCGAGGGCGGGGCGGGCCGGTCCGGGGTCGTGTTGACGATCCGGACGGTGAGCCCGCGCCGCTGGTACCCCAGCTCCACCCGCGCCTGGGCGCCCGGCGCGTGCCGCATCACATTGCTCAGCGCCTCCTGCACGATGCGGAACGCCGACAGCTCGACACCTGGCGGCAGCGGCCGCCGCTCCCCGGTGACATCCGTAAGGATCGTGATTCCGGTCCCGCGCACCGTGCCCACCAGCTCGTCCAGCCGGTCCAGAGTGGGCTGCGGGGCGTGCCGGGCGCCGTCGGCCAGGGCGTCCTCGGAGCGCAGCACGCCCAGCACGCGGCGCAGTTCGGCCAGCGCCTCGACGGCGTTCTGGCGGATGCCCGCGAGGTTCTCCTTGAGGTCGTCGCTGGGGTTCTCGGCCAGGTGCGGGGCGACCTGCGCCTGGATGGAGATCACCGACATGTGGTGGGCGACCACGTCGTGGAGCTCGCGGGCGATGCGGTTGCGCTCCTCCAGCAGGGTGCGCCGGGCCCGTTCCTCCGCGGTGAGCTCCTCCTGCTCGACCAGCCGCCTCCGCGCCACCCGGCGGCCCCGCAGCGCTGCGCCCACCACCACGGCGGTGGTGAAGGACACGAACGCCTCGTCCAGGCCGTCCGTGTGGGGCCGGGTGGCGAGGGCCGCGGTGACCGCCCCCACCAGCAGGGTCAGGATCAGCGCCTCGGCGGCGATCCGGGGGCGGACCCGCAGCGCGAGGAGGAGCAGCACGACGGTGTGCAGCGCGATCTGGCCGTAGTTCCAGGGGTAGAGCACATATTCGGGGACACGGCCGTCCACCGCCAGTGCCGTCACCAACAGCATGGCGGTCGAGAGCCACCACGCCGGTATCGGGCGGGTCAGCGCCAGCTGGACGGCCAGCGCTTCGAGCACCACGAGACCGATCAGGGGCACCGGGTCCTGGGCCGTCCCCGGGCGGGCGGGCTCCTGGAACTGCGCCATGCTGAGCCAGGCCATGAGCACCGCGAACAACACCACATGGCCATGGGGCAGCCGGCCCAGCCAGCGCATCCGCGGCAGCGGGTCGCGCGCCATCGTCCACAGGTCCGCACGGAGGATGCCCGGCGCCGCCCGCAGTCCCTCGCCCATCGTGCGCGGCAGGGCGCGCGCCCCCTCCGCCAGCCGGTCCGCCATCCGCCCGCCCGTCATGCCCTTGACTTTAGACACTGGGCTTCTCCACATGCCGGGCCTCCCGGGCCGAACGTCCCTCGCGAACGATGCGGCTCCCACCGCGGACGACGCCACCACCGCGGACGACCCCGCCACCGCCCTTGCGCGGCCGCCCCGCCTCGTACGTGTGGAACGCCGCCCAGCAGATCAGCAGCGCCCCCGCGAACACCGGCAGCCAGCACAGCCGCGCCAGCACCCAGCCGAGGCCGTCGGGCACGGTATGCAGCCCGGGCAGCGGCCCGTACAGCCGCAGCGTGGTCACGCTCACCGCCATCATCGCGGTCTGGTGCCACAGGAACACGGTCATCGCGGAGAGGTTGACCAGCGCCACCGCCGCCCACGCGGCGGGCCGCGCCATCACCCGGCGAAGCGGGCCACGGAGCAGCAGGGCCGCGCCGCACTGGGCGAGACCGAAGGTGACGGCGGCCAGGGTGGGCGGGTTGAGGTTGGAGACCGGGGCGCCGGGCACCCCGACCATCGCCGCCGGATAGCCGCCGAGCAGGACGAGCCCGGCGGTGACCACCGCGCCCCCGGTCAGCAGCACCCACCCGGCCGTACGGCCGCGCAGCATGCCCCGGCCCCAGGTGGCGCCCAGGCAGTACGGGACCAGCCAGCCCGCCGCCAGATTGATCCAGCCGAGCCAGGCCGGGCCGCCGAAGCCGAACCGGATCAGGTCGACATGGAGCACGACGGCGAGCGGCCACAGTGGATGCAGCCGCGCCACCAGCGGGGTCGCGGCCGTGAGCACCGCGTAGACCAGCAGGAACCACAGCGGGGACATAACGAGTTTGAGCAGCGTGTGCACGGTCAGCAGGCTCACCCCGGAGCCGAGCATCGCCCCCGCCGCCACGGCCCACACGGCGAGCACGGCGGCGACGGGCCGGAACAGCCGGGCCAGCCGGGCGCGCAGCCACCGCCGGTAGCTGATGCCCCGGGCGCGGGCGCAGGCGTGGCTCTTGGCACCCATCTGCCCGCCGACCAGGAAGAACACCGCGAGGGTCTGGAACGCCCAGGATACGGGGGTGAGTTCGGGCTGGTACAGCAGCGGGCTGGCCGCGCGCAGGGTGCCGCTGTCGGCGACCAGGGCGGTCACCAGCCAGTGGCCGAGCACCACGCCGAGGATGGCGACGGCCCGCAGGGCGTCCACGGCACGGTCGCGGTCGGGCGGGGTGGCGGCGTCGATCCGCCGGACGAGATCACGCAAGCGGAATGTGTCACGCGTACGGACCGTGTCACGCGTACGGAAGATGTTACGCATAGCGGCCCTCCACGATCCGGCCCATGCTCGCCAGAGCGGCGGATCCGGGCTTGAGATAGTCGCTGTGCCCGACGTCCCCCGCGTCGAATTTCCGTGCCCCGAACCGCCCGGAGACGGGATCGGTCCCGAAGCCGACGGTCGTGCCCAGCAGCCGGATCCGCACATGCGGCACCCCGCCGATCCAGTCGTTCCCGCCCCGCCCGGCCCAGACGGTGGCCCGGGTGTGCAGCTGCCGGGCGTCGTCGAATCCCGTACCGGGGCTGCCGTACAGGACGATGTCCGCGGCGTTCAGCCCCCGCGCGGCCCGGGCGCAGACCACCGAACCGTAGGAGTGGCACAGCAGCGAGATCCGGGCCCGGGGCTGGGCCGCGTTCAACTCCCTTACGAATGCGGCCAGTCGGGGGGCCGCCCCGGCGGCCCGGCCCGTGGTCAGCACCTGGGGTGCCACGGTGCCCGGCGTCTTGTACCCGAGCCAGCCGACGACCGCGGTACGGCTGCCGAGTTGATGGCTGAGCGCGAGAGCCCCGGCCCGGAACCGGTCGTACGTCTCCAGGTTGGTGTCCGAACCGGGCACCAGCACGGCGACGCGCGTGGCGCGGCCCAGGTCCCCGTACACCTCGACGGCGCGGCCGCCGTCCCGTCCGTCGAAGGACAGGAAGTGCCGCGACGGCTTCCGCATCTTTCGCAGCGCACGCTCCCGCGCGCGGTCCCCGTGCCGGGCCGCCATCGCCTCGGCCGCCGCGATCCCCTCCCGGTTGGCCGCGTACCGGTGATCCAGCCCCTGGACGCTCACGGGCCCCAGTGCCACGGGTGCGGGCGCCGGCACCTCGCTCGGCCCTGCGGCCCCCATCAGGGGCACCACCACCGAAGTGGTGACGAGCGCCGCGAGCAGGGTGCGGCGAAGACGGGACGCCATGGCTGTTCCTTCCGTACCGACAGGTGGTGTGAGTACGGAAGTTATGGAGTCGGCCGTGTGGTTGGCGTCCCACCGGGGAGTGCATCCGCGGGGTAGTCCCCAGGTACTACGGGTAGGGGGTCGGGCCGGTGCGGTGTCGCCATCCACGCCGCGATGGGCCCGGGTCCACGGCTGATAGGTGGTGACGGCTGATACGTGGTTGATGCCCAGCCGAGCGGCCCCGGAGGCCCCGCTCCGCCGAAGGGGAGATCTCCTTCGCCCAAGGTGACGCCGGTGCGCCGATGCGGCGCACCGGTCTCACCGTAGGAGGTCACGATGTCCCCTGCCCCCACCCATCGGGCGCGCCGCCGCCGTACCGTGCTCATGGCCATGGCGGCCTCGACGGCGGCGATGGCGACCGTCGCCGCCGGCCCGCCCGGCTGGGCCGGTGCCCCCGCGGGCGCTCCGGCCTCCCCCGGCGCCCGGAGCGCCGGTGACCGGCTGCTGCCGTATCTGGGCAACGGCGGGTACGACGTCCGCTCGTACGACGTCGGCTACACCTACCGGCCCGGCACCACGCTGATGGACTCCTCCGTGCGGCTCCGGGCCACCGCCACCCAGGCGCTGTCCCGGTTCAGCCTCGACGCGGCCGTAGATGAGATCAAGACGGTCACCGTCCAGGGCGAGCCGGCCCGCTTCACCGTGGACAAGGCGGATGAGAAGCTGGACATCACGCCGCGGCAGGCGCTCGGCAAGGGCCGGCCGTTCGATGTGAACATCGCCTACCGCGTCGACCGGAACGACAACCGGACCCGGCCCGGCGACCCGACCAGCCCCGCGCCGCGCCTGACCCCGTGGGTGAACAAGAAGGACGGCTTCGTGGTGTTCGGCCAGCCGGACCGGGCGCATATGTTCTTCCCCGCCAACGACTACCCGACCGACAAGGCCCGGTTCACCTTCCGCGTCACCGCGCCGAAGGACCTTCAGGCCGTGGGCATCGGGACGCTGCGCTCACGGACGACGTCGGGCGACGACGCCACCACCGTCTTCTCGACCGCCGACGAGATCTCCACCCAGGTCGTCCAGGTAGGTGTCGGGCACTACAAGGAGATCCGGGGCCGCGGCCCCCACGGGCTGCCGCTGCGCAGCTATGTCGACACCGACGCGTACGAGGCGGCCAAGCCGCTGGTCGACCGCATCCCGGACCAGCTCTCCTGGTTCGAGAAGGAGCTCGGCCGGCCGTTCCCGCTGGAGACCTACGGGGTGCTCGGGGTGCCCGATGGCTATCTGGGAGTGGCCTTCGAATCGGCGACCCTGTCCACGTTCGCCGTCGAGAACCTCCAGGGGCCGGCGGAGCAGCTCGAACCGACCATGGTCCACGAGATGGTGCATCAGTACTTCGGGGACGCACTCGCGGTCTCGAACTGGGACACCAACTGGATCAGCGAGGGCCACGCCGACTACTACCAGCTGCTCTACACCGTGGATCAGGGCTGGCGGGACCTGGACACCGTGCTCAAGGCGCGGTACGAGTTCGACCCCGAGAGCCGTGCCGCGAGCGGCCCTCCGAACCGGCCCAAGGAGGCCATCGACGCGCTGGTCGGCGGCAACAACGCGGGTGTGCTGATGCTCGCCGGGCTGCGCCACCAGGTCGGTGACGACGTCTTCAAGAAGATCGAGCGGACCTTCTTCGACCGGTACCGGGGCAGGAACGCCGACACCCGGGACTACATCGCGGTGGCGAACGAGATCAGCGGCCGGGACTTCACCGCGTACATCAACAGCTGGCTGTACGACGAGAAGACTCCGCCCATGGCGGGCCACCCGGACTGGGTGGCCCCGGAGCCGCCGAAGAGCTCGTGACATAACGGCATGATGGGAGTCCCCCTTCGCACAGGTTGGTGAGAATGTCGCATACAGCCGCCGGTGGCGGTGGTCCCCTGCCCATCACGGTCCTCCTCGTGGAGGACGACGAGGTGATCCGCAGGTCGGTCGCGATGGCTCTGGAGCGCTACGGCTACCGCGTGTCCACGGCCGGTGACGGGCTGACCGGTCTCGAACTGTTCCGGGCGGGCGGGCATGATCTGCTGCTGCTGGACGTGATGCTGCCGGGGCTCGACGGCATCGGGCTGTGCCGCCGGATCCGGGAGACCAGCGTGGACCCGATCCTGATGATGTCGGCGCGCGGCGACGATCTGGACGTCATATCCGGCCTGGAGGCGGGCGCCGACGACTATGTCGTCAAGCCGGTCGACACCGCGGTGCTGGTGGCCCGGATCCGATCGCTGCTGCGGCGGGCCACGTATCCACCGGCCACCTCTTCACCGGCCACTTGCCCATCGGCCACCCATCCACCGGCCGCGGTGTCAGCGGATCCGGCCGCCCCGGCGGCGGCCGGCTCCGGGCCGGGTCCCCAGCCCGGCCCGCGCCACCACCACGGCGCCCGGCTCCGCTTCGGGGACCTGGCCATCGACACGGGGGGCCTGGAGGTGTTCCTGGCCGGTGAGCCGATCGCGCTGGCGCCCACCGAACTGCGGCTGCTGCTGGAGTTCGCCGCGCACCCCGGCATCGTCCTGGACCGGGAGACGCTGCTGCGCGACGTCTGGGAGTACGACTGGGACGGCGACAGCCGCGTTGTCGACCTGTGTGTGCAGCGGCTGCGCAAGAAGATCGGCGCCGGGCGGATCGAGACGGTCCGCGGCTTCGGCTACAAGCTGAGGCGCTGACGTGGGAACGTCCCGTGCCCTGCTCACCCGGCCACGCGCCCTGCTCAACTGGCGCTCGCTGCGCTGGAAGATCGCCCTGCTGGTGGCCGCGGCGTGCTGCGGCATCGCGCTGACGGTCGGCCTTCTGGTGCACCACAGCACGTACGAGCGGTCCATGAACGAGGGCGCCGGCAAGGCGTACACCGCCCTGGACACCGCCCTCGCCCCGGGCGGTGGAAGCGGGTCCGACGCCCTTGTGCACACCCCCGGCGAGATGCCGCCGAAACTGGTGCGGATGGTCCGGGCCCGGGGAAGCGCTGCCGTATACGACGAGAGCAACCCGTACCAACCGCGGATGTGGGCCGGGCGGCGGCTGTCCGGTGGCCGCCTGGCGGCGATCGCGATCGACATGACGTCCGACCAGCTCAGCCGCCGCGCCCTGGACCGGCACATGTGGAAGTACTCGCTGGCCGCGCTGGCCGTCATCGTGCCGCTGTCCACCCTCGCCGCCGAACTCCCCAACCGGCGGCTGCGGCGGGTGGCGCGCACCGCACGGCGCATCGCCTCGGGCGACCTGGCCGCCAGGACCGAGGTGGGCGGCCGGGCGGGCGACGAGATCACCGAGATCTCGGCCACGGTCGACTCCATGGCCGACAGCCTGCGGGACCGGCTGCGCAGTGAGCAGCGCTTCACCGCCGATGTCGCGCACGAGTTGCGCACCCCGCTGATGGGCCTGGTCACCTCGGCCGAGTTGCTCCCCGAGAGCGAAGCCACCGATCTTGTGCGGGACCGGGTCCGGGTGCTGCGCACCCTCGTCGAGGACCTGCTGGAGATCTCCCGTCTCGACGCCGGTGTGGAACGCGCCGACCTGCGGCCCGTCGCCCTCCCCGACCTGGTCCGGGGCTCGCTGGCCCGCACCGGCCTCGACGCGCGGTTCGCGGTCGGCGCCGCGCCCGTGGTGGTCGGGACGGACCCGCGCCGGCTCGACCGGATCCTCGCCAACCTGCTCAGTAACGCCCATCGGCACGGCGCCGCGCCGGTCGAGGTCACAGTGGAGGGAACGACGGTCGTCGTCCGCGACCACGGCCCCGGCTTCCCCGACAGCCTCCTCGCGGAAGGGCCGCAGCGCTTCCGCACCGGCGCGGCCGAGCGTGGCCGCGGTCATGGCCTCGGATTGACCGTGGCCTCGGGCCAGGCCCGGGTCATCGGCGCGTCGCTGCTCTTCTCGAACGCCGCCGACGGCGGGGCCGTCGTCACGCTGCGGCTGCCGCCGACGGGCTGACGCGACGGAGTCGATACACGGCTCGATACACGACGGATGACCGGCCGAGCGGTTCCGGATCCACGGCCACGGCCTCGCGGAGATCCGCCCCGGCCAAGGTGGTTGACGTGCGACCGCAGCACGTCAACCACCCTGGAGGCGCCTTGCGCATGTTCCCTGATCGCACTCCCCGCGTACCCCGCGTGCCCGGGGTATCCGGCCCGCGCGCGGTGAGGCCGCCGCGGCCGCTCGAGGCCGTACGACGGTGGTGGCCGACGACCACATCCGGGACCCGGTGAGGCCACCATGGCAACACCTCTCGACGCCCCTTCCGCACGACAGGCCCCCACTCCCCCGCCCGAACCCGACACGAGCGCCGCGCCCCAGCCCACCACGCACGCCGCGACCGATCCCGGCGTCTGGCGTCGGGGCCGGGCCATCGCCGGGCTCGCGCTGGTGGCCGCGCTGGTGATGCTGGGCCACGCCGCTATCCCCAACCAGGTCGGCCATCTCGGCAGTCTCGTCGAGACCTTCCTGCCCTGGACCGGTCTGGCCGTGCCTCTGTTGCTGCTGTGTGCCCTCGTCCGCCGGTCCGCGACCGCCGCCGTTGCGGTCGTTCTGCCCGCGCTCATCTGGAGTTCGCTCTTCGGCGGGATGCTCCTCGACAAACGGGCGGACGGCGGAGACCTGACCGTGGTGTCCCACAACGTCGACGAGCACAACCCGCACCCCGCCCGCACCGCCCGCGCCCTCGCGAACTCCGGCGCCGATGTGCTGGCGCTCGAGGAACTGGGCGCCGCGACAGCGGAGTACGAGCGCACGCTGGCCGGCGCGTACCCGTATCACACCGTGCGGGGCACGGTCGGGCTGTGGAGCAGATACCCCGTCGACGCCTCCCGGACCGTGGACATCGCGCCCTGGCCGCGCGCCCTGCGCGCCGTCGTGCGGACGCCCAAGGGGCCGGTCACCGTCTTCGTCGCCCATCTGCTGTCGGTCCGGTTCAGCCCCGCTTCGGGCTTCACCGCCGCCGCTCGGGACGCCGCCGCGCGCCGCCTCAGCACCGCCCTGCGCGCCGAACCACGGGAGCGCACCGTGCTCGTGGGCGATCTCAACGGCACCCTCGACGACCGGGCGCTGTCCGCCGTCACCTCGCCACTGCGCTCGGCCCAGAGCGAGGCGGGCGCCGGGTTCGGTCTCACCTGGCCCGCGTCGTTCCCCGTGGCGAGGATCGACCACATACTCGTCCGCGGCGTGGAGCCGCGCTCGTCCTGGACACTGCCCGCCACCGACAGCGATCACCTGCCGGTGGCGGCACGGCTGAAGCTGTGACCTGCCCCGAGTCACCCTCGCGGCGGGCCCCTGCGGCTACCCCTGGGGTACGTAGAACTCCGTGGTCGCCCGCATCGTGGCGGCCGCGACCTCCGCCGGCGCCCCCGAGGCTTCGTACGCCGCGCCCCAGGCCGCGCTGGAGCGGGTCATGAACTCCCGCGCCTCGTCCGAGGTCTGCCATGCCGCCGGGTCGGCGGGCGTCTGTCCCGCCAGATGCAGGGCGAGGCCGAGCAGTGCGCCGTCCCAGCCGACGCCGACCGCGCCGGGACCGAACTGGTCCCACATCTCGGGCGGTACGACGGCGACATGCTCCAGCTCGAACACGGTCCGCTCCTCGCCCTCGGCGCTCAGCCGCACCTCGACCTCGCTGAAGCCGGGGTTCTCGCCGAACAGCCAGCTCACCGTGAGCAGCCGCGGGGGTTCGCAGCGCAGGATCTCGCCGCCCGCGTTGCCCTCCAGCTGGTAGTGGCCACCGAGCTTCAGGTCGCCGCTCACCGGCAGGAACCAGCGGCTGATCCGCTGCGGATCGGTGCACGCGTCCCATACGTCCTCGATCGCGGCGTCGTAGGTGCGCCGCAGCAGGACGGTACGGGCCTCGCCGTCGGGCACCTCACGGGTGCCGACCTCGCGGTGGACGTCGTTGATCTGGTCGACGATCTCGCTCATGACTTATGTTTCCTCACCGGTTCGACTGTCGCCGCCGCGCCCCTGATCGAGCCGCCGCTGCCGCTTGCCTCGCGCCAGTTCGGTCCCCAGCGCGTCCAGCCGCTGCTCCCAGAAGCCCCGGAACTGGTCCAGCCACCGGTCGGCCTCCCGCAGGGGCGCGGCCTCGACGGCGTATAACCGCCTTGTGCCCTCTGCCCGCACGGAGGCGAATCCGCCCTCCCGCAACACCCGCAGATGCTGTGACACGGCGGGCTGCGAGATGCCGAACTCGGACCGGATCACGGTGCTGACCTCGCCGGAGGATCGCTCCCCCGCGGCCAGCAGCTCCAATATCCGGCGCCGAACGGGGTCTCCGAGGACATCGAGTGCGTGCACGCCAGGACTATGCCAGTCGCCGCTTATATAAGTCAACGCTTAAATTCACTCATGGCCGCCATGGACGGCCGATGATTCCGCTCACTCGCGGAAGCGCGGGAGGTCAGCGCGTTCTCGACACCCTTACCGCGCCCGCGCCGCGCCGGTGGGCGTCAGCCCTCCAGCGGCTTCCCCAGAAGGTCGGAGGCGGCCTCGACGGGGTCGGCCGTCGCGACCGCGGGCGCCGGGTGACAGGTGAAGCCGAGGCGTGTCATGGCGCGGATCACCTCGCCCGCCGTGAAGTCGCGGCGATCCTGGCGGGTGATCACGGCGCCGACCTGCTTGACCGGGTAGGCACGGCGGCCGATCTGGACCGATGGGCCGGTGATCGGTTCAGGGCTGACGCCGCTCATCGCGTCCGTCACCTCGCGCGCGGTCAGGTCGAAGGCGAAATTGGCGATGATGCAGCGCATAGTGCCTCAACGGGGAGAGAAGGGAGCCGGAACGACCAGCGTGTCACACCTCGAAGCGGGATGGCACGGCCCGACGGCAAAAATCGCCCACGTGGTTCCCGCCGTTCCGTGGTGGCACGTGATAGGGTCCTTACTAGTTGCAGTTTTGGTACCCATGGACTTGTGTGCGCCTGACGATATGTAGCGTCCGGCGCATTTTTTGTTTCTGCCGGTCATTTCCGGATGGGGTCATTTCGGCGACTTGGGACGCGTTTCCTGCGCGTTCCAGACCGATCCCAAGTAAAGGAGAATGACATGGCTACTGGCACCGTGAAGTGGTTCAACGCGGAAAAGGGCTTCGGCTTCATCGAGCAGGACGGCGGCGGCGCCGACGTCTTCGCCCACTACTCGAACATCGCCACCCAGGGCTTCCGTGAGCTGCAGGAAGGCCAGAAGGTGACCTTCGACGTCACGCAGGGCCAGAAGGGCCCGCAGGCCGAGAACATCGTTCCCGCCTGATAGCAGCGCCTGTCACGAGCCGGGGCCCGCACCTGAAGGGGTGCGAGCCCCGGCTCGTACGCATTTCCACAGACCACGCCCAGCGGAAAGGCACCGCGTTGAGCCGATCCACCCGCTCGCACCGCCGCAAAAAACCCGTACCCTCCCGTTCCGCCGCCAGTGGGCGCCCCCGCTCATCCGGCGCAAGCGAATTCGCCCTGGCGCCCGGCTCCACTCCGGTGCTGCCCGCCGTCACCTCCTTCGCCGAGCTCGACATGCCGAAGGAGCTGATCGCGGAGCTGACGCAGCAGGGCGTCACCGTGCCGTTCCCCATTCAGGCGGCCACCCTCCCGAACGCGCTCGCCGGCCGGGACGTACTGGGCCGTGGCCGCACCGGCTCCGGCAAGACCCTCGCCTTCGGCCTCGCCCTGCTGGCCCGCACCGCCGGGCAGCGCGCGGAGCCCCGCCGCCCCCTCGCACTGGTGCTGGTCCCCACCCGGGAGCTGGCCCAGCAGGTCACCGAGGCGCTCACCCCCTATGCCCGGCGGCTGGGGCTGCGCGCGGCCACGGTGGTCGGTGGCATGTCGATCAACCGCCAGGCCGATGCCCTGCGCAATGGCGCGGAGGTGGTCATCGCGACCCCCGGGCGCCTCTACGACCTGATCGAACGCGGCGACTGCCGACTGGACCAGGTGCGCACCACCGTCCTCGACGAGGCCGACCAGATGGCCGACATGGGCTTCCTGCCCCAGGTGACCCGGCTGCTGCGGCAGGTCCCCGCCGACGGTCAGCGCCTGCTGTTCTCCGCGACCCTCGATCATGACATCAGCAAGCTGACGCGCCAGTTCCTGGACGATCCGGCCGTGCACTCGGTCGACCCGTCCGCCGGTGCCGTCACCACGATGGAGCACCACGTCCTGCACATCGCGGACACCGACAAGCGCTCCGTCGTCACCCGGGTGGCCGCCCGGGACGGCCGCGTCCTCCTCTTCCTGGACACCAAGCGCGCCGTCGACCGGCTCACCCGGCATCTGCTGACCAGCGGCGTACGGGCGGCCGCGCTGCACGGCGGCAAGTCCCAGCCGCAGCGCACCCGGACCCTGGACCAGTTCAGGTCCGGCCATGTCACCGCGCTGGTGGCCACGAACGTCGCGGCCCGGGGCATCCATGTGGACGATCTCGATCTCGTGGTCAATGTCGACCCGCCCGCGGACCACAAGGACTATCTGCACCGTGGCGGCCGTACGGCCCGTGCGGGCGGATCCGGCAGCGTCATCACGCTGGTCACCCCGGACCAGCGCCGGGAGATGGGCCGTCTCATGGCCGACGCGGGCATCACCCCGCAGACCGCCCAGGTCCACTCCGCCGACCCCGAACTCACCCGGATCACCGGCGCCCAGGAACCCTCCGGCGTGCCCGTGATCATCAGCGCGCCCCAGCCCCAACCGCAGCGTGCGCGCCGTCCCGGCGCCCCCCGCCGCTCCGCCCGGAGCCGTCGCCCGGGCCGTTAGGCCCGATACGGGGGCCCGGGCGGCGGCCGTCCGGGCCGGCATCCGGAATTTCGCCATGGTCGCATCACGCCCGACCGGCGGCGGATGTCCCCATTCCCCCGTCGGAGAGGTGACAATGGGGCACATGCCGATACCCAGCGCCGTGCCCAGCCGTGCCGAACTGATCGACCACCTCATCCGTACGCGCATCGCGGGCGATGTCGCCACTCCTCGTGAGAACAACCTCTCCCACTACCGCAAGCTCGCGAACGGCGACCGCCACTACTGGCTCGGCCTGGAGCTGGGCGACCGCTGGACCGATGAGCAGGACGTGCTGGCGGTCATGGCGGAGCGGTGCGGCGTGGTGGACGACCCGGAGTACCGCTCGGGGCAGGACACGATCGACCCGGAGCTGACGGTCGGCGCGCTGGACCGGATGGCCTCGGTGCTCCGGAAGGCGGCGGAGGCGAACGAGCGGGTGCTGTTCGCCACCGGGCATCCGGGCGGGCTGCTGGAGGTCCACCGGGCCACGGCGGCGGCACTGCGGGCCGCCGGCTGCGAGATCGTGGAGATCCCGGGCGGGCTGCAGGCGGACGAGGGGTACGTCTTCCAGTTCTGCGATGTGGCGATGCTGGAGCGGGGCGCCACGCTGTGGCACACCCACTCCCCCGCGCCCATGGCGGCGATCCTCGACGGGCTGGCCCACGAGGGGCGCCCGCTGCCCGATCTGGTCGTCGCCGACCACGGCTGGGCGGGCTGCGCGGGGCAGCGGGGCATCGACGCGGTCGGCTACGCGGACTGCAACGACCCGGCGCTCTTCCTCGGTGAGTCCGAGGGCACGCTGTCGGTGGTGGTCCCGCTGGACGACCACGTCACCAACCCGCGGTTCTACGACCCGATGACGGCGTACCTGCTGGACGCGGCGGGGCTGTCGGCCCAGTTCTGACGGCGCCCGGCCGCCGCGGCAGGCGCCCGGCGCGCCCTGGCCGCCCCCGCGGGCTCCCGGCGGGCCCGGACCGTCCTTACGGACGTCTGACGTCCTTACGGACGTCTGATGGGCCCGGGCCGTCTGGTGGACGGGCGGCCCCGCCGCCCGCCGCGCTCACTTCTTCTCGCGCGGCACCCGCATGACCCCCTCCTGGATCACGGAGACGGCCAGCCGCCCGTCGGCGGTGAAGATACGGCCCTTGGCCAGGCCGCGTCCGCCGGACGCGGAGGGGCTCTCCTGGTCGTACAGCAGCCAGTCGTCCACCCGGAACGGCCGGTGGAACCACATGGCGTGATCCAGGCTGGCCCCGACGATGTCGCCGACCGCCCAGCCGCCGCGCCCGTGGGCGAGCAGGATGGAGTCCAGCAGCGTCATATCGGAGACATAGGTCGCCAGGCAGACGTGGAGCAGGGGGTGGTCGGCAACGCCGTCCAGTTTGCCGTTGATCCGGAACCAAACCTGCGACTTGGGCTCGCGCGGCCGTCCGACGCTGCCGAAGGGCGGCTCGTCCACGTACCGCAGATCGATCGCGGCCCGCGCCTGGAGCATCCGCTGGGTCACCCCGGGGCCGAAGAGATGCTCATAGCGGGGCAGCAGCTCATCGGCGGTGGGCAGGGTGAGCGGGTCCGGTACGTCCGGCATCGGCTCCTGGTGCTCGAGGCCGTCCTCGTAGAGCTGGAAGGAGGCCGAGAGGTGGAAGATCGGCTGCCCGTGCTGGACGGCGACCACCCGGCGGGTGGTGAAGGAGTGGCCGTCCCGGATCCGGTCGACGGTGTAGACGATGGGCGCCCCGGGGTCGCCGGGCCGCAGGAAGTACGCGTGCAGCGAATGCGCCGAGCGGTCCTCGGGGACGGTGCGGCCCGCGGCGACCAGGGCCTGGGCGGCGACCTGACCGCCGAAGACCCGCGGTACGAGGGGGGCGGCGTCGCTGGTGCCACGGAAGATGTCCTCCTCGATCTGCTCGAGATCGAGCAGATCGAGAAGGCTCTGAAGTGCGTCATTCATGGTTCAAGCAGTCTTGCAGACCTGGATTGCGGTCCTGTTGCCGCAGCTCATGACGGTCGTCACAGCCCCATCGACTTGGCGACGATGGACCGCATGACCTCGCTGGTGCCGCCGTAGATCCGGTTGACGCGGGTGTCCGCGTACAGCCGGGCTATGGGGTACTCCATCATGTAGCCGTAACCACCGTGGAGCTGCAGGCACTTGTCGATGACGACGGCGGCGCGCTCGGTGGTGAAGAGCTTGGCGGAGGCGGCGTCGGCGGCGGTCAGCTCATCGGCGTCGTGCGCGTCCAGGGCCCGGTCCACGACCGCCTGCATCGCGTCCACCTCGGACTGGCAGTCGGCGAGCACGAACTTGGTGTTCTGGAACGACGCGACCGCCTGGCCGAAGACGGTGCGGTCCCGGACGTACTCGGTGGCGAACCGGACGGCCGCCGCGGCCTGTGCGTACGCCCCGACGGCGATGCCCAGGCGCTCCTGCGGCAGATTGTGGGTGAGGTAGCCGAACGCCTTGCCCTCCTCGCCCAGCAGGTCCTCCACCGGCACCTTGACGTCGGTGAAGGAGAGCTCTGCGGTGTCGGAGGTCTTCAGGCCCAGCTTCTCCAGCTTGCGGCCGACCGCGTATCCCTCGCTCTTGGTGTCGACCACGAGGATGGATATGCCGCCGCGGCGGTCCTCGGGGGTGGCCGGAGCGGTGCGGGCGCAGACCAGCACCCGGTCGGCCAGGACGCCGCCGGTGATGAAGGTCTTGGCGCCGTTGAGGACGTAGTGGGTGCCGTCCTCGGAGAGCTTGGCGGTGGTCTTCATGCCCGCCAGGTCGGAGCCGGCGCCGGGCTCGGTCATGGCGATGGCGGTCATCAGGTCGCCGGTGACGAAGGAGGGCAGCCAGCGCTGCTTCTGCTCCTCGTTGGCGTACTTGAGGAGGTACGGCAGGCACAGCGCGGTGTGCACGCTGCTGCCGCCGAAGCTGACCCCGGCGCGGGCGGTCTCCTCGGTGATGACGGCGTTGAACTTGAAGCTGGTCTCCCCCGCCCCGCCGTACTCCTCGGGCACCTCGATGCCGAACACACCCAGCTCGCCGAGCTTCTTGTAGAAGTCGCGCGGGGCCTGGCCGGCCTCCCGCCACTGGTCGTAGTACGGCACGACCTCGGCCGCGATGAAGTCGCGGATGGTCTCCCGGAACGCCTCGTGGTCCTCGTTGAACACCGTGCGGCGCATTGGCGCGGCCCTCCTTACGGCTGAGCCGCCGCCGCTCCGCGGACCGGCCGACCGCCGTCGTGATTCCTCAACTGATAGCTTGGCGACACTCACCTAAGCGCTTGCTCAGTGAAAGCTACCCGCGAGTCACCGGGCCTGTCCAGCCCCTCTTACAGGGGCCCGGTTCTCCCCCAGCTACCGCTGGGAGGTGCCCCCGCCGGGGGCCTCAGCCGCTGTCGACGACTCGACCGCGCTCGGCCCTTCGCCCCTCAGGACCTGCGCGCGCTCTCCTCGTCGACAGCGGCGCGCCCCTTCGGCTCACTCGCCCGGCCATCCACCCCGTGGGCACCGCCGAAGGCGCCGAGGGCCAGGCGGTGCAGCAGGGCGGCGGTGGCCGTGCGCCCCGGGAGGGCGCCGGGGCGGCCGAGGTGGGGCGTGGAGTTGAGCAGCCCGAAGACGGCGTGGACACACGCGCGGGCCTCGGCCTCGGCGAGCCGGGGGTAGACCTCGCGCACCACCTCGACCCACAACTCCACGTACTGCCGCTGGAGCGAGCGCACCAGCTTGCGGTCGGTGTCCCGCAGCCGGTCCAGCTCGCGGTCGTGGAGGATGATCAGCGGGCGGTCGTCGAGGGCGAAGTCGATATGGCCCTCGATCAGCGAGTCCAGCACCTCGGCGGGGGCGAGCCCGGCCCCCTCCCCCTCGGCGGCGCGCCGCTTGCCGCCGGTCAGCAGCCGGCCGCTGATGCCGACCAGCAGCTCGGCGAGCATTGCCTCCTTGCCGGGGAAGTGGCGGTAGAGACCGGGGCCGCTGATGCCGACCGCGGCACCTATCTCATCGACGCCGACGCCGTGGAAGCCGCGCTCGGCGAAGAGGCGGGCGGCCTCCTTGAGGATCTGCTCGCGACGGGCCGGGGCGGCTGCTTGCGTGCTCATGAAATCGATTCTAGACAGCCGGGTTAGTGGTCGTTAACCTGGTGGTAACTAGTTAACGTTCACTAACGGTACCGAGCGAGGGGGCTCGCAGCCATGGAGCAGGCACCGGCGCTGCACAGCGGCGCCGACCCGGCGTCCGACGCCTGGAAGGCCAATGAGGCAGCGCACCGCGAGCTGGCCGCGCGGCTGCGCGAGAAGCTGGCCGTGGCGCGGCTCGGCGGCGGGGAGAGGGCGCGGGCGCGGCACACCGCGCGCGGCAAGCTGCTGCCGCGCGACCGGGTGGACACACTGCTGGATCCGGGCTCCCCGTTCCTGGAGCTGGCCCCGCTCGCCGCCGAGGGGATGTACGAGGGCCAGGCCCCCGCGGCGGGGGTGATCGCCGGGATCGGCCGGGTGGCCGGCCGTGAGGTGGTCGTGGTCGCCAATGACGCCACCGTCAAGGGCGGCACGTACTACCCGATGACGGTGAAAAAGCATCTGCGCGCCCAGGAGGTCGCGCTGGAGAACCACCTGCCGTGCGTCTATCTGGTCGACTCCGGCGGCGCCTTCCTCCCCATGCAGGACGAGGTCTTCCCCGACCGCGACCACTTCGGGCGGATCTTCTACAACCAGGCGCGGCTGTCCGGCTCCGGGATTCCGCAGGTCGCGGCAGTAATGGGGTCCTGCACAGCGGGCGGGGCGTACGTCCCGGCGATGAGCGACGAGGCCGTGATCGTGCGCGGCCAGGGCACGATCTTCCTGGGCGGGCCGCCGCTGGTGAAGGCGGCCACCGGGGAGGTCGTCTCGGCGGAGGAGCTGGGCGGCGGCGAGGTCCACTCCCGGGTCTCGGGCGTGACCGACCATCTGGCGGAGGACGACGCCCACGCGCTGCGGATCGTCCGCTCCATCGTCGCCACCCTGCCGCCGTCCGCGATGCGGCAGGGGTCGCCACCGTGGGCGCTGGAGCCCTCCCAGGAGCCCGCGGTCGACCCGGCGGGGCTCTACGGGGCGGTTCCGGTCGATTCGCGCACGCCGTACGACGTGCGGGAGGTCATCGCGCGGCTGGTGGACGGCTCACGGTTCGCCGAGTTCAAGGCCGAGTTCGGCACCACGCTGGTCACGGGCTTCGCGCGGATCATGGGTCACCCGGTGGGCATCGTCGCCAACAACGGCATCCTGTTCTCCGAATCGGCCCAGAAGGGCGCCCATTTCATCGAGCTGTGCGACCAGCGCGGCATCCCCCTGGTCTTCCTGCAGAACATCTCGGGATTCATGGTGGGCCGCAGCTATGAGGCGGGCGGTATCGCCAAGCACGGCGCCAAGATGGTCACCGCCGTGGCCTGCACCCGCGTCCCCAAACTGACGGTCGTGATCGGCGGTTCCTACGGCGCGGGCAACTACTCGATGTGCGGCCGCGCCTATTCGCCGCGCTTCCTGTGGATGTGGCCCAACGCCAAGATCTCGGTGATGGGCGGTGAGCAGGCCGCCTCCGTGCTCGCCACCGTCAAGCGCGACCAGATGGAGGCGCGCGGGGAGGAGTGGAGCGCCGAGGAGGAGGAGACGTTCCGGGCCCCGGTCCGCGAGCAGTACGAGGCGCAGGGAAACGCGTATTACGCCACCGCCCGGCTGTGGGACGACGGTGTGATCGACCCCCTGGAGACCCGCACGGTGCTCGGCCTCGCCCTTACGGCCTGCGCCAACGCACCGCTGCCCGGCCGTACGGCCACCGAGCCCGCGGCGCCCGGCTACGGCGTCTTCCGGATGTGAGGGGGATGCACCAGATGAGCCCGAAGAGCCCAGTGAGCTCGACAAGTGGTCCGCGTGCGGCGAGCCCGTCGCCCGCGATGTTCGGCACCGTGCTGGTGGCCAACCGCGGTGAGATCGCCGTGCGCGTCATCCGCACCCTGCGGCGGCTGGGCGTGCGCTCGGTCGCCGTCTACAGCGACGCGGACGCGGACGCCCGCCATGTGCGCGAGGCGGACACGGCGGTGCGGATCGGCCCCGCCCCCGCCGCGGAGAGCTATCTGTCCATCGAGCGGCTGCTGGACGCCGCGGCGCGCACCGGCGCCCAGGCCGTCCACCCCGGCTACGGCTTCCTCGCGGAGAACGGGGCGTTCGCCCGCGCCTGCGCCGACGCGGGCCTGGCCTTCATCGGGCCGCCCGCCGGGGCCATCGAGCTGATGGGCGACAAGATCCGCGCCAAGGAGACCGTGCACACGGCCGGGGTGCCGGTGGTGCCGGGCTCCTCGGGCAGCGGGCTGACGGACGACCAGCTCACCGCCGCCGCGCGGGAGATCGGGATGCCGGTGCTGCTGAAGCCCTCGGCGGGCGGCGGCGGCAAGGGCATGCGGCTCGTCCGCGACGAGGCACTGCTGGCCGACGAGATCGCGGCCGCACGGCGCGAGGCGCGCGGGGCGTTCGGCGATGACACGCTGCTGGTGGAGCGCTGGATCGACCGGCCCCGGCATATCGAGATCCAGGTGCTGGCGGACGGCCAGGGGCACGCGGTCCACCTCGGGGAGCGCGAGTGCTCGCTGCAGCGCCGCCATCAGAAGATCATCGAGGAGGCGCCCAGCCCACTGCTGGACGAGGCCACCCGGGCGCGGATGGGCGAGGCCGCGGTAGCCGCGGCGCGGTCGTGCGGCTATGTGGGCGCGGGCACGGTCGAGTTCATCGTGCCGGGCGACGATCCGTCCGCGTACTGCTTCATGGAGATGAACACCCGCCTCCAGGTGGAGCATCCGGTCACCGAGCTGACGGTGTCCGTCGGCGGCCAGGCCGGTCTGGACCTGGTGGAGTGGCAGCTGCGCGTCGCCGCGGGCGAGCCGCTGCCGTTCGAGCAGGACGAGATCGGCTTCAGCGGGCATGCGGTGGAGGCCCGTATCTGCGCCGAGACCGCCCGCGCGACTGCCGACGGCCGGGTGGACTTCCTGCCCTCGGCCGGCACCGTGCTGGCGCTGGACGAGCCGGAGGGCGAGGGGGTGCGGGTCGACTCCGGGCTGAGCGCGGGCACCGAGGTCGGCACGGTCTACGACCCGATGCTCGCCAAGGTCATCGCCCACGGCCCCGACCGCCCCACCGCCCTGCGCCGGCTGCGCGCCGCCCTCGGCTCCCTGACCGTCCTGGGCGTGGACACCAACACCGGCTTTCTGCGCCGTCTGGCCGCCCACCCCTCGGTCGCCTCGGGCGAGCTCGACACGGGCCTGGTCGACCGCGCGGCGGCCTCGCTGATCCCGCCGGCCATACCGGAGGAGATCTACGCGGCGGCGGCCTTGCTGCGCCAGGCGGCGCTGGAGCCCGCGGCTCCGCGTGGCGGCGGATCCGGCGGGCGCCCGGAGCCTGGCGGATCCGGCCTCGGCGGCCCGGCCGCGGACGTTTGGGTCGATCCGTTCTCGGTGCCGACCGGCTGGCGCCTCGGCGGCGATCCCGCCTGGACGGTCCACCGCCTCCGCGTAGCGGGCCACCCCCCGGTGACGGTCCGTGTGCGCGGCCGCGCACACGACGCGGAGGTACGCATCGAGCAGCCCGACGACGCCGCAGCCCCCGTCCCCGGTACCGACGCGGGTGCCGCCGTGCGAGCGCGGCTCGTCGCCGTGGACAACAGCTCCGTGCTGCTGGACCTCGGCGGGGTCACCCACCGCTTCCGCCATGCCGCGCACGGCGCGAGCCACTGGCTGGGGCGGGACGGGGACACCTGGCGCGTGGTCGGGCACGACCCCGTGGAGGAGGCGCTGCGCGGAGGCGCCTCCGCCGCCCACGCCGGGGAGCTGACCGCGCCCATGCCCGGCACCGTCACCGTCGTGAAGGCAGCGGTCGGCGATGATGTCACCGCGGGTCAGGGCCTGCTGGTGGTCGAGGCGATGAAGATGGAGCACCTCATCTCCGCCCCGCACGACGGCACCGTCACCGAGCTCGATGTGACCCCCG
Source organism: Streptomyces sp. NPDC007875 (assembly GCF_042868035.1). Taxonomy (NCBI): domain Bacteria; kingdom Bacillati; phylum Actinomycetota; class Actinomycetes; order Kitasatosporales; family Streptomycetaceae; genus Streptomyces; species Streptomyces sp. NPDC007875. The sequence goes on along the minus strand of NZ_JBIADZ010000022.1, from coordinate 63,618 downwards.
GCAGCACGGTCGCCATGGACCAGCTGCTGGCCGTCGTCACCCCGCACGAGAGCGAGGAGCGTGAGTGATGACCCTCCCCATGACCGTCCCGGCCCCCGGGTTGCCCACCCGGATCCGGATCTATGAGGTGGGCCCGCGGGACGGGCTGCAGAACGAGAAGGCGCTGGTCCCGGTGGCCATCAAGGCCGAGTTCATCCGGCGGCTCGCCGAGGCCGGTCTCACCACCATCGAGGCCACCAGCTTCGTCCATCCCAAGTGGGTGCCCCAACTGGCGGACGCCGAGGAGCTGATGCCGCTGATCGACGATGTGGCCGCCCGGCTCCCCGTGCTCGTGCCCAATGAGCGCGGTCTCGACCGCGCCCTCGCGCTGGGCGCGCGCGAGATCGCCGTCTTCGCCAGCACCACGGAGTCCTTCGCCAAGGCCAATCTCAACCGCACGGTGGACGGCGCGCTGGAGATGTTCGAGCCGGTCGTCGCCAAGGCCAAGGACGCGGGCGTGGCCGTGCGCGGCTATCTGTCGATGTGCTTCGGCGACCCATGGGAGGGGCAGGTCCCGATCTCCCAGACCGTCTCGGTCAGCCGCCGCCTGCTGGACATGGGATGCGACGAGATCAGCCTCGGCGACACCATCGGCGTGGCCACCCCCGGCCATGTGCGGGAGCTGCTGGCCACGCTCAACGAGGCGGGCGTCACCAACGACCGGCTGGCCGTGCACTTCCACGACACCTACGGCCAGGCACTCGCCAACACCCTCGCCGCGCTCCAGCACGGCGTGACCACCGTCGACGCCTCCGCCGGTGGCCTCGGCGGCTGCCCCTACGCCAAGAGCGCCACCGGCAATCTCGCCACCGAAGACCTCGTGTGGATGCTCGACGGCCTCGGCATCGAGACCGGGGTCGACATCGGCCGTCTCACCGCCACCAGCGTGTGGATGGCCCGGCATCTGGGCCGGCCCAGCCCGTCCCGCACCGTCCGCGCCCTCTCCCAGAAGGAGACCTGAGCCATGCCGATCGACCACCGACTCTCCCCCGAACACGAGGAACTGCGCCGCACCGTCGAGGCGTTCGCGCATGATGTGGTCGCCCCCAAGATCGGGGAGTACTGGGAGCACCATGAGTTCCCGTACGAGATCGTCCGCGAGATGGGCCGGATGGGCCTGTTCGGCCTGCCCTTCCCGGAGGAGTACGGGGGCATGGGCGGGGACTACTTCGCGCTCTGCCTCGCCCTGGAGGAGCTGGCCCGGGTGGACTCCTCGGTGGCGATCACCCTGGAGGCCGGCGTCTCGCTCGGCGCGATGCCGATCTTCCTCTACGGCACCGAGGAGCAGAAGCGCACCTGGCTGCCGGGGCTCTGCTCCGGGGAGACCCTGGGCGCGTTCGGCCTGACCGAGCCCGGCGGCGGCTCGGACGCGGGCGCCACCCGCACCACGGCCCGGCTGGACGAGGCCACCGGCGAGTGGGTGATCAACGGCACCAAGTGCTTCATCACCAACTCCGGTACGGACATCACCGCGCTGGTCACCGTCACGGCCGTCACCGGCCGCAAGGAGGACGGCCGCCCCGAGATCTCCTCGATCATCGTGCCGTCCGGCACCCCCGGCTTCACCGTGGCCGCCCCCTACTCCAAGGTGGGGTGGAACGCCTCGGACACCCGCGAGCTGTCCTTCGCCGACTGCCGGGTCCCGGCCGCGAATCTGCTGGGCGCCGAGGCCCGGGGCTACGCCCAGTTCCTGCGGATACTGGACGAGGGCCGGATCGCGATCTCCGCCCTGGCCACCGGGCTCGCCCAGGGCTGTGTGGACGAGTCGGTGGCGTACGCCAGGACCCGCGAGGCGTTCGGCCGCCCCATCGGCGCCAACCAGGCCATCCAGTTCAAGCTGGCCGATATGGAGATGCGCGCCCATATGGCCCGGGTCGCCTGGCGGGACGCGGCCTCCCGCCTCGTCCTCGGCGAGCCGTTCAAGAAGGAGGCGTCGATCGCGAAGCTCTACTCCTCCGAGATCGCGGTGGACAACGCCCGCGAGGCCACCCAGATCCACGGTGGCTACGGCTTCATGAACGAATATCCGGTGGCCCGGATGTGGCGCGACTCCAAGATCCTGGAGATCGGCGAGGGCACCAGCGAGGTCCAGCGGATGCTGATCGCGCGGGAGCTGGGCTTCGCGAGCTGAGCCACCACGGAGTGGGTCCCGGGGGCAGCGCCCCCGGGACCCAGCCCCGGCACCGGCACCGTGCCGGAAGAAGCTCAGCTCGTGGGCCAGGGGATCTGCGGGGAGTGGTAGTACGTGATGCCCATGGCGTCCCAGCGGGGACCCTGCGCCGCCACCCGGACCCGGTAGCTTTCCCAGTCATGTGTGCTCGCGGGCGACCAGCCGAGCTCGGCGATGCCGGGGAGACGCGGGAAGGCCATGTATTCGATGTGCGAGCTGGTCTCGAGGGTCTCCGACCACAGCGGCGCCTCGACACCGAGCACCGAGGACGCCGGGGCGTCCTTGATGTAGGTGCCCGGGTCCCAGTCGTAGGACTGCTTCGCCTCGACGTACCCGGCCCAGTTCTGCCCCAGCGGCGTGTTGGCGTCGTACTTCATGTCCAGATAGGCCCGGTTGGCCGGTGAGAGGATCAGCTGGGTGCCCGCCTTGGCCGCCTCCGCGACCTCCTTCTCGCTCCCGTCCGTCCCCCAGTACTGGGCGATCGCCCCCTTCGCGGGATGCGCACCGGTCAGCTGATGCCAGCCGATCGCCGTCTTGCCGTACTTGGCGACCACCGGCTGTACCCGGTCCATGAAGGCCACATAGTCCTCATGGCTGGTGGAGTGGGCCTCGTCCCCGCCGATGTGGAGGTAGGGGCCGGGGGTGAGCGCGGCGAGCTCGCGGATGACGTCGTCCACGAAGTCGTACGTCACGTCCTTCGGCACGCACAGCGAGCTGAAACCGACCTCGGTGCCGGTGTAGAGCGGCGGGGCGACGCCGTCGCAGTTCAGCTCCGCGTAGGAGGCGAGCGCCGCGTTGGTGTGGCCCGGCATGTCGATCTCGGGGACGACGGTCAGCTCACGGCTGGCCGCGTAGCTCACGATCTCGCGGTAGTCGTCCTTGGTGTAGTAGCCGCCGGGGCCACCCCCGACCTGGGTGGAGCCGCCGTGCGTGGTCAGCCGCGGCCAGGAATCGATCGCGATCCGCCACCCCTGGTCGTCCGAGAGGTGCAGATGCAGCCTGTTGATCTTGTAGAGGGCCAGCTGGTCGATATAGCGCTTGACCTGGTCCACGCCGAAGAAGTGCCGGGAGACATCGAGCATCGCGCCCCGCCAGGCATACCGCGGCTCATCGGTGATGGTGCCGGCGGAGATCCGCCAGGGGCCCGCCTGCCGGGTGGTGCGCTCGATGGACGCGGGCAGCAGCTGCCGCAGCGTCTGGACGCCGTGGAACAGCCCCGCGGAGCCGCGCGCGGTGACGGTGATGGCGCGGCCGGTCACCTCCAGCCGGTATCCCTCCGCGCCCAGCTTCGACACCGCGGCGGCCTTGGGCGTCAGCCGCAGCCGGATGCCGTCGCCGCCCGCCCGCGCGGTGACGGGCAGCCGATAGCCGGTGGCGGGGCGCAGCACCGTCGCGAGGTAGTCGGCCACCCGGCGTGCCGAGCGCGCCGAGCCGTCGGAGCCGGACACCCGGATGGGGGTGTCGGGGTGGATCGTGTACGAGCCCGCCGCGGGCCGTACGGACGCGGGTGCGGGCACGACCCGGTCCAGGGGGGTCGGGGCGGCCGCGGCGTCCGGAGCGGAGGACGAGGGAGCAGCCGGAGCGGCGGAGGCGGAGGAGGCTGCGGTCCCCGCCCCGGCCACCACCGTCAGCAGGAGGGAACACAGAAGTCGGGCACGACGTCGTCTCACAGGGGGTCCCTTCAACGCAACGTGGCATCTTGGGTACCGCGGCGCCCAGTTGCGGTCAAGGTGTAGACCAATGTGTCGCTGTGGGCCTGTCAGAATTCCCCGCATGGCGGAAATCACCCAGCGCGATGGCGCCTGGAGCTTTGACGGGGAAGCGATCCGGATCGTCCCGGGGCGGGACCGCAGTGTGCACGCCGTACGGCAGGCGCTCGGCGAACTGACGGTCCCCCTGGTGGCCTTGGCCGGTGCCGCCTATGAGCCGGGGCGCAAGTCGGGCCGGCTGCGGCTGCGGCTGCGCGAGGGGGCGGACCCGCTGCTGCAGACCACCGGCGGCAAGCTGCCGGACGCCGCCGATCCGTATCAGCTCTCGGTGGAACCGGAGCGTAGGGATCTCGCCGAGTATCTGGTCGACGAGGTCCGCCAGGGCCTGGCCCTGGATCAGGTGCCGCCCGGCCCCTGCGACCACTATGTGCTGCCCGGCCCCCCGGTGCCGGTCTCGGCCTCGGCGGGCGACGCCACGGCCTCGTTCGACGGTGAGCGGATCCGGCTGGACTGGAACTGGAAGACCGAGGAGTCGAAGAAGTCCGGCGGCCCGCGCACGATCCTCCTGCCGGACCTGGAGCTGGTGGAGTGGGTCCCGGCGGCCGGGCTGGAGAACGGCTATCTCCGCTTCGTCGTGGCGAAGGCCACGGCGACGGCCGCGCCCAAGTACGACCCGCATGCCGTGGTGCTGTACGGCTTCAAGAAGGATCCGCTGATGGCGCTGGTCGCGGCGGCCGTCATCGCGCGGATGCCGCATCCGGGCGCCCCGGCGAAGGCACTCCCCGCCCAGCCGCCCGCCCCCGGGCCGCCCGCGGGCATCCCGCCCGCCGCAGGCGACGAGGGTGGCGTGGATCACGACGTCCTGCTGCGACGGCTGCGCGAACTCGGCGATCTTCACCAGAGCGGGATCCTCACCGAGGCGGAGTTCACCACCGCCAAACAGGCCGTGCTCCGCCGCTTTTCCGGCGCCTGAGACACGGGCTCGCGTCATCAAGGAGCGGTTTTCTCGCCATTGAGGCCCACTCCTGCCCGATATCGGGCAGGAATGTTGCGAAACACTTCGCCGCATCGCAGTATCAACGGATGCTCGACCGCCGAATGTCCCACGATGACCTGATCGACCACCTGGTCCGCAGTACGCCGCTCAGCCGCGGCGAGGCGGGCCGGGTGGTGCTGGACGTACTGGCGTACTTCGACGAGACGACTGAGGAGTTCGTCCGGCGCCGCCACCGCGAGCTGCAGTCCGGCGGGCTGACCAACGCGGACATCTTCGAGCGGATCACGGCCGAGTTGCCGTACCGCGCGGTGGCCCCGCCCGAACTCTCGCTGCGCCAGCTGCGCCGCATCGTCTACGGCTGACGGCGCCGGTCCACGGCGCCACTCCACGAGGGCGGCCGCCACCGCCGGACACGAGCACGAGCATGCACGAGCGATCAATGGGAGGGCCTGAACACCATGTGCGGAATCGTCGGATACATCGGCAAGCGCGATGTGGCGCCGCTGCTGCTGGAGGGGCTGCAGCGCCTGGAGTACCGCGGCTATGACTCCGCGGGCATCGCGATCCAGGGCAAGCCCGCCAAGGGCGCCCAGAGCGCCGGGCTGAAGACCGCCAAGGCCAAGGGCCGGGTCCGCGAGCTGGAGGCCAGGCTTCCCAAGCGGTTCGCGGGCACCACCGGGATCGCCCACACCCGCTGGGCCACCCATGGCGCGCCCAATGACACCAACGCGCATCCGCATCTGGACGCGGACGGCAAGGTCGCCGTCGTCCACAACGGCATCATCGACAACGCCGCCGATCTGCGCGACAAGCTGGCCGCCGACGGCGTCGAGCTGGCCTCCGACACCGACTCCGAGGCGCTCGCCCATCTCATCGGCCGCTCCCAGGCGCCCACTCTGGAGGAGAAGGTCCGCCACGCGCTCTCGATGGTCGAGGGCACCTACGGCATCGCCGTACTGCACGCCGGCTTCCCCGACCGCATCGTCGTCGCCCGCAACGGCTCGCCGGTGGTGCTGGGCATCGGCGAGAAGGAGATGTTCGTCGCCTCCGACGTCGCCGCGCTGGTCAGCCACACCCGCCAGGTGGTCACCCTGGACGACGGCGAGATGGCCACCCTCAAGGCCGACGACTACCGCACCTACACCACCGAGGGCAGCCGCACCTCCACCTCCCCCACCACCGTGGAGTGGGAGGCCGAGTCGTACGACATGGGCGGCCACGACACCTATATGCACAAGGAGATCCACGAGCAGGTCGACGCCGTGGACCGGGTGCTGCGCGGCCGGATCGACGACCGCTTCTCCACCGTCCGGCTGGGCGGGCTCAACCTGGACGCCCGCGAGGCGCGCGGGGTGCGCCGGGTCAAGATCCTCGGCTGTGGTTCGGCGTACCACACGGGCCTGATCGGGGCCCAGCTGATCGAGGAGCTGGCCCGGATCCCGGCGGACGCGGAGCCCGCGAGCGAGTTCCGCTACCGCAACCCGGTCGTGGACCCGGACACCCTCTACATCGCGGTCAGCCAGTCCGGCGAGACCTACGACACCCTGGCGGCCGTCCAGGAGCTCAAGCGCAAGGGCGCGCGGGTGCTCGGCGTCGTCAACGTCGTGGGCAGCGCCATCGCCCGGGAGACGGACGGCGGGGTGTACGTCCACGCGGGCCCGGAGGTGTGTGTCGTCTCCACCAAGTGCTTCACCAACACCGCCGTCGCCTTCGCGCTGCTCGCCCTCCACCTGGGCCGGATCCGCGATCTCTCGGTCGCCGACGGCAAGCGGATCATCGCCGGGCTGCGCAAGCTGCCCGAGCAGATCGCCGAGGTGCTGAGCGGCGAGGAAGAGATCAAAAAGCTCGCCGCGGAATATGCGAACGCAAAGAGCATGATGTTCGTCGGGCGGGTCCGCGGCTACCCGGTGGCGCGCGAGGCGTCCCTGAAGCTGAAGGAGGTCTCCTACGTCCACGCTGAGGCGTACCCGGCCTCCGAGCTCAAGCACGGGCCGCTCGCGCTGATCGAGCCCGAGGTGCCGACCGTGGCGGTCCTGCCGGATGACGACCTGCTGGAGAAGAACCGCGCGACGCTGGAGGAGATCAAGGCCCGCAGCGGCCGGATCCTGGCCGTCGCCCACCGGGAGCAGGAGAAGGCGGACCACACGATCGTGGTACCCCGCAACGAGGTGGAGCTCGACCCGATCCTCATGGGCATCCCGCTCCAACTGCTCGCCTATCACACGGCGCTGGCGCTCGGCCGGGACATCGACAAGCCCCGCAACCTCGCCAAGTCGGTGACGGTCGAGTAGCCCGCACCCCCACGCGACCTCGGCGAATCCTCCACGAACCCCTTGGCGGTCCCCCGCGTGTGCCACCACGCACGCGGGGGCCGCCTCCCCTTCGCCGACGTCGCCCTATTACGCCGGCGGCTGGCCGACGCGCGGGAACCGTCACTTCCCGCGCGCCAGCACGATCGAACGTTTTGTACCCCTCACAAACGCACAATCCACCTCTACGCACGGGTAGGTTTGTCCGTTGTCAAGATGAACTTGACGCCATCTCACCTGCGGTCAAGGGGAGTTGAGGGTGTCCGGTTCCAGGCGTCCGGGCCAAGTCGTGCCGACGGCAGAGGTTTTGGGCTGAACAACCGCGCTTGACGAACAGCCGCCGGAGGCACGGCACGCAAGGACTCGGGGACTTGGAGGGGCCGGGAAGGCCCGCAGGAGCCGCTCAGGGGCGCTCGGGGACATGTGAAGCGCCTGGAGCGCTCTGAGGCACCAGGAGACACCCGGTGACACTCAGGAGATGCTCAGCGGACGTCCGGGGGACACCCGGCGGACGTCAGGGGACGCCCGGGGAATGCCCCGCGGACGCCAGGAGAGAACCAAGGGACGCCCAGCCGACGCTCAGGGGATGACGATGACGGGCCGCTGCGCCCGCCGTGCGAGCCGCCCCGCGACCGAGCCGAAGATCCGCCCCACCAGCCCGTGCGTGGAGCCCACCACAATGGCGTCGGCCGCGTACTCCCGGCCGACCTCCTCCAGCTCATGGCAGATGTCCCCGCCACGCTCGACGAGGATCCAGGGCACCTCGGAGAGATGATCGGCGCAGGCCAGCTCAAGCCCCAGCACCTCGGTGCGGTGATCGGGGACGTCGACGAAGACCGGCGGCTCACAGCCCGCCCACACCGTCGTCGGCAGCCGGTTGGCCACGTGGACGATGATCAGCCCTGAGCCTGAGCGCCGGGCCATGCCGATGGCGTACGCGAGGGCGCGCTCGCTCGACGTGGAACCGTCGAATCCCACCACAACACCGTGCTGGAACGCTGGATCGCAGGAATGACGTGTTTCTTCCGCCGCTTCGGGGGTCGCCATGTGATCGGCGACCCGCTTGCGGTCCGCGGGTTCGGGGATTTCGTGACCGGCCATCGGTGTCTCGGCGAAGGATGTCCTCGTGCGGAGGGATCGGCGGGGGCTCAGGTTGGGGGTTGTCGGGGGACTTGAGCTCCGCTGGAGCTCGGGGACGATCTCGAGGGGTCGAAATCCGTCCGGGATTCATCTTTCCAAGCCCTTACCCCCAAGGGTACGGCGGCATTCACCACCTGCCCAGAGGTAGCCACGGGAGCGGAGCCGCCCGAAGCGTTCCCCGGAGCATGCCGGAGGGCGGCCCGTAACGCAATGCCCCAAGTGGTCCCCGCCACGCCCGGGCCCCGGCCCGGTGCCCGGCCCGGCCGGACCGCCGCGGCACGCCGCGCGGCCGCCCGGCAGTGACCTGGGGGCGGGCCGGGCGTTGTAGTAGCGGCAGCCGGTACGGCGGCCCCGGCGCGCCCCGCTCACCTGCCCGGATCCCCGGCCCGCCGCCCCTCCCCACCCCCGCGCGGAGCGCCCTGCCGACATCTCGCCGGCCGCTCGAGAGGAGCCTTGCCCGTGTCCGTCGCCCGCGAGTACGACGCCCCCGGCGGCATCCCCGGCGACACGGCCGGGACACCCGGACGGCCCCATATTCCAAGCCCCGCTCGAGCCCCGGTCCAGCCCACCGCTAGCGACGCGGTGAGCGAGGTGATCCGCTGGGCGGCCTTCGGCTGCGCCGTGGTCCCCGTCGTCCTGCTCATGTGCGGATTACCGGTCGGCGGCGCCCTGGGGGCCGGTGCGGGCCTCGCCGCCGTGACGGCCGCCAGCCGCGCCCTGCTGCGCCTTTCCGAGCGCACCGCGGCCCGGCTGGACGCGGACGGCGCCAGCCCGCACCGGGGCCGCCACGGCCGTACGGGGATCGGCGCGCACCGGGGCGGCCGCCGCGTCTGAGGACGCACGAAGGCCCCGAGGCCGAGGACGCGGTCCGTAGCGCTCCGTACACTCAGCGCCGATGGAGCGCCGCTGGAGCGTCGCTCGAGCCGGGAGGATGTACGAGCCGGCCGTACGCCGGTCGCATGACGCATCCGTACGCATGCGCCCGCTTGTTTTAAGCCAACTTCGGGCCACACTTCTTCCCTTGGCAAACGCCGTGCTCAACACCCGTCCGGCCAGCGTGGAAAGGGGTCCGCGGCGCACGTACCCCCTACGGGAAGTGGGTGTCCGCACAAGGCGTACTTCACAGCGAGGGCTACGAGTGCAACGCTTCGTGATCGAATGCTTCGCGCCAAGTTCCCATGTCGACATAGTGGCGGGTGGTGAACTGGTCACGGCGACCACACGCGACACAGTAGATTCGATCTTGGCCATGACCGGCGGGGGAACCGTTCAGGACCGAGGGGAAACGTGCAGGACCGAGAGGACGCGACCACCGAGGGGGGCTTAGTGCCATGAGCCAGGACTCCACGACCGTACCGGAGACCTCGCGCAAGCTCTCCGGACGCCGGCGACGAGAAATCGTCGCGGTGCTGCTGTTCAGCGGCGGCCCCATCTTCGAAAGCTCCATCCCGCTCTCCGTCTTCGGTATCGACCGGCAGGACGCCGGAGTCCCTCGGTACCGATTGCTGGTGTGCGCGGGCGAAGATGTGCCACTGCGAACGACTGGCGGACTGGAACTGACCGCACCATACGGCCTGGAGGCACTCTCCCGGGCCGGCACCGTCGTCGTACCGGCCTGGCGGTCGATAACCCAGCCGCCACCGGCCGCCGCGCTCGACGCGCTGCGCCGCGCGCACGAGGAGGGCGCGCGGATCGTGGGCCTGTGCACCGGGGCCTTCGTACTGGCCGCCGCCGGGCTGCTGGACGGCCGCCCGGCGACCACCCACTGGATGTACGCGCCGACGCTCGCCAAACGCTATCCGTCGGTCCATGTGGACCCCCGCGAGCTCTTCGTCGACGACGGCGACGTACTGACCTCGGCGGGCACCGCCGCCGGGATCGATCTGTGCCTGCACATCGTGCGCACCGACCACGGCGCGGACGCCGCCGGCGCCCTCGCCCGGCGCCTGGTCGTCCCGCCACGCCGCAGCGGAGGGCAGGAGCGCTATCTGGACAGGTCGTTACCAGAGGAGATCGGGGCGGATCCGCTCGCCGAGGTGGTGGCGTGGGCGCTCGAGCATCTGCACGAGCAGTTCGACGTCGAGGCCCTGGCGGCCCGCGCCTATATGAGCCGCAGAACCTTCGACCGCAGGTTCCGCTCGCTCACTGGGAGCGCTCCACTGCAGTGGCTGATCACCCAGCGGGTGCTGCAGGCGCAGCGGCTCCTGGAGACCTCCGACTACTCCGTCGACGAGGTCGCCGGCCGCTGCGGCTTCCGTTCACCGGTCGCGCTGCGCGGGCACTTCCGGCGGCAGCTGGGGTCCTCCCCGGCCGCCTACCGGGCCGCGTACCGCGCCCGCAGGCCCCAAGGCGGGCCGGCGGAGCGTACGGACCGCCCCGACCGCCTGGAGCGGCTGGAGCGGGCCGACCGGCCCGACCGCGCCGAGGTGATCGAACCCCGCTCGGGCGACCACTCCCTGCCGCTGCGGCGACAGGGCGCGCCCGGCGGTCCCACCGGTCACTCGGGGCATCCTCCGCACCACCATCACGCTCCGCATCCGGACCCTGGCAAACCGGAGTCGGACGCCTACGCCCCACGCCTGCCCGAACAGGCCGCGGGCCGCGCACCGGGCCGTCCGTCCCTGCCCGGCCAGCGGGAACGCCCCGTAGGGTGAGACGTATGAACGATCGCATGGTGTGGATCGACTGCGAGATGACCGGGCTCTCGCTGGCGAACGACGCGCTTATCGAGGTGGCCGCGCTGGTCACGGACTCCGAGCTCAACATCCAGGGCGAGGGAGTGGACATCGTTGTCCGGCCCCCCGCAGAAGCGCTGGTCACCATGCCCGAGGTGGTGCGCGACATGCACACCACCTCCGGCCTGCTCGCCGAGCTCGAGGGCGGGACCACGCTCGAGGACGCCCAGGACCAGGTCCTGGCCTACATCCGCGAGCACGTCCCCGAGGCCGGCAAGGCCCCGCTGTGCGGAAACTCGGTCGGCACCGACCGGGGCTTCCTCCTCCGGGACATGCCGACGCTCGAGAGCTACCTCCACTACCGGATCGTCGACGTCTCCTCGATCAAGGAGCTGGCCCGCCGCTGGTATCCGCGGGCCTACTTCAACAGCCCCAAGAAGAACGGCAACCACCGCGCGCTCGCGGACATCCACGAGTCCATCGCCGAGCTGCGCTACTACCGTGAAGCGATCTTCGTCCCGGCGCCCGGCCCGGACTCGGACACGGCGAAGACCATCGCGGCCAAGCACGTCCTGCCCGCCCGGCAGGCCTGACCCGGGCCGGCCCGACCCGGTGCTCGCTCCCGACACCCCGAAAGCCGGGAGCGAGCACCCCTTCGGACCCTGTACACTTTTTCTCGGCCGGTGCGGAAAGCGCCGGTCATGGTGGGTATAGCTCAGCTGGTAGAGCACCTGGTTGTGGTCCAGGATGTCGCGGGTTCGAGTCCCGTTACTCACCCTCTACGAAGTGGCTGCTGACCTGTGAGAACGGGACAGCGGCCACTTTCGTCTCTCCCCGTGGCCAACTGGTGACCACCCGGGATCTTGAGAAGGGCCCTCCCTTCTGGCCTCCGGGCCGGGCGGGGGCTTTTGTCGCACCCGGAGTCAGCGCAGGGCCTCGATGGCCTTCAGGATCAATCCCCGCGCCTCGGCCCCGTACACGGCCATGCTGCGCAACTCCTCGAACGCCTTCAGATACAGCGCGATCTCCGAGGGCTGGGTGACCTGGACCCGCGCTGACAGCAGCTCGACCGGCACAAGGGTGTCGTCGTAAACGTGGAACAGCTCTTGAGGCCAGAGGACGCGCCCCCGCGTCGCGCTGGGGATGATCCCCAACGACACAGCCGGAAGGGCCCCAGCGGTAAGCAGGTGACCAAGCTGCGCGGCCATCGCGTCCTCGTCACCCAACTGGTAGCGCAGAACGCCCTCTTCGACCAGCATGACGAACCGGTGTCCCGGCTGGTGAATGACCCGCGAGCGTTCAAGGCGTGCGGCGGCAGCGTCCTCGGCATCGTCGGGAATGTCGAGCAGACGGGCGTTGGCGGACAGCAGAGCGCGCGCGTACCCCTCGGCCCGCAGCAGGCCGGGGCACCAGGGTGGGCGAGTAGATCCGGAACAGCTCCGTCGACTGGTACAGCTCCACGTAGCTGGCCTGCAGACGCTTCAGGCCCGCACGTACCTTGCGCCGCCATTCGACATACAGCGATTCGGCATCCCGCGATTGAGCGATGATGTCGGCGGCTTGGTCCTCAGCGCCGCAGGACCGGCACCAGCGGCGGACGTCGTCCGGTGTCGGCGGAGTGGGTGCGTTCTCGATGCGGGATGTCTTCGCGTGCGTCCTCGTCGCCGTGGCCGCGAAGTGCCAGCACTCGGACGACGGCGGCCCGATCGTCATCATCCCCAAGCCCAAGGGCTGATCCGGGGGTTCATCGTCCCGGACGTCGGTCCCGGCTCGCAGCCCCGCTGACGATCGCATCGGTGCGCCATGGAGGCCGGGGTGAGTATCGGGGCAGCGACTAGCACCCCGGATGCTCCCAGACCATGCGCCGGGTACCGGCGAGCGCGGAAGTCGCCCGCAAGCTGGAGCGGACCGCACTGGCCGCCTGGGACCAGGAGGACCTGGTCGAGGACGCCGCGCTGGTGATCACCGAGTTGGTCTCCAACGCCGTCGACCATGCCCGTCTGGAGTCGATCCGGGTCGTCGTCACCCGACCGTCCGAGAAATTCGTCCGCCTCGGCGTCGTGGATCGGTCCCGCAATGTTCCTTTCCTGCGGACGGACTCCAACGGCGACAACACCCGAGGCCGGGGGCTGCTGTTGGTCGACGCCCTCACGGACCGATGGGGGACGGACCGGTACCTCTGGGGCAAGCAGGTCTGGGGGGAGCTGAAGTGCGATTGATCATAGGCACCCCGACCCCGCATCCAGGGGAACCCTAGTCACCGCCACTGCCACCGTCACCGCTGGTCCGGTTCAGGCTTCGGCGTCGGTTCTTCCCGGAGCGCCGTAGCAGCTCCCCCGCGGCGAGCGTCATGGTCGCCACCACGCAGGCCCAGCGGGGCCCGCCACGCTCCGCCCACACCACACACGCGCATCCGCCGACGGCAAGCGTCAGGAGGCCGAGCAGCACCAGAACAGCCACGTTCCCCACCCTGCATTCGTTCATACGGTCCTCGTGATCGTCTCACTGGAGAGAGAGGTGGCTGAGGTTGGGCCGGGCGGCGGGATGCGGGGAACCATGAAGGGCCTCCTCGGCGTGGCACATGATGAAGGCGGTCGTCCGGTCAGAAGCGAGGTGTCGCGTCCCGATGAAGCGCAAGACCAGAATCCTCCTGGCGGGCCTGGCGTCCGTGGGCGGCGCCGTCGGCGCGGGCATGCTGCACAACCGGCGGCCTGACCGCAGGGAACGCCTTTACGTCACGTTCTACAGCGAGCCCGGCTACATGGGCCGTAACGAGAAGCTGACCTGGAACGGCGGCAAGCGCGAGGTCGTCCCGCTCAACCGGATAAAGCTGCCGCGCATCGGCTCGATCAGGCTGGACCGGCTCGTCTACCGCTTCCAGCCCGACGTGCGGCTACCGAACCCGTACTTCCTGTGGCATGCCCTCACCGAGCGCTCGGACCCCTCGGACCCCGAGGACGGCATCGTCGGCTTCATCGCCATGCACCAGCTCGCCGGGATGTTCTCGGTGGGGTTGTGGGAGCCGGTCCGCGAGTCCGAGGCGCGGTCGGGGGTGCGGCTCTGGGCCGGGCGCCCCGCGTGTGACCCGGGGGCCCCTTCCGGTAAGGCGGCCTCCGGCGCCTCGCGCTGTCACGACGTCCTGGCCAACACGCCTGACCTCGGCTCCTGGAGCACCCGCACCCGCTACCTCGAACTCGGCTACCACGGCGGGAGCGCCGCCCGCCGCTGACCGGCCGTCTGCCCTGCCTGCTCCCGCGCCGCCGCTACGGTGGATCAAGCGCTGAGCGGGGCGCACCGGGTCTCGCCGTCGACCATGCCGTCGGCCGCGGTCATGAGGGCCTCCAGGTGGTCGCGGGCCTTGGCCAGGTCGGCGATCTGGGCGTTCATACGGTCGCGTTCGGAGGTCAGGCGGGCGCGCATGGAGGGGGTGGCGACGCCGGTGTGCATGCAGGGGACGAGTTCGCGGATGGTCTTGCTGGACAGGCCCGCGGCGTAGAAGCACTGGATCATCAGGACGTGCGCGACCGCGGTGTCGGGGTAGTGGCGCTGGCCGCTGGGGCTGCGCTCCGAGGTGAGCAGGTGCTGCTCTTCGTAGTAGCGCAGCGCTCGCACACTGACGCCGGCCTGGGCGGCGAGTTCACCGATGCGCACCGTGACTCCTACCTCTGACGTCAAGGGTCGTTTCAGAGTAGTCGAGGTGTCGGGCGGCAGGGCCGGATCCCGGTGGGGCAGGAGCGTCAGTGCGCCGTCGGGTCCGGGTTTCCGCCGCCGAGGGACCCGTCGGCTTGCTTGCGCCGGGCCTCGTCCTCGAGGAGCAGGGACAGGAGCGAGGCCACGGGGAGTCCGGCCTCGGCCGGGTGGCGCAGGACCTTCCCCGGCTCGATGCGGTACGTGTTCGTGCGCCCCTCACGGGTGTGGGACAGATACCCGTCCTGCTCCAGGTCGACGATGATCTTTTGGACGGCGCGCTCCGTCAGCCTGCAGTGCGCGGCGATCTCGCGGATCCGCACGTTCGGATCGTCGGCGATCGCGGCCAGCACGCGGGCGTGGTTGGTCAGGAACGTCCATCCAGTGTGCGATTCAGGCACTCCTCCCATGCGCTCATGATATTGCCGAAGCGATAATGACGCATCCAGAAACATGAATTATGCTTCGTGTAAAGCAAGTCGTGTGATGCCGGTGCGGCGACTTGAGGGGAGCCAGAGACAGATGCACGCCCGAGACGTCTCCACGCCCGAGCCCGGGCGTCGTTCGCCGTACCGGCCGGTGCATGATGCGGCGCCCGGGGCATCGGCCGGGTCGGCGCCGTCGCGCCCCGCGGCCACGCCCCCGCCCGCCCTCATCACCGACAGCTACCAGGAGGGACCCCGGAAGGTTGTCGTGATCCGGGGGGAAGTGGACTACGAGACCGCCCCTGCCGTGTCCGCCGCCCTGCGCACAGCCCTCCTCGCTTCCGCCGAGGGTGTCGACGTGGACCTGAGAGCGGTGAGGTTCTGGGACTGCTCGGGCCTCAATGCGCTGCTGAGGCTTCGCCGAGAGGCGCTCGCACACGGCAAGACGGTCACCGTCCGCTCTCCGAGTGGCGTGGTCAGGCGCGTCCTCAGCTTGACCGGCACAGCAGCGCTGTTCCGGCCGCCGCACCCCCGCCGTTGGGCCGTCGAGGGCCGCTCGGTCACCCCTCCATCTCGTCCTTGATGGCCTCGGCGATTCGGGTCAGCGCCTTGGTGAGGGTGTCCACGGCGGTGGCCTTGTCGACGCCCAGCCCGGTCAACAGGCCCGCGCCGTCCTCGTGTTCGAGGAGGGCGAGGAGGATGTGCTCGGTGCCGATGTAGTTGTGGCCCAGCCGCAGGGCCTCGCGGAAGGTGAGCTCCAGGACCTTGCGGGCGCCCGCGTCGTACGGGATGAGTTCGGGCACCTCCTGGGCGGCCGGGGGAAGGGCCTCGGTGGCCGCCCGGCGGACGGTGTCGAGCAGGACGCCCTGGGCGAGGATCGCCTTCACGGCGAGGCTGTCCGGGTCGTGGAGGAGGCCCAGGACCAGGTGCTCGGGGCACACCTCGCCGTTGGAGGCCGCGCGGGCCTCGTTCGCCGCCGCCATCACGGCGTTCCGCGCCCGTGGGGTGTAGCGGCTGAAACCCTGGTTGGGGTCGAGGTCCGACGGTTCGCCGGGCGCCTTGGGGACGAAGCGCTTCTGGGCCGCCTGCCGCGTCACCCCCATGCTCTTGCCGATGTCGGTCCAGGACGCGCCGGAGCGGCGGGCCTGGTCCACGAAGTGGCCGATGAGGTGGTCGGCCACCTCATCGAGGTGCTCGGCGGCGATCACCGCGTCGGTGAGCTGCTCGAGAGCGTCGGTGTGGACCTTCTTGATGGCCTCGATCAGGTCGTCGAGGCGTACGGGATGACTGAGCCCGACTGGTTTCGTCATGTGTCAACCATAGGTTGACACTCGGGGGGCGTCAACGTTGGGTTGACAGCAATTCCACATCGTCCGAACCCGGCCCCGCGCGGTCCGCCTAGCCGCGGTGCTCGTGGCGCGAGCGATGCGGGGGCCAGAACGACGTCCACGTGAACTTGTCGCCGCCCACCCACCGGACCACATCCGGATCGTCCAGATCGACGTCGTCCAGGCCGGCCTCCCGGGCGATCTCGATGACGTCCAGGACCGAGTGCGCCTTGCCCGCCAGCTCGCCGGCGATCTCGACCAGACGGTACGGGGGGTCGTTCTGCTGCACGCCGAGCACCACGATCGGAGGCCGGTGAATGCGCGGGGCCTGGGATTCGGTCATATGTCCCAGGCTGCTCCCCGCGCCCTCACATCGCACGTCGGAAACGCCGGATGCGTGAGCCCGTCCCCCTCGCACGCGCGGCGGGGCCCCCGGGTCCGGGAGCCCCGCCGGTCAGGCACGGAAAGCCACTACTCGAAGAGGTCCGCGTACGACCCCATCGCCAGCGCGATATCCGCCTGGGCCCAGAACCGGTGGTACGTGAAGCTGGGCACCGCGCCGCCCTTCAGATACGCCTCGACCTTCGACCAGGCCGGGTCGTCCTTGTAGAAGGAGCGGATCGACAGGAAGGTGGAGCCGGCGTCGATCTTGTCGCCGTTCGGCATGGTCCCCGTCCAGCCGCTGGGGACGTAGACCGGGTCGTCGAAACGGTTGTAGTCGGCGCGGGACTCGGGGACCGCGATCCCGAGGGCGTCCTGGTAGTTGTTCCACATGCCGTCCAGCAGCGCCTTCGCGGTGTCCCTGGCCTGGGTGTCGCCGGACTTGGCGGCGTAGTAGGACAGGGTCTTGGCGTACGCGGCCGCCACGCCGACGTCGTTGGTGTAGTCGGCGACGGTGACGTGCAGGCTCGCGTTGGCGCCGGGGCTGGAGGCGTTCCAGGTGTCGGGCTGGCCGGACCACTGGAGGGTGGACGGGATCTGGTACGTGCCGTCGGCGTTGACGGTGGTCTTGGACAGCGCCCACTTGACCCATTTGTCCAGGACCGTCCTCGCGGAGGCGTCACCGGTGCGGTTGTAGTACTCCGCGACCCGCTCCATGGACCACGCCTGGAAGCCGAACCACTGGTTGGACGGCGGGTCGTGGTAGACGGGCTTCTCGTCGTAGTACATGCCGTAGAAGGTGGACTTGCCCGACGGCGGCGTGGCGTAGCGGCCCTGCCAGCTGTTGGTGGCGCCGCCCGCGATGGCGCCCTCGCTGGACTGCAGCCAGCGGTAGAACTCCAGCTGGCGCTTGAGGCTGGTGGACCAGTCGCTCGCGCCCGTCGCGGACTTGGGCTTGAGGTCGGCGTACGAGCTGAGGGCCCAGGCCGCCATGGGGTTCTGGTAGCCGCCGTGGGCGTGGCTGGAGCCGATGCGCCAGGACCAGCCCGCGGAGGTGTCGGTGGCGCCGCCCCAGGCGTAGTACCAGGACAGCAGGTAGTGGGAGCTGTTCTTGCCGCTGCCCGCCGCGCAGCCGGTCTCGCCGACGCAGTTGCCGACCTTCTTGAAGTACTTGTCGTACATCGCGTAGCGCAGATAGTCGCCCATCTTGGCGGCCTTGGCGATGTTGCCGGAGATCTGGCCGCCCTTGCCCTGGGCCTTGGCCCACTCCGAGGCCCAGTAGGCGGCCTGGACGACGCGGGCGTCGGCGTCGGGGGCGTTGGTGAACTTCCACTGCTTGGCGTACGCGGCGTCGCCGGTGAACAGGTCCAGATAGCCGTTCTTGCCGCCGTACTTGAAGCCGTCGCAGGTGGGCTGGGTCACGGTCTCCCAGACCGACTCCTGCGGGCCGCGCTGGAAGGTGTTGACATAGCTCGGGCCGGTGTCGCTCGGGCCCGCCTCGCACTTGCCGGGCGCGTTGCCGTAGCCGTAGACGTTGTCGACGTCCTGGATCCAATGCATGCCGTAGATGTCATCGGTGCCGTACGCGCTCTTCAGCTCGGCGGCGATGGGGTCGTTGCCGACCGGCACATTGCCGTTGAGCTGGGAGGGGTACTGGGAGGGCTGGTCCCATTCGGGCGCGTAGGTGGCCGGCTTGGAGGCGTTGTAGAAGCCGCCCGTGGGCTGGTCGGCGTGGGTGGGGATCATGTACTTCTCCATGATGTCCCACGCGTTGTTGAACTTGGACCAGTCGCCGGTGACCTTGCCGTACATCGCCTGCAGCCAGATCAGATAGCTGTACGCCTCGGAGGTCGTCTCATGGCCGTGGTCGGGGGCCTCGACGATCAGGGTCTCCACCGAGTGGTACGGAACGCCCTCGGGCGAGAAGTAGCCCGCCGAGGGTGCGGTGATCTTGTTGTAAAGGTCCAGGAAGCGGGCGTCGTAGACCTTCGCGGCGGCCAGCTGGGTGACGGTGACCTCGGCCTTGGTGTGGCCGGCGGCGGTCGCGGTGAAGGTGGCGGCACCGGTGCCGCTGTCGGCGGCGGCCACGGTCACCTGCTGGGCGGTGTCCCAGGTGGCGGGGGTGAAGGTGAGGGTGGCGCCCGAGGAGATCGTCAGCCCGGTGTTGCCCGTGGTGCGGGCGACGGAGACGGTGACGTTCGCTGACGGCTTGGTGGACAGCTTGACGCCGAACGTCCCGCTCCTGCCCTGCTGCACCCCGAGCTGACCGGGGCTCGCCACCAGCGCGGGACCGGCCGCCACATGGATGCCGACGGGGGTGGACTCGGCGGAGGCGCCCTGGCTGTCGTACGCCTTGGCGTAGAGCGAGTAGTCGCCCGCCGGGACGTCCTTGTGGTCGAAGGCGTACGGGGAGGTGGTGTCGGTGCCGAGGAGCTTGGTGTCGCTGTAGAACTCGACCTTGGTGATCGTGGCCCCGTCGGCCGCCGCGGCCGTGGCCGTCATCGGGACGGTGCCGCCGGAGGTGAAGACGGCGCCGGGAGACGGGCTGCTCAGCACCGCGATGGGCGGCTGATGGGCGCCCCGGCAGGCCACGCCGTTGACGGCGAAGGAGGTGGGGGCCGCGTTGGTGCCGCTGTAGGTGAACTGGGCGCCGGTGGTGACATTGCCCCCAGCCGCGATCTTCGCGTTGTGTCCGGCGTTGGTGACGGTGACGGTCTTGCCGGACTGCGACCAGCTGCCGTTCCAGCCATTGCTCAGTTTCTGGTTGCCGGCGTGAGTGTAGGTCAGGGTCCAGCCGTCGATGGCGTCGGTGCCGGGGTTGGTGAGGGTGAGGTCGGCGGTGAAGCCGGAGCCCCAGTCGTTGGTCTTGTAGTCGACCCCGCACTGGACCGCCGCGGCGTGCGCGGGGGCGGCGCCGCCCGCCGCGGTCATGGCCACGGGGAGCGAGAGCGCGGCGGCCAGGGCGGTCACCAGCCTTCTCATGCGTCGTCGTGTCCCTGAAAGTCGTGCCCCTGAAAGTCGTGCCCTTGATAAGGGCGAGCCACGCTGTACGCGCATCGGGGGGACCTCCTCGCGGTTCGTGCGGGTGGTGGGGGAAAGTGCGAACCAGTGGGAGCGCTCCCAAGGTTCGTGTCAGCCTGATGAGGTGTCAAGTCTTTGAACAACACCGGGTGCTCAGAGGTGTTCTACCGATAATTCCGTGAACGGGAACTGTTGACATGAGCCCGTCGAGCGCTACCTTCACTTCAACCAGTGGGAGCGGTTCCAGCAGTCTGCGCCGTATCGAACGGCGCTTGGACCTCAAGGAGTCGCTCCATGCGAGCACCCCCGCGCCTTTATGCCTTGGTGGCCGCCGCGGTCTTATCCGTGGTGGGCACCGCCTTGGTGCCCACCACCGCCACCGCCTCGGCGGCGAGCGCATCGGCCACGACCACCGCGTCGGTCGCCCCCGCCGACGCACGGTCCATGCCGTCGAAGCCGGCGAAGCCGTCGAAGCCGCTCCGCCCGAACGCCGCACCGCCGAAGCTGCGCGCCTCGGGCAACAAGCTGGTCGACGAGAACGGCGCCACCCGGCGGCTGCTGGGTGTCAACCGCTCCGGCGGTGAGTTCATGTGCGTCCAGGGACACGGCATCTTCGACGGCCCCGTGGACGACGCCTCCGTCAAGGCCATCGCGGACTGGAAGGTCAACGCGGTCCGGATCCCGCTCAACGAGGAGTGCTGGCTGGGCCTTTCCCATATCAACCCGGCCTACGGAGGGGCCAACTACATCGCGGCGGTCAAGGCACTCGTCACCCGGCTGGAGGCCCATGGCATCACGCCCATCGTCGAACTCCACTGGTCCCACGGCACCTACACCGGAGGGGACAGCCACTGCCCCGGCACCGAGTACGCCACCTGCCAGAAGCCGATGCCGAACGCGCAGTACACCCCGGCCTTCTGGACCTCGGTCGCCCAGACCTTCAAGAGCGACCAGGCCGTGGTCTTCGACCTGTTCAACGAGCCGTTCCCGGACCGCGCCACCTCCGGCCTCACGGCGGCGTGGAAGTGCTGGCGCGACGGCGGGAGCTGCCCCGGAATCGACTTCCAGGTCGCCGGGATGCAGAGCCTGCTGAACGCCGTAAGGACCGCGGGCGCCAAGAACCTGGTCCTGATCCCGGGGGTCGCCTACTCCAACGATCTGCGCCAATGGCTGACGTACAAGCCGAACGACCCGGCGGGCAACCTCGCCGCCGCCTGGCACACCTACAACTTCAACACCTGCTCGAGCGAGAGCTGTTTCAACGAACAGCTCGCCCCGGTCATCGCCCAGGTCCCGTTCGTGGCGGGCGAGATCGGCGAGAACACCTGCTCCCACGGCTATATCGACCGGGTCATGGCCTGGCTGGACGCCAAGGGCGCCTCGTATCTGGGCTGGACCTGGAACACCTGGGACTGTTCCTCGGGCCCGTCTCTGATCAGCGATTACAACGGCACGCCGACCAACTTCGGCGTGGGACTCCGTGATCACCTGAAGGGAATGCAATGAGCCGCAGAATCCGAATGGCGGGCACTTTGCTCGCCGCCTCCGCGCTGACCATGGGGGCGCTGACCGGTGTGGCGTCCGCCCAGGTGGACAGCGGCAGGGCGGCCGCCGCGAAGGTCGACAACCCGTACGCGGGCGCCAAGGTGTATGTGAACCCCGACTGGTCGGCCAAGGCCGCCGCCGAACCCGGCGGCAGCAAGATCTCCAACCAGCCGACCGGCATCTGGCTGGACCGGATCGCCGCGATCAACGGCACGGGCGGCGCGATGGGGCTGCGCGCCCACCTCGACCAGGCGCTGCAGCAGTCCAGCGGCAGCCCGACCGTCGTCCAGTTAGTGGTCTACGACCTGCCCGGCCGTGACTGCTCCGCGCTGGCGTCCAACGGCGAGCTGGGCCCGACCGAGATCGACAAGTACAAGACGCAGTTCATCGACCCGATCGCATCGATCCTCTCCGAGTCGAAGTACGCCAACTCCAATCTGCGGATCGTCACCACGATCGAGGTCGACTCGCTGCCCAACCTGGTCACCAACACCGGCGGCAGCGCCACCGCGACCCCCGAGTGCGACACGATGAAGGCCAACGGCAACTATGTGAAGGGCGTCGGCTACGCCCTGAACAAGCTGGGCTCCATCGGCAACGTCTACAACTACGTGGACGCCGGGCACCACGGCTGGATCGGCTGGGACAGCAACTTCAACCCCACCGCCCAGGTGATCAAGCAGGCGGCGACGGCCGAGGGCAGCACGGTCGACAAGATGGCCGGCATCATCGTCAACACGGCCAACTACAGCGCGCTGAAGGAGAACAACTTCACCGTCAACGACTCGGTCAACGGGACCACCGTGCGCCAGTCGAAGTGGGTGGACTGGAACCAGTACGTGGACGAGCTCTCCTACGCCCAGGCGTTCCGCCAGGAACTGGTCAACGTCGGCTTCCCGAGCAACATCGGCGCGCTGATCGACACCTCCCGCAACGGCTGGGGCGGCTCGGCCCGGCCCAGCGGCCCCGGCGCGAAGACGGACGTGGACACGTACGTCAACGGCGGGCGCTACGACCGCCGGATCCACATCGGCAACTGGTGCAACCAGTCCGGCGCCGGACTCGGTGAGCGGCCCAAGGCGGCACCGGCATCCGGGATCGACGCGTATGTGTGGATGAAGCCTCCGGGCGAGTCGGACGGCTCCAGCTCCTCGATCCCGAACGACGAGGGCAAGGGCTTCGACCGGATGTGCGACCCGACGTACACCGGCAACCCGCGCAATGGCAACAACATGTCGGGTGCGCTGGCGAACGCTCCGCTGTCGGGCCACTGGTTCTCGGCCCAGTTCCAGGAGCTGCTGAAGAACGCCTACCCGGCGCTGTAAACGCACGGTCCGTCCCCTGAGGTGGGGCCGGTGGTCGCGCGAAATGCGACCACCGGCCCCACATGCTTTGCCCCTCAGGAAGACTCCCGCCGCACCAGCTGGGTAGGAAGTACCATCTGCGGCCGCTTGGAGGTGCGGTCCGACAGCCCCTCGATCTCCTCCAGCAGCACCCGCACCATCGCCCGGCCCATCTCCTCCGTGGCCTGCCGGACGCTGGTGAGCGGAGGGTCCATATGGCGGGCGACGGCCGAGTCCTCGAAGCCGACCAGCGCCACGTCGTCCGGGACGCGGAGCCCGCTCTCGCGCAGCACCTGCCGGGCGCCCGCGGCCATCACGTCCGAGGCGGCGAAGACCCCGTCCAGGTCCGGACGCTGGTCGAGCAGTTGGCGCATGGCCCGGCGGCCGCCCTCCTCGGTGAAGTCCGCGGACGCCACCAGCTCCGGTTCCACCTCCCGGCCCGCCGCCCGGACCGCGGCGCCGTAGCCCTCCAGGCGGCACTGCGCGACATACATGTCCAGCGGTCCGGTGATGGTGGCGACGGTCGAGCGGCCGCGGCCGATGAGGTGCTCCACGGCGGACTGGGCGCCTCCGGTGTTGTCCGAGTCGACGTACGGGACCGACTCATGCGCCGAGCGGCGGCCGCTGAGCACCGCGGGCATCTCGATCCGCTCCAGCAGGTCCGGCAGCGGGTCGTCCGCGTGCACGGAGACCAGCAGCACTCCGTCGACCCGGTGCGCGGAGAGGTAGTCCGCGAGCCGCTGCCGTTCCTTGGGGGTACGGATGAGGGTCAGCAGCAGCTGCAGATCGGTGTCGGCGAGCTCGGCGCCGACACCGCGGATGATGTCGGAGAAGTACGGTTCGGCGAAGAGCCGGGTCTCGGGCTCGGGGATGACCAGGGCGACTGCGTCGGCACGGTTGGCGGCGAGCGCGCGGGCCACCCGGTTGGGCACATAGCCGAGTTCGGCGACGGCCTGCTCGACGGCCGTCCGGGTGCGGTCGCTGACCCGCGGCGAACCGTTGATCACGCGGGAGACGGTGCCGCGGCCGACTCCGGCGCGGGCCGCCACTTCCTCGAGGGTCGGCCGTCCCCGCCCCGCGCCATGCCGCCGCGTTCCTGCCATATCGCGCCTCCAGCCGTCCATGCCCAGCAGCTCCAACCCCCCAAATGGGCGGCTGCGGAGACATTCAACAGCAGTGTGGTTTCGGGAAGTTGTTTCGCGCACTCCCTTGACACCCCAGCGGGGAGCCGCGACCCTTCAACACATCACAGCTGGGAGCGCTCCCACCGTACCTGAGCCATACACAACCCGCACGATGCCCACCCGACTCGATGCATCTCAAAGAGCCATGTATCAGTACTTTTTGGCCGGAAGCCGTTGGGCCGGGCGCTAGGAGGACGGAATGCGCAGGAACACTGGTAGTCACCGCAGCAGAGCCGTGGTCCTCGCGGCCGTCGCCGCTTTCGGAGCCGGGCTGCTCAGCGGTTGCGCCGATGACGGCGACGACGGATCCGCCGGCTCGTCCGGCGGCGGCGACAGCAAGGGCAAGACGGTCGTGACCGTCGGCACCTACGGCGTCATGGGTTTCAAACAGGCCGGGCTCTATGACGAGTACACAAAGCTGCACCCGGATATCAAGATCGAAGAGAATGTGATCGACCCGGCCTCGAACTACTACCCGCAGCTGCTCACCCATCTCGGCTCGGGCAGCGGGCTCGCCGATATCCAGGCGGTCGAGGTGGGCAACATCAATGAGGTCACCACCACCCAGGCCGACAAGTTCGTTGATCTTTCGAAGGCGGACGGCGTCAAAAAAGAGAACTTCCTCGACTGGAAGTGGGCCCAGGCCACCGCCAAGGACGGAAAGACGATCGGCCTCGGCACGGACGTGGGCCCGATGGCGATCTGCTACCGCAAGGACCTCTTCCAGCAGGCCGGGCTCCCGGCCGACCGTGACGCGGTCTCCGAGCTCTGGGCGGGCGACTGGCAGAAGTACCTCGACGCCGGCAAGGACTACGCGAAGAAGGCGCCGCGCGGAGCCGCGTTCCTGGACTCGGCCGGCGGACTGTTCAACGCGGCGGTCTCCGGCGGCTCGGAGGTCTACTACGACAAGAGCGGGAAGCCCATCTACAAGGACAGCCCGGCCGTCAAGAAGGCGTGGAAGCTGGCGACCGAGGCGTCCGGGTCCAAACTCTCCGCGGGGCTCCAGGAGTTCACCAAGCCCTGGCAGCAGGCGCTCGCCAACGGCAAGTTCGCCACCGTCTCCTGCCCGGCCTGGATGCTCGGCCAGATCAAGGAGTACGCCGGGGACAAGTACAAGGGCAAGTGGGACGTCGCAGCCGCCCCTCAGCCCGCCAACTGGGGCGGTTCCTTCCTCTCCGTGCCGCAGGCGGCGAAGAACAAGGACGAGGCGGTCAAGCTCGCTACCTGGCTGACCGCGCCCGAGCAGCAGGCCAAGCTCTTCGAGAAGCAGGCGAGCTTCCCCAGCGCCCAGGCCGCGTACGAGCTGCCGCAGGTGGCCGACGCCAAGCTCCCGTACTTCAACAACGCGCCCATCGGCAAGATCTTCTCCCAGGCCGCGAAGGACAGTCCGACGCAGGTCCTGGGCCCGAAGGACGCCGTCATCAAGCAGAACTTCACCGATGTCGGCCTGCTCCAGGTCGAGCAGCAGGGCAAGTCCGCCGACGAAGGCTGGAAGGCCGCGATCAAGACGAACGACAACGCGTTGGACCAGTGACCCGGACATGACCGCACCTTCCGGTTTCACCCCTGATACGGCCGCGCCCCCCGCAGGGCAGGGGGGCGCGGCCCCGCGCGCCGCGACCGCGCCGGCGCCCGACCCGGCCGAGCAGCGGCGTCGTGACCGGCGCAGCCGCCGCTACCGCTGGGATGTGCGATGGAGCCCGTACGCCTTCGTCGCCCCCTTCTTCGTCTTCTTCGCCGCCTTCGGCCTCTTCCCCCTGCTCTACACGGGGTGGGCCTCGCTGCACCAAGTGGAGCTCACCAACCCCACCCATATGGAGTGGGCGGGGTGGCACAACTACTCCAGGCTGTGGGAAGACGAGTTCTTCTGGAAAGCGCTGCGGAACACCTTCACCATCGGGGTGATCTCCACCGTTCCCCAGCTGCTGATGGCCCTCGGGATCGCGCATCTGCTCAACTACCGGCTGCGCGCCTCGATGTTCTTCCGGGTGGCGATCCTCACCCCGTACGCCACCTCTGTCGCTGCCGCCGCCCTGGTGTTCGCGCTGCTCTTCGGGCATGACTACGGCATGGTCAACTGGTCTCTGGGACTGGTCGGACTGGACGGCATCGACTGGCAGAACGGCACCTGGACCTCTCAGATCGCGGTCTCCACGATCGTCATCTGGCGGTGGACCGGTTACAACGCGCTGATCTACCTGGCCGCCATGCAGGCCGTGCCGAACGATCTGTACGAGTCGGCGGCGCTGGACGGGGCCTCGCGCTGGAAGCAGTTCCTGCATGTCACCGTCCCGTCGCTGCGGCCCACCATCCTCTTCACGGTCGTCGTCTCCACGATCGGGGCCACCCAGATCTTCGGTGAGCCGCTGCTGTTCAACACCGCGGGGACGGCCACCGGCGGCGCCGATCACCAGTACCAGACGCTCGGCCTGTACATGTACGAGCAGGGCTGGGTGAACCTGCACCTCGGCCGGGCCTCCGCCATCGCCTGGACGATGTTCCTGATCCTGCTGCTGATCGCCGCGGCCAACGCGCTGTTCGCGCGACGGCTGCGAAAGAGCCAGTGAGGGAGACGAGGAGAACCATGAGCGCCACTGTCTCTTCCCGGCAGACACTCGATCCGGCAGCTCCCGCGCGCACCACTCCGCGGGGCGGAAAGAGCCGCAGCCGAGCGGGCAGGCAGCTGCACGGGGGCAAGATCACCTACGCCGTGCTGATCCTGTTCACCATCGGCTCGCTCTTCCCGCTGGTGTGGACCGCCATCGCCGCCTCCCGCACCAACACCCGGCTGGCCCAGACACCCCCTCCCCTGTGGTTCGGCGGCAACCTCTTCAACAACCTGGACAAGGCGTGGAACGGCGCCAACATGGGCACCGCGCTGCTCAACACGACGGTGGTGGCGGGCACGGTCGCAGCGTCGACTGTGCTGTTCTCGACCATCGCGGGCTTCGCCTTCGCCAAGCTGCGCTTCCGATTCAAGAACATCCTGCTGATGCTCACCATCGGGACGATGATGGTGCCGCCCCAGCTCAGCGTCGTGCCGCTGTACATGATGGTGGCCAAGCTGGAGTGGACCGACCAGCTCCAGGCGGTCATCGTGCCGACACTCGTCAGCGCCTTCGGGGTCTTCTTCATGCGGCAGTACCTCTCTCAGGCGCTGCCGACCGAGCTGATCGAGGCGGCGCGGATGGACGGCGCGAGCAGCTTGCGGATCATCTGGCATGTCGTCTTTCCGGCGGCGCGTCCGGCGATGGCGGTGCTGGGAATGCTCACCTTCGTCCAATCGTGGAACGACTTCTTCTGGCCGTTCATCGCGCTCACGCAGAACGGCAACCCGACCATGCAGGTGGCATTGACCGGTCTGAGCCGGGGGTACACCCCGGATCAATCACTGATCATGGCGGGGGCGCTGCTGGGCACCCTGCCGCTGCTGATTGCCTTCGTCCTCTTCGGCAAGCAGATTGTGGGCGGCATCATGCAGGGCGCGGTCAAGGGCTGAGCGGCCCGCCACCACCACTCAGTCCTCCCTCCCCGTTTCCCCCTCCCCACGACCTCGAATGGGAGCGCTTCCATGACTCTTACCTTCCCGCCCGGATTCCTGTGGGGCGCTGCCTCGGCCGCCTATCAGGTGGAGGGCGCAGCCCAGGAGGACGGCCGCACCCCGTCCATCTGGGACACCTTCAGCCACACCCCCGGCAAGGTGCTCGCCGGTGACACCGGTGATGTGGCCGTCGACCACTACCACCGGTTCCGCGAGGACGTCCGGCTGATGGCGGAGCTGAACCTGGCGGCGTACCGCTTCTCGGTGTCCTGGTCACGGGTGCAGCCCACCGGCCGGGGACCGGCCGTCCAGCGCGGGCTCGACTTCTACCGCTCGCTGGTGGACGAGCTGCTGGGCGCGGGCATCCAGCCGGTGCTCACCCTCTACCACTGGGACCTCCCCCAGGAGCTGGAGAACGCGGGCGGGTGGCCGGAGCGCGAGACCGCCGAGCGGTTCGCCGAGTACGCGGGCATCGTGGCCGGGGCGCTCGGCGACCGTGTCGAGTTCTGGACCACCCTCAACGAGCCATGGTGCAGCGCCTTCCTGGGCTATGGCTCTGGGGTGCACGCCCCGGGCCGCACCGAGCGGCTGGCCCCGCTGCGCGCCGCCCACCATCTCAACCTCGCCCACGGTCTCGGCGCCCAGGCGCTGCGCGCCGCGCTCCCCGCCCGCGCCCAGATCGCCATCAGCCTCAACCCGGCCGTGGTCCGGCCGCTCAGCGACAAGCCCGAGGACCTGGACGCATCGCGGCGTATCGATGCGCTGGCCAATCGCGTCTTCACCGGGCCGCTGCTGCGCGGTGCGTACCCCACCGACCTGATCAAGGACACCGCCTCGATCACCGACTGGTCGTTCGTCCGGGACGGCGATCTGGCCGTCATCAAGCACCCCCTCGACGCGCTGGGCATCAACTACTACACACCGTCATTGGTAGCAGCCGGCACCGACAACGAGGGCTCGCCCGCCCGCCACGACGGCCACGGCGCCAGCACCCACTCCCCCTGGCCGGGCTCGGAGCAGGTGGCCTTCCACCAGACGCCGGGCGAGCGCACCGAGATGGGCTGGACGATCGACCCGACCGGACTGCACGACCTGCTGATGCGCTACACCCGTGAGGCGCCGGGCGTACCGCTGTACATCACCGAGAACGGCGCCGCGTTCGACGACAAGCCGGACGCGGAGGGCGCGGTCCACGACCCGCGGCGGATCGAGTACCTCCAGGACCATCTGGCCGTCGCCCACCAGGCCATCGCGGACGGTGCCGATCTGCGCGGCTATTTCCTGTGGTCGCTGATGGACAACTTCGAATGGGCGTACGGCTACAGCAAGCGCTTCGGCGCGGTCTACGTGGACTATCAGACGCAGGCCCGGGTGCCGAAGTCCAGCGCCCGCTGGTATGCCCAGGTGGCCCGCACCGGAGAGCTTCCGGCGGCGTAGGGACCTGCTTCCGCGGCGCCGCCCGCTGGGGGGCGGGCGGCGCCGCGGATGGCAGTCGAGACGGCGCACAGGGGCGCAACCGGGCCGGTGCGTTCTTCCTTCAAAGGGGTTACACCCTGATCCACCCGGCCGAAGAGCGCCGTCATCCCTTGAGAATGCCTGGTAAACCCATTGAGACATGAGAGCATTTCCGGAGCGCCGCCAGAGGTTCCGCGATGAGGGATCCGGTCGGCGCGCGCCCGCCGGAAAAGGCGAGGCCCTCGCCGACTGGTTCGACGGTCGGGTGGGCCTCTTCAAGATGGCCAAGGCCAATCTGCGCAAGGTCTTCCCCGATCACTGGTCCTTCCTGATCGGCGAGATCGCCCTCTACACATTCATCATCATCATTCTGACCGGCGTCTATCTGACCCTGTTCTTCAAACCGGCGATGAACGAGGTGGTCTACGACGGCCGGTGGACGCCGCTGAACGGCATCCGCATGTCGCAGGCGTACAAGTCCACCCTGGACATCAGCTTCGATGTGCGCGGCGGCCTGCTGATGCGGCAGGTCCACCACTGGGCGGCGATCATCTTCATCGCCAGCATGCTCGCCCATATGATGCGGACGTTCTACAACGGCGTCTTCCGCAAACCCCGCGAGATCAACTGGCTCTCCGGCGCCGGTCTGCTGATTCTCGGGATGTTCGACGGCTTCATGGGCTATTCACTGCCCGACGATCTGCTGTCCGGCACCGGTCTGCGCTTCATGGAGGGCGCGATCCTGTCGATCCCGATCGTCGGCACCTATCTGTCGTTCTTCTTCTTCGACGGCCAATTCCCGGGAACGGCGATCGTGCCACGGCTGTTCACCGTGCACGTACTGCTGATCCCGGGCATCATGCTCGGGCTGCTGGCGCTCCATATGATCCTGCTCGTCTACCACAAGCACACGCATCTCCCGGGGCCCGGGAGGAAGAACATGAATATCGTGGGGCCGCCTCTTTGGCCGGTCTATGTGGCCAAGTCCGGCGGTTTCTTCTTCCTGGTCTTCGGCGTCACCACGCTGATGTCGGCCATCGCCCAGATCAACCCGGTGTGGGCCTATGGCCCCTATCGGCCCGACCAGGTGTCCACCGACGCCCAGCCCGACTGGTACATGGGCTATTCCGAGGGGCTGATCCGGCTGATGCCGGGCTGGGAGATCAATCTCTGGGGCCATACCCTGGTGCTCGGGGTACTGATCCCCTTCCTGGTCTTCCCCACGGTGCTGCTGGTGATCTGGCTCTATCCCTTCCTGGAGGCATGGATCACCGGGGACAGACGCGAGCACCATCTGAACCAGCGCCCGCGCAACGCCCCGACCCGCACCGCCTTCGGCAACGCCTGGGTCGCCCTCTACGGGGTCCTGCTGCTGGGCGGCGGGAACGACCTCATCGCCACCCACTTCGATCTGTCGATCAACGCGATCACCTGGGCCTGCCGGATCGGCTTCTTCGTGGTGCCGGTCGTGGTCTTCATCATCTCCAAGCGGATCTGTCTCGGCCTCCAGCGCAAGGACCGGGAGCTGCTGCTGCACGGCCGTGAGACCGGCATCATCGAACGGCTGCCGCACGGTGAGTTCGTCGAAGTGCACGAGCCGCTGTCGCCGGCGGAGAAGTACACGATGACCGCGTACGAACAGTACGAGCCGCTGGAGCTGCCGCCGACGGTCGACGCGGCCGGAGTCGCCCGCAAGCTCTCCTTCAAGGAGAGGCTGCGCGTCTCGCTGTCCCGGAGCTACTTCGGTATCAACGGCCAGATCGCCAAGCCCACGAGGGAGCAGGTGGCGGAGCACGAGGAGCATGAGGAGGCGGAGCGGGCCGAGGAGCCCCAGCGCCCCTAGGGTCCTTCTGGCCGGGATCCGCCAGACAGGCCCCAGGACGACGGAACCGGCGGGGCGCGGCGGGTGGGGATTCCGTCCGCGCCCCGCCGTGTGGGGGGGGTGCCGTGGGGGGTGGTGATGGTGGGGCTTATGGGGCTGACCGGCCCCGCGGGTTATGCGGCTGACGGGCGGTGTGGGGCCGCACCGGTGTCAGCCGACGTCACCCGTTCAGCCGTTGTAGGCGCCGAACGCCTTGGTGAACGCGAACTCCTCCTGGTCGATCGAGCTGCAGGTCGGCGACGCGGTGTCCTGCGGGCTGGGGCACTGCTTGTCGCGGGTCGCGGACCACATCGACAGCCAGGCCAGCCCCTTGGACTTGGCGAACTCCACCACCTGGGAGGCGTCGTCGACCTTGAATATCTCGTTCTTGACGTCATTGACGCCGATCATCGGGGTGACCGCGACGGCCTTCCACGCCTCGTCGTCGCTCAGCTCGAGGGCGCCCTTGATCTGGCCCTGGGTCGCCGTGGCGGCGTCGATGGCGTACTGGCCCATGTCGTCGTCGAAGGAGGCTCCGTAGTCCATCGCCATGATGTTGACGGCGGAGACCTTCACCCCGTTCTTCTTGGCGTCGGCGACGAGATCGACACCGTCCTGGGTGAGGCCGGTCGGGAGCACCGGCAGGGTGAAGGAGACGTCCAGGTCGGGGTTGCTCTGCTGCAGCTTGGCGATGGCCTGGGCGCGGCGGGTGTTGGCCTCCTTGTTCGGAAGCGCGCTGCCCTCGATGTCGAAGTCGACCTTGGTGAGCTTGAGGGTGTCCACGACCTTGCCGTAGGCCGCGGCGAGCTCGTCCACCGAGGTGCAGGCCAGGCCCAGCTCGGAGCCGGACGCGCCGCCGAAGGAGACCCGGACGTCGCCGCCGGCCGCCCGCAGCTGCTCGGTCTGCTTGGCCACCGCGTCGTCGCCGACCTCGGTGACGCCGCCCCACTTGGGGGTACAGCCGCCACCGGAGGTGATGAAGGCGAGGTTGAACTGCTTGACGCCGGTCTTCTCGGCGGTGCCCACCATGTCGTAGGCGGGGTAGAGCGAGGTGTCGATGTACGGGGCGAAGCCGCCGCTCGCCGCCGCGGCGGCCTTCTCGGAGGCGGCGGGCTTCTCGGAGACGGTGCCCGCGTTCGCCGCCCCGCTGAGCGCGAACGCCGCGCCACCGGCCACGACGAGGGCGGCGGTCGCGCCGATCGCCTTGGTGGTCCGGCTCGCCTTGCGACGGTGCGTGCTGCTCATCAGGTCCCTGCCTTCGCTGTGCGGATGTGGGGGGTGATGGTGCGGGCGCCACGCTAGCGAGGGGAAGTCGGACAAACGGCAGGATCCGTGCACCGGCCATGGATCTTATGGCTGCCTTAAGGAACCCATCGGCGGCGATTAATGCTCCGCGGGCTCCTTGGGCCGGGTGCGGCCCCGGGTCTTCCGCTTACGGCCGCGCCGACGCTGTCCCGGGTCCGCGGAGCCGACGCCGTTCAGCGAGAGCCACACCCGTACCTCGGTGCCGCCCAGCACCGACCGCCCGATCCGCAGATCGCCGCCCGTGGACTCCGCGACCCGGCGCACGATGTCCAGGCCGAGGCCGGTCGAGCCGGGGCCGCCGTCGCCGTGGCCGCGGCGGAGCGCCGCGGCCGGGTCGGCGATACCGGGGCCCGCGTCGGAGACCAGGATGATCACACTGTCCTCGCCGTTGTGGACGTCCACCGCCAGCGCCGTGCCCTCGGGCGTGTGCCGGAAGACATTGCCGAGCAGGGCGTCCAGCGCGGCGCCGAGTTCGGGGCGGGCGACCGGCACCCGTACGGTCCGGTCGACCCCCGCCAGCCGCACCGTACGGTCCTCGTCCTCGGCGAGCGCGGACCAGAACTCCATCCGGTCCCGGATCACCTCGGAGGCGTCACAGCCGGAGGGCGTGTGCGTCTTCTGCTGGCGTGCGGTACGGATGATCTGGTCGACCTCGCGCTCCAACTGGGCGACGGCGGCGCGGGTCTGGTCGGCCGCCGGTCCCTCGCCCAGCGAGGCGGCGTTGAGGCGCAGCACGGTGAGCGGCGTACGGAGCCGGTGGGAGAGGTCGGCGGCCAGCTCACGCTCACCGGCCAGCAGCTGGACCACCTGGTCGGCCATGGAGTTGAACGCGGCGGCGGCCGCCCGGAGTTCGGCCGGGCCGTCCTCCGGGACCCGCACCCCGAGCTCGCCATGGCCCAGGTCGTGGGCGGCGGCGGCGAGCCGCCCGGCCGGACGCACCAGCCGGGTGCCGAGCCGGTCGGCGGTGGCGACCGCGCCGACGATCAGCGCGAGGCCGACGCCCGCCAGCACCAGCCAGGACGTCGTCACCCCGCTGGTGACCACCCCCCGCGGGACATACACCTCCACAACCGCGACCTGACCGCTGCTCAGCGCGGTCGGCTGGAGCAGTGCGTAGCCCCCGGGCGCGGCGGACACCGAGGCGCGGCCGAGCCGCCGCGCGGTGGTCAGCTCGCCCTTGGCCGCACGGCTCTTGCCGAGATCGTAGCCGCTCCCCGGCTCGCCCGGCTCATCGGGGACATGCACCGCCATCCGACCGTCCCCGCCCGCCTGGGTGCTGGCCACGGCGCGCTGCAGCCGCGCCCGCTCGGTGGTGATGGCGAGCGCCGGGCCGATGGTGGCGGCCTGCCGCTCGGCGTCGGCGAACGCCCGGTCCCGGGCCAGCTCCTTGACGACGAGGCCGAGCGGTACGGCGAAGGCGACCACCACCATCGCGGTGACCGCCAGGCAGACCTTGACCAGGGCCCATCTCACGTGGGCTCCGCCGGGGGCTCCAGCTTGACGCCGACCCCGCGCAGCGTGTGGAGATAGCGCGGCCGGGCGGCCGTCTCGCCCAGCTTGCGGCGCAGCCAGGACAGATGGACGTCTATCGTCTGGTCGTCCCCGTACGCCTGCCGCCAGACCTCGGCGAGGAGCTCCCTGCGCGGCACCACGACGCCGGGCCGCCCGGCGAGATAGGCCAGCAGATCGAATTCCCGCCGGGTCAGATCGAGCGTCATCCCGTCCAACTGGGCCTGGCGGCGCAGCGGATCGACGGCCAGCCCGCCGACCCGGAGCACCGCCGGGGGCGCCGCCGCACGGCCCGGCTCGCCCGGCCCGCCGCCGCGGACGCGGCGCAGCACGGCGGTCATCCGGGCCGAGAGATGCGCCACGGAGAACGGCTTGACCAGGTAGTCGTCGGCGCCGTCGTTGAGCAGCCGGACGATCTCGCCCTCGTCGTCACGGGCGGTGGCCACGATGACCGGCACATCGGTGATGCCGCGCAGCATCTTGAGCGCCTCCGCCCCGTCCAGATCGGGCAGGCCGAGGTCCAGAATGACGACGTCGAATCCGATCTGTGCCACCTCGCGCAACGCCTCCAGGGCGGTGCCGACGCTGCGCACGGTATGGGACGCCTCGGTCAACTGCCGTATGAGGGCTGAGCGTACGAACTGGTCGTCCTCGACGACGAGCACACTTGCCATGAGCGGCACCGTACGCCATTCGGGTGAGGCAAGATGGGGAAGATGCGAAGAGGTCTGGTCCAATGTCTGGCGTGGGTCCTCGCAACCGGCGCCGCGGTCACGCTGTCGTGGTACGGCGTGCGGACCGTCCTGACCGGAACGGCCTACGATCCGCCGCGCGCGCTGCCGATCGCGGACGGCTCCCGTTCGGCGACCGGGGCCTGGTCCTCCTCGACGCACCGGCCCAAACCGCCGTCGCCCTCGGCGACTTCACCCTCTTCCCCGCCCTCGGCCTCACGCCCTGGGGCGGATGCGGGGGCCGATCGGGACAAGGACGAGGGGTCCGGTTCTGCCGGGCGCACCCGGAAGCCGACGCAGGCGCCGCCCCGGAAGGAAACGGCGCGGCCGGAGGAGAGCGGAGAGGTGCGCAGCTATCCGGCCAAGGGCGGCCGGGCGGTCTTCGACATCCGGGCGGCGTCGGCGGATCTGGTCTCGGCGACACCGGACGGCGGATGGCAGATGCAGGTGTGGAAGCAGAGCGAGTGGATCCGGGTGGACTTCGTCTCCGGGGCCGACACCACCACGATCTTCTGCACGTGGCATGACGGCCCGCCGCAGGTCCGTATCGACGAGCACTAGCGGGGGCCGGCTGACGGTCCGCTCAGGCTCGCTGCCGGTCCGCTCCGCTCAGGTGAAGACGGCGGGCGGCGGGGCCGGGGAGGGGGCGGCGGTCGCGTCGGTGACCGGGGCCGCGCCACCGGTGAAGTCCGCGAGCGCGCGCCCGTGTTCGACCCGGGCGGGGTGCGGATCTCCGGCTGCCCGGCGGGTGAGCTCGGCCAGCGGCAGGTCGCGGTCGGCGGCCAGCAGCACGGCATTGCCGAAGCGGCGGCCGCGCAGCAGGGCGGGGTCGGCGGTCAGACACACCTCGGCGAACGCGGCGCGGGCGGTGGCGATCTGAGCCTTCAGATGGGCCAGCGGCGGACCGTCGGCGAGATTCGCGGCGTACCACCCGTCCGGGCGCAGGGCGCGCCGCACCTCGGCGAGGAACTCCACACTGGTGAGATGGGCGGGCGTGCGGGCCCCGCTGAAGACATCCGCGATGATCAGATCCGCCCAGCCGTCGGGCACCTTGGCGAGCCCGGCCCGGGCGTCGGCGCCGCGCACCCGTATCCGGTCACCTGGGTCCAGCGGCAGCTCACTCCGGACGAACTGGACGAGCGGGGCGTCGATCTCGATGATCTGCTGGGTGGAGCGGGTGCGGGTCGCCGCGATGTAGCGGGCGAGCGTGAAGGCGCCGCCGCCCAGATGGACCGCGTGCAGCGGGCGGCCGGGAGGGGCGACGAGATCGGCGAGGTGGCCGAATCTGCGCTGGTACTCGAAGTCGAGATACGCGGGGTCGTCGAGATCCACATGCGACTGCGGCTTGCCGTCGAGCAGCAGCGTCCAGCCGCGCGGCCGGTCCCGGTCCGGCACGAGCTCGGCGAGCCCCCCGTCGACGGATGCGGTGACCGGCTCGGGGCTGCGCCCCCGCGCCGCTCCGCGCCCGCGCGCGGCTCGCTTGTTCGTGCCTTTCGCCATGTGTCCCAGTATGCGGCGGACCACTGACAGCCGGTCGCCGGGAGGGAGGGGCGGATGGTCACCGCCTCACTGGCAGCGGTCGACGGCCTCGATCGTGCGGGCCGCCTCGCCGAGCGCCGCCCGGAGCTCGGCGGGGTCGGTGGCGACCGTGTACGCCGCGCCGGGCGGCACCAGCCAGCCGGTGCCGATGCCGGGCGGCGCGTCGTCCCCGGCCGCTCCGGATTCGGTGTCTCCGGCTTCGGCGTCTCCGTAGGCGGCGTCTCCGGACGGGGTGTCCCCGGCTCGGGTCTCCGCGGATCGGGTGTCTCCGGCTTCGGCGGGTGCGCCGGTGCCGGAGCCGATATTTATCCGGATTCCACGCCCCGATGTCTGGGTGCACGCCGAGCCCGGCAGATCCCAGCCGTCCGCCGTTCCGGGCGGTACCAGGAAGCCGAGGGTGTCGCAGGCGTTGTCATGCAGGACGGGACCGAGCCCGTCGCACGCACGACGCAGGATGTCCACCGCCTCCAGCCCCTGGCGGGCGGGCACGGTGACGAGATCGCAGTCCTGGCGCTGGGGGTGCTGGGCAGTCGTCCGCGAGCGGCTGATGTCCACTCCGGCCTCCCTCTTCATCGGGTCGCACCTGATTCAACGCGCGGCGGTGTCAACGGCTACGGCCGAATGCCGCCGTAAAGGATGGCAGTTCATGGCAGATCATGGGCGAGATGTGATGTTTGCCGGAAATCTCCGAGTGTCGGAGATCTCGCAGCCGGTACGGTTCTCCCCCGCCCACCTGGCATCACCAAGGGAGAGGCACAGCATGACGCCGCTTCCGGAGCCCCCGCCTCCCCGGCCGAACACCGCGTTCCGCCGACTGCGCGGACAGCTCTCGCCCTCCGAGTTCGCGGCGTCCGTGCGCCGTGCGGCCCTCGAGATCGGGGAGCAGGTCTCCTGCGACGCCCGCTACATCGGCCGTGTCGAGTCGGGGGCGATCCGCTGCCCCAACTACGCCTACGAGCGGGTCTTCCGCCATATGTTCCCCGGCCGCACCCTTACGGATCTCGGCTTCGCCTCCCGTGAGTCGGTCCGCGGCCACCAGGCCCGCGGCCCCGCGGGCCCTCCCGTACCCGTACCCCTGTCGGTCCCCGTATCCGTCCCCGGCCCGCGCCCCGGGCCTCCCGAGCCCCGGGGCAAGGGGACCGTCGACATCTTCGAGGAGAGCGAACTGCTACGGCGCTCGTTCATGGCCGGTGGGGCGGCGGCCGCCGCCGTGGCCGCCGCGCCCCGGGCCGGAACGCCGCCCCGGCGGGCGGGGCGGCGAGTGGGGGAAGCCGAGGCCGCCGCCGTGGAGGAGGCCGTACGGCGGATCCGGTTACTGGACGACCGGCACGGCGCCGATCCCCTCTATGCGCACACCGCCAAGCCGCTGAGCGCCGCCTACGCGCTGCTCGACGCGGGCGGCTACAGCCGCTCGATCGCCGAGCGGCTCTTCGCGGGCGCCGGTGAACTGGCCATCTCGGTGGGCTGGCTGGCCCATGACTCCGGGCGGCTGTCCGACGCGCGGTCCCACTACGCCGAGGCCCTGGCCACCGCGCGGGTCTCCGGCGACGCCGCCCTGGAGACGCACGCGTTCTGCAACACCGCCTTCCTCGCCCGCGACGCCGGCCGCCCCCGCGAGGCCGTACGGGCGGCGCAGGCGGCCCAGCGGGTCGCCGAGCGGCTCGCCTCGCCGCGGCTGCTGTCGCTGCTCGCGCTGCGCGAGGCCGGGGGGCTCGCCTGGCTGCCCGACCGGGGCGGCTGTGAGCGGGCGCTACTGCGGGCCCGGACGCAGTTCGGGCGCGGGCCCTGCGACGCCGACCCGGAGTGGATGAGCTTCTTCGGGGAGGCCGAACTGGAGGGGCTGGAGGCGCAGTGCTGGTCGGCGCTCGGCGACTGGAAGCGCGCCGTGGAGCACGCCCGGCGCGCGGTCGCCCTCCAGAACCCGCACTTCACGCGCAATATCGCGCTGTTCACCACGGAGTTGGCGAGCGATCTGGTGGCCGGGGGCGCGCCGGACGCGGCCGCCGCCGCGGCTGGCCGGGCCCTGGGCCTGCTGGACCAGGTGAAGTCGTCGCGGATCCGCCGGATGCTCGACGACACGGCCCGGATACTGCGTCCTTACGGTCGCGATGAGGTGGTCGCGGACTTCCTCGACCGCCATGAGGCGGCCGTCACCCGCCATGAGGCGGCCGGCCGCGCCTGCCCGGTCTGACGCCGGTTCGGCTCTCAGTCGAGATGGCCGGTGTCGTTCCAGCGCTCGATGGCAGGCTCGCCGTAGGCCCAGCCGAGCACCGACAGGGACGTCGGATCGAGCCGGATACGGGCGGCGAAGGAGGCGTCATGGCCGAGCCAACGGGCGCCCAGCGTCCGCAGGATGTGGCCGTGGGCGAAGACCAGCACATCGCGGTCGGCCGAGCGCGCCCACTCCACGACCTCGTCGGCCCGCGCCTCGATCGAGGCGATCGACTCGCCCTCGGGCACCCCGTCGCGCCAGATGAGCCAGTCGGGCCGGGTGGCCTTGATCTCGGCGGGGGTCATCCCCTCGTACGCGCCGTAGTCCCACTCCAGGAGCGCGTCCCACTCCCGCGCCCGGTCGCCGAAGCCCGCCAGCCCGCAGGTCTCCTTCGCCCGCGACAGCGGGCTGGTGCGCACCTCGACGTCCGGAAGGCCCGCCCAGGGGCCGTGGTGCAGCCGCTCGCCGAGCAGCTTGGCGCCGCGCCGCCCCTCGTCCAGCAGCGGGATGTCCGTACGGCCGGTGTGCTTCCCGGAGAGCGACCACCGCGTCTGTCCGTGCCGGGCCAGGAGGATGCGTGGGGCCATGGGTACTGCCTTCTTTCACCGGTTCCGCACCGCCGCGCCGCCGTGCGCCATTACACGCCGCTGCCTGCGGTTTCATGCACTCTTCGGGACCGGCACATGGCCGATCGCCATCCCTCCATCATCGCGCATGTGATCGGCAGGCAACCTCCGGGGCACTCCTGGCGTCTTCCAGGCTGCGCGCGAGTCCGCCGGGGGGTTCCGTCAGTGGGCGCCGCTCGCGGACGGGGGCGGTGCGTTGGTCGCTTCGCCTACACCGTACGGTTGACCGCGCGCCTTTTTGTGGCCGCCTGAACTTTGGAGAGCGTCCGAATGCCCCATACGGTGCCCCGTGCCGGAGCAGCACAGGGCAGTCGGCCCCGTTGGTGGACCGAACTGCCGCTCATAGCGGTGGTGTACGCCGCCTACTCGGCCGGTCGG
Source organism: Streptomyces sp. NPDC007875 (assembly GCF_042868035.1). Classification (NCBI taxonomy): domain Bacteria; kingdom Bacillati; phylum Actinomycetota; class Actinomycetes; order Kitasatosporales; family Streptomycetaceae; genus Streptomyces; species Streptomyces sp. NPDC007875. The sequence continues at coordinate 24,508 of NZ_JBIADZ010000022.1, read as the reverse complement.
CTGCTGGCCCGCGGCGATGTTTCCACCGCCGTCGACCATGGTCTGGCGATCCTCCATTTCGAACAGCGTCTGAACATCGACTTCGAGTCGCCGCTGAATGATCTGTTCACGGCCCACGCGGTGATAGGCATACCGGCGGACTTCGCCTACGCCTCGCTGCACTATGTGCTGACCCCCGCGATCCTGATGTGGATGTGGAAGCGCCGTAAGGCGTCGGACTACCGCTTTCTGCGCACCTGGCTGCTGGTCTCCACGATCATCGGGCTCGTCGGCTTCACGCTGCTGCCGACGTGCCCGCCGCGGCTTCTGGAGGCGAGCCACGGCTTCGTCGACACCATGGCGCAGTACGGCTCGTACGGCTGGTGGGGCGGTGACGCCAGCGCACCGCGCGGACTGGGCGGGCTGACCAACCAGTACGCGGCGATGCCCAGCCTCCACGTGGGATGGGCGCTGTGGGCCGGCGTCGCCCTGTGGCGGCACGGACGCTCGACATGGACCAAGATCGGCGCGGTCGCCTATCCGCTGGCGATCACGCTCGTGGTGATGGGCACCGCCAACCACTACTTCCTGGACGCGGCCGCCGGCGCCGCCGCCATGGGGCTCGGGGCGCTGCTGACGGGCCCCGCGCTGCGGCTCACGGAGACGCTGCGCACCCGCCTGCGCCCGGCCCGCGAGACCGTCCCCGCCTCCCGAAACGCGGGTGTGCCCGCGAATGTCGGTGACAAGTGCGAGACTTCGGCGCGTGAACGGGAACGGATCCCCCGACAGCAGGGCAGGGGCGCGGACAGGCAACGCACCGACGGTGCCGCGGACGACGGCGGCCGGGGAGCCGGTGCCAGTACCGGAGGCGGCCGGGGAGCCACTGCGGACGGCTCGGCCCCCGCGGCAGGCGACGGGGCTGCGGCAGCGGCTCGCTGAGCTGCGCGGCCCGGCCACCGTTCCCCATCCGATGGACGCCCGCGCGCTGGCGGCGCTGGCCGCCAACCCGGGCTGCCGCCGCCGCGCGCTGCTGGACGGGGCCGGGGTCGACAAGGGCGCGCTGGCGTCGGCGCTGGGGGCTCCCGCGAACTTCGGGCAGTCGCAGTTCGCGCATCAGCGCGGCAACTCCTTCGAGGCCCGGGTCAAGGCGGACGGCGGCGCTGACCTGGTGCGGCTGCTGCATGAGCGGCTGCGTGACGGCTCGGAGGCACCCGGTCCCGGCGCCGTCGCCACCCCCGATCTCACCGCGCCCGGGCCGCAGGGCCGCACGGCCCGTACGGCGCTCGCGCTGCGCGAGGCCACGGAGGCGGGGCGCTGGGCGCTGCTGGACCATCCGATGGTGAGCCTGGACGTCGCGGGCTCGCCCGCGTTCCTGGAGCCGGACGCGGTCGTGGTCCACCCCGACGGGTCGTGGACGGTCGTCGAGATCAAGTCCTTCCCCATGGTGGACGGCTCCGCCGACCCGGCCAAGGTGGGCGCGGCCGCCCGGCAGTCGGCGGTCTACACCCTGGCGCTGGAGCGGGTGGCGTCGATGATCGGCCGCCCGCCGGAGGGCGGGGGCGACGCGGCGGCGCGGGAGGGCTCGGTGACCCCGGCGGAGGCCGCTTCCGTGCGGGCCCGGGTGCGGCATCACGTGCTGCTCGTCTGCCCCAAGGACTTCTCCAACCTGCCGACCGCCGAAATGGTCGATGTGCGCAAGCAGCTCGCGGTCACCCGGCGGCAGCTCGACCGGCTGACCCGGATCGAGGAGATCGCCGCCGCCCTCCCCGAAGGCACCACCTTCGACCTCCGGCTCACCGACGACGGCCGGACCCCGACCCGGCCGGTCGAGGAGCTGATGGCCGCCGTCGAGGCGGTGGACGCGGCGTACGCCCCGGAGTGCCTGTCCACGTGCGAGCTGGCCGCCCACTGCCGGACGCGGTCCCGCGCGGCGGGCCGGGTCGAGGCGCTGGGCCGTGGCGTCCGGGGCGAGCTGGGCGGGCTCACCACCATGGACGCCGTCCTTACGGCCGCCATGGAACGTCCCGCCGACGACACCCCCACCGGCGACCCCACCGTGGACGCCCTGCGCCGCGCGGCGGCCCTGCGCGCCGAGGCGCTCGCGTCCCGCCCCGAGGCGGTGGCATGTCGCTGATCACCACCCTGGCCCGGATGGAGGCGGTCCGGGAGGGGCGGGCCCAGCCCCTGGCCACTGTGCGCCACCGCCATCTGTCGGAGCGCCCGCTGGCATTCGTCCCGCTCACCACCGCCGGTGAGGCGGGGGCGCCGCTCGGGGCGCTGGTGGGCAGCGACCGGGAAGCGCCGCGGCTGCTGATCGTGGCCCAGCCGCGCGACCGCGATCTGCGGTTCGCGTTCCTCGCCGCGCTCGCGGAGGAGATCCAGCCGTATCTGGACTCGTACGCGGACCAGGTCGAGCTGGAGGAGCGCAAGGAGACCGATCCGGAGACCGGTAAGAAGGTGCCGGTCCAGGTCGAGCTGTGCGCGGACGCGCCGCAGCTGCTGGTGCCGAGTGCCGCGGGCGTGGCGTTCGTCCGGCTGCTGGGCCGGTCGATGCGGTTCCGGCGGACCGCCGAGCAGGACCCGGAGACGCCGTTCCCGGCGCCCGCGCGGGTGCCGCTGCTCGGCCGCTGGCTGACCCACTACGGGGAGCGGTCGCGGGTGCCCGGCTCGTCTCTGCTGCTGTCGCTGACCGAGCTGCTGAGCCGTCACTGGGCGACCGGGCAGAGCAATCTGGAGGATCAGCACCTGGGCTCGCTGCTGGCCTGGATCGACCCCCCGGAGGGCGTACCGGGGGCGGAGGCGGCGCTGCGGGCGGAGTCGGAGCGGGACGAGGACGGCCAACTGTGCTGCCCGCCCGCCGGCCCGGCCACCGACCCCGCCTTCGACAACAAGCTGCTGGCACCGGCGATGTCCCGCTACGACGCGGCACGTGCCGAGATGTCCCAGGGCGTGGCTGGGGGCGAGGCGCGGCTACGGCTCGCCGAGGCGGAGCTGCGCGGGCTGATCGAGTCGCAGCTGCGGCCCACCTGGGACGCGCTGTGGCGCGGGGTGGATCTGCTGCGCGCCCTCCCGGAGGGCGCGCGGGTGGCGGACCGCTGGAAGCGGGACCGCTGGTCCTACACCGGCCACCGGGACCGGGTCCGGGCCGGGGAGCCGCCGCAGCCCAAGCGGGACGACGCGGTGACGGCGGCGCAGAAGCTCGCCGCGCGCGAGACCGCGCAGGCCCAGCTCGACGCCCATGAGGCGCTGGACGATCCGCTGGTCATGGCGGGGCGGCGGCTGGCCGGTGAGGCGTTCGCGGGCGAGGTGATCGATGTGGAGATGGCCTGGTCGGACGCGAAGGTGCCACGCCCACGCCCGCTGGTCACGGTCCGCACCGAGGACCGCCCGCATCTGGCCGAGCGGGTCAAGCTGCACCGGGTCATGGCCGACGGCAAGGCGCAGAGCGGGGAGTTCGCCGGTTTCGCGGAGACCGACGAGGCTGGTGGCACCGACGAGTCCGACGGCCTCGAAGGGGCTGGCGCTTCGGGCGCCGCGGAGGACCCGGCCCGCGCGCTGGTGGTGCGGCTGACCGGCGGGATGGGCCGGGGCAAGCAGCCGGAGCCGGGTTCGGTGCCCGAGAAGGGCGACCGGGTGTGCTGGACGCTGTTCGAGCACGCCCCGCGTGGCGGCCCGGAGCTGCCCGACGCGGAGAGCACTCCGTGGACCCACGGCGGCCCGCCGGACGCCGCCGCGCCGGCCCAGGGCCTCGAGCCCGACCCGATGACCGAGGAGGACTATCTGTGATCGGCGCGGACCCGGCCGCCGCCGCGGCCCACGCCGGCCGCGCCCGAGCGGGCGAGCCGTTCGACCCGTCGGCCGCGGCGGCGCGCGCGACCGAGGCGATCCTGCGGGACACGCTGCACGGAGCGGACCGCGGCGTCGTCGTGGACTCCCCGCCCGGTGCGGGCAAGTCGACGCTGGTGGTGCGGGCGGCGCGGGAGTTGGCCGCCGCCGGGCGGCCGCTGATGGTGGTCGCGCAGACCAACGCCCAGGTGGACGATCTGGTGGACCGGCTGGCCACGGCGGACCCCGAGCTTCCGGTGGGGCGGCTGCACAGCAGCGATCCGCATCCGTACGACCCGGTGCTCGACGGTCATGCGTCGGTCCGCGCCTCCGCGAAGATCGGCGACCTCGCCGGGCTCGACATCGTCGTCTCCACGGCCGCGAAGTGGGCGCACATCAAGAATGTCGAGCCGTGGCGGCACGCGATCGTGGACGAGGCGTACCAGATGCGCTCCGACGCGCTGCTGGCGGTCGCCGGGCTGTTCGAGCGGGCGCTGTTCGTGGGCGACCCGGGGCAGCTGGACCCGTTCAGCGTGGTGGGCGCCGACCAGTGGGCGGGGCTTTCGTACGACCCGTCGGCGAGCGCGGTCACCACCTTGCTCGCGCACAATCCGCGGCTTCCGCAGCACCGGCTGCCGGTGTCCTGGCGGCTTCCGGCCTCGGCCGCGCCGCTGGTCTCGGACGCGTTCTATCCGTACACGCCCTTCCGCAGCGGCACCGGCCACGGCGAGCGGCGGCTGAGCTTCGGGGTGGCCTCCGACGGCTCGGGGCCGGACCGGGTGCTGGACGAGGCCGCCGCGTCCGGCTGGGGGCTGCTGGAGCTGCCCGCCCGGCGCACCCCGCGCACCGACCCGGAGGCGGTGGCGGCCGTGGCCCAGGTGGTGCGGCGGCTGCTGGACCGGGGCGCGGTGGCGGTCAGCGAGCGGTCCGACGAACCGCTGCCGGTCGCGGCCGACCGGATCGCGGTGGGCACGGCGCACCGGGACCAGGCGGCGGCGGTCCGGGCGGCGCTGACGGGGCTCGGGGTCTCCGGCGTCACCGTCGACACCGCCAATCGACTCCAAGGGCGTGAGTTCGAGGTCACGGTCGTTCTGCACCCGCTGTCGGGGCGGCCGGACGCCACGGCCTTCCATCTGGAGACGGGACGGCTGTGCGTGCTGACGTCACGGCACCGGCAGGCGTGTGTGGTGGTGTGCCGGGCGGGGGTGGCCGAACTGCTGGACGAGCATCCGTCCACGGAGCCGGTGCAGCTGGGCGTGACGGTGAAGTTCCCGGACGGCTGGGAGGCCAACCACGCGGTGCTGGCGCATCTGGCCGAGCACCGCGTGACATGGCGGCCGTAAGGGCGCGTTGGCGCCGGCCATGGCCGGCGCCAGGGTCGTCTCGGCGCCGCGGTAAGGGGCGTCTCGGCGCCGCGGTAAGGGCGTGTCGATGGCCGCCGTAAGGCCGTGACGGCGCGTCGGCGGCGGCTGTAAGCGCTTGTCGGCGGCGGCCGTAGCGGCGTGTCGATGGCGACCGTAAGGGCGACGCGTCCCCGGCGGCCGTACGGTGCGTCACCAGGGGCGACGGTCCGGCCATGGTTCAGCGGGCGGCGGGGTGGGGAGAGACCCCAGGTCGGCGGCGTACGGCGGGGCGCCCTTGCCCTACGCGCGACAATGAAGACAACAGGACCACCGCGAACCGTAGGTGCCTCACGACCCAGGAGGAGAGATCACATGCCCGAGCCGGATTCGGCTCAAGGCCGGCACGGCTCCGCGCCCCGGCGGCTGAAACCAGCGCCCCTGCTCTTCGAACCGGCCGCCGCCGCCTCGGACGAGGCGCACTTCTTCGACCTGGAGTCGATCGAGGACCCGCGTGAGCTGCTGTCCCGCTCGACGGAGCTGGTGCTGGCGTTCCGCGCGGCGACGGACCGGGCCATGGAGTTCCAGGCGATGGCGGCCGCCCAGCTCGCCGACCCGAGGCGGTTCGATCGGCTGACCCCCGCCGTGATCGCCGAGCGTGCCGAGTGGACCGAGGACTACGCCAAGAAGATGGTCGAGTTCGGCCGTGAGCTGATGCGGAGCGGCGAGTTGCCGGACTGACGGCAGGCGTGAGCCTGGGGCATATGCGGGCGAAAGATACCCGATGCCGACACCCGATGTCCCGGTTTCGCCGCATCTCTCTACACCGTCATCGCCGACGGTAAAGGTGGAAACATGACCAGAACGCCGCAGGACGCACTTCACACCGCCGCCTACGTCACCCCGGCGGGCGCGGACTGGCTCGCCTCGGCCAGCGCCTCGCCGCGCGGTGTGCAGGCCCTGTGGGCCGGAGCCCCGACCGCCGCGGTGACGCTGCCGTGCGGTACGGCGTTCGACGTCATCAGCATGGACGCGCTCTTCGGCCGCCGGGTGGTGGGCCGGTTATGGACCGACGGCCCCGGCACCGGGCCGGTCGCGGCCCGGGGCGGCCGCGTCATGCTCTTCACCACCCCGGGGACCGCCCAGCGGCTGCCGGCGCTGCTCGGCTGGGAGGAGTGGGGCGCGACCGCTCCCCCGCTGCTCTGCTACGGGCGGGGCGACGCGGTGACCGTGCCGCCGCTGTTCCCGCCGGACCCCGATGCGGCGGAGACGGCGCCCCTGGAGCGCGATGCCCGGGAGACCGGCACCCGTGAGTCCGCCGCCCGGGAGTGCGGTGCCCGCGAGTCCACCCCCATGCCGTCGCCGCGCTGGCTGGTCGCGCCCGATGTGCGCAAGCCTTGGCTGCCCGGTCCCGAGGTGCTGCTGTGGGCCTGTGTGAGGGCGGCCCGCGCCGCCGGTTGTGATCTTGTCGGCACGGCTGTGACCAGCACACCCGCCGTTTTTCCGGGCTGAAAGTTATCGATTTTCACTCCGTGGCGTCCGGGTGCTAAGGTCTCCTACGTCAGCAGGCGCCGCTAGCTCAGTTGGTTAGAGCAGCTGACTCTTAATCAGCGGGTCCGGGGTTCGAGTCCCTGGCGGCGCACAGACAGCGAAAGGCCCCTCATCTCGGTGAGGGGCCTTTCGCGTGGCCTTCGGGCCCTTCCGTCCTTCACGGAGGGCGGCCCTCCGCGTACGACGGCCCTCACCTCGCCGGGCCCGTGAGCCGGGTGACCGCCTGGACCGCCTCGGCCGGGCCGGGCATCGCCAGCGCCTCCCGCCGCAGGGCGTGCGCCGCCGCCGCGAACGAGGGCTGCTCCAGCAGGGTGAACAGGTCCAGGGCCAGCCGACCGCCCGCCGCCGGCGCCCCGCGCCGCGTGCCGTCGAGGGCGTCGGCGGGCAGATACATCCCGGCGCCCGCCCGGGCCAGCCGCGCCCCGTTCAGCTGCTGCTCGAGGCGGGGCGCGACGACCAGCTGCGGCACCCCGGCCGTGGCGGCGGCCAGCACCGCCGCGCCCCCGCCCTGGTGAAGCAGCGCCCGGCAGCCCGGCAGCACCCGGTGCAGCGGCCCGGCGGGTGGCCGCCCCTCGGCGGCACTGCCGACCCGGACGACCTCCACGCCCCGCGCCTCGGCGGCCCACAGTGCGGCCCTTACGGCGTCCGGCGGGCCACTGGCGTCGTCCCAGGCCGCGCACACCCGGACCGGCCCGGAGCGCCTGGGGCCGCCCGGCCCGCGCCGCCCGTTCGGCGCGGCGGCCTGGCGCGCGGGGTGCGGCCCGGCGCGGTGGGCCTCGTAAGGCGACGGCGTCTCATGCGGCGACGGCCCGTCCTGCGGAGCGAGGCGCACCGGCAGCCGCCGCGCCCGCGAGGGCAGCGCGAGGCTCGGCGGGCAGGGGTCGAGCCAGAGGTCGGGCTCGCGCGCCGGGTCGGCGCCGTAACGCCGCATCAGCCGGGCGTAGCCGGGCAGTGGCGGGCCTTCGAGCCGCTGGCGGTCCAGCCGCAGCACGGCCGCGCTCCCCCACAGCTGGCCGATCGCGGGCACCCCCAGCGCCCCCGCGGCCACCGTGCCCGCGTAGGCGCTCGCGTCATGCACCACCAGCTCCGGCTGCCAGCAGCGGGCGAAGGCCACCAGGCCCTGGGCCATCGCCTCGGCGATCCGCACCTGCCGATCGCCCAACGCGCGCAGCACGCCGTGCTGCTCCGGGGTGAGCGCGGCGGGCCGCACCGGCCAGTCCGTCGGCCAGATGCCGCGCGGGCGCCGCGTCGCGTCCGGCGCCCTGACCACCGCCATGGGCAGGGCACCGATCTGCACCGGCACCAGGCCGGTCCGGGCGACGGCCGCCGCGCATTCGGACGGCACCGCGACCCGTACCTGGTGCCCGGCTCCGAGCAGAGCGCGCGCCAGCGGCACCATGGGGACGAGATGGGCGCCCGAGGCCCAGGTCGTGAAGAGGACGCGCACGGTTCACCTCCCGCAGAGGTCGAGCCGGCCGGACCGCCCCGCCCGGCCGATGGACATGACACCGAGCCGACCCATCGCATCCCTCGCCGGGCTCAGCGGCACCCCGTCGGCGTCAGCGCTTCGCCGGTGATCGTGCCGTTGGCCGCCGAGCACAGGAAGAGGAGGGCGCGGGCGATGTCCCCGGGGGTGGCCGACGGCCGGTCGGGCGGAGTAGGCAGCCGGTCGGGCGGGGTGGGCCCGGGGCACACGGCGTTGATCAGCACTCCGTCGCCGCCCACTTCGCCCGCCAGACCGCGGACCAGACCGTGCAGCCCGGCCCGCGCCACCGCGTGGAACTCCCCGTCGGCTGCCCCGTCCGGTGCCTGCGGTGAGGCCACCAGCGCGATCCGGCCCCAGCCGCGCTTGCGCATCCCGGCGACGGCCCACTGGACGGTGCGGACCGCGGGCACGAAGCCATCGGCGACGAGCGGCCGCCAGTGCTCCTCCGGTACGTCCTCGAACCGGGTGTGCGGATCGCGTCGCGCGCCCCGTCGCCGGGCGGCCGCCACCAGTACGTCGAGCCCGCCCCAGTGCTCCTCCACGGCGGCCACGACCCAGCGCGGCGACGCGGCGTCGTCCAGGGCGTACGGCACGGCGAAGGCCCTGCCGCGATCCGGTCCGGACAGCTCGGCGGCCAATGCCTCGGCGGCCTCGCGCTGGTGCCGGAAGGCGAGCGCCACCCGGGCGCCCTGCTCCGCGAAGGCGCGTGCGGCGGCCCGGCCGATGGCCCCGGTGGCCCCGGTGACCAGGACCGTGCGCCCCTCCAGGCCGAGGTCCAACATGGGCGCTCCTCGCGGTCGTTCCCACTGAGAAGGCCATGGTCGCCGCCGTGACTCGAGTCCGCCTCGACCCGCGCCCGAGGATGCCCAGGGGACCGCTCGGCGGTTATCCCGCGTTTCGCTGGAATGCGGAGCGGTAGCTGTGCGGGCTGGTGCCGACGACGCGCTTGAAGCGGTCCCGGAAGGAGGTGGGCGAACCGAAGCCGACCTGGGTGGCGATGCGCTCGACCGGGTGGGTGGTGGCCTCCAGCAGATACTGCGCCTGCCGGATCCGGGCGCGGTGCAGCCACTGGAGCGGAGTGGTGCCGGTGTGCTCCCGGAAGCGGCGGTTGAGGGTGCGGGTGCTCATGCCGATGTGGGCGGCGATCTCGTTGAGGGTGAGGTCCCGTCCGGCGTTGTCCTCCATCCACCGCAGCAGGGGTTCGAACAGCGATCCGCGCGGTACGGGCGGCTGGTCATGAACGATGAACTGGGCCTGCCCGCCCTCCCGTTCCAGGGGCATCACGGACAGCCGCGCGGCGTCGGCGGCCACGGCGGAGCCATGGTCGCGCCGGATCATGTGCAGACACAGATCGAGCCCGGCCGCGGCGCCGGCCGAGGTGAGGAACTGGCCGTTGTCCACATAGAGCACATCCGGGTCGACCTGGACCTTCGGATGGAGCTCGGAAAGCAGCGGACCAGCGAGCCAGTGGGTGGTGGCGCGGTGTCCGTCGAGCAGCCCGGTGGCGGCGAGGACGAAGGCCCCGGAGCAGATCGAGGCGATACGGGTGCCCCGGTCGGCGGCGTCCCGCAGCGCGTCGATCACCTCGTCGGGGACCGGGAGCAGGGCGTCGCTGCGGCCGGGCACGACGATGGTGTCGGCCTCGGCGAGCGCCTCGAGCCCGTACGGAGCCTGGAGGGCGAACACCCCGGCGTCGACGCTGGGGGCGGGGCCGCAGACCCGGACCCGGTAGGGCTCCCGGCCGTCGGGCAGCCGGGTGCGGCTGAACACCTCGATCGGGGTGGCCAGATCAAAGGGGACGACCTGGTCCAGCGCCAGGATCACGACAGTGTGCATGGCCTCAACCTAGGCGGTGCGGCATAGGGGGTCGAAACCGGGGTGGCGAGAAGCCGGTGCAGGAAGGGTTTCCCGCCATCGCGCTCCAGGCTGTCATGTCCGGCCGCACACTCCGGCGTCGGCGATGCGGATCGACGGGTTGCCGTAGGCCATGCGCTGCAGGATCTTGCGATAGAGCGGCGTACGACGCAGCGCCCGCGCGAGACGGGGGCGCACCCGGGTGGTGAACGCGCCCTGCGAGAGGATCGCCCGGCTCTGCAGGGTCTGCATCCGCATCACCGCCGCGATATCGGGCCCGCGGCGCCGCTCGAACTCCGCCAGCCGCTCGGCGCTGGTGTCGCCCTCGGCCAGGGCGCGGACCAGCAGGGGGTGCAGCACCACCGCGTCCTGCACCGCGAGGTTGATGCCCTGGGCGCCGATCGGGCTGTGGGTATGGGCGGCGTCACCGATCAGCACCAGCCCGTCGGCGACCCAGCACTTGGCGCGTGCGGAGAAGACCTCGAGCACACCGAGGTCGGCCGGGGTACGGATCTGATCGCGGATCAGCGTGGCGTACCCCGGCACGGCACGCACCAGCCGCTCCTTGACATGGTCGAGGCCGAGGGCGGCGATATGGCGGTAGCGCCGGTGCGGCAGGGTCCAGCCGATCTGGATCCGGTTCGGCCAGGAGCCGTAGACCAGCACCGGGCCGCCGCCGGTGCGGAACACCCGCACATCGCGGACCGGCGGCTCTTCCCGGGGCGCGATGAGCGTGCACCACAGCACATCCTGGGCGAACGCGTCGGCGCGGCCCGCCCCGATGCCCGCCAGCCGCCGGATCCGCGAGAACCGGCCGTCCGCGCCGACGACGACCCGGGCCCGTACGGCACAGCGGCCCGGCGGTCCCTCGGCGATGACCCCGGTGATCCGCTGCTCCCGCCACAGCAGGGCCCCGGCCCGCCGTCCGGGCAAATAGCGGAAGCCGGGCCAGCGGCGGCAGCGGGCGAGGAGCTCATCCAGCAGATGGGGGCGCGGAACGCTCAACAGGTGGTCGTACGGGGCCGCAAGCAGCCGGTAGTCGGCCTCCAGCAGCACTCGCTCGCCCTCGACGACCACGAATCGGTCGTGCTCATGGGCGCCGCGGGCGCGTGCGCCGGCGAGTACATCGAGCGCGTCCAGCAGCGCCATCGCGCCCGGCTGGAGGATTTCACCGCGGAACACGCGCTGATGCGCGCGGGCGCACTCCACCACGGTCACCCGAGCCCCCGACCGCAGCATCAGCAGCGCCAGCACCAGACCGGCCGGGCCGCCGCCGACGACGCACACATCGGTGTCGATCTCGCGCGTCATCGCGCCTCCTGCTGGTCGAGCTCCAGGGCATGGGCATCGGGCGCCTGTGACCTCCCCTGGACGCACTACGGCTCCGCTTGCCCGCGCGGGGGGATCGGGCAGCGGAGCCGTAGCAAGCCCGGCTGAAGGGCGGCGCCGGGCGTTCTTGGGGGGATGGTTCGCCGGACGATGGTTCGCCGAACGGGGACGGTTGGCCGGGGACTTACGGGGCTCCGGACGAGGGGCGGTGTCGGGGCTGTGGGGACTATTCGGCCGTGGACTGTTGGCTGTTTGCTGTTGATCTATGCGGCGAACAGGTCGAGCACCGGGCGGCGCCAGTGGCCGTCCAGGTCCAGATCGAGCGCCGGGTCGGAGGCGAGCACCGCCTGCTGGAGCTTCTGCAGCCGCGGCGACGGCTCCAGCCCGAGGTCCTCGACCAGTCTGGCGCGCAGCCCCTGGTAGACCTCCAGCGCCTGCCAGGGGCGGCCCGCGCGGTAGAGAGCGGCCATGCACTGGGCGTGCAGCCCCTCATGCAGAGGATGACGGGCGGTCAGCTCGGTGAGCTCCGTGAGCAGCTCGGCATGGCGGCCCAGCCGCAGATCGGCCTCGATACGGCGCTCCAGGACGCCGAGCCGGCTCTCCTCCAAACGGGCCAGCTCGATCTCCAGGACCGGCCCGACCTTCACATCCACCAGCGCGGGGCCGCGCCAGACGGCCAGCGCCTCGCGCAGCAGCAGGGACGCCTGGACATCGTCCCCGGCGTCCAGCGCGTCCCGCCCCGCGGCCACCAGCCGGTCGTACTCATGGATGTCCACCGCGCCCGGCTGGGCCTCCAGCACATATCCGCCGTAGCGCGTGGCCAGGACGTCCTTGGAAGCCTGCGGGGCCTGCGGGCCATAGGCCGTGGCCAGCCTTCGGCGCAGCTGCAGGATGTAGGTCTGCAAAGTGGTGAGCGCGCTGCGCGGCATCTGCGTGCCCCAGATTTCCTCCATAAGAGTGGGCACCGGCAGCATCTGGTTGGCGTAGACGGAAAGCAGTGCAAGGATCTGGCGCGGCTTGCCCGCGCTGGGCACGATCGACTGACCGCACGCCTCGACGCTCAGCGGCCCCAACACCTTGATGTCCATGGTCGTGTACCTCCGTCAACGGTCCGTCAAGTGCCTCCTGGCCGCGCGGCCTGCCACCGAGGCATTTAAGAGCCTCGCTTGTGGGCGACCTGTGCGGCCAGTGCCGGAGTAACGAGCTCGATATGAGTTCCAGAGCGCCGCACCATGACAAATTCACACCCTGGCGATGAGAGAGTCCGCGATGACCGATACGCCCGTCCCACATGAGTCCACGAGCCCCGCCACCCTGGCTCATTCCGCCGAGAACACCGAGGTCACCGGAGTCACCGGGGTCGTCGAGATCGCCGAGCGCGCCAGGATCACCCAGCGCGCCGGGACCGCCGCCGAGACCGTTCAGCCGCCCGCCGAGGACGACGATCTGGTCATCGAGGACCTCTCCGACGCCACCTGGCCCATCGGCGCGCCCGCCATCTGCATCTGCACCGTCGGCGCCGAATGACCGGCCGATGACCGGCGAACTGGGCTTCACACCACATCTGCGGGTCGAGCCGGTGCCGGGCGAGGCCGTGTATCTCGTCTCCGAGCACGGGGTCACGGCGCTGCACGGGCGGGCGATCGCCGCGCTCGCGCCGCTGCTCGACGGGTCGCGGGACCTCGCCCACATCCTCACCGAGGCCGCCGCGCCCGCCGGCGCCGCGGGTCCGCCCGGTGCGGTCCCGGCCGGGCAGGCCGAGCGCGTGATCGCCCGCCTCCGCGCGGCCGGGCTGGTCTCCGAGCGGGACCACGCCTGGACCCCCGAGGAGGCGTACTGGGAGCTGGCCGGGCTGAACACCGCGGGCGGCTCCGCCCCGGCCCCCACGTCCCGGCCCACCCGCCCCGCCGTGGCCCCGCTGGTCCTCGGCTCGGCCGACCCGGGCGAGGTGGTCCGGGCGCTGCGCGCCGCGGGGCTGAGGATCGCGGACCTGAGGACCGTGGACGGGAAAGCGGCGGACGGGAAGGCGGCGGACGGCGATCCGACGGCGTCCGGGGTCTCTAGCCCTCGGCGAGAGATATGTCAAATCGCCCCCCGTCAACATGACGACCCAGAACTCACCCTTGTGGTGTGCGATGACTACCTCGATCCGCGGCTCGCCGCCGTGGACGCCGCGCACCGCGCCGGCGGCCGTCGCTGGCTCCCCGTCAAACCGGTGGGCACCCAGGCGTGGCTGGGCCCGTTCCTCGGCGCCCCCGACGACCCGTGCTGGGTCTGCCTGGCCGACCGGCTGTGGCGCGGACGGCAGGCCGAGGCGTATCTCCAGCGCCGGCTCGGCCGCCCCGGACCGGTGCCGCGCCCGCCCGCCTCCCTGCCCGCCAGCCGCGCCGCCGCGCTCCAGCTCGCCGCCCTGGAGGCCGCCAAGTGGCTGGCCGGGCACCGGCATCCGGGCCAGCGGGAGCTGCGCATCCTGGACAGCCTCACCGCCACCGTGGACCGCCATCCGCTCTCCCGCCGCCCGCAGTGCGCCGGCTGTGGCGATCCGGCGCTGGTCGCGGCCCGGATACGGGCGCCCCTGGCGCTGCCGTCGCCACGGGAGCCGCTGGCCGAAACCGGCACCGGCACCTCCCCGCGCCGGATCATGGAGCGCTACGGGCATCTGGTGGACCCGGTCACCGGGCTGGTCACCGAGATCCGGCGCGATCCGCGCGGCCCCGCCGTCCTCAACTGCTTCCACGCCCGCCACCCTTCGTACGCGGGAGCGGGCCCCCAGAGCGGCCTGGACGCCGTAAGGGCGGGATTGCGGGCGTCCGCCCACGGTAAGGGCCGCACCGCCGAACAGGCGCGGGCGAGCGCGCTGTGCGAGGCCCTGGAGCACTACAGCGGCCATTTCCAGGGGGACGAGCCGCGGCAGCGCGCCCGCTACCGCGATCTGAACCCGGACGACGCGGTGCACCCGGACACCGTCCAGCTCTTCGACCCGCGCCAGTTCCGCGCCCCTGCCCTCCCCGCGCGTCACCGGATCCGCGATCCGTTCGACGAGGGCGCGGAGCTGGACTGGACCCCGGTGTGGTCGCTCACCGCCGAGCGCCACCGGCTGCTGCCCACCGCGCTGCTGTACTACGGCGCCCCGCAGCCACCGCGACACCGCTGCTGCCGGGCGGACTCCAACGGCACGGCGGCAGGCGGCACGCTGGCCGACGCCGTCGTACGGGGCTTCCTGGAACTGGTGGAGCGGGACGCGGTCGCCCTGTGGTGGTACAACCGCACCCGGCAGCCCGCCGTGGCCCTCGACGCCTTCGACGACCCGTGGCTGGCCGAAGTGCGCGCCGCCCACCGGGGGTTGCGACGCGAGGTGTGGGCCCTGGACCTCACCACGGATTTCGGCATCCCGGTGGTCGCCGCGCTCTCCCGGCGCCTCGACAAGCCCGCCGAGGACATCACCCTCGGTTTCGGCGCCCACTTCGACCGGCACACCGCGCTGTGCCACGCCTTCGCCGAGCTGAACCAGATGCTCCCGGCGGTGGTCGAGGCCCGCGCCGACGGCGGGGGCTACGGCGCCGCCGAGCCCGAGGCGCTGCACTGGTTCCGTACCGCGGCCTTGGCCGACCACCCGTATCTGACGCCCGATCCGGCCGCCGTACCGCCCCCGGGGATATCCGGCCTCCCGGAGGGCGGTGCGCCGGCCGCCGTAAGGGAGCTGGTGCGGCAACGCGGGATGGAGTTGCTGGTGCTGGACCAGACCCGGCCGGATGTGGGGCTGCCGGTGGCCAAGGTGCTGGTGCCCGGAATGCGCCCGCACTGGGCCCGGTTCGCGCCCGGTCGGCTCTTCGACGTCCCGGTCGCGCTCGGACGGCTGCCGGGGCCCACGCCCTATGCGGATCTCAACCCGATTCCGTTTTTCCTGTGATCCCCCGTGATAACGCGTAACTCTGCGTACACCATGAGCCTTCCACGCGGCCTCTCCACCCCGAGTAAAGATCGGATACTCTCGGGCAAGCCGCCCAATCCGGCCCGACCATCCGGAGGACGAGTGCAGGGGAGCCTCTTGCCCGACGATGCCGGGAACCACCCACCGCGCCACCACGACAATCTGGCGCCGCGCCTGGCCGTCGTCATCACGGTCCTCGTGCTGGTGGGCTACTTCTCCGTGGCCGTCACCTATGTGGTCGACGGCAATCGTTCGAGCAAGTCGGTCGACGCGGCGATGCTCGGGCTGGCGCTGCTGCCGATGACCATGCTGCTCTGCCTCCAGTTGCTGCACTCCTTCCCCGGCCTCGCGCCCCGGCTCAGCGGCGCACGGCGCCGGACGCTGGCGCTCCAGGCGGTGCTGACCTTCGCCCCCTTCGCGGTCTTCAAACACGCCTGGCTGGGCATGCCGGGCTTTCTGGCCGGCTCCTCGCTGCTGGTGCTGGCACCGGCGCTGGCGTGGCCCGCGTTCGCGGCCATCCTGCTGTGCACGGATGTGCTGCTGTTCCAGGTCGGCTTCGGCTGGGGCCAGGTCGCCTACACCTCGGTCTCCACCGCGCTGACCGGGCTGGTGGTCTTCGGGCTCTCGCGGCTGTCCGGGCTGGTCGCCGAGGTGTCCCGGTCCCGGGCGGAGCTGGCCCGGCTGGCGGTCGCCCAGGAGCGGCTGCGGTTCTCCCGGGATGTGCACGATCTGCTCGGGTACAGCCTGTCCACCATCACCCTCAAATGCGAGCTGGTACACCGGCTGGTGCCCCGGCAGAACTCCCGCGCCCAGCAGGAGCTTTCGGAGATCCTGCAGACCTCCCGTCAGGCCCTCGCCGACGTACGGGCCGTGGCCAGCGGCTATCGCAAGATGTCGCTGTCGGCGGAGTCGGCGACGGCCCGCTCGATGCTGGCCGCGGCGGGTATCAGCGCCACGTCCGAGATCGACTGCGGACCGCTGCCGGAGCTGGTGGACACGGTGCTGGCGAGCGTGTTGCGCGAGGGGCTGACCAATGTGCTGCGCCACAGCAAGGCCGACCACTGTGCGATCGAGGCACGGCGGAGCGGGCGCCAAGTGTGGCTGACCCTCGTCAACGACGGGGTCGGCCGGCCGTCCACGATCCTGCGCACCGACAGCACGGACGGCGGAAGCGGAATCGGCAACCTCCGGGTCCGGGTGGAGAACCTCGGCGGACGGCTGCGCGCGGGCGTACGGCCGGACGGCTGGTTCGAGTTACGGGCGGAGCTGGATGTGTCCGTGGACGCGCCACCGCGGAGCGGCCGGGAGCGCGACTCGAAGGACTCGAAGGAGGAGTACGGCCCGGGGCCGACCGTGACGGCGTGACGGGCGTGAGGGCCTGACGGGCGCGAGAACCTGACGGGCGTGCGGGCCGGACGCGTTCTACAGCCAGCCCGCCTCGCGGGCGATCCGGATGGCGTCGACCCGGTTGCGGGCATCCAGCTTGGTCACTGCGGACGTCAGATAGTTGCGCACCGTGCCCACCGACAGAAACAGCTTGGCCGCGATCTGCGCCGACTCCTCCCCCCTCGCGGCGAACCGCAGGACCTCCAGCTCACGTGGGGTCAGCGGCTGCGGGCCGTCGTCCAGGGCGGCCAGCGCCAGCTGTGGATCGATCACCCGCTCGCCCCGG
This sequence comes from Streptomyces sp. NPDC007875, assembly GCF_042868035.1. NCBI lineage: Bacteria > Bacillati > Actinomycetota > Actinomycetes > Kitasatosporales > Streptomycetaceae > Streptomyces > Streptomyces sp. NPDC007875. Next base: position 7,541 of record NZ_JBIADZ010000022.1, on the reverse strand, counting down.
GCGACGGCGCGGATGGCCTCGCTCAGCTTGTCCGGGCTGCTGTCCTTGAGCAGAAAGCCGGAGACATGGGCGGCCAGCGCCCGGCGCAGATTTCCGGGGCGGCCGAGGCTGGTGAGCATCATGGTGCGGCATTCGGGCACGGCGGATCTCAACTCGGCCGCGGCGGTGAGCCCGTCCATACCCGGCAGATCGATGTCGAGCACCGCGACATCCGGGCGGAGTTCACGGGCGCGCGGCAGGATATCGGCGCCGTTGGAGAATTCGGCCACCACCTCGATATCCGGTTCGAATTCCAGCAGGGCGACCAGGGCCTTGCGCAACATATGCATGTCTTCCGCGATCAGCACCCGGACCATCCCGCCCCCTGCTTTCCCCGCCCCGTCATCACCCCGCATGCCGATTATTCCCGCGCTCTCGTGACCCTTCCATAGATTCGCGGGCAAATGCGCCCGTCGAACGCATATCCCGTTGCGCGGGCGCGACCGCGCGCCCCCTTGTCATGCCGCACCACCCCGGCAGGGCTCACCCGCCTCCGGTCCGAACTCGGCGTGCAGGGCCCGCACTTCACCCCGCAGATAGCGCTCGCGCAGCAGGGCGCGCCGCACCTTGGCGGTTCCCGCCCCGCGCACGGTGCCGGGGCGCACCAGCAGCAGCGCGCCGGTCACGACGCCGAACTCCTCCGCGATCAGGGCGCGGATCCGCGCCGCCAGCCGGGGCAGCCCGGTGCGCACCCCGCCCGCCGTACGGACGACCTCCTGAACGACCACCAACGCCCCCGCACCGGGCCCGGCGCAGAACACCCGGGCCGACCCCAGCGCCCGTGCGCAGCGCAGCAGTTCGCGCTCCACGTCCTGTGGATGCAGGGTGTGGCCGTCCACCAGGAGCGCGTCACGGAGCCGGCCGGTCATCCGGAGCTGTCCGTTCACCGTAAGGCCGAGGTCGCCGGTGCGCAGAAAGCCGCCCGGGCCCTCGGCGACGCGGGCGGCGAACAGCAGCGCGGTGTCCGGCGGACCGCCCCAGTGGCCGGTGGCGACGGCGGGGCCGCGCACCCAGATCTCCCCGGGCGCCCCGTCCGGCAGCCGGCGCCCGGTCAGCGGGTCCACGACGGCGAAGTCCGCGCCCGGCACCGGTGCGCGCCCCGTGGCCAGCGCCACCGGGGACCCCTCGGCCGGGACGTATCCGGCCACCAGGGTGCCCGGGCGCAGCCCCAGGGGCGCGCAGCGGTGAGGGAAGGCGGCCATGGTTCCGGCCGAGACCGGCTCCCCGGCGTTCAGCGCGGTGCGCCAGCGGGAGAGGTCGAGCCCGGCCGGTGGCTCGTCGCCGAGGAGGGCGGCGCAGCGGGCGTGGAGGATGTCGGGCGCGACGGTCTCGGTGATGCCGTGGCGGCTGATGGCCCGCAGCCAGCCGAGCGGATCGGTGCGGAACGGCTCCGCCGGAAGCGTCACGGCGGTGGCGCCCAGCCACAGCGGATGCAGCACCTGCCCGATCAGCCCGGGGGCATGGCGGCGGGGCAGCCAGCCGCCGATCCGGGAGTGGCGGTCGGTGCCAAGCGTCCGCCGCAGCCCTGCCATGGCCGCCGTAAGGCCGCCATGGGTGAGCAGGGCACCACGTGGGGCGGTGGCGGGCCCGGAGTCGTAGGCGAGCAGCGCGAGGCTGTCGGCGGTGGTGCGGACGGGTTGCCGGGACGCCCCGTCGTACGCGTCGGGGCGGAGTCCGTCGACGGCGAGGCAGGTCAGACCGGCGCGGCCGACCCGGGAGAGCCTGCGGGAGGTCTCGGTGGCGTGGGCGGTCTCGGTGAGGACGAGGTCCACGGCGGCGTCACGGACGATCGAGTCGATGCGCTCGGCATCGGTCCGGGAGGCGGACGGCGCGGGCACGGGCACCGCGACGGCGCCCGCGTACAGACAGCCGAGCAGCGCCACCGCGGCGTGCGGACCGGGGTCCATGGCGAGCAGCACCCGGCGGCCGGCAGCGTCCCGGGCACGCAGCCAGGCGGCCACGGCGTCGGCGCGGGCGTCGAGCGCGGCGTAGGACACGCGGTGTTCGGTGCCGTCGTCGGCGGGGTGGGCGAGCGCCGTACCGTCGGCGTGCCGGAGGGCCCGTTCCTTCAGGGCCTCGGCCAGATTCGCGTGTCGCGGCATTCTCAACTCCCGGGCGCCCGACGTCGGAAAGGGGCCCACAGTCTCGAAGCGGCACCTCGAAGCCGACTTGATCACCGGTTATGAGCGCACCCCGGCCAGCGGAGCGGCTCCGTCAGCGGCCCGACCCGGTCATCTGCGGAGCGTCGTCAGCGGCCCGACCGGACATGGGCGCGACCGGACATCGGCGCGGCTCCGTCATCACCGCGCCCGGCGGTTGACCCGGACGGTCCAGCCCCCGTCGGCGGCGCGGCCGGCCACCGTGATCCGTACGGAGTCCTCCTTGACCGACAGGCTGTCGCCGACGCCGAGCGGGGCATCGGCGAGTTCGGGGTAGACCGACTCGTTCCAGCAGGCGGAGGTGGCGGGGTGGCCGTCCAGCACCTGGACGGGGCCGTCGCCCGACGCCTTGTCGTTGTGGACGCGGTAGACCAGCACGCCCTCGGTGCAGGTGCCCGCGTCGTTGCCGCGACCGCCACGCGCCTCGATGGCCAGCGCGGTGGTGGGCCCGGTGCGGACCACGACCAGCCGGGTGCGGGTGTCGGCGCCGGGCCTGCCCCGCCCCATGGGGGCGGCGAGGGGCTGGAGGGTGTATCGGCGCGGGCCGATGGCGCGGTCGCAGGCCACCTGGCGCGCGCCGAGCCAGCCCAGCTTCCACTTGTGCCAGCCGAACGGATCGGGTGCCATGCCGAACTGGCTTCCCATGAGGTCCCAGTCGCCGACGTAGGTGTCCCATTCGGCGCTGGCGTCGGTGTCCTTCGGCCGGTGGTAGAGGTCGGGCAGGTCGAAGACATGGCCGGTCTCATGGGCCAGGACATTGCGGTCCGGCGGATGGTGTTCGAAAACAGTGACCAGACGGCGCAGATCAACACCGTCGGCGCGCAGTGGCTTTTCGAAGTTGACCACTTTCGTCGCGTCGGCGTCCACACCGGGCGCATCGGGGTCGGCGACCAGATAGACGAGGTCATAGCGGCCGAAGTCGAGGTGCGGATCGGCGGACGCGATGGCATCGCGCAGATACGCGGCGCGGCGCTTGGCGTTCCAGTCGCGCTGTATGGCGTACGCGGTGGAGCGCTGGGGCATGGTGAGCCAGCGCCGCAGCGGATGCACCCGCAGCGCGAACTTCCCGTAGGACGCCCGCTTGAAGAAATCGGGGGTCGCGGGGATATGGTCGGTGGCCAGCCGGGCCGGGGATACCCTGGGCTTGGCGTCCGGGAACGACAGGAAGACCATCGCCGCGTCCAATCGGCGCACCGGGCGCGGATAGCGGGAGTTCCAGGTGTCCAGGCCCTCCGAGTGGTGGGCGTCGGTACGTTCCAGGTCACAGGGTCCGCCGGGGCCGGCCGCGACAGCGGGGCCCGCCACCACGGTGGTCGCGATGAGCGCGCTCAACGAGGTCAGCAGGGCCCCGGTCCGACGCAACCGAGGCTGCCGGTGCACCCCCTCGGGTACCTGAGGACGCACCATGTCGACCTCCCGGGCGTAGTCCGAACACCCACTCCACCCTGAGGCGAATTGGCGGGGTACGCCCTGTTGGGATGGGCTGGTCGAGTGAAGAGGCCGCGATCCGGGTACGTAACAGACGGTCACAATCGGTCAGAGCGGCTGTTGGCCCGCGCAGAGTCGAACAGATACGACCAAACACATTGTCAAGGCGGCGGTGAGCGCGATGACGTCGATGGAACGCCCGGAGTACGAGCCCCTATGATCGGCACATGTCCAGCGGGGAATCCCCCTTCAGGCAGGAAATTACGGTCTGCCCGGCACCCGGTGTGAGACAACAAGATGCGTACGAACAACCTGGACACAACGAACGCCACGCGGGAGCGAGCGGTGAGCGGAATCCCTGACGGGCAGGGCCGCGCCCTGGGCGCGACGCTGCCGACGATCACAGAGCGTGATGCTACCCCCAGCGTTCTCCCTGTTGCGGAGGACGCCGGCGCACCTCGCCCGGCCACCAGCGCGCCGTCGGCGCCGGGCGCGCCCCCAGCCCCGGGCACGCCCCCAGCGCCGGGTACTCCCTCAGCGCCAGGCGCGCCCCCGGGCGCCGACCCGGCTCCGGGCCCCGCACCCGGCGACTACCGCGCCGCCTTCAACGTGGCGCGCCTCGCCATGGCCGTCGTCGACCGCGAGGGCAGGGTGCGCGACGCCAACCCCGCGCTCGGCGCCCTGCTCGGCACCGATCCGGCCGTGCTGACCACCCGCAGCGCGGCGGATCTGGCCAATCTGCGCGAGGATCCGCGCACCTGGAAGGAGTACCGGGACGTCCTGGGCGGCCGTCTCGCGCGGCTGCGCCGCACCCGGCGCCTGCTGCGCGCCGACGGCCATGCCCTGTGGGCCGAGATCACCATCGAGCCCGCGCCGGACAGCTGCAGTCTGCTGCTGTCGATGGCCGACATCAGCGATCAGCGGGATCTCCAGGGGCGACTGCGCCATCTGCAGATGCACGATCCGGTCACCCGGCTGCCCAACCGGAGCCTGTTCTTCGAGCGGATGACCTCGGCGCTGGAGGCGGCCACCTACGACCACGGGGGCACCGGCCGGATCGGGCTCTGCTATCTCGACCTGGACGGTTTCAAGGCGGTCAACGACACCCTCGGCCACCGGGTCGGCGACCGGTTACTCGGCGCGGTCGCCCAGCGGCTCACCGAATGCGCCGCGCCCGGCGGCCATCTGGTGGCGCGGCTCGGCGGGGACGAGTTCGCCCTGCTGGTCCGCAACTCCACCGGCACCGAGCAGCTGTGCGACCTCGCCCGGTCGCTGCTGGCCGCCCTGCAGGAACCGTTCGACGTGGGCGGGCAGCGGCTGTCGGTGTCGGCGAGCATCGGCGTGGTGGAGCGGCCCGCGGCCGGTACCCACACCACCTGGCTGATGCAGGCCGCGGACACCACGCTGTACTGGGCGAAGGAGGACGGCAAGGCGCGCTGGACGCTCTTCGATCCGGAGCGCAACGCCCATCGGATGACCCGGCAGGCGCTGTCCAGCACCCTGCGTCCGGCGGTCGAGCGGGACGAGTTCGTGCTCGACTACCAGCCGCTGGTGGGGCTGGGGGACGGGGTCGTCCGGGGGGTGGAGGCGCTGGTGCGCTGGGACCATCCGCAGTTCGGGCGGCTGTCGCCGAACCGGTTCATCCCGCTGGCCGAGGAGAACGGCGCGATCGTGCCGCTGGGCCGGTGGGTGCTGCGCACCGCCTGCCGCCAGGCCCGCGCCTGGCAGCTGGCCAATCCGACCCATCCGCTGGTGGTCAGCGTCAATGTGGCGGTCCGCCAGGTGTGGGACTCCGACCTGGTCGCCGATGTCGGCACGATCCTGGCGGATACCGGGCTGCCGCCACATCTGCTGCAGCTGGAGCTGACCGAGTCGGCGGTGATGGGGTCGACGGGCCGTCCGCTGCAGGCGCTGCAGCGGCTCAGCGACATGGGGGTGCCCATCGCGATCGACGACTTCGGGACGGGCTACTCCAACCTCGCCTATCTCAGCCGGCTGCCGGTCTCCACGCTCAAGCTGGACGGCTCGTTCGTCCAGGGGTTCCGGGCCGAGGAGCATCCGAATCCGGCCGACGAGACCATCGTCGAGGCGCTGGTGCAGCTCGCGCACCGGCTGGGCCTCACCGTGACGGCCGAATGCGTGGAGAGCGCCGAGCAGGCGGAGCGGCTGAGGCGGATCGGCTGCGACACGGGACAGGGGTGGTTCTACTCCCGTCCGGTGCCGCCGGACCGCATACAGACGATGATCACCTGCCCGGCGTCCGGTGAGGGCTACGTCGGTTAGGGCTACGCCTCCGTCTGCGCCGTCGGGAGATCGTAGGCATCGGCGATCAGCTCGTACGAGCGCAGACGGGCGTCACGGCCGTGCGCATTGGCCGTGATCTTGATTTCGTCCGCTCCGGTGCGCTTGATCAGCCCGTCGAGCCCCTCGCGGACCTGGTCCGGGGTGCCGTACTCGACGTTGGCGAGCCAGCTGTTGATGAAGTCGCGCTCGATCTCATTGAACTCGTATGCTTCGGCCTCCTCGGGCGTCGGCACCAGGCCGGGGCGTCCGGTGCGCAGCCGGATCATGGCCAGGGCGCCGGTGAGCACCTGCCGGTGGGCCTCCTTCTCGTCCTCGGCGGCGAAGGCCGAGACGCCGATCGAGGCGTACGGCCGGTCCAGCGCGGCGGACGGCCGGAAGGTCTCGCGGTAGAGATCGAGCGCGGGGACGGTGTTGGCCGCGGAGAAGTGGTGGGCGAAGGAGAACGGCAGGCCGAGCATCCCGGCCAGCCGGGCGCTGAATCCGCTGGAGCCCAGCAGCCAGATCGAGGGCCGGTCGGCGGACTGGACCCCCCCGGGCACGGTGCCCTGCACCGGCCCCGGCACCGCGTGGATACGGGCGTAGCGGTGTCCGTCGGGGAAGTCGTCGTCGAGGAAGCGGGTCAGCTCGGCGAGCTGCTGGGGGAAGTCGTCGGCGCCCTCGCGCAGCCGTTCGGTGCGGCGCAGGGCGGCGGCCGTGGCCCCGTCGGTGCCGGGCGCGCGGCCGAGGCCGAGGTCCACCCGGCCGGGGGCGAGCGCCTCCAGGGTGCCGAACTGCTCGGCGATGACCAGCGGGGCGTGGTTGGGGAGCATCACTCCGCCGGAGCCCAGCCGGATCCGCTCGGTGTGCGCGGCGAGATGGGCGAGGATCACCGCCGGGGAGGTGCTGGCGACCCCGGGCATGGAGTGGTGCTCGGCGACCCAGAAGCGGTGGAAGCCCCGGCGCTCGGTGAGCCGGGCGAGTTCGGTGGTGGTCCGCAGCGCCTCGGAGGCTGTCACCCCGCTGCCGACGGTCGCGAGGTCCAGGACCGACAGGGGCACCGGTGCGCTGCCGAGGGCCCGGGCCCGGATGGGGTCGTGCTGGTCGTCTCGCCGGTCCTGCTCATCGGCCACGGTGGCCCGCCTCCCTGGTCGCACTGCGGTGCGCGTACGTCTGTCTCGGTATGCCTCTACGTCTACCGCCTGTATTCAACCGGAGAAAGGCTCCGCTTTATTCCCCGCCACCGCTCCCCGCCCCCGCCGCCCCGCCCTACGGCATACGGCCGGGTCCGCCCCCGATATACGGCCGGGTCCGCCGCCGCCTGGGGAGGAGGTGTGGCGGCGGACCCGACGGCGGTGTGCCGTGCTCGCGCGGACAGGCCTAGGGTCTGTCGTTTGGATCAGGCCGGATCAGGGAGCGGGGTCTGGTGCGTGCAGCTGCAAGGCGGAGGAGGGAGTCGACGCGGAGCGTCGGCGAGTGACGACAACGCCGCAGATGCGCGTGCCAGACCCCGCGAGCCCGGCCTGATCCAAACGACAGGCCCTAGTACTGCAACGGTGCTTGCCGTGACTGCTGGCCAGCTCAGGGGCTGTGTCCGCGTCGTTTGTAGTGACTGACACGGGCCTGGTGCTGGCG
>NZ_JBIADZ010000021.1:0-177163 GCF_042868035.1 Streptomyces sp. NPDC007875 | reverse complement strand
CGTTGACTTTTGGCACGCTGTTGAGTTCTCAAGGAACGGACGCTTCCTTTGAAACCGTTTCACCGGTTTCTCCGGGCGCTTCCCTTCGGTGTTTCACACGCTATCAGACCATTTCCCGCTCTCCGAACCGGTGTCTTTCGCAAGGCATGCGAAAGCGGATCCGAGATTTGGATCAAGTAGCTGATGGCGCTGCCCTGAACCTGGATGTACACGCAGATGACCGCAGTGCTTCATCCGGTGGGCAGGGGTACGACAGTACAGCGCCTCACTCGGCCGTGGCAAATCGATTCCAGGCCCGAGCGTCCACTCTGCCAGCGCCACGTGTGCGGAATCCGAAGTTCCTATGACTTACTCTTCTGGGCAGTGCGCTGTCCGGGACAGACGGTGACGGCGCGTGATGATTCTTCACCCCGGGAGGCCCCCATGACCAGCGTGACCTCACCGGTCACCGGCCGCGTGATCGGACTCGAAGCGGTCCCCGATCCGGTGTTCTCCGGCGCCATGGTCGGTCCGGGCACGGCGATCGACCCGGTGCTCGAGCCCTTTGTGGCCGTGGCTCCGGTCGACGGCATCGTCGTCTCTCTGCACCCGCACGCGTTCGTCGTCGTGGACGGGGAGGGGCACGGTGTGCTCACCCACCTCGGCATCGACACCGTGCAATTGAACGGTGAGGGCTTCGAGGTGCTCATCAACAAGGGGGACACCGTCAAGCGGGGCGACGCGATCGTGCGCTGGGACCCGGCCACCGCCGTGGCCGCGGGCAAGTCGCCGATCTGTCCGATCGTGGCACTCGAGGCCACGGCCGATGCCCTGTCCGACGTCAAGCAGGACGTCGACGTGAAGCCGGGCGACACGCTCTTCAGCTGGTGAGCCGCGCGTACGCTCGGCGGCCGGTGGGGACCGGGGCCGGGCGGCGCGCACTGCTGGTACGACATCCACCATGGCGGGGTTCCGCCGTATCGACCGGGGACGGGTGACATGGAGACAACGCTGCGAGGCGTCGGCGTGAGCCACGGGGTGGCCATCGGCGAGGTGCGCCATATGGGGACGGCGGTCCTGGAGCCGCCGGCGAGGCAGATTCCGGCCGATGAGGCGGCGCGTGAACAGGGGCGGGCGCGCCAGGCCGTGGAGGCCGTGGCGGCCGATCTGGTCGCGCGCGGCAATCTGGCGGGCGGCGAGGCCCAGGCCGTGCTCGAGGCGCAGGCCATGATGGCGCAGGACCCGGAGCTGATGGCCGATGTCGAGCGGCGTATCGCCGTGGGCAGCACCGCCGAGCGCGCGGTGTACGACGCCTTCGCCGCCTACCGGGCGCTGCTCGCGGGGGCCGGGGACTACCTGGCGGGCCGGGTGGCCGACCTCGATGATGTGCGGAACCGGATCGTGGCGCGGCTGCTGGGTGTGCCGATGCCGGGTGTGCCGGACAGTGATGAGCCGTATGTGCTGATCGCGCGGGACCTCGCCCCCGCCGACACCGCGCTGCTCGACCCGACGCTGGTGCTGGGGTTCGTGACCGAGGAGGGCGGGCCGACGAGCCACAGCGCGATCCTCGCCCGCGCCCTGGGGGTGCCGGCCGTGGTCGCGCTGCCCGGTGCCGGGGATCTGGTCGAGGGAACCCTGATCGCCGTGGACGGCAGCACGGGTGAGATCTTCGTGTCCCCGAGCGAGGAGAAGCGGGCCGAACTGACGCGGGCCGCCGAGGAGCGCCGGGCCGCGCTGGCCGCCTCCTCCGGTCCGGGCGCGACGTCGGACGGGCACAAGGTGCCGCTGCTGGCGAACGTCGGCGGACCGGCCGATGTGCCGGCGGCGGTCGAGGCGGGCGCCGAGGGTGTGGGGCTGTTCCGCACCGAGTTCCTCTTCCTCGACGACAGCACCCAGGCGCCGTCGGAGGAGAAGCAGGTCGAGGCGTACCGCCAGGTGCTGGAGGCGTTCCCCGAGGGCCGGGTGGTGGTGCGGGTCCTGGACGCGGGCGCGGACAAGCCGCTGGACTTCCTCACCCCGGCCGATGAGCCCAACCCGGCGCTGGGTGTGCGCGGTCTGCGTACCCTGCTGGACCACCCCGAGGTGCTGCGGACGCAGCTCACGGCGCTGGCCAAGGCGTCGGAGGGGCTGCCGGTCTATCTCGAGGTCATGGCCCCGATGGTGGCCGACCGGCTGGACGCCAAGGCGTTCGCGGACGCGTGCCGTGATGCGGGGCTGCGGGCCAAGTTCGGCGCGATGGTGGAGATTCCGTCCGCCGCGCTGCGGGCGCGCTCGATCCTTCAGGAGGTCGAGTTCCTGTCGCTGGGCACCAACGACCTGGCGCAGTACACCTTCGCTGCCGACCGTCAGGTGGGTGCGGTCTCGCGGCTGCAGGATCCGTGGCAGCCCGCGCTGCTCGACCTGGTGGCGGCGTCGGCGGAGGCCGCGCAGGCCGAGGGCAAGAGCTGTGGTGTCTGCGGTGAGGCCGCCTCCGATCCGCTGCTGGCGTGTGTGCTGGCCGGTCTGGGGGTCACCAGTCTCTCCATGGGCGCGGCCTCCATTCCGTATGTGCGCGCGACGCTGGCCAAGCACACGCTCGCGCAGTGCGAGCGGGCCGCCTCCGCGGCGCGCGCGGCGGACACCGCCGAGGATGCCCGCCGGGCGGCGCAGGCGGTGCTGTCCGGCGAATGAGCCGGTGAGTCCGTGACCGTGAGCCGGTGAGCTTCGGTGAAGGCGTCCCGCCACACGGCGGGACGCCTTCGGTCATTCCGGGCTGCCGAGCGGGATGCCCGCCCGGTATTCGACGCCGTGCTCCGGAGGGATGGGTTCACCGGTTTCGGCGTCGGTGCAGTACGCGGTGAACACCTCCGCCTCGCTCAGTGGGCGCAGCCAGCCGTCGTGCAGCGCCCAGCCGCGGACGGTCTCGGGGGTGTCCGCGACGATGGTGCGCAGCACCAGGCCGCCGGGGCTGCGCAGGGCGAAGCCACAGGCCAGGACGGTGCGGAAGACCAGCCCCGAAGGCTCGGGCAGCTTCGGCGGGCCCGCTTCCCTGGCGTCGGCGTGAAGCACGGCGACCAGCGAGGTGCCGTCCGCAGGGACACTGCAGACCAGATGGTGGACGCCTGGCCCGGCCGCCTCGACGACCTTGCGCAAGGCGGCCCCGGCGCGGTCGAACGCGGCGCGGGCGGTGGTGTCGTCGCGGCACTCCCCGCGGTGGCCGGCGCGGGAGAGCAGCGCCGTGGCGTACTCCCAGGTGGCCTGCTCGTCGGCCACACCGATGAGGCGTGGGACCAGGCGGTCGATCGGCTGGCCCTCATAGGTGACGGTGCCGCCCGCGGCGGCCAGCTCCGCCGTATAGCGAGTGCGGCTCGCGGGGGTGTCCGGGTCGAGCCGGGTGTCCGCGCAGAACTCCTCGTAGGCGACGGGGTCGAACAGGGCGACGGTGGTGTGGACGCCCTTGGCCGCGAGTGCCTTCAGCAGCCCTTCCATCTGCCGTAGATACGCACCGTGGTCGTCGAAGGCGAACGACGCGTAGTGCCGCATGGCCGCGAAGTCCCGCTCGTCGGCGAGCAGGGCCACCGTGCTGGGCACCTCTCTGCGCAGGGCGCGGCGGGCGGTCTGGCTCCTCGTCCGGTGCCGCGTCCTCGTATTCGCCTTCGCTGTCTTCGGCTTCGTCGTCTTCGGATGTGGCTTCGGCTTGCCGTGCTTGCCCCGGTGCCTGCCGGGGCGGCTCCAGTCCTCGCTCCGCTGTCCGGTGTGCGCCATGACTCCCCCTCAGCGCGGATGTTCAGTGCTCACTCACCGTAGCCGTGGCCACTGACAACGCTCCGTCGCCGCGGTCCCGTACCAGGTGGTGCTGGGCGCCGCACATCGCGGCGAGCCCGGCGCCGAGGCCGAGCCAGCCGAGGGGGCCCGCCGCGATCGCCGCCGTCACCGCGAGTGGTCCCGCGCTGCGCTGGACGGCCTGGGCCAGGCCGTGCACGCCGAGGTAGGCGCCCTGTGCGGTGGGCGGGGCCAGGACGACGGACAGCTCCCAAGAGATCGTGGCGTGCAGCATCTCCGCGACGGTGAAGGCGGTGGCGGCCAGCACAAGTGTCACGGCCGCGAGCCAGGGCGCGCCGACGGTCGAGGCGGCCAGCGCGGCCCCGCCGAGGAGGAACGCGCCGGCCAGCGGCCACAGCGAGGTGCGTGCGGTGTGCGGGGTGGCGCCGAAGCGGGCGAACGGGACCTGGAAGAGCACCACGAGCACGTTGTTGAGGACGAGCAGCAGGGGGACGAGTTGATGCGGTGCGCTGGTGGCCGTCACGGCCCACAGTGGCAGGCCGATCTTGAAGACGGAGTCGTCGAGGAAGAGGACGGCCTCGCTGGCGGTGTAGGTGAGATAGCGGCGGTCACGCCAGGGGTTGGGGGCGGCGGTCTTTCCGGGTGCGGATGCGGAGTCGCTGGATGCGGAGTCGCTGGGTGCGGAGGCGTCGGGCGTGGGTGCGCTGGGTGCGGAGACGCCGGGCTCGGAGCCGCTGGGTGCGGAGGCGCCGGACGCGGAGCCGCCGGACGCGGAGGCGCCGGACGCGGAGGCGCCGGACGCGGAGGCGCCGGACGCGGAGGCGCCGGACGCGGAGGCGCCGGACGCGGAGGCGCCGGACGCGGGAGTGGACTTGGCCGCGATGCGGGCGGCCGAGGGCGGTTCGGCGCAGCCGAGGGTGAACAGCGCGGAGGCGAGGAAGGAAAGCGCGTCGCCGATGAGGAGCCAGCGGTAGACGGTGACCGTACCGCCGGTGAGTGCCGCTGCCGCCGCGAGGCCGCCGACGGCCCAGCCCACGTTCATGGCGGTGCGGCTGATGGCCTGGTAGCGGACGCGCTCAGGGCCCGCGACGCGGGTCGCGTACAGCTTGGTCAGTACGGAGGCCGCGCGGTCGCCGAGGCTGCCCACCGAGGTGATGGCAAGCAGGAGCCCGAGGTCGGTGGTGGTGAGGAGGGCGAGTGAGGCGACTGCGCGGACCAGTTGGACGATGATCAGCAGCGGGCGCAGCGGGACGCGGTCGGCGAGGAGGCCGCCGAGGGGTGGGCCGGCGATGCCCACACATCCTGACACGGCGAGCAGCACGCCGATTTCGGCGGTGCCGAGCCCGGCGGCGTAGGTGAAGTAGAGCGTCGCGGTCGCGCCCCACAGGCCCGAGCCGATCCGGTCGACGAAGGTGACGGTCAGCATGCGCCGGCCGTCCCGGCCGCCGGGGATGCGGTCGCTCAGCGCGGTGCGCCACGTTGGCTTGCCCACCCTGGTCCCCCTTGACATTCGATTTTGTATTGATACAGAATATTTTCTGTGGCGACACAATATGAGATCACCGGTGCGTCGGCCAAGGGGATTGCCGCGTCCGTCGAACAGGGCGTGGTGGAGGGGGCGTTGGCGCCCGGCACCGCACTGCCTCCGGTGCGCCGGCTCGCCGAGCGGCTGGGCGTCAGCCCCGGCACCGTCGCGACCGCCTACAAGGAGCTGCGGCGGCGCGGGATCGTGGTGACCCACGGGAGGGGCGGCACGGTGGTCGCCCCGACGCCCGCGGTCGCCTCGCGGCGCCCGCCGCCGGTGCCGGAGGGGGTGCGCGATCTGGCAGGCGGTCACCCCGATCCGGCCTTCCTCCCCGCGCTGCTGCCGGCCGGCCGCCTCTCCCCCGGAGTCCGGTCGCACCGCGCCCAGCCCCGGCTTGCCGGTCTGGAGGACCTGACCCGCGCCTGGTACGAGCGCGATGGGGTGCCGGCTGAGCACCTCACCTTCGCCCATGGCGCGCTGGACTGCGTGGCCCGGCTGCTGTCGGTCGAGCTCAGGCCGGGTGACGCGGTGGCGATGGAGGACCCCGGCTACCACCATCTGCTGGACCTCGTTCCGGCGCTGGGGCTGCGTACCGTGCCGGTGGCCGTGGACGACGAGGGGATCCGGCCGGACGCGCTGCGGGCGGCACTGCGGTCCGGGGCGCGTGCCCTGATCTGCAGCCCGCGCGCGCAGAACCCTTACGGCGGCTGGTTCTCGGCGCGGCGGCGGGAGGCGCTGCTTGAGGTGCTGGGCGCGGCGCCGTCCGAGGTGCTGGTGGTCGAGGACGACCACGCCGCGGACGTCGCGGGAGTGCCGCTGCACAGCCTCACCACGGGCGGCCTGGCGCGCTGGGCGCAGGTGCGCACGGTCTCCAAGCACCTGGGGACGGACCTGCGGTGGGGCGCGCTCGCCTGCGACCGTACGACGCTGGCGCGGCATGACGGCCGGATGGTGCTGACCTCGGGCTGGGTCAGCCATGTGCTGCAGGAGACGGTGACCCGGCTGATGACCGACCCGGAGATCCAGGGCCTGGTGGCCTCGGCGCGGTCCGCCTATGCCCGGCGGCGTGAGGCTCTGCTGGCCGCGCTGTCGGCTCGGGGGGTCGCCGCGCACGGGGCGAGCGGGATGAATGTGTGGGTGCCGGTGCGGGACGAGGCGGCGGTCGTGAACGGGTTGCGGACGCGGGGGTGGTGGGTGGCGGCCGGTGCGAGGTTTCGGCTGGGTGCCGGGGCGGGGGTGCGGATTACCACGGCGGGGTTGGGGGAGGGGGATGCGGGGGTTTTGGCGGGGGATTTGGCGGGGGTGTTGGGGGAGGCGCAGGCGACGTATGGGGGGTAGGCGGGGGGTTTCCCCACCCCGCCCCTTCCCGAACCGGGGCGCTGCCCCGAGCCCCGCGTGGGCTGCGCCCCAGACCCCGTTTCGGGGGCTCCGCCCCCGGACCCCGCTCCTCAAACGCCGGAGGGGCTGGGAGTCCGGACGAGCTGGCGGGGCTGGAAGGCCCGGAGGGGATGCGGGGCCGGGGTTCGGAGAGGACTGGGGTCCGGAGAGGCTGGAGGGCGGGTTCGGAGAGGACTGGGGGGTCCGGAGGGGATGCGGGGCTGGGGCCCGGAGAGGACTGGAGGTCCGGAGGGTTCGGAGGGTCCGGAGGGGGCTGGGAGGGCCCGGAGAGGCTGGAGGGCTGGGGTGCGGCTCCGCCCCGGACGACCTCCCTCTCAAGCCCCAGCCGCGCCCCCCGACGGAGCCGAGCCGCGCTTCTCCTCCGCCAGGCGTTCGTAGTACCGCAGGAGCTCCACGTCGTCCACCGAGCCCGGGTTGACCGCCTTGTCCAGGGAGGTGCCTTGGAGGAGGCGCTTGACCGGGACCTCGATGCGTTTGCCGGTCAGGGTGTGGGGGACGCCGGGAACCTCGATGATCTCGTCCGGGACGTGGCGTGGGGAGAGCTGGGTGCGGATGGTGGTCTTGATGCGGGCCAGGAGCTCCTCGTCCAGCGTGGCGCCGGGGGCGAGATGGACGAAGAGTGGCATCCAGTAGCCGCCGTCGGGTTGTTCGACGCCGATGACGAGGGATTCGCGGATCTCCGGGAGCCGTTCGACGGCCTCGTAGATGTCGGCGGAGCCCATCCGGACGCCCTGCCGGTTGAGGGTGGAGTCGGAGCGGCCGTGGATGACCACGGTGCCGCGGGAGGTCAGGGTGATCCAGTCGCCGTGGCGCCACGCGCCGGGGAACATCTCGAAGTAGCTGTCGCGGTAGCGGCTGCCGTCGGGGTCGTTCCAGAAGCGGACCGGCATCGACGGCATGGGGCGGGCCACGATGAGCTCGCCGACCTCGTCGACCACCGGTTCGCCCTGTGGGTCCCAGGCCTGCAGGTCGGTGCCGAGTCCGGGGGCCTGCAGCTCGCCGATGTAGACGGGGAGGGTGGGCACGGCGCCCGCGAAGCAGCTGCACACATCGGTGCCGCCGCTGACGGAGGCGATCCACATGTCCTCGGCCACCTCGTCGTGGATCCACCGGAAGCCGTCGGGCGGCAGCGGGGAGCCGGTGGTGGCGACACATTTCACCCGGGAGAGGTCGAAGTCGCGGCCCGGGTGGACATCGGCCTTGCGACAGGCCATGACGTACGCGGCGGAGGTGCCGTAGAGGGTGGTCCCGGTGCGCTCGGCGACGCGCCACTGGGCGGCGGTGTCCGGATGGCCGGGGCTGCCGTCGTAGAGGACCACGGTGGCGCCGACCAGCAGCCCGGACACCAGGAAGTTCCACATCATCCAGCCGGTGGAGGTGTACCAGAAGAAGCGGTCGCCGGGGCCGAGGTCGCAGTGGAGGCCGAGCTGCTTGAGGTGTTCGAGCAGGATGCCGCCCTGGGACTGGACGATCGCCTTGGGCAGGCCGGTGGTGCCGGAAGAGTAGAGCACCCACAGGGGGTGGTCGAAGGGCAGCGGCTCGAAGACCGGCTCCGCCGGTTCGCGCACGATGTCGTCCCAGACCAGCGCGCCCTCGGGGGCGGGGGTGTCCAGCAGCGGGATGTGGACGACGGCGCGCAGGCCGGGCAGCTCGGCGCGGAGCTCGGTCACGGTCGCGGTGCGGTCGTGGGTCTTTCCGCCGTAGCGGTAGCCGTCGATGGTGAAGAGCACCACCGGTTCGACCTGCTGGAAGCGGTCCAGGACGCTGCGGGCGCCGAAGTCGGGGGCGCAGGAGGTCCATACGGCGCCGACGGCGGCGGTGGCCAGGAGGGCGACAGTGGCCTGGGGGATGTTGGGGACATAGCCGCTGACCCGGTCGCCCGGGCGGACGCCGAGGCGGCGCAGTTCGGCGGCGACGGCGCCGACCTGGCCGCGCAGTTCGGCCCAGCTGACCGGGCGCGGGTCATTGGTCTCGTCGACGTGGAGCAGCGCGGGCTCGTCGGCGCGGGCGGGGTCCTCGGCGGCGCGCAGGGCGTGCTCGGCGTAGTTGAGGGTGGCGCCGGGGAACCAGCGGGCGCCGGGCATGGTGGCGTCGGCGAGCACCCGTTCGTACGGGGTGGTGAAGCGCACCTCGAACCATTCGGCGACCGCCTGCCAGAAGGTCTCCAGCTCCTCCACGGACCAGCGGTGCAGCGCGGCGTAGCCCGCCGTCGGGTCGTCCTTGGTGGGGGCGGGCGCGCCGTGACGCTCGGCCGCCCAGGCGTGGAAGGCGGTCAGCCGGGACCGGGCGATCCGGTCCGCGCCGGGCTGCCACAGGGGCTGTGGCCGATGGTCAAAGTGAGCTGCGGTGGTCATGGCTGTCGGCTCCCGGGCTGTCCGCGTCGGATGTGTCCGTGGGTGGTGCATCCGCCTCGTATGCGTCCGGTCAGGACGATGCCATGTGATCGACTCCGACACCAGGGGCGCCACTCCACATCACAGGGCGGGATCATGTGGGAGGAGCACAGGTGAACGGCAGTTGAACCATATCCCTGCCGGGCGTCGGCAATGGCAGGCTGATCAGTATGGATGCGCGTGACCTGGTGCGGTCGGAAAAGCTGGTGCGGTCGGTGAAGGTGATCTGCACGGCGCAGGGGCTGCGGTCACTGCGCTCGGCCTGGCGGCGTCGGCGTTCCGACGCGGTCGGGCTGCCCCGCAGGGGCACCGAGCTGGCCCGGGTGCCGGGTGAGGTGGAGGGGGCGGATCCGGAGCCGGGTGGCGGGGTGGTGCGGTTCGCCAGGTCCTCGCTGCGGGTGCGGGTGACCACCGGGGGCGCGGTGTTCTGCGGCTGGGACGGGGCCGAGCCGGAGCCTTCGTACGCGCTGGACGGGCCGTGTCCGGAGGCGGACGAGCGGGCGGAGCTGGAGCCGGACACCGGGGGCGGCTGGCGGGTGGTGTCCGAGCGGGTCACGGTGATCGTGTCGCGGACCGGCACGGTGGAGGTGCGCACCCCGGGCGGGGTGGTGCTGCGGCGGGATCTGCCGCCGCGCTGGTGGGAGCCGGCCGGGGCGCCGGGGCCCGCGGAGCCGGGGGCGGGGGTGGGCGGGGTGGGCGCGCGCTGGCTGCAGCGGTCCGAAGTGGCGGCGGACGCACGGTTCTTCGGGCTCGGCGGACGGGCGTCGGGGCCGCGGCTGCGGGGTGGGGTGTACCGGCTGTGGAACACCGATCCGGGCGGCAGCTTCGAGCCCGGGGACGATCCGCTGTATCTGACCATGCCGGTGCAGCTGGTGGTGGCCGACGCGGGCACCCATCTGGTGTTTCACGACAACTCCTGGGACGGCACGGTCACCCTGCGGGAGGGCGAGGAGGGCGCGGGCTCGGGCCACGACCGGCCCGGCGGCTGCCGGACGCGGATGGAGGGCGGCCCGCTGCGCTACTGGGTGATCGTGGGCACCCCGGCGCGGGTGCTGCACGGCTGGACGGCGTTGACGGGCGCCCCGGCCGTCCCGCCGCGGTGGGCGCTCGGCCATCACCACGCGCGCTGGGGGTTCCGCGACGCGGAGGAGGTCCGGCGGGTGGTGGCGGGCTACCGGGAGCGGGATCTGCCGCTGTCCGCGCTGCATCTGGACATCGACCACTTCGTCGGCCACCGGGTGTTCACGGTGGACGGCGCGCGCTTTCCCGATCTGCCGGGGCTCGCCGCCGAGCTGCTCGAGGACGGGGTGCGGCTGGTGTCGATCGTCGACCCGGCGGTGAAGGCGGAGCCGGGCAACGCGGTGTACACGAGCGGAGTGGCGGAGGACGTCTTCGTGCGCGACACCCGGGGCCGTGAGGTGCGCGGAGTGGTGTGGCCGGGTGAATCGGTGTTCCCCGACTTCACCGATCCGCGGGTGCGCAAGTGGTGGGGCGGGCTGTACGCGGAGCGGCTGGCGCAGGGCTTCTCCGGGGTGTGGCACGACATGAACGAGCCGGTGTCGTTCGCCGCCTTCGGGGAGACCACCCTGCCGCGCTCGGCCCGGCACGCCCTGGAGGGCCGGGGCGGCGACCACCGCGAGGCGCACAACGTCTACGCGCTGGCGATGGCGCGGTCCGGCTACGAGGGGCTGTGCGAGCTGCGCCCCGACGAACGGCCGTTCCTCTTCTCGCGCTCGGGGTGGGCGGGACTGCAGCGGTACGGGGGCAGCTGGTCCGGCGACGTGGCCACGGGCTGGGCGGGGCTGCGGGCCTCGCTGTCGCTGGTGATCGGGCTGGGCCTGTCCGGGGTGCCGTATTCGGGGCCCGACATCGGCGGCTTCACCGGCTTTCCATCGCCGGAGCTGTATCTGCGCTGGTTCCAGCTGGGCGCGTATCTGCCGCTGTTCCGCACCCATTCGGCGATCTCGGCGGGGCGGCGGGAGCCGTGGGAGTTCGGCTCGGAGGTGCTGGAGCACGCGGCGGCGGCACTGCGCGAACGGCAGCGGCTGATGCCCTACTTCACGACACTGGCACAGCTGGCCGCGCGCACCGGCGCCCCGTACGTCCGCCCCGTGTGGTGGCGGACACCCAAGGACCGCGCGCTGCGCGACTGCGAGGACGCCTTTCTGCTGGGCGACGCGCTGCTGGTGGCACCGGTACTGGAGGAGGGCGCCCGCCGGCGGCCGGTACGGCTGCCGCGCGGCCGCTGGTACGACACGGTGACCGGCCGGGCGTACGACGGCCCGGGCCAGGTGGTGCTGGACGCCCCGCTGTCGGGCATCCCGGTGCTGGCCCGGGCCGGTTCGGTGGTTCCGGTGGCGGGGGCGGACGGCGGGGTGGAGCTGGAGGTGTGGACACCGTGTCAGGGCCGTAAGGGCGCGGGGGCGGGCACGCTGGCCGTGGAGACCGGCGACGGCTGGGAGAAGCCGGAGCTGCTGCGGTTCGCCACCCGGCTGCGGGACGGTGCGCTGACGATCGAGCGGGAGGGCGGTGGCGAGGTGGGATACCCGGTAACGATACGGGGTGAGGCACCGCCGGAGGAGGGCAAGCCGCCGCGTCGCACGAGTTGAGGGGGCGCGCGGTCGCGGGTCGCCCTGCGGCGGTGTGGTGGGGGCGGCGCGGGCCCCTTGCGGGCTGACTGCGATGTGGCCGGCCTCTGCTGCGTACACCGTCCCGGACGGCGGCCGGCCCCTCCGCCGCGCCGTCCCGGCGGGTGGGCTCCCCCGAGCCCAACGGGGCCGCCCCTGCGGGCCCCCGCACGGGCCGGGCGCCTGCCCGGCCGAAAGCGGGCGGAGGGTGGTCGGCGGGGGGACCGAGACTCCGGTGTTCAGGTACCGCTCCGGCGGCAGAACTTCGCCTGGAGGAGATCGGTGAAGATACCGATGGGGTCGTCCCAACCGCCATCGCACCAGTCGCCGTTGACGTTGGCGGCGACCATCTGTTCGCCACCGCGAGCGCCGTAGGTGTAGGACCACGATCCGAAGAGCGCACCCCCCATGCCCCAGACCGTTTCCCCGCAGGGCAGGCCCACCGAGGAAACGCCGAGGCCGTAGGCGGCCTGGGAAATCCAGCCGCGGGTGGGCACGGTGGTGAACATGTCGCGTTGCTGGTCCGGTGGCAGTATCCGGCCCCCCAGCAGGGCGCCGAAGAACCGGTTGAGGTCACCGGCGGTGGAGATCATGCCGCCGGCCGCCCAGAACAGGGATGCATCGAGCTCGGTCGCGTCGTGGACCGGCGCGCCGGGGTCGGTCTGGAACAGCTTCGTGTAATGCCGGGAGTGTGGCCCGTGGATCGTCGGGTCGCTGCCGTGCGGCAGGTACGTCCCCGTCAGGCCAAGTGGGCGGGAGATCCGCTCTGTGATCTCCTCGGCAAGCGCGCGGCCGGTGGCCCGTTCGATGATCATGCCTGCGAGGACGTAGTTGGTGTTGGAGTACGCCCATCCCGAACCCGGTGTGAACGTGGGCGGATGGGATACGGCGATCCGCACCAGTGACTCGGGGGTGCGTGTCTGGGAACGGTTCAGCGCTTCCTGGTCATCGGTGTAGTTGAATATCCCGCTGGTGTGGTTGAGCAGCATTCTGATGTTCACGCGGGCACCGTCGTGGTGGTGGCCGTGGACCGCGCCGGGCAGCCACTGTTCTGCGGTGTCATCCAGGCTCAGCCTGCCTTCGGCCGCCAGTTGCAGCACGACGGTGGCCACGAACGTCTTGCTGATGCTGCCGATGCGGAACCGGTCCTGCTGTGCGCGCTCGCGGCCGGTTCGGGTGTCGGCCACTCCTGCGGTCCCGAACCACTGCCGGTCGCCATCGCGGACCTCAGCGAGAATGCCGGGAAGGCCGCCTTGAATCACCGCTTGCTGAAGTAATCGCCGGATCGCCTCGTAGCCCTCGGCGCTCGAGGCCGGCGCGGACTCGGATATGGCTCCAGGCCCGGCTGATTCGGTGCCTGGTCGGCCGGTGTCCGTATCAGCGGTGTGTTGGTGCATGGGGTTCTCCTTGTCGTGTGTGACCCGTAGATGGCCACCCGGCCCCTCCCCACGGCGTGATTCATCGAGGGGGAAGTGGCCGTATCAGCTGTTTCCGGTGGTCACTGATCCTGGCTGTTGAGCGCCTGCCGTACGCGGCCCGCCAGTTCGGCCTGATCGATACCGGCCAGGGCGAGAGCCCGTGGCACGGTGCCGATGTGGGCCTGCAGGATCCCGAGCAGCAGATGCGCCGACCCCAGGTCCTTCTTGCGGGCGGAGGCGAAGCTCCGCTCCAGTGCGAGTCTGGCGGACGCACCCAACTTGGGCTGCCGGGAAGTGTGGCTCGGCCTGGGGAGGTCATAGGTGGCCAAAGACACTCCGATCAGGCTCAGGCTGTGCTCGAACTCTCGGTCCAGCGCCTCGCGGACAGCAGCGTGATCGAGCCCGGCCGAGGCCAGGACCCGTTGTGCGGTGGACCCCTGATCGGCGGCGAGCGACAAGAGGAGATGGTGCGCGTCGATCGTCGCCGCCCCGTCCTCGTGGGCTTCGTGCGTCGCCCGCACGATGACCGCGTGCAGGTACTTGTCAAACGCGCTCATCGCCGCGCCTCCTCAGCTTGACTCCGGCGGCGATGAGCCGCTTGGCGTGCTTCTTGTGGACGGCTTGGCGGGTGACACCGAGTGCCTCGGAGACCTGCGGCCAGCTCCAGCCCGCTCGCATGGCCTGCTCGACGGCGGCGTCCTCCAGTTGATCGGCGAGGCGCCGCAACGCCACGACAGCCGCCAGGCTGTCAGCGGGCTCTTGAGGAAGGGGATTCTTGGCGGCGGACATGCAAGCAACTGTAGTTGACTCATGGACTTAGTCAACCTGAGTTGCTCATGACGGAGGCAGGGCTGGGGAGTTGTGGGCGGTGGCTTGTTTCCGGTTCTGATGGGCGGGATAAGTGATGGGCATGCCAAGACTCGCCGTCGCGCTGCGTGCGCTCGCCCTGCCCGTTGCCGCTCTGCTGGCCGTCGCTCCGTCCGCCCCGGCGCAGGCGAAGCCGGAGCCGAAGGCTCCGAAGGAATTCGTGGCCCTCAGCGACGTCGATCCGACGATCCTGCAGGAGATCCGCTACTTCACGCCGCATAACTTCACCGGTGATCCGGTGGACGGCTACCGCCGGCCGATGTGCGTCCTGACCCGCCCGGCCGCCGTGGCGCTGCACCGGGCGCAGCGGCAACTCCTGAAGCGCGGCTATACGTTGAAGGTGTACGACTGCTATCGGCCGCAGCGCGCGGTGAACGACTTCGTGGAATGGGCCAAGGACCTGGGCGACCAGCGGATGAAGGGCGAGTTCTATCCGGAGGTCGACAAGACCCGGCTGTTCGAGGACGGCTATATCGCCGAGAAGTCAGGGCACAGCCGGGGCAGCACCATGGACCTGACGATCGTGCGGCTGCCCGCGCTGCCCACCCGGCCCTATGTGCCGGGCGAGAAGCTGGTGCCGTGCTACGCGGCCAAGAAGGACCGCTTCCCGGACAACTCGGTGGACATGGGGACCGGGTACGACTGCTTCGACACGCTCTCGCATACGCTCGATCCGCGGATCAAGGGCGTGCAGCGGGCCAACCGGCTGCTGCTCAAGGGGACGTTGGAGAAGCTCGGTTTCGTCAATCTGGCCGAGGAGTGGTGGCACTACACGTACAAGCCGGAGCTGTTTCCGGACACCTACTTCGACTTTCCGGTCTCGCGCCGCTCGCTGACCGGCTGAGCCTCACAGCCGTCCTCCCGCGGTGTCCGAGGACAGCCGCTGGGCGATGTAGACGGGTACCACGGACGCCAGGATGAGGAGCGCGGCGACGACGTTGACGACGGGGGCCTGGTGGGGGCGGGCCAGGTTCTCGTAGATCCAGATGGGCAGGGTGCGGGTGCCGGGCCCGGCGGTGAAGGTCGTGACGACGATCTCGTCGAAGGAGAGCGCGAAGGCCAGCAGCCCGCCCGCGAAGAGCGCCGAGCGCATGGCGGGGAAGGTGACGTACCGGAACGTCTGCCAGGGGCGCGCTCCGAGGTCCGCGGACGCCTCGGCCAGGGAGGGCGCGATACGGCGCAGCCGGGCGCCGATGTTGTTGAAGACGATGACGACGCAGAAGGTGGCGTGCCCGACGACCACGGTGAACAGGCCGAAGCCGATGCCGATCGGGTCGAGGACGGTACGGAAGGCGGCGTTGAGGGCGATGCCGCTGACGATGCCGGGCAGCGCGATCGGCAGGACGAGCAGGAAGGACACGGTCCGCCGTCCGAAGAAGCGGTGGCGGTGGACGGCGTACGCGGCCAGGGTGCCGAGCACCAGGGCGATCGCGGTGGCGGCGACTCCGGCCTTGAGCGAGGTGAGCAGGGCCTGGCGGGCGCCCTCGCTGTGCAGGGCGGCCCGCCACCAGCGGCCGGTGAGGCCGCTGGGCGGCCAGCCGAAGGAGCGGTCGGTGTTGAAGGAGTTGAGCAGCACCAGCAGCAGCGGGACGTAGACGATCGCGAGGCCGGCCGCGGTGACACAGCCGAGGACCACGCGGGCAGTGCGCGAGATGCGCATGTGTCCACCTCCTGGAGCGACTGGAGCGACTAGAGCGAGTCGAGGGCGCCCGCACGGCGTACGGCGGCCAGATAGCAGACGATGAGGACCACGGGTACGGCGGAGAGCGCGGCGGCCATCGGCAGGTCCAGGGTGACCTGCGAGGCGATGACATTGCCCAGCAACTGGGTCTTGCCGCCGACGATCTGCACGGTGAGGTAGTCGCCCAGGCTGAGCGAGAAGGTGAAGACGGATCCGGCGAGCACGGCGGGGCGTACGGCGGGCAGGACGACGGAGCGCAGGGTGCGCCAGGCGCCGGCGCCGAGGTCGGCGGAGGCTTCCAGCATCCGCTCGGGGAGCCGTTCGAGGGCCGCGTACACCGGCAGGATCATGTAGGGCAGCCAGAGGTAGGCGAGCACGATGACGACGGCGGTGGTGCCGTAGCCGGGTCCGTGCAGCCCGAACGGGGCGAGGGCGGCGCCCACCACGCCGTCCTCGCCGAGCATGACCCGCCAGGCGTACGCCTTGACCAGATAGCCGGCCCACAGTGGGGTGAGCACGGCGACCAGCAGCGGCCGCCGCCAGCCGCGCCCCGCGACCCGCGCCATGAAGAAGGCCATGGGCAGGGCGAGGAGCGCGTCGACGACGGTGACGGCGGCCGCGATGGACAGGGTGCGCAGGGCGATGGTGCGGTAGACGGGTGTGGTCAGCAGTTCGTGGAAGTTGTCGGTGTTCCAGGTGTGGACGACATCGGAGGTGAAGGAGTCGGTGGCCCAGAAGGCCGACAGCAGCAGGATGGCGAGCGAGCCCAGATAGGCCAGGGTCAGCCAGAGCAGGGGCGGGGCGAGGAGCGCGGTCAGCCGCAGCCGCGAGCCTGGGGTGGGCGCGGCGGGCATCTCAGCCCTTGACCTCCGTCCAGGCCCTGGTCCACTGGGCGTAGTCGGTGCAGTCGGCGTCCTCACGGCCGTCAAGGCACTGTTTGATGGGCGTGGTCCAGAAGTGGACGCGCTGGAAGTACTTCTCGTCGTCCGCGTGGAAGATCGCGCAGTGGTCGGGGGCGGAGGTCTCGGCGCACGCCTTACGGTTGGACGGAGCCTCGCCGAAGTACTCGGCGACCTGGGCGTTGACCTTGGGCGAGACGATCCAGTCGAGCCACTTGTAGGCGCAGTTGGGGTGCTCGGCCTTGGCGGAGACCATCCAGGTGTCGGACCAGCCGGTGGCGCCCTCCTTGGGGAGCACCGCCTTGACGGGAGCCTTCTCGGCCTTGGTGAGGTTGGCGATGACCTGCCAGGTGGTGCCGATGACGCTGTCGCCGCCCTTGAAGGCGGTGATCTCCTTCTGGTAGTCGCTCCAGTACTCCCCCACCGCCTTGTGCTGCTTCTTCAGCAGGGCGACGGCGGCGTCGAGTTGCTTCTGGTCGAGCGCGTAGGGGTTCTTGATGCCGAGCGAGGGCTTGGCGTGCATCAGATAGAGCGCGGCGTCGGCGATGTAGATGGGCGAGTCGTAGGCGGTGACATGGCCGTCGTACCGCGCGGCGTCGTCGAAGACGGCGCGCCAGGAGTCGGGCGCGGAGGTGACCTTGTCGGTGCGGTACATGAGGAGGTTGGCGCCCCGGCCGTGCGGAATGCCGTACATCCGGCCGTCCTTGGAGTTGAACGGCTGCTGTTTGAGGGCCGGGAAGATGTCCTTGTAGTTCGGGACCAGCTTGGTGTTGACGGGGGCCGCGTCGCCGGCGGCGATGAGGCGCAGGGTGGCGTCGCCGGAGGCGGAGACCGTGTCGTACTGCCCGGTCTTCATCAGCGAGACCATCTCGTCGGAGGTCCCGGCCGTCTTGGTGTTCACCTGGCAGCCGGTCTTCTTCTCGAACGGGTGGACCCAGTCGACCTTCGGGTCGTTGGAGCCGTCCTCGGCGTAGCCGGCCCAGGCGATGATGTTGACCTTGCCTTCGCCCTTACCGAGCTTGTCGGGCGCCTGGCCGCCCTTGTCGTCGTCGTTTCCGGAACCGCATCCGGCGGCGGTCAGCAGCAGCGCGCAGATGGCGGCCGCGGACCTCCACGCAGACATCTTCCGTTTCCGCATCCGGTCCTCCTCGTCCCGCTTGGCACTTGAGGCTCGGCCAGTATCAGGCGGGCGGTATGCCCCCGCCAGGGTGCCGTCGGCAATGACAAGGTCAACTCGGTACGGGGAAGGCGTCCCGCTCGTCCCAGGAGAGCCCGATCTCGCCGTCCGGGCGGGCGGATTCGGGGAGTCCGGTGAGGTTCTGGCGGAGCACGGTGAGCCGGTCGCCGTGCGGAAGCACGATGGTGAAGCGGGTGTGCGCCCCGGCGTGCACGATATCGGTGATGCGCCCCGTGACGGTCCGGCGGCCCTCGGCGGACGCCGCGGCGGACTGCCGGGCGGATGGTTCGGCGGGGTCGGTGAGCAGGATCCGCTCGGGCCGGATGGAGTAGGTGCCGGGGCGGCCCACCACGCGGACCGCGGCCTCACCGCGCAGCAGGTTGGTGGTGCCGACGAAGCCCGCGACGAAGGCGGTGGCGGGGCTTTCGTACACCTCGACCGGCGGACCGGTCTGTTCGATGCGGCCGTCGCGGACCACGGCGATGCGGTCGCTCATGGTCAGCGCCTCGTCCTGGTCATGGGTGACAAGGAGGAAGGTGATGCCGGTGGTGCGCTGCAGTTCCTTGAGCTCGGTCTGCATCTCCTGCCGGAGCGCCAGGTCGAGCGCGCCGAGCGGTTCGTCGAGCAGCAGCACGGCGGGCCGGTCGACGAGGGCGCGGGCGAGGGCGACGCGCTGGCGCTGGCCGCCGGAGAGCTCGGCGGGGCGGCGGGAGGCGAAGCCGTCCAGCCGTACGGTGGTCAGCGCCTCGCGGGCGCGGGCGAGCCGCTCGGCCTTGCGGACGCCGCGCACGGTCAGGGCGTAGGCCACGTTCTGCTCGACGCTCATCTGCGGGAAGAGCGCGTAGTCCTGGAAGACGGTGTGCACATCGCGGCGGTTGGGCGGGGTCGCGGTGACGTCGTCTCCGGCGAGTTCGATACGGCCGCCGGTGGGCTGTTCGAACCCCGCGACCAGGCGCAGCAAAGTGGTCTTCCCCGAGCCGGAGGGGCCGAGCAGGGTGAAGAACTCGCCCTCGTGGACGGTGAGGTCGACGGCGTCCACCGCGCGCACCGTCCCGAAGTCCTTGGTGACGGCCTCGAGTCGGACGGCCGTGCCGGTCCGCGTCGTGGCCCGGGCTTGCGTCTGTGTCTCCGCCACCGACCGCTCCCCTCGCCCTTCGGCTGATCAGGACCGTGATCGCGGTCACTGTACCGGGGTTACGCGCGCTACGGTCCCCGTGCCACACTTCTGACACATCGTCAGTTTCCAGGTATCGGGAGGGGCCGTGTCCCCCACGCGTGTGCCCGTGGTCGACGGGTGGTTCAGCTCCGAGGGCGGGGAGTTCCGGCTGCTGGGGACGTGCTGCCGGGGCTGCGGGGCGGTGTACTTCCCGCGGGAGGACGTCTTCTGCCGGGCCCCGGGCTGCGTGGGCACCGAACTGGCGGAGGTGCCGCTGTCCCGGCGCGGCCGGGTGTGGTCCTACACCGACGGCCGCTACCGGCCGCCCGCCCCCTACCCGTCCGGCCCCGAGGGCGAGTGGCGGCCGTACACCCTGATCGCCGTGGAGCTGGCCGCCGAGCGGATGGTGGTGCTGGGTCAGGGCGCCCCCGGGGTGACCGTGGCCGATCTGGCCGTCGGGATGGAGGTCGAGGTGGTGCCCGGGGTGCTCGGCGAGGAGGGCGGGCACACCCTCACCACCTGGCACTGGCGGCCCGTCCCTGAGGAGGCGTCATGACCGGTGAGGTGGCGGTGCTCGGCGCCGGGATGCACCCGTGGGGGAAATGGGGCCGCAGCTTCGTGGAGTACGGCACGAAGGCGGCGCGGGCCGCGCTCGTGGACGCCGGGCTCGAGTGGTCCGCGATCCAGTCCGTGGTGGGTGCCAACACCGTGCGCTGCGGCTATCCCGGGCAGGTCGCGGGCGCGACCTTCGCCCGGGCGCTGGGCTGGCAGGGCGCCCGCGTCACCAGCGTGTACGCGGCCTGTGCGTCCGGCGCGCGGGCCATCGACACCGCCCGCGCCCAGATCCTGTCCGGTATGGCGGACACGGTTTTGGTGGTGGGCTCCGACGCGGCACCCAAGGGCTTCTTCGCCCCGGCGGGCGGTGAGCGGCCGGACGATCCGGACTGGCTGCGCTTCCGGGTGCTGGGCGCCACCAACCCCGCCTATTTCGCGCTCTGGGCCCGCCGCCGGATGGCGATGTACGGCGACACGGCGGAGGACTTCGCGCGGGTGAAGGTGAAGAACGCGGCCGCCGGCGCCGCCAATCCGTACGCCCGCTACCGCTCCCCCGTCACCGCCGAGGAGGTCGCCGCGTCCCCGGTGGTCGCCGATCCGCTGCGGCTGCTGGACATCTGCGCGACCTCCGACGGGGCGGCGGCGCTGGTGCTCGGCAGCATGGAGACGGCGCGGCGGCTCGGGATGAGCCGCCCGGTGCGGATCCGCGCGGTCTCATCCGTCTCCCCCAGCCATCCGCGCACCGCGCTGGATCTGCCGGACATCGCCACCGACTCGGCCCCGCCGGGCTCCGCCGCGTCCGATCCGTTCCGGCCCTCCATCGCCCGCGCGGCGTACGAGGAGGCGGGGCTGGGGCCGGAGGATCTGTCGTTGGCCGAGGTGTACGACCTGTCCACCGCCCTGGAGCTGGAGTGGTACGAGGACCTCGGGCTGTGCGGGCCCGGGGAGGGCGCGAAGCTGCTGCGCGAGGGGGCGACGGCGCTGGGCGGGCGGATTCCGGTCAATCCGAGCGGGGGGCTGGCCTCCTTCGGGGAGGCGGTTCCGGCGCAGGCCATCGCCCAAGTATGCGAGCTCACCCAGCAGTTGCGCGGGCAGGCGGGCGAGCGGCAGGTGGCGGGGGCGAGCGCCGGAATCACCGTGAACCAGGGGCTGTTCGGGCATGGCTCGTCGGTCGTCGCGGTCCGCTGAGCGGTGCCCGAGCGTGCGCCGGTGCCAGGGCAACGTCCTTACGGTTGTCACGAACACCGTTGCCGTCCATCACCTTGACGCCCCCTGACCACCGGTGAACACTTCTGCGGTGTCAGTCGGCGTCGCCGCACGCAGGCTCTTGTGACGTTCACCCCCCATGGGCGATTCCGATGCACCCGCACGCTCGAAACGACCCAGCACGGAGGACCGGGGCCACCCGCCCCGGGCGAGGTCCTAGGAGCCGACATGAGCAATGGGGACATCTTCACCGGTGAGGTCATCGGCACCGCGATACTGATTCTCTTCGGGGCGGGCGTCTGCGCCGCCGTCACGCTGAACCACTCCAAGGCCAAGGCGTCGGGGTGGATCGTCATCGCCTTCGGCTGGGGCTTCGGCGTGATGGCCGGCGCCTACACCGCGGCCCCGCTGTCCGGAGCCCATCTCAATCCGGCGGTGACCGTGGGCGTCGCCGTGGACACCGGCGACTGGGACAAGGTGCCGCTCTACATCCTCGGGCAGCTGATCGGCGCCGTGATCGGCGCGGTGCTGGCCTGGGCGCTGTACTACGCGCAGTTCGCCGCCAACGCGGACGAGAAGAACGCCCTTCCCACGCTCGGGGTCTTCTCCACCGTTCCGGAGATCCGGAATCCGGTGGCCAACCTCGTCACCGAGATCATCGCGACAGCCGCGCTGGTGCTGCCGCTGCTCGCGTTCGGCAAGGTCGACGGCATCGGGATCGGCCCGGTCGCCGACGGCGGCGGCACCATGGTCCTCGGCTCGGGCATCTCCGTCCTGCTCGTCGCGTTCCTGGTGGTCGGCATCGGCCTCTCCCTGGGCGGGCCCACCGGCTATGCCATCAACCCGGCGCGCGACCTGGGGCCCCGCCTCGCCCACGCTCTGCTGCCCATCCCCAACAAGGGGACCTCGGACTGGGGTTACGCCTGGGTCCCGGTGGTGGGCCCGCTGATCGGGGCCGTGCTGGCGGGTCTCGTCTTCAACGCAGCCTTCTGACCGAAGGAGACGCCATGCCGCATCCGACGGACACCTACGTCGCCGCGATCGACCAGGGCACCACCTCCAGCCGCTGCATCATCTTCGACCGCGACGGCGCGATCGTCGCCGTCGACCAGCGTGAGCACCGCCAGATCTTTCCCAAGCCCGGCTGGGTCGAGCACGACGCCACCGAGATCTGGGCCAAGGTGCAGGCCGTGGTGGCCGGTGCGCTGGCCAAGGCGGGACTGCGGGCCGACCAGCTCACCGCCCTGGGCATCACCAACCAGCGCGAGACGACGGTGCTGTGGGACCGCCGCACCGGCAAGCCGGTGCACAACGCGATCGTCTGGCAGGACACCCGCACCTCCGGCCTGTGCGACGAACTCGGGGGCGAGGTGGGGCAGGACCGCTTCCGGGACACCACCGGACTGCCGCTCGCCAGCTACTTCTCCGGGCCCAAGGCCGCCTGGCTGCTGGAACACGTCCCCGGGCTGCGCCACCGTGCGGAGCTGGGCGAGATCGCCTTCGGCACCATCGACTCCTGGCTGATCTGGAACCTCACCGGCGGCACCGACGGCGGAGTGCACGTCACCGATGTGACCAACGCCGGACGCACGCTGCTGATGGATCTGCGGACCCTCCAGTGGGACACCTCGATCCTCGCCGCCATGGGCCTGCCCGAGGCGATGCTCCCGGAGATCCGCTCCTCCGCCGAGGTGTACGGCACGGCGGTCGGGCAGCTGGCCGGTGTGCCGGTGGCCTCCGCGCTCGGCGACCAGCAGGCCGCCGTCTTCGGTCAGACCTGCTACGGCGTCGGCGAGGCCAAGAACACCTACGGCACCGGCAGCTTCCTGCTGCTGAACACCGGTGACCGCCCGGTGCCGTCCAAGAGCGGGCTGCTGACCACGATGGGCTACCGACTCGGCGGTGAGCGGCCCGTCTACTGCCTGGAGGGATCGATCGCGATCACCGGCGCGCTGGTGCAGTGGTTCCGCGATCAGCTGGGCATCATCCGCTCCGCCGACGAGATAGAGCCGCTCGCCGCGAGCGTGGACGACAACGGCGGGGCGTATATCGTCCCGGCCTTCTCTGGTCTCTTCGCCCCGTACTGGCGCTCGGACGCCCGTGGCGTGATCACCGGCCTCACCCGCTATGTCACCAAGGCTCATCTGGCCCGTGCCGTCCTGGAGTCGACCAGCTGGCAGACGCGCGAGGTGGTCGACGCGATGTACCAGGACTCCGGGGTGCGGATCAGCTCGCTCAAGGTCGACGGCGGTATGACCGCGAACGGCCTGCTGATGCAGCATCAGGCCGATGTGCTGGGCGTCCCGGTGATCCGCCCGGTGGTCGCCGAGACCACCTGCCTGGGCGCGGCCTACGCGGCCGGGCTGGCCACCGGCGCCTGGCAGGACCTCGACGAGCTGCGGGCCCACTGGAAGCGGGACACCGAGTGGACCCCGGGGATGTCCGAGGAGGAGAGGACGCGCGAGTACGGCAACTGGCGCATGGCGGTGGAGCGCAGCTTCGGCTGGCACAAGGAAGGGCAGTCGGCCGAGGGCTCCTGAGCCGCGTACGGTGCCATCGCTCGCGAACGGCGGCCCGTACCCCGGACGGCGGGGTACGGGCCGTGCCGCGCGGTCAGCCCCGGGGCGCGGTGGCCAGCATCGCGTGCTCCACCACCGAGATCAGCACATGCTTGACCGACTCGCGCTCCCGGGCGTCGCACAGGACCACCGGGGTGCCCGGGTCGAGGTCCAGTGCGTCGCGCACCGAGTCCTCCGGATAGCGGTCGGCGCCCTGGAAGCAGTTGACCGCCACGGTGAAGGCGATGTCCCGCCGCTCGAAGTAGTCGATGGCGGCGAAGCAGTCCTCGAGACGGCGGGTGTCGGCCAGCACCACCGCGCCCAGCGCGCCGGTGGCCAGCTCGTCCCACAGGAACCAGAAGCGGTCCTGTCCCGGTGTGCCGAAGAGATACAGCACCAGGTCCTCGCGGAGCGTGATGCGCCCGAAGTCCATGGCGACGGTGGTGGTCGTCTTGGACTCCACCCCCGCGATGTCGTCGACCGGCCGGCCCGCCTCGGTGAGCAGCTCCTCGGTGCGCAGCGGCCTGATCTCGCTGACCGCCCCCACCAGGGTCGTCTTGCCCACCCCGAAGCCGCCCGCCACCAGTATCTTCAGCGTGACCGGTTCGACGATATGAGGGCGAACCAGGTCAGAGTGCCCGTAGCCCATTGATCACCTCGCGCAGAATCCTCTCGTCCGGCAGTTCCGCCGGAGGTACGGGCCGCGACACTCGGACGAGTGCGGCGTGGAGCAGATCGCCGATGAGCACACGGATCACGCCGATCGGAAGGTCGAGCTCCGCCGCCAGTTCGGCGACGGACTGCGGACTGTCCCGGCTCAGCTCGACGATGTCGATGTGCTCCGGGGACAGCATCTGGTCGGCGACGGTCCGGTGGTTCGCGCTGTCGGCGACGACGACCGCGATCAGATCCAGCTTCTCCTCCGCGGCGCTGCGGGTGCGTCCCCGCGTCATCGCATAAGGTCTGACCACCGGTCCCGCCGCGTCGTCGAACCACCGGGCGGCGCTTTCCGGGTCTCCGCTCATCTTCCCCCGGCCTCCGTCACCCGCTGGAGCGCGGGGCCGAGCCCAGATGCACGCCCACCCGCTTGACCAGCAGCGTCATCTCGTATGCTATCTGGCCCACATCGGAGTCGGCGTCGGCGAGGACGGCAAGACAGCTGCCGTCGCCCGCCGCGGTGACGAACAGGAAGGCGTCGTCGAGTTCGACGATGGTCTGACGGACCCGGCCGACGTCGAAGTGGCGGCCGACGCCCTTGGCCAGGCTGTGGAAGCCGGAGGCCACGGCGGCCAGGTGCTCACCGTCCTCCCGGGACAGATCGCGTGAGCCGCCGGTGGCGAGCCCGTCACCGGAGAGCACCAGCGCCTTGCGGATGCTGCCCACTCTTCCGACCAGTTCATCGAGCAGCCAGTTGAGTTCGCCCGATCCATTCGGCGAGCCGTTGGATGCTGCGGCGTTCGATGCGGTCATCGACCGTCCCCCTCATGTGTCGTTCCCGGGCTTACGTCCGCATCGCCGGATCCGGTGGCCGACTGCCGCCGACCGCGCTGCCAACCCCGTTGGAGCGAGGCCATGGTGGCCCTCGCCTGCTCGGCTTCGCGCTCGGGATCGATCTCGGCAGCGGTTCGGTCCGCCTCGTCCGGGGGTGCGGGGTCGTTCTTCAACTGCGGGGCCAGGCTGGCCTGCCGTACCCGCTTGGGCAGGCCGGAGGCCGCCCGCTGGGTCGGCACCGGGCTCTGCTCCGGACCTTTGCGCTCCGCCCCCGTGCGCCGCGGGCCCTGGCTTCGGCCCTGGGCCTGGGCCTGGTCCTGGCCCTGGCGTTCGGAGCGGTCGGCCCAGGACGGCTGTCCCGGGCCCTGCGAACGGGTGTGCCGTCCGCCGGACGTGCCCTCGACCGGTCGGCCGTGGTCGGCGACCAGTACCGGCGGGACACGGCGGGGCAGCGGCGCGGGGCCACCGTCCGGTGCCGGGTCCGGGCCGTCCGGAGTCTGCTGATGCTGCTCCACGGTGGACGGGGCGGGCCCGGTGCGCACGGACTGACGCGCCTTCAGGCCGCGGGCCCGGAAGATTCCGCCCACTTCCTCGTCCTCGTCGGCGCCCTCGTGACCCTCATGTGCGAAGGACGAGGTCAGGGAGGCGAGCTGCGAGGCCGGCCCGGCCTCGTCCACGGGCCCGAGCCGGATGTCGCCCACGCCCCGCCGCGCGGTGTCGGCGAAGCGGCCGCCGGTGTCCCGGTCGCCGCTGTCGCGGTCGTCGGGCTCCCCCCGGCCGCCCTCGTCGGTGAGCAGGTTGGCGGGGATGAGCACGATGGCCGTGGTGCCGCCGTACGGGGAGGGCTGCAGCGAGACCCGTGCCCCCTGCCGCTGCGCGAGCCGACTGACCACGAACAGTCCGAGCCGGTCGGTGTCGGACAGCTGGAACTCGGGGGTCTCGGCGAGCCGGAGGTTGGCCTCCAGCAGCGCGTCGGGCGTCATGCCCAGACCGCGGTCGTGGATCTCCAGGGTGAAGCCCTTGGCGACCCGCTCACCGTGCACCTGGACGGCGGTGTGCGGCGGCGAGAAGACGGTCGCGTTCTCCAGGAGTTCGGCGATGAGATGGGTGAGGTCGCCGACGGCCGGGCCGACGGCCGCGATCCGGGGCAGCCGGCGGACCTCGATCCGCTCGTAGTCCTCCACCTCGGCGACGGCGGCGCGCACGACGTCCATCAGCTGGATCGGCTTGCGCCACTGCCGGGAGGGGGCGGCGCCGGAGAGGATGACCAGGCCCTCGGCGTGCCGCCGCATACGGGTGGTCATATGGTCCAGGCGGAACAGGTCGGCGAGCTCATCGGTGTCCTCGGTGCGCCGCTCCATGGTGTCGAGGAGGGTGAGCTGACGGTGCAGCAGCACCTGGCTGCGGCGGGCGAGGTTGACGAAGACCTCGGAGACGCCTTGACGCAGTTCGGCCTGCTTGACCGCGGCCTCGATGGCGGCCCGCTGGAGGGTGTTGAGGGCCAGGCCCACCTGGCCCATCTCATCGGGGCCGTAGTCCAGCCGGGGCGCCTCGGTCTCCACGTCGATCTGCTCGCCCGCACCGAGGCGGCGCATCACGCTCGGCAGCCGGACGCTGGAGACCTCCTGGGCGTCCCTGCGCAGCCGGGACAGGTCGCGGACCAGGCTGCGGCCGATCCGGAACGAGACGAAGATGGAGACGATGAGCGCGATCAGGCCGAGGACGCCGGCGATCCCCGCCTTGAGCAACACGCTGCTGGCCACCGGGTCGATGCGCTTCTTGAGCCGGTCGGTGGCCTCGTCGCCCAGCCGGTCGTAGTCGTTGAGGACGGGGTGGGCCGCGGCCTCCCAGTGCTCCTGGTCCAGGGCCCTGATGGCCGTGGCGGGGTCCATCGAGGAGAGGACCTTGCCCTCGGCCACCCGGAGGGCGGCGGGGGCGGCGTTGGTCCGCCGGTAGTCGGCGAAGACCTTCTGCTCGGAGTCGGGGAGGATCGGCAGGTTGATCTCGTAGAGCAGGGTGCGCTCGGCGATGAGGTCGGACATCGCCTGGAGGTCCGCCATCGTCATCTTGCGCGCCGTCAGCGCCGAGACATACAGCGCGTCCTCGCGGGAGAGCGCCTCCCTGGCGCGGATCATGGCGACCAGCGCGCGGCCCTGCTTGTCGAGGTCGGTGTCGGGCACCGCGTGGAGGGAGCTGCGGAAGGTGTAGCAGAGGTCGACAAGCTTGTTGTAATACTCATACGCCTGGGTCGAGGAAATGCCGTCGTCCTCGACCTTGCGGCGCAGGCTGTCCAGCCCGTCGGCGGCCTTGAGGATGTTGTCGAGCTGTTCCTCGGAGTCGTCGTTCATCTTGCCGTGCATATCGCCGTCCGACTCGGCGGCCCGTAGCTTGTCGATGGCCTGGTCGGTTTTGCGCTGCAGGGAGTGGAGCACGGGCAGGGCGTCCGACTGCCGCGGATCGGCCAGCAGGATGAGCGTCTGCCGGCGTTCCTTCTGGACGGCGTGCACCGCGTCCTCGGCCGGCTGGCCCGCCTTGTCGATGATGTCGGCCGCGTCCAGCAGTTGGATCGCCTCGCGACCGGTGATCACCGTGGCGAAGGCCCATATCGCCGTCAGCGACACGAGCGGCACCAGCAACAGCGCCACGATCTTCCTGCGGATGGACTTACCGCGAAAGCGCATGGCCTCCCTAACGTCAACCCCGAATTCCGGGGGCGGTGTTCCGAGTTCCGACAACGAGCGGCGCGAGCCTACTACTGCCAGTTGGACATATCGAAGGCATGTCCACTTGATGCAGGGAACTCCTTACACTGCGTGATCAGGAGTTGTCGGGCGATTCCCCGACTTACCCCCCACCCTCGGGGCTCATCTCCCGGGCGCCGCATGCGGCCATTCGGCCACGGTTGGCTGGTTTTCCCCTCCCCAAGGGAACCCCGGGTCGGTGCCATTCGTGATCCAAAGGGGCACACTAGGGGGGCATACAACCCAAGTCCCGCTATCTGACTCGGCCGCACCGGGGCAGCCTTGGAAAGGGGTGGGAGCGTCATGGACGCGATGGACAAGGATCGGGACATCCCGGCACACGGGGCCCGGCCGTTGTGGACCGAGGAGCCGGCGCGCAGGCGGCGGCTCCCCGATCCCGTCCGCGCCGCGGCGGTGCGGGCGGTCATCATCATCGCCGTGACGCTGGTTCAGACGATGGTCGCCCTCCTGTGCACCCTGGCGGGCTCATGGTCCGCCTTCCCCACCGTGCTCGCCACGGTGGCGAGCACGGTGGTGGCGACCTGGGGCGTGCTGGACGTATGGGTGACCCGTCAGGTCTGGCGCCAGCGGTACGGAGTGGTGTCCCGGCCCAGCAGCACGGCCCGGGAGATGCGCCGGCAGCGCCGCCGGGCCGGTGAGGCGGAGCCGGTCACCTCCCGGCCGGCTGCGGAGCACGGGCCAGCTCGCGGCGCAGCCGCATAAAGGGCCTGGGCCGGTCGACGC
The DNA here is from genome assembly GCF_042868035.1 of Streptomyces sp. NPDC007875. NCBI lineage: Bacteria > Bacillati > Actinomycetota > Actinomycetes > Kitasatosporales > Streptomycetaceae > Streptomyces > Streptomyces sp. NPDC007875. The sequence goes on along the minus strand of NZ_JBIADZ010000021.1, from coordinate 148,986 downwards.
CGAGGGCGGCGGTGGAGATCCCGCCACGTTCGTAGACGGCGAGGAAGCCGCCGCCGTCGGCCGGGTCGCCCTCGACGATCCGGATCGTGTCGCCGGGTGCACGCCGCCCGGCGTACTGGATACGGGCGCCGTACTGGTCGGACCAGAAGTAGGGCAGCGCCTCGAAGGGTTCGACGGTGGACCCGGCGAGCAGATTGCGGGCGGCCACGGCGCCCTGCAGCATTCCGCTGGTCCAGTGCTCGGCCCGGACGGTGCGCGCGGTGCCCGGCTGGGCCAGCCGGGCCACGTCCCCGACGGCCACGACATTGGGCAGCGCGGTGACGCAGCCGGCGTCGCACCGCACCCCGTCGTCCAGGGCCAGACCGGAGCCTTCCAGCCACCCGGTGACGGGACGCACCCCGACGCCGACGACCACCACATCCGCGGGCAGCACCCGCCCGTCGGTCAGCTCCACCCCGGTGACCCGGCCGCTGCCACGCAAGCCCTGGACGCCGGTGCCGCACAGCAGGGTGGCCCCGCCCCGCGTGTGCAGCCCGGCGCACACTCGGGCCATCTCCTCGCCCAGTTGGGGCACCAGCGGCAGCGTCGCGGCCTCCACGACGGTGACATCGAGCCCGAGGGCGGCACAGGAGGAGGCCACTTCGGCGCCGATGAAGCCCGCGCCGATCACCACCACCCGTGCGGCGCCCGCGCGCAGCGTGGCGCGGAGCCGGGTCGCGTCGTCGAGGGTGCGCAGGGTGTGCACCCCGTCCAGCCGCGGAAGGGGCAGGGTTCTGGGGGTGGCCCCGGTGGCGATGACGACGCCGTCGGTGCGCAGGGCGCGGCCGCCGGCGAGGCGGATCTCCCCGGCGGCGGTGTCCAGCGCCTCGGCCCGGACGCCGAGCAGCCATTCGGCGTCGAGTTCGGCCTCCTCCTCGGGATCGGTCAGGGTGAGGCGGCCCGGCCCCTCGCCCGGATCGCCGTCGCCGGTCAGGAACTCCTTGGACAGCGGCGGGCGGTCGTAGGGGCGGTGGCGCTCCTCCCCGACGACGACCAATCGCCCGTCGTATCCCAGGGAGCGCAGGCCGCGCGCCGCGTGCAGTCCCGCGAGCGAGGCCCCGACCACCGTGACCGTGGTGAGCGTCGTCATGCCACGGCTTCTTCCGGTGCCGCATGCACGGGCTCGCCGGGAACGGTACGCACCGCGGGGTGGACATACAGCATTCCGTCCACGACCGTGACAGCGTGGGTCCGTACGGGCTTGCGGGCGGGCAGGCAGGTCGGCTCGCCGGACCGCAGATCGAACAGCGCGGCGTGCAGCGGGCATTCGACGTAGCAGCCTTCCAGCCACCCTTCGGAGAGGGAGGCGTCCTGGTGGCTGCAGGTGTCATCGATGGCGTAGAACGCTCCGTCGGTGTGGAACACCGCGATCGCCGCGGTGGCGTCGCCGGCCTCGACACGCATCGACTCACCCTCCGGCAAGTCCTCGATACGGCAGACGGGAATCATTGGCCCCCCTCACGTTGATCGGTATCATGCGTTGTGGATAGTGCATTGAAAAGCGCGATGCGCAACAGAATCCAGATCGGGAAGGCAGCCGTCAAGAGTTCCCTGGACCGAGGGGGCCCCACGCAGAGCCACCGGATGGTGAGATCAGAACCATGACGAACACGACCGAGGATCGGGCCGAGGAGAAGCGGGGGGCCGCCGGGGCAGTGCAGTCGGTGGACAGGGCGGTGAGCGTCCTGGAGATCCTTGCCAGGCTCGGCGAGGCCGGAGTGACCGAGATCGCCGACGAGCTGGGGGTCCACAAGTCGACCGCCTTCCGGCTGCTCGGCGTTCTGGAGAACCGCGGACTCGTCGGGCAGGAACGCGACCGGGGGAAGTACTACCTGGGCGCCGGGGTGCTCAGACTCGCCGGCGCCGCCGCCATCCGCCTGGACATCTCGCAGGAGGGCGCCCCGGTGTGCCGGGCGCTGGCCGACGAGACCGGTGAGACGGCCAATATCGCTGTCCTGGACGGGGACGCGGCGGTCAACATCATGCAGGCGCGCGGCGCCGCGGCGGTGACCGCCTTCAACTGGCTGGGGCGGCGCACCGCGCTGCACGCGACCGCGAGCGGCAAGGTGCTGCTCGCACATCTGTCGGGCGAACGCCGGGAGCGGCTGGTGACGCGGAAGCTGCCGCGGTTCACCGAGCACACCATCACCACCTCCGCCGAGCTGCGCCAGCAGCTGGAGACGGCGGCCGAGCGCGGCTACGCCTATTCCTGCGAGGAGTTGGAGATCGGGCTGAACGCGGTGGCGGCGCCGGTGCGCGGCCACGACGGCGCGCTCATCGGGGCGATCGGCGTCTCGGGCCCGGCGTACCGGATGGCGCAGAGCCGGCTGCCCGATCTGGCCGAGTACGCCGTGAAGACCGCCGAGGAGCTGTCCCGGCGGATGGGCTTCCCCGGCTGAGCCGCCACATCACCCCACCCACCTGACGAGGGGGCCGGACCACTCCGGCCCCCTCGTCGCGTCCGCGGCCAGGGCCCAGGGGCGTGTGACCGACGCGAAACCCCCAGTCAGCGCTGGTTTACAGGCGGTTTTCGCGAACCCCTTGACCGCACGGGGCGGCGACTTTCAGGATGTCTCTCATCGCGCAACATGCCGCGCTATACGCAACTGGGTGGTAACCGGCGGCCGTTGAAACGGCCTCGGCCTCACCCTCCATCGAGGCAGTCATGCCAGCTCCCGTGCACCGGTCCCTGCGATCGCAGGAGAACAGAGGAGTGAGCCATGCCGCAAGAAGCCCGCGCCGTCGTCGCGGTCAAAAGGGGCGCCCCCGTGGAGGTGCTGCCCGTTCTCGTGCCCGACCCCGGCCCCGGGGAGGTGCTGGTGGGAGTCCAGGCGTGCGGGGTGTGCCACACCGACCTGCACTACCGGGACGGCGCGATCGGTGACGAATTTCCGTATCTGCTCGGGCACGAGGCGGCCGGAATGGTCGAGGCCGTGGGCCCCGGCGTCACCGGACTCGCGCCCGGTGACTATGTGGTCCTGGCCTGGCGGGCGCCGTGCGGCGGCTGCCGCTCCTGCCGCCGGGGCCGCCCGTGGTACTGCTTCGACAGCCGCAATGCCGCCCAGCCGATGACCCTGACCGACGGCACCCCGCTCAACCCGGCGCTGGGCATCGGCGCGTTCGCCGAGAAGACGCTGGTCGCGGCGGGGCAGGCGGTGAAGATCGACCCCTCGGCACGTCCCGAGGCGGCGGGGCTGATCGGCTGTGGGGTGATGGCCGGCTACGGCGCGGCCGTGCACACCGGCGGGGTGTCCAACGGCGACACGGTCGCGGTCATCGGCTGCGGCGGCGTCGGCAACGCCGCGATCGCCGGGGCCTCGCTGTCCGGGGCGCGCCGGGTGATCGCCGTGGACATCGACGACGCCAAGCTGGACGCGGCCACCCGCTTCGGCGCCACCGACACCGTCAACTCCCGTGGTACGGACCCGGTCGAGGCGGTGCGCGAGCTGACCGGGGGCTTCGGCGCGAATGTGGTCATCGACGCGGTGGGCCGCCCCGAGACCTACACCCAGGGCTTCTACATGCGCGACCTGGCCGGGGTGCTGGTGCAGGTCGGGGTGCCGGACCCGGAGATGCGCATCGATCTGCCGCTGATCGATCTGTTCTCGCGGGGCGGTGCGCTCAAGTCGTCCTGGTACGGCGACTCCCTGCCCAGCCGCGACTTCCCGGTCCTGGTCGATCTCCACCTCAGCCGCAAGTTGGATCTGGACGCGTTCGTCAGCGAGACGATCACGCTCGACGAGGTCGAGGCCGCGTTCGCCAAGATGCAGCGCGGCGAGGTGCTGCGGTCGGTGGTGGTCCTGTGACTGCCACCATTCACACTCAGGCTTCCGCCCCGAACAGCCGTGTCGTCATCGTCGGTGCCGGGATCGTCGGCTGCTCGCTCGCCGATGAGCTGACCGCCCGCGGCTGGCGGGACGTCACCGTCCTGGAGCAGGGCCCGCTGCTCGCCCCCGGCGGCTCGACCTCGCACGCCCCCGGCCTGGTCTTCCGGACCAGCCCCTCCAAGACCCTGACCGACTTCGCCACCTACACCGTCGAGAAGTTCTCCTCCCTCCAGGTCGACGGGGTGTCCTGCTTCAACCCGGTGGGCGGGCTGGAGATCGCCACCAGCGAGGAGCGCTGGGCCGATCTGCACCGCAAGGCCGGGCTGGCGGCCTCCTGGGGCGTACGGGGCGAGCTGCTCGGCCCGGCCCAGTGCGCCGAGCTGTGGCCGCTGCTGGACCCGGACCGGATCCTCGGCGGATTCCACACCCCGGACGACGGGCTGGCCCGGGCGCTGCTCGCCTCCCGCGCCCAGATGGAGCGGGCCACCGCGCACGGCGCCCGCTTCCTGGACCGGCACACCGTCACCGCCATCGAGCGGGAGGACGGCCGGGTCACCGCCGTCGTCACCGACCGGGGCACCTTCCCCGCCGACATCGTGGTCTCCGCCGCCGGGTTCTGGGGCACGCTGATCGGCGCGATGGCGGGGGTCCCCGTCCCCCTGCAGCCGCTGGCCCACCAGTACGCCAGGACCGGGCCGCTGCCCGAGCTCGCGGGGCTCAACGACCCCCGCACGGAGGCGAGTCGGCCCATCCTGCGCTTCCAGGACCGGGACCTCTACTTCCGCGAGCACACCGACCGCATCGGCATCGGCAGCTACGCCCACCGCCCGCTCCCCGTCGACCCGGCGCGGCTGCCCGCGTACGACGAGGCCCCGGTGATGCCGTCCTCGCTGCCGTTCACCGCCGAGGACTTCGCCCCCAGCTGGGAGGACAGCGTCGAACTGCTCCCCGCGCTCGGCGCGAGCCGGGTCGAGGAGGGCTTCAACGGCGTCTTCTCCTTCACCCCCGACGGTATGCCGGTCATCGGCGAGTCCCGCGAGGTGCGCGGCTTCTGGCTGGCCGAGGCGGTGTGGGTGACCCACTCCGCGGGCGTCGCCCGGGCCGTGGCCGAGTGGATGACGGACGGGCGGCCGGGCATGGACGTCCATGAGTGCGATCTGTACCGCTTCGAGGACGCGCAAGCCTCCCCCGCCTATGTCGCCGAGCGCGGGGCCCGGAACTTCGTCGAGGTCTATGACGTCATTCATCCGCTGCAGCCGATGGAGCAGCCGCGTCCGCTGCGGGTCAGCCCCTTCCACGTCCGGCAGCGGGAGCTGGGCGGGTACTTCCTGGAGGCCGCGGGCTGGGAGCGGCCGCACTGGTACGAGGCGAACGCCCCGCTCGCCGAGTCGATCGACCTGCCCCCGCGCGACGCCTGGTCGGCCCGCTACTGGTCGCCCATCGCCGCCGCCGAGGCCAGGGTCACCCGGGAGCGGGTCGCGCTGTACGACATGACCCCGCTCAAGCGGCTGGCGGTCACCGGGCCCGGGTCACTGGACTTCCTGCAGCGCATGACCACCAATCAGCTGGCGAAGAAGCCCGGTGCGGTCACCTACACCCTGCTGCTGGACGAGGCCGGGGGCATCCGCAGCGATCTCACCGTCGCCCGGCTGTCGGAGCGCCACTTCCAGGTCGGCGCCAACGGCGGACTGGACCTGGACTGGCTGCTGCGCCATGCGCCCGATGACGTCCATATCGCCGACATCACGCCGGGCACCTGCTGCATCGGCGTCTGGGGCCCACTCGCCCGGGATCTGGTCCAGCCGCTGACCCGCGATGACTTCTCGCATGAGGCCTTCGGCTACTTCAAGGCCCGGCAGACGTACATCGGCCATGTCCCGGTGACCGCGATGCGGCTGTCCTACGTCGGCGAGCTCGGCTGGGAGCTGTACACCACCGCCGACATGGGGCTGCGGCTGTGGGACACTCTGTGGGACGCGGGCCGGCGCCACGGGGTGATCGCCGCCGGGCGCTCGGCCTTCAACAGCCTGCGGCTGGAGAAGGGCTATCGCGCCTGGGGCCATGACATGACCACCGAGCACGATCCCTACGAGGCCGGGGTCGGCTTCGCCGTCCGGATGAACAAGGGCGACTTCATCGGGCGTGCGGCGCTCGAGGGCCGCGGCGCGGAGACGGCGGCGCGCAGGCTGACCTGTCTCACCCTGGACGACCCGGCCGCGGTCGTCATGGGCAAGGAGCCGGTGTACGCCGATGGCGTCCCGGCCGGCTATGTGACCAGCGCGTCCTACGGCTACACCATCGGCCGGACCGTCGCCTACGCCTGGCTGCCCGCCGCGGCCGCCGTGCCCGGCACCGCCGTCCACATCGAGTACTTCGGCGAGAAGATCCCCGCGACCGTCGCTGCCGAGCCCCTCTTCGACCCGCGCATGGAGCGTATCCGCCGCTGACGCGAGCGCGTGCCGCGAGCGACCGCTTGGAGGACCCCCTGATGGCCCCCATCCACGCTGTGATCGTCCCGGGCCCCGGCGACATGGGCCGTGCCGCCGCCCACCCCCTCGAACTCTTCGACCCCCGCCGGCTGATCGCCGCGCCCGCCTGAGGAGAACCCCATGACTGTGGCTCCCGAGTCCCCCGCCGCCACGACCCCCAGTCTGCTCGTCACTCTCCCCGGCCGCTGGTACACCGCTCCCGGGATCTTCCGGCGGGAGCAGGAGCACCTGTTCGAGGCCATGTGGTTCTGCGCGGTGCGCGGGGCCGATCTGGACCGGCCGGGTGCGTTCCGCACCGTGCAGATCGGCCGGGAGAACGTGCTGATCACCCGCAACCGGCGGGGTGAGCTGCGGGCGTTCCTCAACATCTGCCGCCACCGCGGCGCCCGGCTGTGCACCGAGGAGTCCGGGACGGTGCGGCGCTCGCTGCAGTGCCCGTACCACGCCTGGACCTACGATCTGGACGGCAGGCTCACCGCCGCCCCCAACCTTCAGAAGATGCCCGATGTCGACCGGGTCGAGCGCGGACTGGTGCCGGTGCGGCTTCGCGAATGGCTCGGCTATGCCTGGGTCTGCCTGGCCGAGGAGCCACCATCGTTCGAGGAGACGGTCATCGGGTCGGTGGCCGACCGGCTCGGCGACGCGGCATCCGTGGAGCGCTACGGCGTGGCGGGGCTGGCGCTGGGCCGCCGGATCTCCTATGACGTCCGGGCCAACTGGAAGCTGATCGTCGAGAACTTCATGGAGTGCTACCACTGCGCGACGATCCATCCCGAACTCACCGAGGTGCTGCCGGAGTTCGCCGACGGCCTCGCGGCGCAGTACTTCGTCGGGCACGGCGCCGAGTTCGCCGAGGAGGCCCGGGGGTTCACGGTGGACGGCAGCGAAGGGTTCGGCCGCATCGCAGGGATCGCCGAGGAACAGGACCGTCGCTACTACGCGATCACGGTACGGCCGCAGGTCTTCCTCAACCTGGTCCCCGACCACGTGATCATGCACCGGATGTTTCCGCTCGCCCCCGATCGCACACTGGTCGAATGCGACTGGCTCTACGCACCCGAGGTGGTGGCGTCCGAGCGGGATCTGTCGAAGTCGGTGGAGCTGTTCCACCGGGTCAACGCCCAGGACTTCGACGCCTGTGAGCGCACCCAGCCCGCCATGGACTCCCGCGCCTACCGCGACGGCGGGGTGCTCGTCCCCAGCGAACACCACATCGGCGCCTTCCACCGATGGGTGACCGACCATGTCCCGACCCCCGACGCGGAGGAATGCCCGTGACGGACCTCTTCATCGGTGGCCAGTGGACCGAAGCGATCGACGAGCGCACCCGTGAGATCCGCTGCCCGGCCGACGGATCGCTGGTGGCGGTCGTCGACGAGGGCGGCGGCAAGGACGCGGCCGAGGCGGTAGCCGCCGCCCGGCAGGCGTTCGACCAGGGGCCCTGGCCCCGAACCCCGGTCGAGGCGCGCGGCGATCTGCTGCTGCGCGTCGCCGATCTGGTGGAGCGCGACAAGGCCGGGCTCGCCCGCGCCGAATCGCTGGACACCGGGAAGCGACTGGCCGAGAGCGAGCTGGACATCGACGGTGTGGTGGCGTGCTTCCGCTACTACGGGCAGCTGGTGCGCACCGAGGCGGACCGGGTCGTGGACACCGGCACCGAGCACACCGTCAGCCGGGTGGTCTATGAACCGGTCGGAGTCTGCGCGCTGATCACCCCGTGGAACTATCCGCTGCTGCAGACCTCGTGGAAGGTCGCGCCCGCGCTCGCCGCGGGCAACACCTTCGTACTGAAGCCCAGTGAGCTGACCCCGAGCACCGCGATCGCCCTGATGCGGCTGCTGGCGGAGGCCGGGCTGCCGGACGGGGTGGCCAATCTGGTGCTCGGCCCGGGCGCCGAGGCCGGGGCCCCGCTCACCGACAACCCCGATGTGGACATGGTGTCCTTCACCGGGGGCCTGCGGACCGGGCGCCGGATCATGGCCGCCGCCTCGGGCACGGTCAAGCGGACCTCGCTGGAGCTGGGCGGCAAGAACCCCAATATCGTCTTCGCCGACGCGGACTTCGAAACGGCCGTGGACTACGCGCTCACCGCGGTCTTCCTCCACTCCGGGCAGGTCTGCTCGGCCGGGGCCCGGCTGCTGGTGGAGGACCCCGTGCACGACGCCTTCGTCGAGGAGGTCGTGCGCCGCGCCCGCGGGATCCGGCTGGGCGGGCCGTTCGACGAGCGGGCCCAGACCGGCCCGCTGATCTCCGCCGCGCACCGCGCCAAGGTCGAGGCGTATGTGGCGACGGGGCTCGCGGAGGGCGCCCGGCTGCGCTGCGGCGGCACCCGTCCGGACGATCCGGCCCTGGCCGACGGCTACTACTTTCTGCCGACCGTCCTCGACCGCTGCCACAGCGGTATGTCGGTGCTGGCCGACGAGTCCTTCGGGCCGGTGCTCACGGTGGAACGTTTCGCCGGCGAGGACGAGGCGGTGCGGCTGGCCAACGACACCGTGTACGGGCTCGCCGGGGCCGTATGGTCCGGTGACGAGGGGCGGGCACAGCGGGTGGCCTCCCTGCTGCGGCTGGGCACCGTATGGATCAACGACTACCACCCCTATCTGCCGCAGGCGGAGTGGGGCGGGTTCAAACAGTCGGGGAGCGGACGGGAGCTGGGGCCCTGCGGGCTCGCGGAGTACCGGGAGGCCAAGCACATCTGGCGCAATACGCGTCCGCGTCCGCAGGGCTGGTTCGCCTGACGGGGCATCCGCCCGGGCCGGGTCGGCACGAGACGGCGGCGCGGCGAGGCGGCCAGGGCCGCGCTGCGCCATTCGGGTGAGCTCCGGTCAAGGACGTTGCCCGCCCCCCACCGGAATGGGTTACTGAATCCGTCCGATTCCGGTGGGCTGCCCATCCTTTCCGGTGGAGTGGAAGACGCCTTGCCAGATCGGAGCCGTCATGTCCTGTCGCCCGCATGGACTCATCCTCGTCACCGATCCCGGTGAGAACTGCATCGCCGTCGTCGACCCGGAGTCCCGCAGGCTCGTCCCGACGCTCAGCGCACCGATCCCGCTCCCGGCACGATGCATGCCCGACCGCCTGGTGGTGCACACCGCGCTCGACGGCCTCGACGCGCTGGCGGCCTTCCACCGCGGCACCCTGCTGGACAGCCTCCCCGATGCCTCGGAACGGCCGGCACGTACCGGGGTGCGGCCGGGCGAGTGGCCCGGTATCGAAATCGCCCGTCCTCTGGGCACGTTCGAGCTCTTCAACCAGTTCTCCGGGATCTTCCCCGACCAGGGCCCCTACAGCGGCGGAACCTTGGTGACCATCATCGGCAGCCACTTCTCGGGCGCCACGGCCGTTTCCTTCGGGTCCCGCCGGGCGGCGAGCTTCTCCGTCCTCGACGACCAGACCATCATCGCGGTGAGCCCCTCGGGGACCGGATCGGTCCCGGTCAAGGTCACCACTCCGGGCGGTACGGCCCCCGTCGGCTTCTTCTACTACGTCACCTGGCCCACCCTGACCGGGATCCTGCCCATCGCCGGCCCGATCGGCGGCGGCAACATCGTCGAGCTCACCGGCGTCAATCTGAGCACCGCGCGGCTGGTGCGCTTCGGCACTGCCATCGCCTCCCCCACGGCCGTCTCCGACCAGCATCTGCTCGTGACCGCTCCCCCGGCCTCGGGGCCCGGGACCGTCTCGCTGTACGTCATCAGCGTGGGCGGAGTGAGCAACCGGCTGCTCTACACCTACGCGCCCGTGCCGGTCGTCACCGAGGTCAGTCCGGCCACCGGGTCGGTCACGGGCGGCGAGACCACCGTCCTGACGGGCACCGGGCTCACCTATGTCACCGGCGTCACCCTCGGCGGAGTCCCCGCGGCGTCCTTCGAGTCGTATTCCGACACCCTGCTCGCCGTGGTGACACCCCCGGGCGTCCCCGGCCCCGCCGACATCACCGTCACCACCGCCGGGGGCAGTGTGACGGTGCCGGGCGGCTTCGCCTACACGGCGTCGACCACGACGGCGGTCACCTCCGCTCCAGATCCCTCCGTCGTCGGCCAGCCGGTGACCTTCACCGCCGCGGTGACGGGCGTTCCGCCCACGGCGGGGACCCCCACCGGCACCGTCACCTTCGACTTCGGCGACGGCAGCCCGAGTGTGAACGTCTCCCTCACCGATGGCACGGCCACGGTCAGCCACGTCTACACCGCACCGTCGGTCACCCCGTACGCCATCACCGCCGAGTACGGCGGCGCTCCGTACTTCACGCCGTCCACCGGGACGGACACCCAGACCGTCGAGACGGCCGCGACCACCACCACGGTGGCCTCCACCCCCGATCCGTCCGTGCCCGGACAGTCCGTCACCTTCGTGGCCCAGGTGGCCCCCGCGTCGCCGGGGGCCGGTGCCCCGACCGGGACGGTGACGCTCGACTTCGGCGACGGCACCCCGACCGTCACCCTGCCGCTGGCGAACGGGGCGACGACGGTGGACCACGCCTACACGGACGTCCCCGGGAGCCCGTACGCGGTCACCGCCACCTATAACGGCGACACGAACTTCACCTCCTCCGTGGGAACGGACAGCCATACCGTCGAGCAGGCCGGGACGGCCACCGCCGTGGCCTCCGCGCCCGACCCCTCGGCGGTGGGCGAGCCGGTCACCGTCACCGCCACGGTCACCGCGGTCTCCCCAGGAGCGGGAACACCGACGGGCACCGTCACCCTCGACTTCGGCGACGGCACCCCACCCATGACGGCGCCTCTCACCGGCGACACGGTGGCCGCCACCCACACCTACACCGGGGCCACCGGCAGCCCGTACAGCATCACCGCCACCTACAGCGGCGACAGCAACTTCTCGGCCTCCACAGGGACCGACCTTCAGTCGGTGGGGCAGTCCTCGACCACGACCGCCGTGGCCTCCGCGCCCGACCCCTCGGCGGTGGGCGAGCCGGTCACCGTCACCGCCACCGTCACGGCCGTCTCCCCGGGGGCGGGAACACCGACGGGCACCGTCACCCTCGACTTCGGCGACGGCACCCCACCGGTCACCGCGCCCGTGTCCGGGGGCCAGGCGACGGCCACGCACACCTACACCTCCGCCGCGGGCAGTCCGTACCCCATCTCCGCCACCTACAACGGCGACGCGGACTTCCAGACGTCCCTCGGCACCGACTCGCAGACCGTCCAGCCGGCCGCCACCGCGACGGCCGTGACCGCCGCGCCCGACCCCTCGACGGTGGGCGATCCGGTGACCTTCACCGCCACGGTCACGGCCGTTCCGCCCGGCGCGGGCGCCCCCACCGGCACGGTCACCTTCGACCCCGGGGACGGCACTCCGCCCATCACCGCGGCCCTCATCGGCGACACGGCGACCGCCAGCTACGCCTACACCGACACCGCAGGCAGCCCCTCTACGGTCACCGCCACCTACAACGGCGACATCGACTTCACCGCGTCCAGCGGCACCGACACCCAGACCGTCGAACCGGCCGCCACCGCCACCGCCATCGCCTCGGTGCCCGACCCCTCCACCGTGGGCCAGTCCACGACGTTCATCGCGAAGGTCACCCCCGGCACTCCGGCGGCCGGTTCGCCGACGGGCACCGTGACGTTCGAGTTCAGCGACGACACCCCACCCGTCACGGCGCCCGTCACCGGCGGCACGGCCTCGGTCACCCACACCAACCCGGAGACCGCGACCCCGTACACGGTCGCGGCCACCTACAGCGGCGACCAGAACTTCCACCCGTCCTCGGCAGCGGGCACCCATCAGGTCGTCCAGGCCGTGTCGACCACGGTGCTGACCGACTCGCCGTCCCCCTCGGTGACCGGCGAGCCGGTGACCTTCACCGCGACCGCCGCGGCCGCCCCACCCGCCTCCGGCTCCCCGACCGGCACGGTCACCTTCGACTTCGGCGACGGCACCGCGCCCGTCGCCCTCCCCCTCACCGGAGGGACGGCGACCACCGATCACGCCTACACCACCGCGGCGGGCAGCCCGTACGCGGCCAGCGCCACCTACGACGGCGACGCCAACTTCGTGGCGTCCGTCGGCACCGGCCTCCACACCGTCGACCCGGCCGCGACCAGCACCACGATCACCGCCACGCCCGACCCGACCGTCACGGGGGAGCTGGTCACGGTCACCGTGGCCCCCACCGGGCCCGGCGCGGGCACCCCGACCGGGCCGGTCACCCTCGACTTCGGCGACGGCACTCCGCCGGTGACCGCCGAGCTGGTGGCCGGCTCGGCGGCGGTCATCCACGCCTACACCAGCACGGCCGGCAGCCCCTACACCATCTCGGCCGAGTACGGCGGCGACACCGACTTCGCCCCGTCCGAGAACACCCTCGACCACGCCGTCGCACCGGCGTCGACCACCACCGTCGTGAGCTCGTCGCCGAGTCCGTCGGCGGTGGGCCAGTCCGTGACGCTGATCGCGCGGGTGGCGCCGGTGCCACCGGGCGCGGGCGCGCCGACCGGCACCATCACCTTCGACTTCGGCGACGGCAGCGCGCCCGCCACCGCGACGGTCGCGGGCGGGGTGGCCGCGACGTCACACGCCTTCACCTCCACCGCGGGCAGCCCGTACACGATCACCGCCACCTACAGCGGGGACGACAACTTCGCCGCCTCCACCGGCACCGCCGCCCACCAGGTGGAGGTGAGCGTCTCCGCCACCTCGACGACGGTGAGCTCCGCTCCGGACCCGTCCGTCGCCGGCGAGGCGGTGACCGTCTCCGCGACGGTCGCCGTCCTCCCGCCGGCCGCGGGCACCGCCACCGGGACGGTGACGTTCCAGTTCGGCGACGACAGCCCGGCCGTGACCGTCCCGCTCACCGGCGACACGGCGACGACCAGCCATGTCTACACCTCCACCGCGGGCAGCCCCTACACGATCAGCGCCGAATACAGCGGCGACGGCGACTTCACCGCGTCGACCGGGCTCGACACCCAGACGGTCACCCCGTCCTCGTCATCCGCGGCGGTGAGCTCCGCTCCGGATCCGTCGGTGACGGGCGAGCCGGTCACCTTCACCGCGACCGTCACCCCGGGCCAGGTGGGTGCGGGTACCCCGACCGGCACGGTGACCTTCGACTTCGGCGACGGCAGCCCGGCGGTCAGGGCGCCCCTGGACAACGGGACGGCAATCGCCGTCTACGCCTACCCCTCCCCCGCGGGCAGCCCGTACGCCGTCACCGCCACCTACGGCGGGGACGCGAGCTTCACCGGATTAACGGACACCGACACCCAGACCGTGAACCCGGCGGCCACCTCCACCACCGTCTTCTCCTCGCCGGACCCGTCCCAGTCGGGCGAGCCGGTGACGGTCACCGCCAATGTCACGGTCCTCGCCCCGGGGTCGGGCACACCCGACGGCACGGTCGTCTTCGACTTCGGCGACGGCACGCCGACGGTCACCGCCGCCAGCGTGGCCGGAGTGGCGACGGTCACCCATGCCTACACGGGGACGTCCGGCAGCCCGTACACCATCACCGCCACCTACGACGATGACGGCGACTTCGCCTCCTCCACCGGCACCGACGTCCACGCCGTCGCACCGGCCTCGACCACCACCACGGTGACCGCCGATCCCGACCCGTCGGTGGTGGGCGGGCAGATGACGGTCACGGCGACGGTCGCACCGCTGGCACCGGGAGCCGGGGTGCCGACCGGCACGGTCACCTTCGACTTCGGCGACGGCACGGCACCGGTCACCGCGCCCCTGGCCGGAGGGGCCGCCATCCTCGCGCACACGTACGCGAGCAGTCTCGGCAGCCCGTACACGATCACCACCACGTACGACGGCAGCGACGACTTCAGGCCCTCGGTGAACACCGAGACCCAGACGGTCCTGCGGGCCGCGACCACCACCACGATGAGCTCCGCGCCGGAGCCGTCCGTCATGGGCCAGCCGGTGACCTTCACGGCCACGGTGGCGCCGGTGGCACCGGGCGGGGGCTCGCCGACCGGGACGGTGACGTTCGACTTCGGCGACGGCAGCGCCCCGGCCGCGGTTCCGGTCGTCGACGGCCTGGCGACGGCCACGTACGCCTATACGAGTGCGGCGGGCAGCCCGTACGCCGTCACCGCCACCTACGGTGGCGGCCCCGACTCCACGGCCTCCACTGACACCGTCACCCACTCCGTCGGCCGGGCCCCGACCACGATCGCGGTGACCTCGACACCGGATCCGTCGGTGGCGGGCCGGCCGGTGACCATCACCGCGACCCTCTCGGCCGTCGCACCGGGAGCCGGAACCCCCACCGGCACGGTCACCTTCGACTTCGGGGACGGCAGCCCGATCGTCACCGCACCGGTCACGGCCGGGGTGGTGTCGGCCACGCACGCCTGGGCCGACACCTCGGGCAGTCCGTACACCATCACGGCCGCCTACAGCAGCGACGGTGACTTCACCGCGTCCAGGGGCACCGCCACCCACACCGTCGCCCCGGCCGACACCCACACCGATGTGGTGTCCTCGCCCGATCCATCGGTGACGGGCGAGCCGGTGACCATCACCGCGACCCTCTCGGCCGTCGCACCGGGAGCCGGAACCCCCACCGGCACCGTCATCGTCGACCCCGGCGACGGCACGGCCCCTGTCACCGCGTCCCTGGCCGAGGGCGTGGCGACCGTCACCCACGCCTACACCGACGCCTCCGGCAGCCCGTACCCCATCACGGCCGCGTACAGCGGCGACGCCGACTTCACCGCCTCCAGCGGCACCGCCACCCAGACCGTCGGTCTCGCCTCGACCACCATCATGGTCAGCGGTCTGCCGGAGCCGTCGGTCACGGGCCGGCCGGTGACGTTCCAGGCGAGGGTGGCGCCGGTCGCCCCGGGCGAGGGCTCGCCCACGGGCACGGTGACCTACGACTTCGGCGACGGAACCGCGCCGGTCGACGTCCCGGTGACGGACGGTGTGGCGACGGCCGTGCACACGTACGCGACCGCGGCGGCCGGCCCGTACACGGTCACCGCCGCCTACGGCGGGGACGGCCGCTTCATCGGCTCCGTGGACGCGGAAACGCACTTCGTCGAGCGGGCGTCGTCGAGTACGACGGTCGACTCGTCACCGAATCCGTCGGTCACGGGCCAGCCGGTGACCGTCACCGCGACCGTCTCGGCCATCGCCCCGGGGGCCGGAACCCCCACCGGCACCGTCACCTTCGACTTCGGCGACGGCACGCCGACGGTCACCGCACCGGTCGCCGGTGGGACGGCCACTCTCACCCATGGCTATCCGACCGCCCTCAACAGTCCGTACACCATCACGGCGGACTACAGCGGTGACGCCGACTTCGCCCCGTCCGGCGACACCGCCACCCAGAGCGTCGCCCCGGCCGCGACCGACACCACCGTGACCTCGGCCCCCGACCCCTCGGTGCCGGGCCAGCAGGTGACCATCGGCGCCACCGTCGCACCGGCCGCGCCCGGAAGCGGAATCCCCACCGGGAGCGTCACCTTCGACCCCGGCGACGGCACCCCACCGGTCACCGCGCCGCTCACCGCGGGGTCGGCGAGCATCACCCACACCTACGCCGGCACCTCCGGAAGCCCCCGCACCATCACCGCCGCCTACAGCGGTGACGCCGACTTCACCGCCTCCACCGGCACGGACACCCAGACGGTCGGTCAGGCGGACACCGACACCGCCGTGGTCACCTCTCCGGACCCGTCCGTGGCGGGTGAAATGGTCACCCTCACCGCCAGGATCTCCGCCGTGGCTCCGGGGGCGGGCGCCCCCACCGGCATCGTCACCTTCGACTTCGGCGACGGCACGCCGACCGTCACCGCACCGGTCACCGGCGGGGTGGCGAGCGCCACCCACGCCTACGCCACCTCGGTCGGCAGCCCCTTCACGGTCACCGCCGCCTACGGCGGAGACCCCGACTTCGCCCCGTCCACCGCCACCGGGACCCATACGGTGCTGGTGAGCGCCGCCACCACATCGACCACCGTGACATCTTCGCCGGACCCCTCGGTGACGGGCCTGCCGGTGACCTTCACCGCGACCGTGGCACCGACGCCACCCGGCGCCGGGGTGCCCACCGGCACGGTCACCTTCGACTTCGGCGACGGCTCGGCGCCCGCCACGGCGTCGCTGTCCGCAGGCGTGGCGACCATCGTCCACTCCTACTCGACCGCGGCGGGCAGCCCGTACACGGTCACCGCCGGCTACAGCGGGGACGTCAACTTCAGTACCTCCGCGGGCATGGACACCCATACGGTCACCCCGGCGACGACGACCACGACGGTGGCCTCCGCACCGGATCCCTCCGCGGTCGGCCGGCCGGTGGCCCTCACGGCCGCCGTGGCCCCCGTCGCCCCGGGCGCGGGGGTGCCCACCGGCACCATCACCTTCGACTTCGGCGACGGCTCTCCGATCGCGTCGGCGTCGCTGACCGGCGGGGCGGCCACGATCAACCACGCCTATGCGAGCGCCGATGGCTTCACGGTGACCGCGACCTACGCCGGCGACACCAGCTACACCTCGTCCACCGGCAGCGACACCCAGACCGTGGACCAGGCGGCCACTGCCACGGCGCTGGTCTCCTCGCCGAACCCCACGGTCAGCGGTCAGCCCGTCACCCTCACGGCGACGGTGGTGCCGATCGCCCCGGGGGCGGGGGTGCCGACCGGGACGGTCACCTTCGACTTCGGCGACGGCACACCGACCGTCACCGCTCCGCTCTCCGATGGCCTCGCGTCCGTCGGCCACTCCTTCACGGCCGCCTCCGGCGGCCCGTACACGGTCACAGCCACCTACAACGGGGACGCCGGCTTCACCGCTTCCACCGCCACCCATGTCCAGACGGTCGACAGGGCGGCCACCACGACGGCGGTGACCTCCTCACCCGATCCCAGCGTCACCGGGCAGACCGTCACCCTCACCGCGACGGTCTCCGCGCTCGCCCCCGGTACCGGGACACCCACCGGCACCGTCACGTTCGACCCCGGCGATGGCACCCCGGCCATCACCGCAACCCTGTCCGGTGGCACGGCCACCACCACCCACACGTACACCGGCGCCGCCGGCAGCCCCTTCACCGTCAACGCCACCTACAACGGCGACACCATCTACGCCTCGTCCACCGGCACCGACACCCAGACCGTGGGCCGGGCACCCACCACCACGACCGTCACCTCCTCCCCCGACCCCACCGTGGCCGGCCAGACCGTGACCCTCACCGCCACCGTCACCGTGGTCGGGCCCGGCTCCGGCACCCCGACCGGCACCGTCACCTTCACCTACGGCGACGGCACACCGGCCGCCACGGCACCGGTCACCGGGGGCGTGGCCACCGTGACCCACGTCTACGCGGGGACCTCGGGCAGCCCCTACGCCGTCACCGCCACCTACAACGGGGACGCCGGCTACACCTCGTCCTCCGGCACCGACACCCAGACGGTCAACAGGGCGGCCACCATCACGGCCGTCACCTCCTCACCCGACCCCAGTGTCACGGGCCAGACCGTGACACTGACCGCCACCGTGGCATCCGTCTCCCCCGGCGCCGGAACCCCGACCGGCACCGTCACCCTCTCCTTCGGCGACGGCACACCGACCGTCACCGCGCCCCTGTCCGGTGGCACGGCCACCACCACCCATGCCTACACCACGCGGACCGGCAGCCCCTTCACGGTCACCGCCAGCTACGACGGCGACACCAACTACGCCTCGTCCACCGGCACCGACACCCAGACCGTGGGCCGGGCGGCCACGACCACGGCCGTGGTCTCCGCCCCGGACCCCTCGGCGACCGGGGAGTCCGTGACCCTGACCGCCACCGTGGCATCCGTCTCCCCCGGCGCCGGAACCCCGACCGGCACCGTCACCCTCTCCTTCGGCGACGGTACGAGCAACGCCACCGCGACCCTCTCCGGCGGCGTCGCGACCGTCACCCATACCTACACCACCAAGGCCGGCAGCCCCTTCCCCATCACGGCCACCTACAACGGGGACACCAACTTCAGCGCGTCCAGTGGCACCGACACCCAGACCCTCAACGCCAAGACCGCGACCACCACCACGGTGACATCGATCCCCGACCCCTCGGTGGTGGGCCAGCAGGTGACCATCCGGGCGACGGTCTCGTCCCCGACCGGTATCCCGGTCGGGGCGGTCACCTTCTCCTTCGGTGACGGCACCAACACCGCCGTGGGAATCCTGTTCGGCGGTATCGCGACCGTCACCCACACCTACACGAGCACCACCGGGAGCCCGTTCACCGTCACGGCCGCCTACAACGGGACCGAGAACTTCGCCACCTCCAGCGGCACCGACACCCAGACCGTCGACAAGACGGCCACCACGACATCCGTGGTCTCCTCCCCGAACCCCTCGTTGGTGAGCGATCCGGTGACTGTCACCGCGACCGTATCCCCCGTCGCCCCCGGCACCGGGACACCCACCGGGACCGTCACCCTGGCCATCACCGATCGCACCCCCCAGGTGGTGACACTGGTGAACGGCACCGCCTCCGCGACGTTCAACCCGCTGCAGAAGGGGACGCACACCGTCACCGCCAACTACAACGGCAACGTCAACTACGCGACCTCCTCGGCGACCACCACACAGACGGTGAACACCGGTCAGGGGTAGCCCGCCGGGCTCACAGCCGGTCCGCCGCCTCGACGGGCGCATCCGCGCCCGCCTCGGGGCGGCGGTACATCCGTGTCGCGGTGATCTGGCCGTGCACCTGCTGCTCCTCCTCCGGCTCCCGGACCGGCAGGCCGGGCCGCAGATGCTCCTCGACGCTGATGTACTTCAGCCCGGCCCGCAGATCCGCGTCATTGCGCAACCGGATCACCAGCGGGAACTCGGCCAGCGCCGTGGTGTCGAACAGCCCCGTCGTATAGAGGAGCTGGACCCCGAGCGCGTCCGCGACCGCCCGCTGAAGCTCCAGCAGATAGGTGGCGTTGGCCCGGCCGATGGGGTTGTCGAGGAAGAGGGTGCCCGCGTGGCGGTGCTTGTCGCGGCCCCGGTCGTTGCTGCGCAGGGCCGCCATCGTGCAGTACAGCGCGATGGCGGCGGTCAGCAGTTGGCCGCCGGAGAACACATCGCCCATCTGTCCCACCGGCACCCGCTCGGCCCGCAGCACCGCGTCCGGTTTGAGGATCTCGACGGCCACCCCGCGCGGCTGGAGCGCGGCATGCACGCCGCGCAGCAGCAGCGACATGCCGTCCCGCCGCAGATCGGAGTTCTTCCGGACGGCGGAGCGGGTCGCCTCGTCGATGACCTCGCCGAGCCGCTCGGCGAGCGTGGCCTGGTCGGGGTCCTCGAACCGGATCCGCAGGAACTCCTGCCCCGACCACTCACCGAGCCCCTCCGGGAGCCGGGAGAGCCGCTGTGCCGAGCGCAGGGTGGCCAGGCAGGACTCGACCAGGCCGCGCAGCCGGTCCACGATGGAGTCGCGGTTGCGCTCCAGCTGCTCCAGCTCGTCGGTGAGCACGCGCAGCCGGGGCGCGAACGCGTCGGCCCAGGCGGCGGCGTGCTCGGGCAGCGCGGCCGCGGGGAGTTCGCGGATCTGCTGGCGGGCGGGGGTGCGCACCTGCTCGTAGCGGGTGGAGTTGGCGTGCCGCACCAGCACATCGCCGGCCTCCCGCACCGCCGACTCGGCCCCCGACAGATCGGCGGCGCAGCCGCGCAGTGAGCGGCGGGTCTCGGCGGCGGCCTGACGGGCCTCGGCCAGATCGCCGGCGTACGGCTCGGGCCGCTCGCCGTCGTCCTCCGCACCGGGGCCCTCGCGCAGCAGATCCCGCAGCAGGGCGGCGGCTTCGTCGAAGCCGCCCGCCGCGTCCTCGGCGGAGCGGTGGGCGCGCACCAGGTCGGCGTGGGCGGTGCGGGCGGTGTCCAGGGCATCCGTACGGGCGGCCAGTTCGCCGTTGGCGGTGCGCAGCAGCTCCTTCGCCTGCTCGGCGTCGGCCGGGACCGTCTCCTCCGGCAGCTCGGTGTGGGCGTCGCCGTCGGCGGGGGCGAGCCGCTCGGCCTCGCCGCGCAGCCGTCCGAGCTGCTCACTCGCCGTCGACGCTCGGCTCTCCAGCATCTGGACGAGCGATTCGGCGCGGGCGGCGGCGGCCTGCCGGGAGGGCCCGTCAGCGCCGTCGGTGCCCTCCAGGAGCTGGGCGGCGCGGGTGCGGACCTTGTTGGTGAGCCGGTCGAGGGAGGCGAGGGCGGCGCTCTCGTCGCTTTCGGCGCGGGCCTGTTCGGCGCGCAGATCGGCGCCGACTCCGACCTTCTCGTAGACCTGGGAGGCGGCGCGGTACGCCTCGCGGAGCGCGGGCAGCGAGGTGGTGGGCGGCTCGGCGTCCTCACCGAGGTCGTCGGGGGCACCCGCGATCTCCGCGCGCTCGGCGCGCAGGGCTCGGGCGGTACGGTGCGCGTCATCGGCCGCGCGCTGCGCGGCGCGTCGGTCCTCGTCGGCGGAGCGGGCCCGGTCCACGCAGCCCGCGGCGCGCTCCTCGTACTCGGCGGCCTCCTCGGCCAGTTCGCGCAGCCGGGTCTGCCAGGTGGCGCGCTCCCGCAGCCGGTACGCCAGACCGGCCAGCGCGTCCGCCACCCGGCGCGCCCGCTGCGCCGCCTCCTGGCGCTCGTCGCGGACGCGGGCGGCCTCGGTGGCGGCCTCGTCGGCCTCCGCCCGTACCGTACGCGCCTCCACCAGCTCGCGCTGTGCGGTGTCGGCGGTCTCCCGGCCGGTCTCCGCCGCCGCCGCGAGTTCCGCGAGCCGTCCGGGCGGGCAGCCGGTGCGCCAGGAGGCGAGCCGCGCGGACAGCGCCCGGTCCCCGGCCAGCCGGGCGGCGAGCGCCCTGATCTCCTCGTCCCGCTCGGTGGCGCGGGCCCGCAGCTCGCGCCGCTCGTCGTCGGCGGCGCGCTCGTCGTGCATCGCCGGGTTCGGCGGCACGAGGAAAACCCCGCTGTCCTCGGTGCCGGGGGCGGGCGTCGGTGCGAGCAGCGCGGCGGACGTCCCGACGGCCACGGCGGACCGCGGCAGCAGCGACGCCTGGCCGAGGGCCGCACGGGCGCGGGCGTGGGTGTCGGGGTCGGTGATGACGACGCCGTCCACCAGCTCGGGGCGGGCCGCGAGCACGGCGGCGTGGTCGACGGGGTCCACGGCCTGGGCGAGGTAACGCCAGCCGGGGAGGGCGGGGATGCCATGCTCGCCGAGGTATTCGACGGCCGCCAGCACATCGGGGCTGGGCGGCAGCAGCCCCCCGTCACCAAGCGCGCCCAGGATCCGCGCGTCCTCGGCGGCGGCGGTCCGCAGCTCGAAGAGCTGGCGCTCGGCGGAGGCCACGCTCTCCTCGAGGAGCTCACGCAGCGCCTCGGCGTTGCGGTCCAGCTCCTCGGCGGTCAGCGGCCCGTCACCGAGGGGCCGCTGGGCGGGGCGGGAGCGGTCGCGGCGGTCCCGGCCGGGTGCACCACCGGGCTCGGGAGCCCAGCATTCGGAGTCGTCGGTGGGGGCGGTGGTGGTGGCGTCGGGGTCGTCGGCGTCGTCCGTGCCGGTGTCGGCGTGGATGTCGTCGGCGGGGTCGATGGCGGCCTCCGACTCGGCCCGACCGTCGTCGCCGTCCCCGACCCGAGCCGACACCTCCCCGGGCGGCCTGGAGTCTGCCGCCACGGCCCGGGCACCGTGGCGCCCGCCATCCGGACACGGGGCGTCCTCGACCTCGTCGATCCGCACCGTCACCCGCCCCACAGGCCGCGACTCCGCCGCGAGCGGACGTCGCCAAGGGCCCTCCCCCGGCCCCGCCTCCGCGTCCTCGGCACCGGCCGCCCGCTGCCGAGCGGAGCACGCCTCCTCCTCACCCACCGGTTCAGCATCCGCCCACCGGTCGCCAACGGAGGCGGCATCGTGTTCGCGGGTGTCGGTATCGGTGGGTGGCTCCTCAAAGGCGTAGGTGTGGTCGGGGGGCATGGACTCGGCGTCCAGGGGGACGGTGCGGGTGGAGGCGCGGAAGGCGGCCGGGAGTTGGGAGAGACCGATGTCCTCCTCGTCCTCCTCGTCCACGCGGACCGTGATCCACCCGGCCCGGGCGGAGTCGGTCGGCAGGGCGCGGGTGCCCTGCCGACGCGCGGCGCCCGCCTCAGGAATGCGCACCGTCACCCCGCCCGCCGCGCGCGCGTCCGCCGCCGATGGGCGGGCGGCGGCGCGCGGGGCGGGGACGGCGGCGGAGGGCTGCGGCAGGCCCAGCAGTTCGACCAGGCGCTGCTCCGCGCCCAGCGCCTCCGCGGCGCGCCGCTCCGCGTCGTACGCGGACTCCGCGGCCCGCGCCGCGTCCACCGCTCGCGCGGCGGCCAGGTCGGCGCGGGCCTCCTCGGCGGCGGCCGACTTCGCGTGGTCGGCGGTGCGCCGAGCGGTCTCGCGGGCCTCGTCGAAGGCGGCGACCGTGGTCTTCTCGGCGTCGCTCGCGGCGAGGGCGGCGCGGGCCGGGTCGGCGTCGGGGGCGGAGTCGTCGAGCCAGCCGGCGCGGACGGCCTCGGCGGTCTCCTGCTCGACCTCGGTGAGCCGCTGGCGCAGATGCTCGGCGTCGCTGCGGGCGCGCTGGGCCGCTGTGGCGGCGGAGGTGGCGTCGCGGTGGGCGGCCTCGCCTGCCTCCTGGAGGGCGGCGGAGCGCTCTTCCTCCTCGCCCGCGACCCGCTCTCCCTCCGCCGCCGCCGCGTGCAGGGCGCGGACGAGGTCGCCGGCGGCCTTGGCGCGGGCGGCGAGCGCGGGGGCGGCGTCCCGCTCGGCCTCGCGGATGGCGGCGGCCACGCGCGCGGAGCGGTCGGCGGCGGCGCGGTGGCGCAGCACCGTCTCGGCGGCCTGCCAGGCGGAGTGCAGGGTGCGGGCGTCGTTGAGCTCGCGGCGCTGCGCCGCGGCGCCCTTCTCGGCGGCGGCGAGCGCCAAGGAGGCGTGGCGGTAGGCGAGTTCGGCGGCGACGAGGTCGCTGCGGCTGCGGGCCCCCTCGGCGTCGGTGACGGCCTGGGCGGCGGAGCCGACCCGCTCGGCGAGTTCGGCGGCGCGCGCCCGCTCCTCGGCGCCGCGCGCGGACAGCCGCCGGGCGAGCGTACGGGTGCGGCGCTCGGCGCCCGCGTGCACACCGCGGGCCTGCTCACGCCGCTCGGCGGCCTCCGCGATGCGCTGGAGCAGATCGAGCGAACCGGCGGTGAAGTCGCGCTCGGCGGTCAGCTCGGCGCGGCGGCCCAGCTTGTGGGCGAAGCCGTGGACGAGGTCGGCGAGCCCGTCGGTGTCACGGGTGTCGGTGACGGCGCGCAGCAGGAGGTCGGTGAAGTCGGAGTCGTTCTTGACCGCGAAGAGCCCGGCGGCCTCGCCCTCGTCGGCGTTCATCTCCCTCTGGTATCGGAAGAGTTCGGGGTCGAGGCCGAGTTCGCCGAGGTGTTCGTTCCAGCGCTCGTGGATCTCCACCCAGACCACGTCGAGATGCGGATACGCCTTGCCGGCCTCCGTAAGGGCGTCACGGAAGCCCTTCATGGTGCGGCGGCGGCCGCGTGCGGTGGAGGCGCCCTCGACGGCGGGCCGCACCGCCGCGGACTCGGCGACCGGCAGCGAGTCCAGGCTCATTCCGGGGCCGGGCCGGAAGGAGTACCACGCCTCGGCGAACTTCCGCGGGTCGTTGGAGACCTGACGGCCGCGCCATTCGCTGACCTTGCCGACGACGACGGTCTCACCGGTGACAGTGTGCTGCCACTCCAGCGCGACATGCCCGCAGTCGTCGGCGAGCAGGAACTTGCGCAGCACACCGGAGCTGGCGCCGCCCAGGGTGTTGCGATGGCCGGGCAGCATCACCGAGAAGATCAGCTTGAGCAGGACGGACTTGCCGCCGCCGTTCTCCAGGAAGAGCACACCGGCGGGGGCGGGGCGGCGCGGCGGGCCGACCGGCTCCTCCTCGAAGAACTCCGCCTGGGTGGGCGCGGGGCTGGGCACCGGCTCGCCGACTCCGCGCAGGTCCAGCACGGTGTCGGCGTAACGCGCACCGGCCGGCCCGATGGAGTAGAGGCGGATCCGGGACAGCTCGTACATGGCGGCGGACTCTCGTTGTCGGAAGGGGCGGTGATACCGGGCGGGCGGGGACGGGGCGGGGTTCAGGAGTGGAAGGGGAGACCGGCGTCGGCCACCAGATCGAGGTCGTCGCCCTCGTCGGGGGGCAGCAGGGTCGCGCTGCCGTCGCTGACGGGGACGACACCGAGCTCCAGCAGCTCGGCCATGGCGGCGGTGGCCGCCATGTCGCGCACCTGGAGCTGATAGCGGGCGGTGGTGCGGTAGGTGCCGCCGGACTCGTCCCCGGTGCGCTGCAGAAAGCCGGAGTCGACCAGGAAGGCGAGGGCCTTGCCGACGATGCCGGTGGTGGAACCGGCGAGCCTGCGCGCGTCCTTGGTGGCGCCGGTCGCACTGCGCCGGGCGTACACCCGCCAGGCGGACTCCAGCCCGGGCGCGCCGGTGGCGGGGTCGGTGTTCTCCCCCTGCTCCTCGGCGCGCTCCTCCAGCCGACGGCACGCCTGGCGGACGAAGGCGTCGACGCCGTTGACGGTGACCCGGCCGATATAGCCGTCGTCGGCGAGGTCCTCGGGGCGGGGGAACGCCAGGGCGGCGACGGCGAGATGGGCGAGGCCGTGCAGAAAGCGGTCGGCGGAATCGGTGGCGGCCCGGCGGGCGTAGTCACCCATGCGGACGGCGAAGACGGAGTCCTCGGCGGCGGTCACGGCCATTCCGGCGCGGGTCGAGACCTCCAGCACGATGAGCCCGAGCCCGGCGGCGATGGCGTCGGCCAGGCGCGCGAACGCCGGTTCGTCGCGGTGGCGGCGCAGCAGCTCGGCGTATTCGACGTCCCGCGCGGGCAGCAGCTTGGGCTGGAGTCCGAAGGCCACCAGCCGTGCGGCGTCGGCCGCGTCGGCGGGCGTGATCCCGGGCGCCGCCGGGGCGGGTGCCGCCTCCGGCGGTGTCATGTCGTCCATGTCGTACTCGGTCACGGCTGAACCTCCTCGCGCGGGGCGTCTTCACTGGTCATGGCCATCAGGCAACCTCCGCCCGGTCGGCCGCCATACCGGCCGCGTCCAGCAGGGCGGTACCTACTATCAGGTCGGCGCCGCCGAACTCGGGGTCGTCCAGCTCGGTGCCGTCGTCCACGGCGAACAGCAGCCGCTGCTCGCCCTGGCGGTAGGCGGTGCCGACCGGGGGGCTGGCGGCGTGGAAGGCGAGGAGGGCGATCAGATAGGGCAGTTCGGGGTCGCGGCGGCGGGCGTCGGCGAGCAGCCCGGACAGCCGGCGGGGGGCGTCGGCGGGCAGCTCGAGCAGCTCCATGGCCACCGCCAGCTGCTCCTCGCTGAAGCGGCTGTCGTCGGGGGTGGCGATGAGGTCCGGCTCGGGCATCTCGGCGCCGAGGTGCTCACGCTCCACGGGCGGGGTGAGCAGCATCTCGACCAGGTCGCCCATGCGCACCGAGGTCGGGGTGCGCAGGCCGGTGCCGCGGGCGAAGAACGCGTCGGTGACCCGGCCCGCGCGGTCGAGGGGCAGCGGGAGGACGGGCGCCAGCAGCTGTCCGTACAGATCGTATCCGGAGCGCGGGGCGGGGGGTGCGAAGGCTTGGCGGTCCTGCTCGGCGCGGAACAGCGGACCGGCCTCCAGCAGCCGGGACTGCAGCTGGGTGTGGCGCCGGATGCAGTCCTTGACGATGTCGACGAGCTCGGCGGCGCGCCGCTTGTGCTCGGCGCCCTCTGCCTCGTCGCGCGCCTTACGGATGTTGGTGAGGATCGCGTTCTCATGGCGGTAGCGGTCGGCGACGTGGTCGAGCGCCTCACTGATCAGCTCGGGGACGGTGCTCAGCCAGTCGACGGCGCGGACGTTGCGCCGGGTGGCGTCGAGGGTGCGGCGCAGCGTCTCCGAGTACTGCACGGTGCGGTAGCGGGCCTGCTCGGCGGCGAGTTGGGCATCGGCGAGCCGGCCCCGGCTGATGAGGACCTCCAGCTTGACCTCGGCGGCGATCTGGGCGCTGGTGACATCCGTGTCCAGGGCGCCGACCAGGACGTTGACCGCCTCGTCGGTGGTGCGCAGATAGACGCTGCCGCCGGGGCCGGGCACCTCTTCGATCAGCTTGAAGTCATAGTCCCTGCGGACATACACCCCATCGGGCCCGAAGGTGCCGTAAACGGCGCGGAAGCCGCGGTCCACACTGCCGACGTTGATCAGGTTCTCCAGCACCCAGCGGGCGACCCGGTCGTGCTCGGCGGCGGGGCGCCCGGGAGCCTGGGCGGCGACGCGGGGCAGCAGCCTGGCCACTATCTGCTCGTGGTCGGCGCCGGTGTCGAAGTCCATGTGGAGCGTGACCAGATCGATGGCGGCGAGGGCGACCTCCGCCATCGCGTACACCCCGTACTCCCCCGCCAGGTTGGCCTTGCGCGCGTCGAGGTCGTGCAGCGGCGCGGTGCAGGCGAGCGCGCGCAGCCGCCGGGCCAGGCCCTCGTCGGCGGCCGGGCCCGGGGCCGGCCGGGCAGCCCCTTCAGCGGTGTTGAGCTGGGGCGCGGCGGCCCCCGGGGGTGGAGATGTCACGTCGCACAGAGTAGGCGGTCGCACCGACAACGTACGAAACGGCACGGAGATCCCGGTATGACGCACCAGATCCCCTGGACGTGCACGCGCGTACACCGGCACGTCCCCCGCACCTCACCGATCCGTCAGTCTACGGCTCACCGGCCGGTGGTCCGTCCAGGGCGAGCGCCGCGAAGGTGGCCAGCCAGTGGTCGCCGGTGAAGTCCCCGGAGTCGGCGGCCGGGAGGCCGGCGGCCAGATGGTCGCGGGCCGCCGTCCGCAGCACGTCCGCCCGCGGATCGCCGTGCGGCAGGGCGGCGGCCAGGCGGCGGAGCGCGGCGGCCCGGCTGAGGATGAGGCCGAGGAGATGACCGATCTGCGGATCGGCGGGGTCGGAGACGACGGGCGGGGTGAGCACGGTAACGGGCGCACCCCATTCGACGCCGGGCAGGAAGCGTTCCAGCCAGCGCGCGAACTCCTCTTCCGGCAGCACCCGGCTCATCGCCTCGGCCTCGGTGAGCGCGGGCGAGAGGAAGTCCTGTCCGGAGGGCTCCCAGTGGACGGGGGCGTCACGGTCGTCGGCGAACCAGCCGAGGACGGCCTCGGTGACCGGTCCGACGACCGTCTTGACGCCGGCGGCGGCCGCGCTGTCCAGGACCAGGCCGAGGGCGAAGGCGCTGTTGGTGTGGACGCCGTGCCGCACCGGGTAGGTGGCGCGTGCCAGCCATCCGCCCAGCAGTGCGCAGACGGCGTCGGCGGCCGGTTCCAGGGCCTTCGCCCAGCGCTCGCCCGCGGGTCCGAGGCTCCGGCACTCGGCGGTCAGCGCGAGCAGCCAGGCCCATCCGTAAGGGCGCTCGTAGGAGGGATGGGCACGGAGATAGTCCGCCTCGGCGGCCAGGGCATCGGCCGTAAGATGCCCGTCCAGTACGGCGGTGACCTCGTCGGCGCGGATGCGGTCGGGGCAGCGGCGCAGCAGCCGGACCAGCAGCCAGTGCATATGGACCGCGGAGTGCCAGTCGTAGGAGCCGTAGAAGGCGGGGTGGTGGTGGCGCGGCTCCACCAAGTCCTCGGGCCCGCGCAGCAGATGCGCCGGGGCGTTGGGGTAGGCCCGGGTGACGTTGGCGGTGGCCAGGGCGGCGAACCGGGCCACGTACCGGCCGAGTCCGCTCGCTGTCTCGTGCGGCTCGTGCGGCTCGTGCGGCTCGTGCGGCTCGTTCAATGCGTTGCTCCCTCGGCGATGCGCAGGTCGGTCCGGGTGCGCACGGCCGCCCCGATGATCGCCCGCAGCGCGTCGGCGGACATGGCGGCCGGCAGCGCGGGTTCGGCGCGGTCCACGACCTGTTCGGGCACGTACGGGAGGTGGACGAAGCCGCCGCGCAGGGCGGGCCGCTCGGTGGCGATGAGATGGGCCAGGCCGTAGAAGACGTGGTTGCACACGAAGGTTCCGGCCGTCTGCGAGACGGCGGCCGGAATCCCGGCCTCGCGGACGGCCGCGACACACGCCTTGACGGGCAGGGACGCGAAGTAGGCGGCGGGGCCGCCCTCGACAACCGGTTCGTCGATGGGCCGGCGTCCGGCGTTGTCGGGTATCCGGGCGTCGTCCACGTTGATCGCGACCCGCTCGACGGTGACACCGGGACGGCCGCCGGCCTGGCCCACGCACAGCACGAGGTCGGGGTCGGCCTCCTCCACGGCCGCGGCCAGCTCCTCCAGCGCGGTGCCGAAGACGCATGCGAGTTGTACGGCCGTGACCTCGGTGCCGGGCGGCGGAGCGGCGGCGACGAGGGAGACGGCCTGCCACGACGGGTTGACGTCCGAGCCCGCGAAGGGCTCGAAGCCGGTGAGAAGTACTCGGGTCACAGCGGCCCCCTTCAGAAGGCGAAGAGCGAGATGATGGCGATGTTGCAGACCAGCAGCGCACCGGCGGTGGGGATCTGCGCCTTGATGGGCCCGTACTGGTCCTTGAGTTCCAGCAGCGCGGCGGGCACCAGGTTGAAGTTGGCGGCCATGGGGGTCACGAGCGTGCCGCAGAAACCGGCCAGCATGCCGACGGCGAGGACGACGGGCGGATCCCCGTGCATCTGCTGGATGAGCACGGGCCAGCCGATGGCGGCGGTCATCACCGGGAAGGCGGCGAAGGCGTTGCCCATGATGATGGTGAACAGGGCCATTCCGACGCAGTAGACGGCCACGGCGATGTACTTCTGGCCGTCCGGCAGCAGCTGCTCGGTGATCTTGCCGACCTGGGTACCGACCCCGGCCACCTGGAAGATGGAGCCGAGCACGGCGAGCAGCTGGGGCAGCAGCAGCGCCCAGCCCATGGACTCCAGCAGGCTCCGGCCGGCGTGCAGGGGCACCGAGGGCCGCCGCTCGCGCACCACGACCATGGCGACCAGCAGCCCGACGATCGCGCCGAAGCCGAGGCCGAGGATGGTCTCGCTGCCCTCCTCCAGGACCGGTTCGCCCCCGATGTGCCAGTGCTTGACGGCCGAGGCGCAGACGACGGCGACCAGCGGGATGGTGAGCGCCGGGACGAACAGTTTGCTGCCGAGCCGAGCGGCCGTGGCGGTGCGCTGCTCGGTCGTGGTGGTGTTCGGCACACCACGCCCGGTGAGCTGGAAGCCGCCGAGGCAGACCATGGCGAGGACGGCGACGCCCAGCGGTTCGGCCGGGGCCTTCTTCTCCACCACCCAGCTGCTGTAGAAGAAGCAGCCGCCGAGCAGCCCCCAGAAGGCGGCCGAGCCAAGGCGCTTGGGGTTGCTGCGGTCGACGGCCATCTGGGCGGCCATGGCGAGGAAGACGGCGCCGACGAGCCAGTAGAACCACTCCGCCTTGATCACTTGGCTTCCTCCGCGGTGCGGCTGCCCTCGGCAGCGGATCGGCCGCCCGGGGCGGCGAGGTCGTGGTCCAGGGAGCGGTCCAGGCGCAGCAGCCGGAAGCCGTGGATGAGGAACGCGCAGACGGCGGTGGGGATGGCCCACAGCGCAAGCTGCAGCGGCTCCAGATGGGTGTGGTAGGTGGTGTTGACGAATCCGGTGATCAGCAGGATCGAGCCGATGGCCAGGAAGCAGTCCTCGCCGAAGAACAGCCCGACCGTGTCGGCGCTGGCGGAGTACGAGCGGACGCGCTCGCGGATCCGCTCGGGCAGCGGGCCGTGGCGGCGTTCCGCGGCGCCCTCGGCCATCGGCGCGACCATGGGCCGCACGCTCTGGGCGGGGCCGCCGATGCTGGTGAGGCCGAGCGCGGCGGTGAGCTGGCGCAGCGCCAGGTAGAGGGCGAGGAACCGGCCGGTGGTGAGCTTGCCGAGCCGCCCGATGAGGGTCCGGGCCTGCTCCTGGAGGCCGTTGCGCTCCAGGAGGCCGATCACGGGCAGGGTGATGACGAAGATCGTCACCGACCGGCTGGAGGCGAAGCCGTCGCCGAAGGCCGCCAGGATCTCCTGGGGCGAGAGCTTGGCCAGCAGTCCGGTGGCGATGCCGGCGACCCCCACCACCAGCAACGGGTTGCGTCGTGTGGCGAAGCCGAGGATCACCACGAGGACGCCAAGGAGAACGATCATGCGTCCCGCCTTCCGCGCAGAAGGACCTCACGGGGGCGTGAGGAGAGTGCACCGGAGGCTAGGCGTTCGTTCAACGATCCGACAAGAGCCTGAAACGAACTTGTTCCGGCTCCGTCGGATCGTTTACCGCTGGGAAACCTCTATCGCCGGGACATCTTCCGCCCGTAGGCATCGGCCAACTGCCCCTGGGAATCGTCCAGATAGGAGGCGAGCAGCCGCTCCGCCTCCACCGCGTCGCCGCTCTGCAGCACCTCCAGGATCTGGCGGTTGCGCACCAGATAGGGGGCGTGGAAGCGGCGGGGGTCGGCCATCACATGGAAGACCAGCCGGAGCTCGGCCAGCACCCCGCGCATGAGTTCGTCCGCGCGGGGACTTCCAGCGAGGGAGACGATCGCCTGATGGAAGCGGATATTGGCGGTGGACAGGTCCTGCCAGGCCCGGTCCCGCGCGGCGCGCTCGCCCGCCAGGACCGCCGCCTCGACCGCCTGGACCGCGTAGGGCGGCTCCCCCAGGCCGCGCACCGTCGCACATTCGACGAGCCGGCGCACGCGGTAGATGTCATTGAGGTCGTCGACCGTGACGACGCGGACGAACACCCCACGGTTCAGCTCGTGCACCAGCAGCCGCTCATGGGTCAGCAGGCGGAACGCCTCGCGGAGGGTGTTGCGCGAGACGCCGAGCGCGCCGCCCACGCTGTCCTCGGACAGCCGGGTGCCGGGCGGGAAGAACCCCTCGGCGATGCGGTCGCGCAGGATGTCGGCGACGCGCTCCGCCGTGCTGGTGCGCCCCAGCAGGGCCCGGTCGGCCTCGAGCCCGGCGGCGAGACCGGATACCTGGGGGTACCCGGCCGCCTCCGCCGCCTCCGGCGCCTCCGACACTCCCGGCGACTCGTCCGACGATTCCTCCGACGACTCACCGGGTCGGCGATTTACGCCTTTTGTCCCGTTCGCCACATCAGCCCCTGTTCGGTGTCTCGTTCGTCCCGTATAGCGAGAAGTCAAGCCCAGAAACCGTCGCCGGACAACAGACATCTTGTCGGATCGTTCAACGATCGCTTACCTTGTGGTGCCATCCGCAGCCCCTGACGTATCCCCCACGCCCCGAACGGACGGATATGACCGCATCCTTGGCGAACCTGTCCATCGATCTCAACGCCGACCTCGGCGAGGGGTTCGGCCGCTGGGAGCTCACCGACGACGAGGCCCTGCTGTCCATCGTCACCAGCGCCAATGTCGCCTGCGGCTTCCACGCCGGGGACCCCTCGACCATGCGCCGGGTGTGCGAGCTGGCCGCCGAGCACGGGGTGCACATCGGGGCCCAGGTCTCCTACCGCGACCTGGCCGGTTTCGGCCGGCGCAGCATGGATGTCCCGCCGCGGGAGCTGACCGACGAGATCGCCTATCAGATCGGCGCGCTGGAGATCTTCGCCCGCACCGCCGGGGCGCGGGTGCACTACGTCAAGCCGCATGGTGCGCTCTACAACCGCAGCGTGCATGACGAGGCGCAGGCCGCCGCCGTGGTCGAGGGCGTCCGGCTGGCCGCCGGGGGTCCGCTGCCGGTGCTGGGGCTGCCCGGGTCCCGGCTGCACGAGGCGGCCCGCGCGGCCGGGCTGCCGGTGATCGCCGAGGCGTTCGCCGACCGCGCCTACACCGCCGCCGGGACCCTCGTACCGCGCGGCGAGCCCGGCGCCGTGGTCTCCGACCCGGACACGGTGGTCAAGCGCGCCCTCGGCTTCGCCCGGGACCACGCGGTGACCTCGATCGACGGACAGCGGATCGAGGTGGACGTGCGCTCGCTGTGCGTCCACGGCGACACCCCCGGCGCCGCCGACCTCGCCCGCCGGGTGCGGGGCGAGTTGACGGCCGCCGGAGTGCGCGTGGCGGCGTTCACATGACCCTGCGGTCCCTGCCCGTCGGCGAGCACGGGCTGCTCATCGAGGTCGACAGCGGCGAGGCGGCCGAGGCGCTCCACGCCGAGCTGCTGCGCCGCGCCGCCACGCGGGAACTCCCCGTCGTACGCGAGATCGTGCCCGCCGCCCGCACCGTGTTCCTCGACGGGCTCGCCGAACCCGGGCGGCTCGCCGCCGAGCTGCCCGGCTGGCGGATACCGCCGCTGGACCGCGGCGACAGCGAGATCGTCGAGGTGTCCGTGCGCTACGACGGGCCCGATCTGTCCGAGGTCGCGAAGCGGTGGGGGGTGACCCCCGAGGAGGCCGTAAGGATCCACTCGGGCACCGAGTTCCGGGTGGCCTTCTGCGGCTTCGCGCCCGGCTTCGGCTATCTGACGGGGCTGCCCGAGCGGTTCCATGTGCCGCGCCACGCGACGCCCAGGACCCGGGTGCCGGTCGGCTCGGTGGCCCTCGCGGGCGGGTACACGGGCGTCTATCCGCGCTCGTCCCCCGGCGGCTGGCAGCTCATCGGCACCACGGACGCCGTGCTGTGGGACACCGCGCGGGAACCGGCGGCGCTCTTCACCCCCGGTACCCGCGTCCGCTTCGTCCCGGTACCGGGTACGGCGGGCCCCGCGCCGGGCCCGGCCCCGGAAGGGACGGCGCCATGACCGACAGTGCCTTCGTCGTCGTACGGCCGGGAGCCCTGACCACCGTCCAGGACCTGGGCCGCGTCGGCCATGCCCATCTCGGGGTGCCCCGCTCGGGTGCGCTCGACCAGCCCGCCCACCGGCTCGCCAACCGCCTGGTGGGCAACGCCGAGGAGGCCGCGACCCTGGAGACCACACTGACCGGCTGCGCGGTGCGGCTGCGCCGCCCGGCGACGGTCGCGGTCACCGGCGCGCCCTGCCCGGTCACGGTCGACGGCCGCCCCGCCGCGTGGGGAGCGGCCGTACGGGTGCCGGCGGGCGCGCTCCTGGAGGCCGGGGCCGCCGCCCACGGGGTGCGCAGCTATGTGGCGTTCGACGGTGGCGTCGAAGCCGAGCCGGTGCTCGGCAGCCGGGCCACGGATGTGCTCTCCGGGCTGGGCCCGGCGGCGCTCGTGGACGGCGCGGTGCTGCGGCTCGGGCCGCCGGGCGGGCCCGCGCCCGGTGTGGACGGTGTACCGCATCGGGGCGTCGCGCCGGAGCTGGTGCTTCCCGTGATGCTCGGCCCGCGCGACGACTGGTTCACCCCGGCGGGGCTGCGCACCCTCACCACCGGGGACTTCCGTGTCTCGGCCGCGAGCAACCGGATCGGCCTGCGCACCGAGGGCCCCTCGCTGGAGCGGGCGAAGGACGGTGAGCTGGCCAGTGAGGGAATGGCGCTCGGCGCGCTCCAAGTCCCGCCGGACGGACGGCCGGTGCTCTTCCTCGCCGACCATCCGACGACCGGCGGCTACCCGGTCGTGGGCGTCGTGCCGGAGCCGTATCTGGCCGCCGCCGCGCAGGCCGTCCCCGGCACCCCGGTGCGGTTCACCCCGCTGGGCCGGGCCTCCTGGGGACCGCCTGCGCAGCGGACCGGCGCGGACGGCCGCTAGGAGCCGTCCGGCGGATCTTCGCGGGCCCCGCGGCCGCAGCCGCTGATGTCACCGGCGCGAAGATGCGCCGGGCAGGCCCTCAGCGGGCCCGCCGTGCGCCGACCCGCTCCCTGCGCTGCGCCTTGCGGCGCAGGGAGCGGCGCTCCTCCTCGCCGACGCCGCCCCAGACCCCGTGGGTCATCCCGGTCTCCAGCGCGTACTCCAGGCATTCCTGGATCACCGGACAGCGGTGGCAGACCTCCTTGGCCCGCGCCTCCTGCTGCTGGGCGGCCGGGCCCGCCACCCCCACCGGGAAGAACAGCTCCGGGTCCTCGTGCGTGCATTCGGCCTTCTGCCACCAGGCCATGGCTGCCCCTTCCGTGAACGACGGTGCTGAAATCGCCCGCCGTCGGGCTCACACGCATGGTTCGCGAGCGGGCGCCGCCCGAGAATCATGCGGGCGCGTCCTAGCGGGCTTCGATATGGGTCGGGTTTCCGATCGCGGCGGCGGCAAACGGATCCGGACGCGGCCATGACGCACACCGGGCTTCCTCGACGAGCCCCTGGGCGGCTCGGTCCGTCCTCGGGGGCGTCAGTCCCGCCGTGCCACGGTGAGCGGTCATGCGTCCCGTCCGGCACCGGTCAAAGGGACTCCGGCCTCCTCAGCCGGGCCGTAACCGCCGCCGCCCGGCGTGTGGACGACCAGGATGTCCCCCGCCCCGACGTCCGCCGCGTCGCGGCCCTCCAGGCGGTCCACCGAACCGTCGGCGCGCTCGATCAGGTTCGCGCCCAGCGCGCCCGGTTCGCCACCCGCCATGCCGTACGGGGCCACCCGTCGGTGGCCGGTGAGGAGGGCGACGGTCATCGGCTCCAGGAAGCGGATGCGGCGGGTGACGCCGTGGCCGCCGTGCCAGTGGCCGCGGCCGCCGCCGTCCCGGCGGATCGCGAAGCTCTCCACCCGCACCGGATAGCGCCACTCCAGCACCTCGGGGTCGGTCAGCCGGGAGTTGGTCATATGGGTCTGTACGGCGTCCGCGCCGTCGAAACCGTCTCCCGCGCCGGAGCCGCTGGCGACCGTCTCGTAGTACTGGACGCGGTCATTGCCGAAGGTGACGTTGTTCATCGTGCCGGAGCCCTCGGCCTGGACGCCCAGGGCCGCGTACAGGGCGCCCGTGACGGCCTGGGAGGTCTCGACGTTCCCGGCGACCGTGGCGGCCGGGAAGACGGGCGCCAGCATGGAGCCCTCGGGGATGCGGACCTCGAGGGGCTTCAGACAGCCGCTGTTGAGCGGGATGTCCTCGGCGACCAGCGTCCGGAACACATAGAGCACGGCCGCCATGACCACCGAGCTCGGCGCGTTGTCGTTGCCCGGCCGCTGGGGCGAGGTGCCGGTGAAGTCCAGGAGGGCGCCGCGCGCCGCGCGGTCCACCGTAAGGGTGACGCGGATGACCGCCCCGTTGTCGGTCTCGTAGCGGTACGAGCCGTCGCTGAGGCCGGTCACGATGCGGCGCACCGACTCCTCGGCGTTGTCCTGGACGTGGCCCATATAGGCGTGCACGACATCGAGGCCGAACTGCCCGATCATCCGGCGCAGTTCCTGGATGCCCTTCTCGTTGGCGGCGATCTGGGCGCGCAGATCGGCGAGGTTGGCGTCCGGGGCGCGGGACGGATACGGCCCGCCGGTCAGCAGCTCACGGGTCTCCCGGTCCCGCAGCGCCCCGTCCCGTACCAGCAGCCAGTTGTCGAAGAGGACGCCCTCCTCCTGGATGGTGCGGCTGAAGGCGGGCATGGAGCCGGGGGTGATACCGCCGATCTCGGCGTGGTGGCCGCGCGAGGCGACGAGGAAGAGCAGTTCGTCCCCGGCCTCGTCGAAGACCGGGCTGACCACGGTGACATCCGGCAGGTGGGTGCCTCCGTGGTACGGGTCGTTGATCGCGTACACATCCCCGGGCCGCATCGTGTCCCCGTTGCGCCGCAGCACCTCCTTGATGGACTCGCCCATGGAGCCCAAGTGCACCGGGATGTGCGGGGCGTTGGCGATGAGATTGCCCTCGGCGTCGAAGAGGGCGCAGGAGAAGTCGAGCCGCTCCTTGATGTTGACGGAGTGGGCGGTGTGCTCCAGGCGCACGCCCATCTGTTCGGCGATGGCCATGAAGAGGCTGTTGAAGACCTCGAGCATCACGGGGTCCACCTCGGTGCCGACCGCGGTGGTGCTCGGCCGCGGCCGGACCCGGGTGAGCAGCAGATGGCCGCCTTCGCCCACGGTGGCCTGCCAGCCGGGGTCGACCACGGTGGTGGCGTCCTCCTCGGCGATGATCGCGGGCCCGGTGACCCGGTCCGAGGGGCGCATACGGTCGCGCTCGTACAGCGCCGTCCGCTGCCATCGCCCTTCCGCGAACATCCTTACGGTCGTCACGGGCACCAACTCGCCCTCTCTCGGCAGCCGTTCCACGGCATGGCCGCCGGTGGGCCCGGACGCACCGACCGCCTCGACCGACACCGCCTCCACGACCAGCGGCTTGTCCATGGTGAAGGCGTAGCGCGCGCGATGAGCCCGGACGAAGTCCTCGGTCATCACGGGGACGGAGTCCAGCGGGACAGGGATGCTGGAGTCGGTGCCCGCGTACCGCAGATGGACCCGGGCGACGGTGTCCAGGGTGTCCTCCGGGACACCGTCCGCGAGCAGTTCGTCGCGGGTCTGGCCGGTCAGCCGCCCGCACAGCTCGCGCACGCGCGGCAGCGTCTCCCCGCCCAGCTCCGCCTCGACGGCCTGCTCGCGCATGGCGGTGGCGTCGGCCACCCCGATGCCGTACGCGGAGAGCACTCCGGCGAGCGGCGGCACGATCACCGTGCCGATGCCGAGCGCGTCGGCGACCGCGCAGGCGTGCTGGCCGCCCGCCCCGCCGAAGCTGGTGAGCGCGTAGCGGGTGACGTCACGGCCGCGCTGTACGGAGATCTTCTTGACCGCGTTGGCCATATTGAGCACCGCGATGTCCAGGAAGCCCGCCGCGGCCTCCTCCGGTCCGCGCCGGTCGCCGGTCGCCTCCGCGATCTCCTCGGCGAGCGCGGCGAAGCGCTCCCCGACCGTCGCCGCGTCCAGCGGCTGGTCGGCGTGCGGGCCGAAGACCGCCGGGAAGTGGTCCGGCTGGACCCGGCCGAGCATCACATTCGCGTCGGTCACGGTCAGCGGACCGCCGCGCCGGTAGCAGGCGGGGCCGGGGACGGCCCCGGCCGAGTCCGGCCCCACGCGGTAGCGCCGGCCGTCGAAGTGGAGCACCGAACCGCCGCCCGCCGCCACGGTGTGGATGTTCATCATCGGGGCGCGCATCCGCACCCCGGCGACCTCGGTGCCGAAGACGCGCTCGAACTCGCCCGCGTAGTGCGAGACATCGGTCGAGGTGCCGCCCATGTCGAAGCCGATGACGCGGTCGTGTCCGGCCCCGCCGGAGGAGCGCGCCATGCCCACCACGCCGCCCGCCGGTCCGGACAGCACCGCGTCCTTGCCCCGGAAGTGCGCGGCCTCCCGCAGCCCTCCGTTGGACTGCATGAACATCAGCCGGATACCGCGCAGTTCGGCGGCCACGTCCTCCACATAGCGGCGCAGGATGGGCGAGAGATAGGCGTCGACCACGGTGGTGTCGCCGCGTGACACCAGTTTCATCAGCGGGCTGACCTCGTGGGAGCAGCTCACCTGCGGGAAGCCGAGGTCGCGCGCCACCTCGGCGAGGGCCTGTTCGTGCACGGCGTGCCGATAGCCGTGCAGCAGGACGACGGCGACGCTGCGGAAGCCGTCGCGGTGGGCGGTGCGCAGCGCCTCGGCGGCGGCGTCGAGGTCCAGGGGACGGACGACCTCGCCGTGGGCGTCCACCCGCTCGGGGATCTCCACCACCCGGTCGTACAGCGCCTCGGGGAGCAGGATCCGGCGGTCGAAGAGGCGGGGGCGGTTCTGGTAGGCGATGCGCAGCGCGTCCCGGAAGCCTTCGGTGACGACGAGGACGGTCGGCTCGCCCGTGCGCTCCAGCAGGGCGTTGGTGGCGACCGTGGTGCCCATCTTGACGACGTCGATCCGGTCGGCCGGGATCGGTTCACCGGGGCCGAGCCCCAGCGTCTGCCGGATCCCGGCGACAGCGGCGTCGGTATAGCGCTCGGGGTGGTGGGAGAGCAGCTTGCGGGTGACCAGGCGGCCGTCCGGACGCTTGCCGACGACGTCCGTGAAGGTTCCGCCCCGGTCGATCCAGAATTCCCAGCGACCCGTCACCCCGTTATTGTCGCAGCGGGCGGCGGTGTGTCGGCGATGAGCGGGTCGGCGAGCGGGTGAGACAGCGGCGTGGTGGGGGCAGGCTGCTGGGCGAGCGGGGCGGCGGACGAGGGCGGGGGCCGCTCGGTGAGGGAGCCGGCGGGCGGATGAGGGAGCAGGGCGGGGGCCGGGCAGGAGGTCACCGCGGTGAGCGCGGCGAGAGTCGCCCGCCGGTCCCGCTCTTCGAGCAGATGGGCGGTGCCCCGGAGGCGGTGCCTCCACTCCAGGGCCGCCAGCGCGACCAGACCGGGCAGGAGGTCGGTGCAGCGGTCCGCGATCCAGCGGGTGCCGCGGGTCGCCATCCACCACGCGGAGGCGGCGCGCGAGGGCGCGGGGCCGTCGAGCTCCAGGGACGGCGGGGCGCCGGTCGCGACGGACCGGGCGCGCAGGGCGCTGTGGAACTCCCTTGCCAGCAGCCGGTGCCCGAGCTCGCTCGGATGCAGCCGGTCCACGCTCCACGCCCGCCGCTCGGCGACCCAGCCGTGGTCGCCGAGTTCCACATGAACCGCCTCGTACCGCTGGGACAGCGCGTGCACCACCGTGTTCACCGCCCGCATCCGGCGCCCCAGCGGGCGCGCGAGCGCCGACGGCAGCCCCAGCATCCGCCCGGGGTCGGGCAGGCAGGCGGTGAGCACCACGGCGCCGTCGGTGCGCAGGGCGCCGATCGTGCGGTCGAGGGCCTCCGCGACCCGATGGATGTCGAACGAGTCGCGCAGCGTGTCGTTCCCGCCGACCACGACCGAGGCCAGATGCGGGCGGGCGCGGCGGGCTTCGGCCAATTGCTCATCGGCGACGTCGGCGGCCAGCGCCCCGCTGCGGGACACATTGACGAACTCCACCGGTTCGTCGGGATGCGGCCCGGTGGCGGCCGCCAGCAGTGCGGCCCAGCCACGCCATCCGCCGCCGGGCGCCGGGTCGCCGAGCCCCTCGGTGAGCGAGTCGCCGAGGGCGGCGAACCGCAGCCTGCGCGGCTCCGCGCCGTCGCCCGGGCCCGGCGTCGGGCCGGGCGTCCGTCCCGCGGGGTGCGGGGCAGTGGTGGAACCCTCCCCCGCACGCTCCGTCTCCGTTTTCGTAAGGACGGCGTCCTTACGAGACGGTTCCGTACCAGCGCGGTCCCCCGTGTGAGCGCCGGCTGCGCTCACCGCACACCGCCGACTGCCCGGTGCGCGGAGGCCGCCGTGGCGGCCGGGAGCGCTGCGGCCGCGACCCGGCGGCCGTCGGCGCACCGGACGCCCTCGGTGGACGCGTCATGGGCGGTCAGGAAGGAGCCGACCGCGGTGGGCCAGCCGTAGCGCTCGGCGCGTGCCCGGGCCGCCGCCCGGCGGAGGGGCTCCGAGCGGGCCAGGACGCGCTCCACGGCGTCCGCGAAGGCCGCTCCGTTGTCCGCGGCGGTCTCGCCCGCGGCGCCGACGATGTCGGGCAGTGCGGAGAGCGCGCTGACGACGACGGGCGAACCGCACGCCAGCGCCTCCAGGGCCGCGAGGCCGAAGGTCTCCGCCGGGCCCGGCGCCAGCACGACATCGGCGCTGGCCTGGATGGCGGCGAGCCCGGCCCGCTCCGCCACATGGCCCAGGAAGACGGCCGGAAGCCCCTCGGCGTGGGCGCGGGCCTCCAGTCGCGGCCGCAGCGGCCCGTCCCCGGCGACCACGAGCGCCGCGGAGACACCGCGCCGCCGCAGCTCGGCGAGCGCGTCGAGCGCCCGGCCCGGCCGCTTCTCGGGCGAGAGCCGCGAGCACATGGCGAGGAGGACGGCCGCCTCGCCACGGTGGTGGTCCCGCAGCGCGGCGTCGTGGTGGGAGGGGTGGAAGTGGCCGAGATCCACGCCCAGAGGGGCGCGTACGACATTCCGCGCGCCGATCCGTACAAACTCGCGCGCCGCCCATTCGGTGGTGCAGACGATCCGCGAGTACGCCCGCGCGGTACGGAGGTTGAGCCGGTCCGCGGCTCCCTGGGCGAACCCGTCCGGCACGCCCCAGGTGCGCAGCACGGCGTCCGCGCTCTCATGGGAGACCATCACGGCCGGTACGCGGGCGCGCCGCGCCCACTCCCCCGTCCAGCGGAGGGTGGTGCGGTCCGACACCTCGAGCCGGTCCGGTGCCAGGCCGTCGAGCAGCCGGGTCAGCCGCCGCCGGTCGGTCAGGACACGGTAGCCGCCGGTGCCGGGGATGGTCGGCCCGGGGAGCGTGATCACCCGCCCCTGCCGGGTCTGCTCGTCCGAGACCCGCTCGCCCGGCACCACCAGGACAGCCTCGTGCCCGGCCGCCTGATAACCGGCACCGAGCTCGCGCAGCGCGGTGCGGAGGCCGCCGGAGGCGGGTGTGACGAAGTTGGCCAGCCGGACGATGCGCAGCCCCTTGCCGTCGCTCATGCTGCTCTCTCCTCCCACGGCGCTCACGCGGTGCCCCCTTCATTCGCTTCTCCGCCCACACGGCCCAAAGGCGCGGGCAACGCGACCACATGCAGCCCGGCCGCCGCGCGTGCGGCGCTCATGCCGCGACCGCCGTACGGGCCGCCAGCACCTCGGTGTAGTGGTCGATCAGCTGGTCGCCGATCGCCTCCCAGGTGCGGCCCTCGACCGCCCCCCGCCCTGCGTGCCCCAGTGCCGCGCGCAGCTTCGCGTCGGCCGACAGCAGCGATACGGCGTCGGTCACCTCGGTCGCGTCCCCGGGCGGCACCAGCAGCCCCGTACGCCCGTGGTCGACGAGGTCGAGCGGGCCGCCCGCCGCGGGCGCGACCACCGGGACGCCGCTGGCCTGGGCCTCCTGCACGGTCTGGCAGAAGGTCTCCTGGGGCCCCGTGTGGGCGAAGACGTCCAGCGACGCGAAGACGCGGGCCAGGTCGTTGCCGGTGCGGCGGCCGAGGAAGCGGGCGCTGGGCATGGCCGCCCGCAGCGCGGGCTCGCTCGGCCCGTCCCCGACCACGACGACCTGGACGCCGGGCAGCCGGCTCAGCGGCGCGAGCAGCTCGACGTTCTTCTCCGGGGCGAGGCGGCCGATGTATCCGACGATCAGCTCACCGCCGGGGGCGAGGGAGCGGCGCAGCTCCGGGTCACGGCGCGAGGGGTGGAAGCGCTCGGTGTCGACCCCGCGCGGCCACAGCCGGATCCGCGGCACCCCGTGCTCCTCGAGGTCGCGGGCGGAGGCGGTGGAAGGAGCCAGTGTGCGGTCGGCGGCGGTGTGCACGGCGCGGATGCGCCGCCAGGCCGCGTTCTCGCCCGCGCCGAGGTAGGTGCGGGCGTACGAACCGAGGTCGGTCTGGTAAACGGCCACCGCCGGTATTCGCAGCCGGAGCGCGGCCGTCATCCCGCGGGCACCCAGCACGAAGGGGCTGGCGAGGTGGACGACGTCGCTGTGGTGGGAGGTGATGGCGGCGGCGAGTTTACGGCTGGGCAGCGCGACCCGCACCTGCGGATAGCCGGGCAAGGGCAGGGAGGGGATACGTACGACGGGGTACGGATGCGACCGGTCGAGCTCCCCTTGGCTCTCGGGTGGCCCGCCGGCCGTGGCGGGCGGTGGACCTCCGGGGGGACCCGCCGGTGCGATGACCAAGGGGTGATGACCACGGCGGTGGAGATGGTCGGCCGTCTGCAGCGTGCAGTGAGCGACGCCGTTGATGTCGGGTGGGAAGGATTCAGTCACGATGGCGACACGCATACCGGTGTTGTCGGCGTACGAAGGGTGGCTCCGGCATCGTGCACGTTTCGCGCCGTAGAACGTCCCATGAGCGTTGGCCTTCGCGCTCCCCGGGCCCCGCTCGGGACCCCGGCGAGATCACGTCAAACCCGCATGAACCCGCCGCAATGAGCGACCGGTCACTCGGCGTGAAACTGTCGCCTGGGTGAACACCCTGTTCGGGTGGCGCGGAGGTACGGAGGGTGACGATCCCTTCACCCTGCCGGGGAAGACGCGTCTGCCGCCTCCGAGGTTGCGCCCCGCGCGAGATCGCGCTCCGGGGCGGCCGGCGGGGTCAGAAGTCCGGGGTTTCGGGCCCGATGCGGCTGCGGACCGCCGTCTGGACCTCGGCCTCCTCCGCCGGATCGGCGGCCAGCCGCCGGAGCTGTTCGACGACGCGGGTGTCGGCGGTGGCGGCGTGGCGGGCGGCGAGTTCGCGGGTGCTCTCCTCGCAGTCCCAGAGGCATTCGACGGCGAAGCCCGCCGCGAAGGACGGATCGGTGGCGGCCAGCGCGCGGGCGGCGCGGCCGCGCAGGTGGGAGGAGGCCGTCTCCCGGTAGACATGGCGCAGTACGGGCGCGGCGCACGAGATCGTCAGGCGCCCGGCGCCGTCGACGAGCGTCCACAGGATCTGTGCGTCCGGGCCCTCGGCCCGGACCGTGCGCCGGAGGGCGGCGAGCACGAGCGGGGTGTCGTACTGACCGCCGCGGCAGGAGAGCATCGCGGCCGCCGCGTCACCGAGGGCGTCGGGGCGGTGGGCCCAGACGCGGGCCCGGTCGAGGGCGGAGATACTGCGCATGCGTTCGAAGGCGGAGAGGGCCGCCTGGGAGACCAGCTCCGAGGCGTCCGGCTCGGTCACGGCCGCCTCGATCAGGTCGAGCACCTCGGGGTCGCCGATCTCCGCGAGATGCCGCAGCGCCGCGGCGCGGGCGGCGTCGGGGGCCGACGCGGCGGCGGCGAGGAGTTCGGGCCGGTCCTCGGGACCGGCGACGGCTGCCAGGCAGCGGGCCGCCGCGTCGGGGCGGCGGGCGTCCGGCTTCAGATCGTGCTCCCGCTGGGCCCACAGCAGGATGTCCTGGACGCTCCATCCGGGGCGCGGTCCCGAGGGCCGCATTTGGCGCTGCCACCGGTCGAAGGCACCCTGCTCCGCCGCCGCGCGCACCCGCGGCCCGTGGTGCGGATCGCCGGCCCACAGCCGCCAGGGCCGGGGCTCGTAGGCGCCGCGTACGACGGCGGCCAGCTCGGCGTCGCCCTCAGAGGTCTCGGGGAAGCGGGCGAGGACCGCGGGGGCCAGGCCGCGCAGCCCCGGGTCGTCGTCGCGCAGGGCCAGCTCGTCGAGGGCCCATTCCCAGTTGCTGCCGGCCGCGGTGTAGCGGCGCAGCAGCCGCAGGGCGTCGGCCCTGCCGTAGGCGGCGAGGTGGCCGAGGACGGAGAGGGCGAGCCCGGTGCGCGCCTCGTCGTCGTTGACCAGGTCGTCGGGGTGGAACAGATGCTGTTCGATTTCGTCGAGCTCGGCGTCGAGGTCCAGGCAGAGCCTGGCGTAATAGAGCGAGCGGTTCTCGACCTGCCAGTCACGGCGGGGGTCGCGCAGCACACAGTGGTGCAGTGCCGCGAGCGCCTCGGCCCGCGGCGCGGCGAGGGCATGCAGGGTCCCGTCGCCGCGGCCTCGCTGAAGGAGGCCGAGCAGGGTGCCGCTGGGCGCTATGTCTGG
Organism: Streptomyces sp. NPDC007875; assembly: GCF_042868035.1. Classification (NCBI taxonomy): domain Bacteria; kingdom Bacillati; phylum Actinomycetota; class Actinomycetes; order Kitasatosporales; family Streptomycetaceae; genus Streptomyces; species Streptomyces sp. NPDC007875. The sequence goes on along the minus strand of NZ_JBIADZ010000021.1, from coordinate 105,426 downwards.
ATCGAACATGAGGTCAGCATCCGGTGCGGGAGGTTCGCTGGCAACGGGATTTCCGTCGATCGGCATTCTTGCCGATGTCCTGGCGCCGTATGCCTGATGAACGGCGTGGGACTGAGGGACTCCCGAGCGCCGCAGCCTACCCGGAATCGCGCCCTCCGCCGATTCCCCGCCGATATACCCCCGGAAGGCCATCGGCATATGCCGCAAGCACCACCGGATCGGGTATTGCCAAACCGCTTACGGGATGTCGCAGCCTGTGCAAGAGTCGTTACCGGTCCCTCCCCTCAAGACCCGGCCGCGCCGCGCCCGTATCGGAGAACGTCATGCCGTCCCCCCGCTCCGCGGACCATCCCGCCGCTCCACCTCCCCAGCGTGACACGGTCGACGCCCTCATCTCGCAGACGCAGCGGCTCCGCGGCGGGCTCGACGCCGTCCGCCGCGACACCGTCGCGGACCTGGGCGGCACGGACGACGCGCAGGTGCGCTGGCAGCGTGCGCTGTGCGAGCTCGCCGTCCACCAGCTGGACGATCTGGACCGGCATCTGGGCGAGCTGCGCGAGGGACTGCTCGCCGATCCCCCCAGAACGGACGAGGGGACCGAGGCCGACGCGGCGGAGACGGACGCGGGGACGGAAGGCGACGCGGGAACGGCGGCCCCGGCCGGAGGCGATGGCACCGGCCGCGGTTCGCTGCTGAGCCGGGTCGGCAGCGCCGAGTGGAACCTCCTCTCCGACGAGGTGACCTGGTCCGACGAGCTGTGCCGGATCTTCGGCCGCGACCCCCGGGACGGCGGGCTCACCCTCGACGAGCTGCCCTCCTGGGTCTTCTCCGAGGACCAGCCGATCCTGACCGCGATGGTCACGGACTGCCTGGTGGACGGAAAGCGGATTGACGGCGAGTTCCGCGTCGTGCGCGCGGACGAGGTGGTGCGCACCGTCCATATGGCGGGCGAGCCGGTGCTCGACACCGACGGCAGCACCGCCTCCATGTGGGCCGTGCTCCGGGACGTGAGCGAGCTGCGCCGCAGCGAACGGGCGGTGCGCGAAAGCCGGGACACCCTCAGCCACCAGCGGCGGATCGCGCGAACGGAGCGCCGGCTGGCGGTGGAGGTGCAGGAGGCCGTGCTGCCGCCGTGGCGCGGCTCCCTCCGGCTTCCGTCCGGCGACGGCTTTCCGGGCGCCGGCCCGTCGGCCGACGGCACCGCCCTCGACATCGCCGCCCACTATCTCCCCTCCGAGTCCAGCGCCCAGATCGGCGGCGACTGGTACGACGCGCTCGAACTGCCGGACGGACGGACCCTGCTGAGCGTCGGCGGCCTCACCGGCCATGGCGTGACCGCGACCTGCGGTATGGCCATGCTGCTGGGCGCGGTGCGTGGCATGGCGGTGGCCGGGATCGAGCCGGGCCCGCTGATGGGGCGGCTCAACCAACTGCTCGCCGTCTCCTCCCAGCCCGCACTGGTCGGCGCCGCCTGCGGGCAGTACGACCCGCGCACCCGCACCCTGGTGTGGGCGCAGGCCGGACACCCCGCCCCGCTGCTCTTCCGCGACGGGACGGGGCGCCCGCTGCGCTCTCCCGACGGCGTGCTGCTCGGCGCCACCACGGGCGCCACGTATACCCAGTCCGAGGAGCGGCTGGAGCCGGGCGATCTGCTGGTGCTGCACACCGGACGGCTCGCCCGGGACGCCGAGGGCGCCACCGAGCGGCTGCTCGCACTCGCGCCACGGCTGACCGCCGCCCATGGCGCACAGGAGTGCGTACGGACCGTGGCCGAGGCGTTCGGCGACGAGCCGCGCGAGAACGACGCCTGTGTGCTGATCGCCAGGGTCACCGGTGCCCGCGCATGACGCGGCTTCCCACGTCGGTGTGGCGCGGTGATCGGCCCTCGTAAGGCGTTGGCTCCCCGTACGGGTGACTTGTTTCGTAAGGGTTGACTCGTCGTAAGGCGTTGCCCCTCGCCGGGCCCCTGATGAGGCGTGGCCCCGCCGCTAGACGGCCGCGCTACGGACGATGGAGCCGGACCCTTTCAGCCCCGGGCCACCCTTCCCCGCGCCCCCCTTCGGCATCACCTGCTGGATCTCCTCACGCAGCTCCCGGATGGCCGGTGCCGTGGAGTACCGCCCGGTGAGCCGGTACATCTCGCGCAACCGGTCCCAGGTGCGATGCGAGGAGTTCTGCTCGATCGTCAGCAGGGCCAGCCGGGCATAGCGCTCGGCCTGCTCGGGATCGTCGCCGATGAAACAGGCCGAGGCGATGGAGATGTGGTCGAAGATCTGGGACCGCTGGCGCCCGCCCTCCCGCATCCGCAGCGCCTTCTTGGCATGGCTCTCGGCGATGCCCGCCGCCCCCGGCTCATGCTCGGCGAGGGTGCGGTAGACCAGCCCCTGCATCCCGTACAGATCCGCCTCGTTGAACAACTGCATCCAGCTCGGCGCCGGACCGTCATCCCGGTCCGAGATGAACAGCTCCTCCGCCTCGCCCAGGGCACGGCGCACCGCCTGGCCGTGGCCCTTGGACGCCTGCGCCCATGCCTCGATGGTGCAGAACATGGCCCGGGTGCACGGCAGCGCCGCCTCGCCGGCACCGGTCTTGGCCAGCTTCATCAGATCCAGGGCGTCGTCCGGGCGGCCCAGGTGGACCATCTGCCGGGCTGCCCTCGAGAGCGCCTCGCTCGCCCGGGGGCGGTCGCCGCCCTCGCGGGCCGCATGGGCGGCGATGACGAAGTACTTCTGGGCGGTGGGCTCCAGGCCGACGTCATGGGACATCCAGCCGGCGAGCACCGCCAGGTTGGCCGCCACCCCCCACAGCCTGCGCTGCAGATGCTCGGGGTGGCGGTAGGCGAGCATGCCGCCCACCTCGTTGAGCTGGCCGACCACGGCCTTGCGCTGGAGCCCGCCGCCGCGGGCCGCGTCCCAGGCGCGGAACACCTCGACCGAGGTCTCCAGGGCGTCGATCTCCTGGGAGCCGACGGGGGCGGCCTCATAGCGGTCGAAGCCCACGGGCTCGATGGACAGGGGATTGTCGGTACGGGGCGCGTCGGTGGCGAGGGTGGGGTCGGAGAGCAGAAACTCGCTCATGGCACCGGTGATGGCGGATCCTGCGGCGAGCGCGGCGCCCGCACCCACCAAGCCGCGTCGGTTGAACATAAGGTCCATTCCCGTGAATTCGGTGAGGACCGCGGCCGTGGACTCGGGCGGCCAGAGCAGCCCGTCGGCGGGCTGCCCCTTTCCCGAGCGCCCCCCTCGTCCGAACCCGAGATCCTCAGTGGTCACGACTCGACCGAGACGCTCGGTGAACAGGGCCGCCAGCACCTTGGGCACGGGATCGCGCGGCGTCTCGCCGGTGTCGATCCAACGCCGCACCCGCGAGGTGTCGGTCGCCAGCTGCGGATGGCCCATGGCCGCCGCCTTCCGGTTCACGAGCCTCGCGAGCTCCCCCTTGGACCATCCGGCGAGGCCGAACAGGTCCGCAAGACGGGTGTTGGGTTCCCTCGTCACGTCAAGCCCCCAGGTTCCTCGGCTGACTTGACAGTAACGGTCCCGTCACGAGCCGTGCGACTATTCGCCAGGGTTCGCCAGGGTCCGCCACATGGTGTGCCACCCGCACAGGGGTGTGATGTAGGAGTGCGTTACCCGGCCCCGTGGCGGATCGAGCTGAACCGACCGCATTCCCCAGGGTGCGGCCCCGCCTCGGGGCCGGGTGCGTACGCAACTCGTCGGCACACGAAGGGATCTGTATCGCCCATGTACGCAGCGTCGTCCTCCGTGTCCGTCCCGCCCCGGCCGTACCGAGGGCAGCTGCCCGGCTCCGGGCCGTACCTCGATCCCGCCCACGGCGGCCGGGTCCGGCGGACCGCCGCACTCGGCACGGTGCCGCCTCGCGGGAGACTCGACTTGTCCGGTCCACAGGGTGCGCAGCTGCGCACCGCGATCACCTCGGTCCATCGCATCTGTCCGGAGTTCAATCCGGTGCAGGTGCTGCGGCGCAGCGGACGGTCCGTGCTCCTGATCGGGGCGACCGGGCGCAGCACCGCGGTGGCCAAGTGCCTGCTGGACCACTCCCCCGCGTGGGCCGAGCGGTTCCGCCGGGAAATAGCGATGTACCGGGCGTTCGTCCGTCAGCGCCCGCCGGTGCGGGTGCCCCGGCTGATCGCCGCCGACCCGGACAACTGCGCGCTGGTCATCGAGCGGATGCCCGGGCGGATCGCGGCCGCGCAGCGCCACCCCACCGAGCCCCCGCCGCGCGCCGATCTGGGGGCGGTGCTGGGCGCGATCCGCAGGGTCAACCAGTGGCGGCCGCCCGCCGATCTGTTCGACGCCCCCATCGACTATGCCGGACGACTGACCCGCTATCACGAGCTGGGGCTGCTGACCGACCGAGACATGGGCGATCTGCAGAAGCTGCTGCGCGGCGTCTCGCACGCCTGGGGGCGGCAGACCCCGGCGCAGTTCTGCCATGGCGATGCCCTGTTGAACAATGTCCTGCTGTCCCCGGCGGGCCCGGTGCTCCTCGACTGGGATCACGCGGGTTGGTATCTGCCCGGCTATGACCTGGCCACGCTGTGGACGGTGCTGGGCGACGCCCCCGTCACCCGACGCCAGATCAGCCAGTTGGCGCAGGCCGCGGGCCCGGCCGCGCGGGACTCCTTCCTGGTGAATCTGATGCTGGTGCTGACGCGGGAGATCCGCCAGTACGAGACCGCGGTGCAGCGCACCATGCACGATCCCGCCCCCGTGGTGCCGGGCGCGGTCCCGGCCGGTGAGGAGCAGCGGCTGCTGCTGCGCCGGCTGCATGACGACTGCGCGCTGGCCCGGCGGGCGGTGACGCGCCGCGGTCGGGCTGACATGCGAACACGCGTCTGGGTGACGGCGATTGACGTCACGCCTGGCAGCGCATATCTCTAAGTGGCTCGGCCCGGCCCGCTTGAGGAGGCTGCAATGCCAGAATCCGCACAGGACAGCGCCCACGACGCGAACGGAACTCCGTCCGGTCCCACCCGGAGAACCACACTGCGGACCGCGGGAGCCGCGGCGTCCGCCGCCCTTCTGCTCCCGCTGGTCTCAGCGGCACCCGCCGCCCATGCCGACCAGCCGCGGGCCGACGGTCCTCCTGCCGACGGCGGCGCCCTGCAGCGCGCCTTCGCGGCCGCGGCCGCCGAGTACGGCGTTCCGCTCAGCGTGCTCCTGGGGGTCTCGTATCTCCAGTCGCGCTGGGACGGCCACCGCGGCGCGCCGAGCGTCACCGGCGGCTATGGGCCCATGCATCTCACCGATGCCCACACCGCTCTGCTCACCGCCCCGCACCACAGCCAGGGCACCGAGGACGCGCGCGGCGACCTCGCCCGGCCCCTGAGGGTCCCCAAGGCCACCGTTCCCGAGCCCCGGCAGCTGCCCGCCCGGCTGCGCACCCTCGGCCGGGCCGCGGAGCTCACCGGGCTGTCCGCGGAGGCGCTGCGCGGCGATGAGAGCGCCAATGTGCGCGGTGGCGCGGCCCTGCTGGCCGCCACGCAGAAGCGGCTGGGGCTCCCGCCGAGCGAGGACCCCGCCGGCTGGTACGCGGCGGTGGCGGCCTACTCCGGCGCCGATGACGCCACGGCCGCGGCCGCCTTCGCCGACGAGGTGTACGAGGTGATCCGCGGCGGTGCCACACGGACGACCGCCGACGGCGAGCGGGTCTCCCTCGACGCGGCGCCCGCTCTCGCGCCGGACACCCGGCAGCTGCGGACGCTCGGTCTGCCGTCCCGTGCCCGGGATCCGCATGTCGAGGCCCCCAAGGATGTGTCCTGCGAGTGGATCCCGGCGCCCTACGAGGAGTTCGGCGACAACGACTATGGCAACCACGACCTGGGCGACCGCCCCGCCTCGCAGTCCATCGACTACATCGTCATCCATGACACCGAGGGCTCCTGGGACACCACCATCAAGCTGGTCCAGGACCCCACCTATGTGTCCTGGCAGTACACCCTGCGCTCCTCCGACGGGCATATCGCCCAGCATGTGCCGCTCAAGGACGTGGCCTGGCACGCGGGCAACTGGTACGTCAACGCCAAGTCCATCGGCCTGGAGCACGAGGGGTTCCTGACCGCTCCGGACGCCTGGTACACGGAGGCGATGTACCGCTCCTCGGCGCGGCTGGTGCGCTATCTCGCCAAGCGGTTCGACATTCCGCTGGACCGCCAGCACATCCTGGGCCATGACAACGTGCCGGGCACCACCACCGCCACCATCGCGGGCATGCACACCGACCCCGGCCCCTACTGGGACTGGGCGCACTACTTCACCCTGCTCGGCGCGCCCTTCCGGCGCACCGCGGGCTCCTCCGGCGGCCTGGTCACCATCCGCCCCGACTACGACACCAACCGGCCCGTCTACACCGGCTGTGAGACGGCGGGCCAGGCGTGTGCCCCGCACGGCTCGGCCGCGGTGCGGCTGCACACCGCGCCGCGTGCGGACGCCCCGCTGGTCAAGGACATCGGGCTGCGGCCCGACGGCTCCGACTCGACGACCGGGGTCAATGACACCGGCGCCCGCGCCACCACCGGGCAGCAGTTCGCGGTCGCGGGCCGTGAGGGCGACTGGACGGCGATCTGGTACCTCGGCCAGCGGGCCTGGTTCCAGGACCCCAAGCGGCGGCCGACGGCGGTGAGCGCCAAGGGGCTTGTCGTGACGCCCAAGGCCGGGGCGGCGGAGGTTCCGGTGTACGGCCGCGCCTATCCGGAGGAGGGGGCGTATCCGGAGGGTGTGCCGGTGCAGGCGGTCTCGCCGCTGCCGTACAAGCTGCTCGCCGGGCAGTCCTATCCGCTGGGGCTGAGGACGCGGGGCGAGTATCTGTGGGCGACCACCTTCGATCCGGCGGGTCACAAGGTGGTGCGCGGCCAGGACGTGTACTACCAGATCCAGTTCGGGCACCGGGTGGCGTTCGTCCGGGCCGCCGATGTGACGGTCCGGCGCTCGGGGAAGTGAGCCTGACGGGCCATCAGTCCTCCCCGGGAGAGTGGTAGACGGGCCATCCGGGGGCCGTGGGCGACCGTGTCGGCTGTGTGCCGTACGGGCGTCTCACGGCCCCTCGGCGGCGCTCCTCAGCGCTGCTGGAACATCTCCGCGGGCAGCGGCTTGAGCAGCCGGTACAGATCGTCGGTGATCGGCCGGTCCCAGCTGGCGATGGTGACGAGCACCCCGTCGCTGCGGTCGAACTGGGCGCAGGAGATCCGGCCCTCGGAGAGCTTGATCCGGCGGACGATGAGGAGGTTGTCCTCATGCATGACCGGGCTGTCCTCGGTGTCCACCACATGGACCGGCTCATCGTTCCCGAGCGCCGCCAGCAGCTGGGTGACCTCGAACGGCGGCTGGTCCTCCGCGACCTCCCGGGCAGGGGATCCCTCGGGCAGATTGCCGATGATCATCGCCGGGCCGCGGCCGCCGAACAGGTCGTAGCGCAGGAAGACGCCCTGGCAGGTGCCGTCCGGAGCGGGCAGCAGCCCCGCCCCGAGATCGCCGGGCCAGTCTCCCGGGTCCATGGCGAGGACATCGAAGTCCGGCCCGGTGGGCGTGGCGGCGCTGCGGCGGCGGAGGAAGGACATGCGAACATGGTACGTGGCCGCGTGCCGGTTACCGTGCCGGGGAGCGGGCGGGCCGTACCCCTCATCCGGGGTCGGCCGCCGGGCGCTGGGGAAGGCCGACCGTGGGCGTGATCAGCCGCTTCACCAGCCCGGCGCGATCGGTGCCGACCTTACGGTAGACATCGGACAGCAGCCGGGCGACCTCACGCTCCTCCAGCCCCGTCGCCTCGCTGATCCGGGCATCCGGCCAGCCCTCGGCGGCCCGTTCGGCGACAGCCTGCTCCTGCGAGGTCAGCGGGCTGGTGTGATCGACACGCAGTTGCATCGGGCGCAGCCCGGCGGCGGACAGCTCGTCGCGGGCCCGGGCCGCGAGCGCGTCGGCTCCGCAGCGCACCGCTCCCTCCAGGCCGCGGTAGAGCCGGTCGCCGGCCTCCTGGGGCAGGCCGATGCGGCGCAGCGCGGCGCCGTGGTCGACCAGCGCCACGGCCAGGTCGTAGGCGGCCGGTGACCGCATCAGATGGCTGACGGCCTCGGCAAGCAGCTTGATCCGGTCCGGCCCCTGGGTCACGGTGGCCGCGGTGTGCAGCGCCTTGCCGATCGCGGAGTGGGTGCCGAACTGACGGGCGCGGCGCACCGCGTCGTCGGAGACCTCGGCGGCCTGCCGGGGATCGGTCAGCGCGAGCGTCTGGGCGAGGTGGAGCTGCCAGGGGCACCAGGCGGGGTTGCGCATACCGCGCCCGTCCATGCGGCGGCCGACCTCGGTGAGCTGGTGCCGGGCCTCGCGGTGCAGATTGCCGGCCAGCAGCAGCTCACCGCGGACCGCCGGTACGTCGGGGCAGAGCGTGGCCTGTGGAAGGGTCTCGCCGCGGTGCGCGGCCGCGAACTCCTGGGCCTCGCGGACCCGGCCCTGGCAGATCAGCGTTCCGATGAGGGTGCCGACCGCGGTCCAGTGCGCGGGTGTCGAGGAGCCCACCAGGTCGGCGATCCGCATCCCCTCCCGGGCCAGCTCCTCCGCCTCGCCGAGCGCGCCGCGACGCAGCCGGGCGTAACCGAGAAGAGTGAAGCCGAACGCCAGATGGGAGCCGCGCCAGCCCTTGCGCTCGCATTCGGCGATGCCCTTGTTGAACAGCTCCTCGGCGCGTCCGGGCTGGTCGCAGTGGAGGAAGACCAGGGCGACCAGGATGGGCACCTCGAAGCCCCAGTCGTCATCGGTCCAGCTGAGGCCGCCGCCGAGGGCCTCCTCCGCGTAGTGCAGCGCGGTGGCGACCGGTTCTCCACGCGTCATCGCGTCCCAGGCGCGCAGTCCCAGCAGATAGCGCTCGGCCATGCCGCGGCCGGTGAGGTGGTCCGCGAGCCGGGCGAGGCGCCGGGAGCGGGCGGGCGACTCCTTCTCGTCGGCGCGGAACATGTTCCACATCAGCTGCTCGGTCTGCATCCGCAGCCGGGTGCGGGCGCTGGTGGCCCGTCCGATCTCGGCGGCGACGACCTGGGCGGCCTCCTCCATGCGGCCGCTGTGGCCGTATGCCTGGGCGAGCCGGTAGGTGATCGCCTCGCGCAGGTCGGGGCCGAGCGCGGGCTCTTCGAGCGCGGCCCGCAGATGATTGACGGTGACGTCGGGCTCGGTGAGCTGGGCGGCGCAGCCGAGTTCGTACAGCACGGCGGGTCGCTCCTCCAGGGCGGGTGGTTCGCGCAGCGCCCGGGCCAGGCAGCGGCGCCCGGCGTCGGGGGCTCCGGCGCGCAGATACTCCCGGGCGGCGGCCCGCAGATGGTGCACCACCCAGGGGTCGCCCTCGGGGTGCATCTCCAGCAGATGCCGGCCGGCGGCCGCGGAGCCCAGGCCCGCGCCGAGCACCACGGTGGCGGCCTGGCCGTGCATGGCCACCCGCAGGGCGCCGGGGATGGCCTGGTAGACGGCGGTGGCGATGAGCGGGTGGAGGTATTCGAGGGGCCGGGTGCCGTTTCCGGGGCGCGGCGGGGCCAGGATCCGCGCGTCGACGAGCCGCGCCACCACATCGACGGCCTCGGTCTCGCTGAGCCCGGCGACATTGGCGGTCAGCGCCGGGGTGGCCTCGATGCCGAGGACGGCGACGGCCCAGGCGAGGCGGACGGCGGCGGTGCCGAGACGGGTGAGCCGGTCGTTGAGCCCGCTGTCCTTGGCCGAGGAGACCAGTTCGCGCAGCGCGGGCAGGTTCTCCGACTGCGGTTTCAGCCGGCGGTCGCGGATCTTGGCGGTGAGCTCGGTGATCTCCCAGGGGTTGCCACCGGTCATCGCCCAGCACTCGCGGCAGAACGCGTCGTCGGCGTGGTCCCCGAGGACCTCCCGGACGATCCTGCCGACTCCGCTCGGGGTCAGCGGCGCCAGCACATGGGGACGTGTTCCCTGGCGCTCGGCAAGAGCCCGTATCACGGCGACGTCGGCGGTCAGGCCCTCCGGGCGGTAGCCGACAGCGAGCAGCAGGGGCAGGTCCGCGGTGCGCGAGGCGAACCGGGTCAGCCAGTCCAGCGATTCGGGGTCGGCCCAGTGGACATCGTCGAGGACCATGACGACCGGGGCGTGTTCCACGGCGAAGCGGGTCACCAGCCAGTCGAGGCCGTCGCGGACGCCCTGCGGATCGGGTGCGCCGCCGCTGCCCGAGACCACCAGGCCGACCGCGGGCGCGACGATGTCGTACCAGCCGCCGAGGATCCTGCGGTGCTCGTCCTCGCCGGTCGCCGCGAGCACCGGCTGGAAGAGCTGGCGCACCACATGGAAGGCCGCGCCCTGTTCATGCTCACCGCCACGGGCCCGGAGCACGGTGCAGCCGCGTGCGGCGGCCCTCCGGCGCGCCTCGCCGAGCAGCGCGGTCTTGCCGACGCCGCCGGGGCCCTCGAAGGCGATCACTCCGCCGCCGCGGGTCTCGGCCCGATCGGCGGGATCCGTCCCGCACAGCTCGGTCAGCGCGGCGTCCACCGCGCGCAGCTCCCGATCCCGCTCCAGCAGCGTCCGGCGCGTCCGGTCCTGTTGGCTCATGTCCTCCGCCACGTTCTTCCCCTCCGGCAGGTGACGCCGAGCGTAGCGCGGATGGCACGCTCCGTAGCCCCTCAATGGGGGGTTTTCCGCCGGGCATTGCCAGTGGCACACGCCAATTCACTGCCTCCTCTATCGATGCCACGTTCCGCACGCGAGGATGACCGGATTCACCGGGTTGGCCAGAAGCCGCGCACGCCTGTGGTATGTGCGGCCTCGGCCGCCCAACCGACGAAGGGGGCGGACACGACTCATGCACGCGCACGCTTCGCGACCACAGGCCCGGCAGACGACACTGCTGCGACGGGCGGCCCTGTTCGACTTTCCGGCCTCCGCCGACCTCAGTCCCGGCACCGAGGCGGCCAGGCGGCACACCATCCAATGGCTCTCGCGGTTCGGCGTCTTCGAGGACCGCGCGTCCGTCGCGGAGTACGACGCGCTCCGCTTCGACGTGCTGGCGGGCCTGTTCTACCCCCGGGCGACCGGCGCCGACCTGAACCTGGGCAGTGACCTCGTGGGCTGGTACTTCGTCTTCGACGATCAGTTCGACGGGGAGCTGGGCTCCCGTCCGGAGGCCGTGGCACGGCTGGTGGCGGACGTCATACGGATCACCGAGGAGGACCTGGCGCACGGCAGGGCGCAGGGCGGCGAAGGGCCGCTCCTGGAGAGCTTCCGCGACCTGTGGCGCCGGATCAACTCCGGGCGGCCGCAGGTGTGGCGGGACCGCTTCCGCCACCACTGGCTGGAGTACCTGCACTCCTACCACCGCGAGGCCCTGGAGCGGACCGGCGCCCTGCCCGGGGCCGGTGAGGACGCACCGCGCACGGTGGAGGCCGTGCTGGCGCTGCGGCGTCACTCGATAGGCGTACAGCCCTGTCTCGACCTGAACGAGCCGCTCGGCGGCTACACCCTGCCGCCCGCGCTGCACGGCGGCTTCCCGATGGCGCGGATGCGGGAGGCTACGGACGATGTGGTGGTCTTCACCAATGACATCGCTTCCCTGGACAAGGAACTGGCCGTCGGCGACGTCCACAACAGTGTCATCGTCCAGTGGGAGCGCGCGGGTGGTGAACTGGAGGACGCGGTGGGCCATATCGCCGACCTGGCCAACGCACGCTACCGCTGGTTCGAGGAGACCGCGGCCAGGCTGCCGGCGCTGCTCACCGAGGCGGGGGCGGACCCGGGTACCCACCACGCCGTGGGGCGCTATGTGGACGGCATGCGGCATGTGATGACCGGCAATCTGGGCTGGTCGCTGCGTACGGCACGCTACGACGAGCGGGGCACCGAGGCGGTCAGCGGGGGACGGCAGCGGCCCTGGGCCCAGCTGACCGGCGCGGAGGAGCTGATCCGCGCCGGGCGGGGCGCGCAGCTGCCACCGCTCGGCAGCGGCTCGGGCTCCCGTTAGCCGGGGCGTGGAAGCCGACGCGTTCGGAGCGCTCTCAGCTCGTGTGGGGCGCTCAGTTCGCGTGGGGCGCTCACCTCGTATGGAGCGCTCAGCTCGCGTAGAGCTGCTCGATCTGGGCGGCGCAGGCCTTGTAGACCGCGTCGCGCCGCAGTTTGAGCGAGGGCGTCAGCAGCCCGTCCTCCACGGTGAATTCCTTCGGGAGGATGCGGAAGGCCCTGATCGACTCCGCCCTGGACACCGAGAGGTTCGCCGTGGAGACCGCCTGCTGGATCTCCGCGTGCAGCGCCTTGTTCGCCGACGCGTGCTCCCGGCCGACGGGAAGCCGCGCGCCGACCACCTGGTGCCAGCGCGCCAGCATCTCGGCGTCCAGGGTGATCAACGCCCCCACGAAGGGGCGGTTGTCGCCCACCAGGACGCACTGCGAGATCAGCGGATGCGCCCGCAGCCGCTCCTCCAGCGGCAGGGGGGAGACGCTCTTACCGCCGCTGGTGATGATGATGTCCTTCTTCCGGCCGGTGATGGTGAGATAGCCCTCGCCGTCGAGGAATCCGACGTCTCCGGTGTGCAGCCAGCCGTCGCGCAGCGCGGCCCCGGTGGCCTTCGGATCGTCCAGATAGCCCTCGAAGACGGTGCCGCCGCGCACCCATACCTCGCCGTCCGGCGCGATACGCACCGTCGTGCCCGGCATCGGGCGGCCCACCGTGCCGTGCCGGGGACGGCCGGGCGGCTGCGCGGTGATCGCCGCCGTCGTCTCGGTGAGGCCGTAGCCGTTGTAGACGGTGATCCCGGCGCCGGCGAACGTCAGCCCCAGCTCCCGGCTGAACGGTGAGCCACCGGTGACCGCGTAGCGCACCCGGCCGCCCAGGACGGCTCTCAAGCGCCGGTAGACCATCCGGTCGAAGACGGCGTGCGTGGCCCTGCGCCCTGGGCCAGGTCCCTTCCCGTCGCCCTGTGACTGCCGCTCGACGGCCGCGGCGTAGCGCATCGCCGTGGCCATGGCCTTCTGGAACACCACGCCCCTGCCCGCCTCCTGGGCGGCGGTCCGCGCGGCTGCGATGATCTTCTCGAAGATGTAGGGCACCGCGAAGACACAGGTCGGGCGGAAGCTCTGGAAGGACGGCAGCAGGGCGGACGGGGTGAGCTCGGGCTCATGCCCCATGAGGATGCCGCCCCGCACACAGAGCACTTGGACCATCAGTCCGTAGATATGCGCCAGCGGGAGGAAGGCGAGGATGGCGGGCTGCACCCCGGGCTCGGCGAACAGCCTGCTCCAGCCCGCGAACAGGGTGTCGCATTCGGCGGCGAGATTGGCATGGGTGATCATGCACCCCAGGGGTTGTCCGGTGGTGCCCGAGGTGTAGCAGATGACCGCTGTGCAGCGCGGTTCCACGAGCCAGCGCCGCTCGGTGACCAGTTCCTCGTGGACGTCGGCGCCCCGCCGCCACAGCTCCGCCACGCACCCCTGGTCCATCTGCCAGATGGAGCGCAGCCCGGGAAGGGCGTCACAGACGGCGCCGACCGTCATGGCGTGGTCCTCGCCCTCGACCACCACGGCCACGGCCCGCGTCTGGGCCAGGATCCAGCGCACCTGCTCCGCCGAGGAGGTGGGGTAGACGGTCACCACCTGGGCCCCGACCGACCACAGGGCATAGCTGAACAGCGTCCACTCGTACCGCGTCCGCGCCATCAGGGCCACCCGGTCCCCGAACCGCACGCCCTCGGCCAGCAGGCCCTTCGCCAGCGCCAGCACCTCGTCCCGGAAGGTCCGGGCGGTCACCTGAGTCCACCGGCCGCGGTCGGTGGCGTCGCGCCGGGCGAGCTGGGCCCTGTCCGGTTCGCGGTCCGCCAGTTCGTAGACCGAGTCCGCGAGCCCGCCCGCGCGCAGAGGTTCCACCATGTGAGGGAGACTGAATTCGCGCACGACACCCCCTGTTTTCAGCCGACTTGCCGCCCCGCGCAACGGGGAAGTGGGAGGGAAAACTACCCGCCGGGGCCGGGGCTGCATAGAGCGGTGGACGATTCTGTTCCCGCCCGCGGAGACCTGCTGCGACCTGCCGCCGTTACCGTGAGTCACCCTCACGTTTCAACACGGGCCGTGGAGGAGTCGTGAACCTTCGGTGAACGCATGGGAAAACGGGCCTCGCGGCCGGGTCCGGCGACGGGTGGCTCCACCTGGGCGCTCCACGTCCTGATTCTGGCCGATAACGCACTCATCGCCGTGGGCCCGGGCGCCGCGGGGCCGGGGCCGCGGGGTGCTCTTCCGAGGGGCGACATGCCAAGGGCGGGCGGGTCCGGCCGGACCCGCCCGCCCCTGATCGGCGGTCCCGGTTCAGGTGAGGTCGAACTCGCCCTCACGCGCGCCCAGGACGAAGGCACGCCACTCTGCCGGGGTGAAGATCAGTGCCGGACCCTCGGGACGACGGCCGTGGCGCATCGCGATGAAGCCCTCGACGAAGGCGATCTCCACATCGCCCACACCCTGGCTACTCGACTGCCACTGGGCGCCCGAGAGGTCGAGATCGGGCTTCTCTGCGCTTCCTGTCAGTGGCTGTGCGGTGGTGGTGGTGTCGGCCACGTCAGCTCATCCTCCCGGATTGTCGTCCGCGCCCCACCCTAGCGATCGTGACCGGTGCCGCACAGGCCACGAAAGAAGGACTAAGGAGGAGACTCAATCGGCGGGCGGCGTGTCCGCGACCACCCACATCGAGAAGAACTGCGAGCCCCCGCCATAGGCGTGGCCGAGCGCCTTACGGGCGCCGTCGACCTGGTGTTCGCCCGCCCGTCCACGCACCTGGAGCGCGGCCTCGGCGAACCGCAGCATCCCGGACGCGCCGATGGGGTTGGTGGACAGCACCCCGCCGGAGGGGTTGACCGGCAGCTCGCCGTCGATCTCGGTCACCCCCGACTCGGTGAGCTTCCAGCCCTCGCCCTCGTCCGCGAAGCCCAGGTTCTCCAGCCACATGGGTTCGTACCAGCTGAAGGGCACATACATCTCCACCGCGTCGATCTCCCGGCGCGGATCGGTGATCCCGGCCTGGCGGTAGACGTCGGCCGCGCAGTCCCGGCCGGCCCTCGGCGAGACGCAGTCCTTCCCCGCGAAGAGCGTCGGCTCGCTGCGCATGGCGCCGCCGTGCATCCAGGCGGGCGGATACGGGGCACGGTCCGCGCCGGCCCGGTCGGTGAGCACCATGGCGCAGGCACCGTCCGAGGAGGGGCAGGTCTCCGAGTAGCGGATGGGGTCCCACAGCATCGGGGAGGACCGCACCTTCTCCAGCGTCAGATCGTGCTCGTGCAGATGCGCGTAGGGGTTGCGCAGCGCGTTGCGGCGATCCTTGTAGGCCACGAGGGCGCCGATACCGGAGGGCGCGCCGGTGCGCCGCATGTACGCCCGTACGTGCGGGGCGAAGAAGCCGCCCGCCCCGGCCAGCAGCGGCTGCTGGAAGGGGATGGGCAGGGACAGTCCCCACATGGCGTTCGACTCCGACTGCTTCTCGAAGGCGAGGGTGAGCACGGTCCGGTGGACACGGGAGGCGACCAGGCCGGAGGCCACCAGCGCGGTGGAGCCGCCGACCGAACCGGCGGTGTGCACGCGCAGCATCGGCTTGCCGACCGCGCCGAGCGCGTCGGCCAGGTACAGCTCGGGCATCATGACGCCCTCGAAGAAGTCGGGCGCCTTGCCGATGACGACGGCGTCGATGTCCGCCCAGGTCAGCTGGGCGTCGTCCAGGGCCCGTACGGCGGCCTCCCGGACCAGCCCGGCGAGGGAGACGTCCCGGCGTGCGGCGGTGTGCTTGGTCTGGCCGATCCCGACGACGGCCACCGGCTCCTTCGTCACAGGACATCCCCTTCCAGGACCGCCACCAGGTTCTGCTGCAGACACGGGCCCGAGGTGGCATGGGCGAGGGCCCGGTCGGCGGCGCCGCGGTGAATGGCGGCGGCGGCCTCGCCGAGGCGGATCAGCCCGGCGGCCATCATGGGGTTGGCGGCCAGCGCCCCGCCGGACGGATTGACGCGTACGCCCTCCCCCAGCCCCAGCTCCCGGCGGAGGATCAGCTCCTGTGAGGTGAACGGCGCATGCAGCTCGGCCAGGTCGGCGGGGGCCTCGAAGGCGCCCGCGCGCTCGGCGGCGAGCCGGGTGGACGGGGAGCGGGTGAGGTCCCGTACGCCGAGGCTGTGCGCCTCCGTCCGGTGGTCCATGCCGCGGATCCACGCGGGGCGGCGGCAGAGCCGGCGCGCGGTGTCCCCGGCGGCGAGCACGACGGCGGCCGCGCCGTCGCCCACCGGCGGGCAGTCGTGGCGGCGCAGCGGCCGCACCAGATACGGGTCGTCCAGGAGCGCCTCGGGCGGCGGTGAACCGGTCACCTGCGCATGCGGGTTGTCCTCGGCCGCGGTCCGGCTGCGCGCGGCGACCGCGGCCAGCGCCCGCTCATCGGCGCCGCTGTCCCCCGCGTCGAGCAGCGCCTGGGCCTGGAGGGCGGCTAGGGAGACCGAGTCCGGCCACAGGGGCGCCACGTAGTACGGGTCGAGCTGGCGGGTCAGGACCTCCCGCAGATCGCCGGGTGAGGACTTGCCGTAGGAGTAGACGAGCGCGGTCTCCGCCTCGCCCGTCAGCAGCCTCGTCCACGCCTCGTACAGCGCCCAGGCGCCGTCCATCTCCACATGGGACTCCGAGATCGGCGGCCAGGCGCCGACGCCGTCGAGGGCCATGGTGAAGGAGAAGGCCCGGCCCGCCAGATAGTCGGAGGAGCCGGAGCAGGTGAAGTCGATCTCGCCCGCCCGGAGTCCGACGGCGTCGAGCACCTGGTGGAGGACGGGCATCAGCATCTCGACCTCGGATACCTCCGCGCTGTCGCGCCGGTGGTCGCTCTGGCCGAAGGCGACGATGGCAACCTCTCGCATCTACAACAGCTCCTTGTAGGTGTCGTAGTCGGCGTCGGGTTCGCCGGTGGGGCGGTAGTGGTCGGGGTAGCGGCTGTCCTCGCTCCACACGGGCTCCACGCGCAGCCCCATGCGCACCTGGTCGTAGGGGATGCCGCCGACGCGCCCGTGGAGGGCCAGACCGGCGCCGTCCAGGGCGATATGGGCGTAGACGTACGGCACTTCGATATCGAGGTTGCGGGCCTTGATGTTCACGATGCAGAAGGTGGTGACCGTGCCGCGGGGGCCGACCTCCACCTGCTCGTCGGTGGCGACCCCGCAGGTGGGGCAGGCGCCCCGGGGCGGGACGTACACCTTGCGGCAGGACGGGCAGCGCTCCCCGCGGGTGGTGCGGTCGGCGAGGGCCTTCAGATAGCGCGACTGGGCGCGGCCGGGTGCGTAGGTGTAGTCGAGGCGGGCGGGGGCCACGATGCCGGTGACGGGATCGGTGAACTCCCCGCTGTGCGGCACGGCTTCGCCGCCCGCGGCGCCGTCGTACGGCTCGAAGCAGGCGATGTCGGTGATGGCGCCCACGCGCTCCCCGGCCCAGCGGATCCGCACTCGCATACCGGTGCGCACCGCGTCGGGGCCGGGTGCGTCGAGGGCGTGGAGGAGGGCGGTGTCCGCGCCGTCCAGCCGCACCAGCACCCACGCGAAGGGGGTGTCCAGGGGCTGGCCGCGGCGCGGCGCGGGGTTCCAGGCCCAGGTGGTGACGGTGCCGGTGGGGGCGACCTCGACGAGGTCGGACAGCTCGTCGGCGGTGACCGGGTCGTATTCGACGGGCGGCATCAGCACCCGGCCGTCGGTGGTGCGCACGCCGAGCACGGTGCGTTCGCGCAGTCCGGTGAGGAAGGCGCTCTGCACCGGTCCGAGGGAGCGGGTGAAGGGGAACTCGACGACCAAAGGCGCCTGGAGCACCTCGGGTGAGGGAGCCGGGGTCATGGGGGTGCGTCTCCTTCCGCGCGGCCGGCGTGGGGCGGCGGCCTGAGGTGTTGGGGGATCACGCCCGGCGGTAGACCGGCGGCCGTTTCTCCACGAAGGCTTTCGAACCCTCCTTGGCGTCGGCGGTGCCGAAGACCGGCCAGCCGCGTTCGAGTTCGGACTTCAGGCCGTCGGACTCGGTCATCTCGGCGGTCTCGTAGACGGACGCCTTGACCGCCTCGACGGCGAGCGGGCCGTTGGCATTGATCAGCTCGGCGATCTCCAGCGCCTTCTCCAGCGCCGTGCCGTCCGGGACGACATGGCCGATCAGCCCGATCCGCGCCGCCTCCTCGGCCGGGTAGGGGCGCCCGGTGAGCAGCATCTCCAGGGCGTGGGTGCGGGGCAGCTGGCGGGCCAGCCGTACCGTAGAGCCGCCGATGGGGAACAGCCCGCGCCGGACCTCGAAGAGCCCGAAGGTGGCCCCGCGGCCCGCGACCCGGATGTCGGTGCCCTGCAGTATCTCGGTGCCGCCCGCGACACAGGGGCCCTCGACGGCGGCGATCACCGGCTTGCGCGGCCGATGGTGGCGGAGCATCGCCTTCCAGTGCAGATCGGGGTCGGCCGCGAGGCGGTCGCGGACGTGCTGTCCGTCCATCCGGCCGCCGCCCGCGAGCGCCTTGAGGTCCATTCCCGCGCAGAAGGCCCCACCGGCGCCGGTGAGCACCACGGAGCGCACGGCATCGTCCTCGTCGGCCTCGACCCAGCCGTCGTACAGCCCGACCAGCATCGGCAGCGAGAGCGCGTTCCTGGCCTCGGGCCGGTTCAAGGTGAGCACCAGGGTCGCGCCGACGCGCTCGACGATGAGGTGTTCGGTCCCGCTTGTCACGACGTCCTCCCGTCTCGAGACCTAGAACAGGTTGCAGCAGGGGAAGGCCGACTTCAAGAGAAATCTGATGCTCAGTCAGATTTCTTCGACCGGGGGCCTTCCCACCTCATCCCCGCGCGGCTCTAATGAGCGCCGAGCCGCCGGATCGAGGGGTCAGGAGGAGTCATGGAGTACAACCTTGCCGACCTGTTCGAGTCGATCGTCGACACGGTGCCTGGCAGAGAGGCGCTGGTGTACCTGGACCACCCCGGCACCGGAGCCGAGCGGCGGCTCACCTACGCCCAGCTCGACGCCGCCGCCAACCGGCTCGCCCACCATCTGCGGGACAGCGGTATCGCCCCGGGCGAGCATGTCGGGCTGCATCTGTGCAACGGCGTCGAGTACCTCCAGACCGCTCTGGCCTGCGTGAAGATCCGGGCTGTGCCGGTGAACGTCAACTACCGCTATGTGGAAGAGGAGTTGGTCTATCTCTACCGCGACGCGGACCTGGCCGGGCTGGTCTACGACGCCGAGTTCGGCGAGCGGGTGGCCGCCGCCCTGCCGCACACCGACAGCCTGCGCCATCTGGTGCGGGTCGGCACCGGGGACGGCCCCCGCACGTCCGTGGCGTTCACCGACGCCGAGGCGTCCGGGTCACCCGAGCGCGGCTTCCCGGCGCGGTCCGCCGACGACCGCTTCATCATCTACACCGGCGGCACCACCGGTATGCCCAAGGGGGTGATGTGGCGGCAGGAGGACCTCTTCTTTTCCGGGCTGGGCGGCGGCGCTCCGACCGGCCGGCCCGTCGGGCGCCCGGAGGAGCTGGCCGAGCGGGTGGCCGCGGGCGGCGAGGGGCTGGTCTTCTTCCCCACTCCGCCGCTGATGCACGGCACCTCCACCCTTACGGCCTTCATCGCGTTCAACTTCGGTCAGAAGGTGGTGCTGCACCGAAAGTTCGTCCCCCAGGATGTCCTGAGGACGGTCGAGAAGGAGAAGGTCACCACCGTCTCACTGGTCGGCGACGCGATGCTGCGGCCACTGGTGGACGCCCTGACCGGCCCCCTCAAGGGCACCGACCTCTCCTCGCTGCTCAGCGTCAGCAGCTCGGGCGCGATCCTGTCGGAGACCGTACGCGCCCAGTTCGCCGAGCTCGCCCCGCACACCCTGCTGCTGAACAACTTCGGCTCCTCGGAGTCCGGGTTCAACGGCACGGCCACCGACGACTCCGGTCCCGAAAAGGGCTTCCGGCTGCACGTCAACGCCCGTACGACGGTGGTGGACCCGGCGACCCTCGCCCCGGTGGCACCCGGTGAGCCCGGCCGGATCGCCCAGCGCGGCCATGTGCCGCTCGGCTACTACAACGATGCGAAGAAGACCGCCGAGACGTTCTTCGAGGCGGATGGGGAGCGCTGGGTGCTGCTCGGCGACATGGCGACCGTCGACGAGCAGGGCGTGATCACCGTCCTCGGGCGCGGTTCGCAGTGCATCAACACCGGGGGCGAGAAGGTCTATCCCGAAGAGGTCGAACAGGCCCTGAAGGCCCATCCGGACGTATACGACGCGCTGGTGGCGGGCGTCCCGGACACCCGCTGGGGCCATCGCGTCGCGGCCGTCGTCCAGCCCCGCACACAGTCGTCCGGGCTCACCGCCGACGCCGTCCGCGACCACTGCCGGGAGCGGCTCGCGGGCTACAAGATCCCGCGTACGGTCGTCTTCACCGACCGCATCCAGCGCTCCCCCAGCGGCAAGGCCGACTACCGCTGGGCGCGTGCGGTCGCGCAGGAGGCGGACCGGGACACCCGGCGCGGGGGCTGAACCGCTGCGCACCACGCCCCGAACCGCTGCGCACCACGGCCGGACCGCTGCGCACCACGGCCGGACCGCTCCGCCCTGCGACCAGGGTCTGTCCGCCGGATGGTGACGCCTGCGGCGGGCTGTTCCCCACCCCGCCCCTTCCCGCAGCATCGATATGCGGCTCCGCCGCGTGGTGGGGCTCCGCCCCAGACCCCGGCGCCCAGGGCGCCTTCCCGTTATCAGGGGCTTCGCCCCAAACCCCAAGGCCCAAGGGCGCCTTCCCGAAACCGGGGCCCACCCCGGACCCCGGTACCCAGGGGCCAAGCCCCTGATAGCGGGAAGGGGCGGGGAGCCAATCCAGCCCCTCCGGCGCTTGAGGAGCAGGGTCCAGGGGCGGAGCCCCGGCCGGAGTCTGGGGCGGAGCCCCGCCGACGGCCGGGCCCCAAGCCCCGCTCTCGGGGAGACGCGGGCCACCAATCCAGCCCCTCCGGCGCTTGAGGAGCAGGGTCCAGGGGCGGAGCCCCGGCGGGGGCCGGGGGCCGGGGGCCGGGGGCCGGGCCCCCGGTTTCGGGGAGGGGCGGGGTGGGGCAAGATCCGCCGGACACCCCGCACGGCTGACCGGGTGCTCGCCCCGCCGCCCAACGGCAGCCCTACCGCAGCCTCACGGCGCCGCCCGCTCGCACACCGACGGCAGCGACCGCCCCAGCGCCACGCTGTGCAGCGCGTCCAGGTGCCGCCCATGGATCACCGCCGCGGCCCCGGCCGTGAGCCGCCCCACGCAGGAGGGGGCCTCCCGCACGGCCGCCGAGTCCGCGATGGCGCGCACCAGTTCGCCATTGATCCGGTTGATCTCCAGCCGGATCCGCCCGAGGTCGGGGCGTTCGGTGGGCGCCTGTGAGGGGTCGGCGTCCCAGCGGCGGTAAAGGCCGCGCTGGACGACCTTGCTGGCCTCTATCTGGTCGCGGAAGATCCTCGATGTCGCCACGGGGTCGGCACCCAGCTCCTCGGCCTGCCGCGCCACCGCGTCCAGCACCTCCCGCTCCCGCGCCGGGTCGTCGATCGGGCTGTCCGTGCCCCACTTCGCGGCGGCGACCTCATCGGCCACCAGCACCCGTTGCGCGGACAGCTCGACCAGCGGCCGCAGGGTGCCGTGGACACGGGCCGGACCCACCGGAGCGGCGAAGGCGGCGGTGGCCCCCGTGGCCAGCACGGCGGTGGCCAGCGCGGCGATCAGCGCAGGACGCGGGGACAGATACGGTCGCATGGGCGGGGGTTCCTCTCTCGCAGGACGGGCGGCCCGAGGCGTCGCCCCGGCAGCCCGGGGGGGGCGTCCGACGGGTTCTGGAACGATAGGACGCCGCACCATCGGCACGCCATGGGGCCGGTCCCGCGGGAAAGCGGGACCGGCCCCATGGCGCGTTGGCCGGATCAGGCGCCGCTGGCACTCCTTGGCACTACTGGCAACTCCTGGCACTCAGCAGGCCGCCCCCACACGCTCACTGCGACCCCGCACCCTCCCAGTACGGCGCCCGCAGCCGCCGCTTGTAGAGCTTGCCGTTGGGGTCGCGCGGCATCTCCGCAATGAAGTCCACCGACTTGGGGCATTTGTAGCCCGCCAGCCGGGTCGTGCAGTGGGCGAGTATCTCGGCGGCCAGATCGGGCCCCGGCGCATGCCCCTCGGCGGGTTCCACGACCGCGATGACCTGCTCACCCCAGTCCTCATGGGGGATCCCGAAGGCGGCGGCGTCGGCGACGGCCGGGTGGGTCAGCAGCGCGGCCTCGATCTCGGCGGGGTAGATGTTGACCCCGCCCGAGATGATCAGGTCGATCTTGCGGTCGCGGAGGTAGAGATAGCCGTCCTCGTCCAGGAGTCCGAGGTCGCCGACGGTGAAGAAGTCGCCGATGCGGTTCTTCTCGGTCTTGCTCTTGTCCTTGTGGTAGGCGAAGCCCCCGGTGCTCATCTTCATGTAGACCGTGCCGAGTTCACCGGCCGGGAGCCGGGCGCCCTCGTCGTCGAAGATGGCGAGCTCGCTGATGGGCCAGGGGCGGCCGACGGTCCCCGGCTTCTTCAGCCAGTCCTCGGCGGTGGCGAAGGCGCCGCCGCCCTCGCTGGCCGCGTAGTACTCCTCGACACAGCCGCCCCACCACTCGATCATCGCGCGCTTGACATGGTCGGGGCAGGGTGCGGCGCCATGGATGGCATGGCGCATCGAGGAGACGTCGTAGGACCGCTTGACCTCGTCGGGGAGCGCGAGCAGCCGGTGGAACTGGGTCGGCACCATATGGGTGTGCGTACAGCGGTAGGTGTCGATGAGGCGCAGCATCTCCTGGGGCGTCCACTTGTCCATGAGCACCAGGGGATGGCCGATGTGCAGCGACGAGCTCGCGAACTGCAGTACGGCGGTGTGGTAGAGCGGTGAACACACCAGATGGACGTGGTCGGGCTCCTCGGAGCGCGGTGTGATGCCGAAGAAGCGCAGAAAGCCGCCGAGGTGGCTCTCCTCGGGGAGCTTTCCGGTCAGCGCACGGCGGATTCCGCGCGGACGGCCCGTGGTGCCGGAGGTGTAGTTCATCACCCAGCCCAGCTCGCGGTCGGCGGGCGGCTCCTCCGGCTGCCCCTCGATGAGCTCGGCGTATGGGCGGAAGCCGTCGATGGCGCCGACCGCGTAGCGGTGGGTCGCGGGCAGTCCCGCCTCGGCGGCGGCCGCGGCCGCCTGCCCGCCGTAGCGCTCATGGGCGATCAGCACCTTGGCGCCGGAGTCGGAGACGATCCAGGCGATCTCGGGGCCGACCAGATGGTGGTTGACCGGCACCAGATAGAGCCCGGCCTGGGTGGCGGCGAGGGCGGCGACGAAGAACTCCACCCCGTTGGGCAGGACGACCGCCAGGGCGTCGCCGCGTCGCAGCCCGGCGACGCGCAGCCCGGCGACGAGCCGGTTGCACGCGCTGTGCAGCCGGCCGGCGGTCCACTCCTCACCGTCCGGGTCGATGAGCACGGTGCGGTCGGGCTCGAGCGCGGCCTGGGCCCAGAAGCCGTTGGGTGTAGGGGACATGGCGGTCCGGTCCTCCTTCTGACGGCGGTGTCAGGCGGTGTGGGACGAGATCAGGCGAGGTGGGGCGGGGGTCAGGCGAGGTCGAGCGAGGTCAGGCAGGTTGTGGCAGGCGCGGTCAGGCAGGTTGCGGCAGACGCGGTCAGGCGCGCTTGGCGATGCGGATGACGCGGTCGATGGCGCGCTCGAAGCCCCGGGTCAGATCGTCGAAGACGGCCTGGACCGGGCGGACCTCGTCCAT
This sequence comes from Streptomyces sp. NPDC007875, assembly GCF_042868035.1. NCBI lineage: Bacteria > Bacillati > Actinomycetota > Actinomycetes > Kitasatosporales > Streptomycetaceae > Streptomyces > Streptomyces sp. NPDC007875. Next base: position 81,665 of record NZ_JBIADZ010000021.1, on the reverse strand, counting down.
CCGGCCGACGATCTGACCGACCGGCGTGCCGAGCAGCGGTTCCACCTCGTGCTTCTGGATGCGGGAGACGGCCTCGGCGACCAGCAGCCCCTGGAGCGGCATGGGCAGCGGGTCCGGGCCGTCCGGGTCCTCCCAGGCGTCGGTCCACTCGGTGCGCAACTGACGGGCGGGTTTGCCGGTCAGGGCGCGGGAGCGCACGGTGTCCCCGGATCCGGCTGCCAGCAGCTTGCGGATGAGGGCCGGCGAATGCAGTTCGGCCTCCTCGGTGGTGAGCCAGAGGGAACCGATCCAGACGCCCTGGGCGCCCAGCGCCAGCCCGGCGGCGATCTGCTCACCGCTGCCGATGCCGCCCGCGGCGAGCACGGGCAGCGGGGCCACGGCCCGCACCACCTCGGGGGTGAGCACCATGGAGGCGATCTCGCCGGTGTGGCCGCCCGCCTCGTACCCCTGGGCGACGATGACATCGAGTCCCGCCTCCTTGTGGTGGAGGGCGTGGCGGGCGCTGCCCGCGAGGGCGGCCACGAGGATGCCGTGGTCATGGGCGCGGGCGACGACATCGGCCGGGGGTGAGCCCAGGGCGTTGGCCAGGAGTTTCACGGGGTAGTCGAAGGCGACGTCGAGCTGGCTGCGGGCCACCTCCTCGAGCCAGCCGGTGATCCGCCAGCCGGACGCCTCGCCCTCGGCGAGTTCGGGGACGCCGTGCTTGGCGAGGGTGTCCCGGACGAACGCGCGGTGGCCTTCGGGGATCATCGCCTCGATATCGGCCTCGGTGACCCCCTCCACCTTCTTCGCGGGCATCACCACGTCCAGGCCATAAGGCTTGCCGTCGGCGTGCTCCTCCATCCAGTCGAGGTCGCGGGCCAGCTCCTCGCCCGCGCCGTAGCGGACCGCGCCGAGCACACCGAATCCGCCGGCCCGGCTGATCGCCGCGGCCACGGCGGGGAACGGCGTGAAGCCGAAGACGGCGTGCTCGACACCCAGCCTTGTGCTCAGCTCCGTCTGCATGGTCGGCAGGATGCCGCAGGGGGGCGGACGAAGGAAGAGTTTTTCTGACGCTACGTCAGATTCAACGGTAGAAAAGCGCTCCCAGGGCCGTCGGGAGGACTCGCCGAGGGCTTTCGGGCGTCACTTCCCCAGCACCGCCATGGCCGCGTTGTGCCCGGGGATTCCGCTCACCCCGCCGCCGCGCACCGCCCCCGCGCCGCACAGCAGCACATTGGCGTGGCGCGTCTCCACGCCCCAGCGGCCAGTGCCCTCCTGGGCGTACGGGAAGGCCAGGTCCCGGTGGAAGATGTTGCCGCCGGGCAGCCGCAGCTCGGCGTCCAGGTCCAGCGGGGTCTTGGCCTCGATGCACGGCCGGCCGTCAGCGTCGTGGGCGAGACAGTCGGTGATCGGCTCGGCGAGATGCGCGTCCAGCTCCGCGAGGGTGGCGCGCAGCAGGGCGGCGCGCGCCGCGTCGTTGTCCTCGGTGAACAGCCGGGCGGGGGTGTGCAGTCCGAACAGGGTCAAGGTCTGATAGCCCTCGCGTGCCAGCTCCGGGCCGAGGATCGACGGATCGGTCAGCGAATGGCAGTAGATCTCCGACGGCGGCCGGTGCGGCAGCTCCCCCGCGGCCGCCTGACGGTACGCGTCCTCCAGGGCCCCGTACCCCTCGGCGATGTGGAACGTCCCGGAGAACGCCTCGCGCGGGTCCACCTCGCGGTCGCGCAGCGCGGGCAGCCTGCGCAGCAGCATGTTCACCTTGAGCTGCGCTCCTTCGGCGGGCGGCGCGGGCGGCTCCTCGCCCAGCAGCCGGGCCAGCTCGCGCGGCGCGGCCCCGACGAGCACATACCGGGCGGCCGCGGTGGACTCCCCCGCCTCGCCCTCGTACCGCACCTCGGCCGAGGTGCCGTCGGTCGCGATCGCGGTGACCTCGCGCCCGGTCGCGATCCGCGCGCCCGCCGCGCGGGCGGCGTCGGCCAGGGCATCGGTGAGCGCCCCCATGCCGCCGACCGGGACGTCCCAGTCGCCGGTGCCGCCGCCGACCACGTGGTAGAGGAAGCAGCGGTTCTGACGCAGCGACGGGTCGTGGGCCCGGGCGAAGGTGCCGATGAGCGCGTCGGTGAGGACCACGCCCCGGATGAGGTCGTCGTCGAACGCCGCCTCGACCGCCTCCCCCAGCGGCCGCTCGAACAGCGCCTGCCACGCCGCGTCGTCCCCGATCCGCGCCCGCAGCTCCTCCCGGGTGGGCAGCGGCTCGGTCAGCGTGGGGAAGACGCGCTCGGCGACGCGCTGGGTCATGCCGTAGAAGCGCTGCCAGGACTCGTACTCCCGCTCCGAGCCGGTCAGCCGCGCGAACGCGGCGCGCGTCCGGGCGGAGGAGCCGGCGTCCACCAGCAGCCCGGTGTGGCGCCCGCGCCGGACCTCGGGCGTGTACGAGGACACCGCGCGTTTGCGCACCGCGAAGCGCAGTCCGAGGTCGTCGACGATCCGCCGCGGCAACAGGCTGACCAGATAGGAGTAGCGCGAGAGCCGTGCGTCCACGCCGGGATAGGGCCGTGTGGACACGGCGGCGCCACCGGTGTGGCCGAGGCGCTCGAGCACCAGCACGCTCCGCCCGGCGCGGGCGAGATACGCGGCGGCGACCAGACCGTTGTGACCGCCGCCGACGATGACGACGTCGTACGCATCGCTGTGAGACATGCCCTCTGGTTAGCACGCGCTGATCGCCGGGGCCAGGGCGCCGCAGGTCACCCCCTGCCGCGCCGCCGCCCCGACGCCAGGGCCGTCTCGGCCGCCTGGGCCGCCGCGCCCGGCCCCGCCGCCTCGGCCGTCTAGGCCCTCTCGGCCGTCTCGGCGCGCCGGCCCAGCCGTTCCAGGCAGTGGGCCTCGTCACCACGGCTGACGAGGGTGTCGGGATGGCCGGGGCCCAGGACGCGGGCGCGGGCGCGGGTCACCCGGCGGTAGCCGTCCAGCGCGTCGGACCAGCGGCCGAGCCAGCCGAGGGCGACGGCCACCTCACGACGGCTGACCAGGGTGTCCGGATGGTCGGGGCCCAGGGAGCGCTCGCGGAGGTCGCAGACCTCCCGCGCCTCGGCCAGCGCCTCCTCCCAGCGGCCCAGTCGGCCGAAGCTGACGCCGAGGCCGTGCCGGGCGCGGAGGGTCTCCGGATCGGCCGGGCCGTGGGCGCGGGTGCGGTCCTCGACGAGGGCGCGGTAGACCGCGAGGGCCTCCGCACCCCGGTCCAGCCGCCCCAGCCCGACGCCGATCTCATAGCGGGCGGCGAGGGTGTCGGGATGGTCGGGGCCGAGGGTGCGGGCGCGGTCGGCGGCCACCTCGCGGAAGATGTCCAGGGCCTCCCGCCAGCGGTCGAGGCGGCCTAGGGAGTACGCCACCTCGTAGCGGGTGACCAGCGTGTCGGGGTGGTCGGGGCCCAGCACCCGGGCGCGGTCGGCGGCCACCCCCTCCGCCATGCGGTGCGCCTCCTCCAGGCGCCCCAGACAGCCCAGGTTGAAGGCGAGGTTGTGGCGGCAGCGCAGGGTGTCGGGATGGTCGGCGCCCATGGTGCGCTCGCGGGCGGCGAGCACGGCGGTGTACAGGTGCTGAGCCTCGGTGAAGCGGCCGAGGCGGCCCAGGGTGAACGCGGTCTCCTGGCGGGCGGCGAGGGTGTCCGCGTGGTCGGGGCCCAGGGCGCGCCGGCGGCCCGCAGCGACCCGCTCGTACTCGCGCAGGGCCTCGCCGGGGCGGCCCAGGATCCCGAGGGCGAAGGCGGCCTCATAGCGGCTGGTGAGGGTGTCGGGGTGGTCGGCGCCCAGCGCGCGCTCGCGCTCGGCGGCCACCGCGCGGTGGGTTGCCACGGCCTCCTCCCAGCGGCCCAGCCGCCCCAGGTCCAGCGCGGCGCGGTGCCGGTCGGCGAGCCGGGCCCGGACCCCGGGCGGCGGTGCGGGCCGCGCGCTGACGCGGCGTCCGGTCCAGGCGCCGGTGAGCGCGGCCGTCGCGTCGGGCGGGGTCGCCGACAGCAGTCCCACGCCGCCGGTCTGCGCCTTGGACCCGGTGGTCATGTCCCGGGCCCAGGCCGGAAGGCGCGAGGCCGGGGGTCCGGCGGCCGGGAGGGCGCCGCGCGGCTCGGGGAGCCGTGGCGCCGTCGGCCACCGGGACGCGCGCGCCGGGGCGATCCGCTGGGCGAGCTCGGCGGCGTCGCGTGGACGGCCCTCCGGGGTCTTGGCCAGCAGATCGAGGACGGCGCGCTCGAACCGCTCGGGCAGTTCGGGCCGGAGGCCGCGCGGCGGGGCGGGCGGGGTGTGGCGGTGGCCGACGAGGACCGCCCATGCGTCGTCGAGGGCGAACGGCGGCGCCCCGGTGGCCAGTTCGTAGAGCACACAGCCCAGGGAGTACAGATCGCTGCGGTGGTCGACCGGGCCGCCCGCGATCTGCTCGGGCGACATGTAGTGCGGGGTGCCCATGGCGACGCCGGTGCCGGTGAGCCGGGAGGTGAAGCCGGCGTCATGGCCGAGGCGGGCGATGCCGAAGTCGCAGAGCTTCACGGTGCCGTCGGTGAGCCGCATGATGTTGGCCGGCTTCAGATCGCGGTGCACCACGCCCTGGTCATGGGTGTAGGCGAGGGCCGCGGCGACCTGCTCCGCGATGTCCAGCACCTCGGGGACCGGCAGCGGGCGGCGCTCGTTGTCCTTCAGCAACTGGCTGAGGTTGCGGCCCTCCAGCAGCTCCATGACCAGGTACAGCGCGCCCTCGTACTCGCCGAAGTCATGCACCACCGTGACCCCGCGGTGCTGCAGCGCGGCGGCCACCCGCGCCTCCCGGCGGAAGCGCTCGCGCACCACACCGGTGAACGAGGGGTCGTGGCGCGACCCCAGCGGTTTGAGGCATTTGACGGCGACGCGGCGCCCGAGCGACTCGTCGCGCGCCCGCCACACCTCGCCCATTCCCCCGCGCCCGATCCGGTCCAGCAGCCGGTACCGGCCCTGGATCAGCCTGATGTCCGCCATGCTCCCCCTGCCTTGGCGGAAGTCAGCTCCCGCCGCCCCCGTGGAGACCGGCCGCGTGCGGCCGAGCCCCCGTCGCATCCCCGCTGTCCAGTATGGCCGCGTTTCTGCGCAGTTTGTAGGGCGAGGGGCGGCTGCCCGGTCCGAGCCGCTCGACCGCCCGCATGATGTGCTTCGGCGGGAGCTGCCAGCGGGCCGTGGGCGGGATGCAGCGCAGCGCCCTGCCCATCGCCCGCAATCGGCGGGTGACCACGGGGGGCGGGGGTGCGGGGCGCCCGTACAGTTCGTGGGCGTACGGGGGCAGGGACCCGTAGGCGAGCGCGGCGAAGCGCCCCCAGATCGCCTCACGCGCCGGGACGAGCAGGGCATGGACCGGGGGCCGCCGCAGAAAGGCGTCCACTTCGCGGGCCTCGGGGGTGTTGGCGAGTTGGGGACGCACCGTCGCGAAGTACGCGGCGAGCGCCGCCATATCGGCCGGTACGGCGGCGGGGGCGAGGCCGACCAGCCGGGCGGACACCACGTTCTCGGCGACATAGGCGTCCGCCTGGGCGTCGGTGAGCGGATAGCCGGAGCGCCGCATCACATGGAGGTACGAGTCGATCTCCGCGCAGTGCACCCACAGCAGCAGCTCGGGCTCGTCGACGCCGTGCCGGACACCGGTGACGGGGTCGGTCAGGGAGAGCCTGCGGTGAATGCCCCGGACCTTGGCGCCCGCCCGCTCGGCGGCCTCGGTGGTGCCGTAGGTGATGGTGGCGACGAACCGCGCGGTGCGCAGCAGCCTTCCCCAGGCGTCCGTGCGGAAGTCGGAGTTCTGGGTGACGCCGCGCACCGCGAGCGGATGCAGGGCCTGGAGGTACAGGGCGCGCACCCCCGCGATCCACATCACCGGGTCGCCGTGCATCTGCCAGGTGACCGACCGGGGGCCGTAGAGCCCCGGGTCGGCGTCCGATCCGCCCTGTCGTATGGCCGCCGCCATGGCCACCACCTCCCGACGGCCAGCTGCCAGCCTAGGCGGCGCCGGCCCCCTGGGCGGGACCCCCGAAGGGCTCACTTCTTCAGGGGCTGGGTGAAGCGCAACATGTTGCCGGATGGGTCGCGGAAGGCGCAGTCGCGGACACCGTAAGGCTGGTCCATGGGCTCCTGCAGCACCTCGCCGCCCGCGGCGCTGACGCGCTCGAAAGTGGCGTCGCAGTCGTCCGTCGCGAAGATGACACCGCGCAACAGGCCCTTGGCCATCAGCTCCGCCATGACCTGTCTGTCGTCGGGCGAGGCGTTGGGGTCGGCGAGCGGCGGCTCCAGGACGATGTTCACGTCCGGCTGCGAGGGCGCCCCGACGGTCACCCAGCGCATTCCCTCGAACCCCACGTCGTTGCGGACCTCGAGGCCGAGGGCATCGCGATAGAAGGCGAGCGCCTTGTCGTGGTCGTCGACGGCGATGAAGCAACTGGAAAGTGTGATGTCCATGCGCTCACGCTACGGCCGGGCGGCGGGGCTCGCTTCTCCGTTCCTGACCGGTCGCGTGTGGATCTTGGCCATGCAGGCCGGGATGGCGGCGCCATGGTCATGGCTCCGGGCCCGGTAGCTGCTCGGGCTCTCGCCGACCAGTTGTGTGAAGCGCGAGCTGAACGACCCGAGCGACGTACAGCCGACCGCGATGCAGACCTCGGTCACCGTAAGGTCGCCGCGCCGCAGCAGCGCCTTGGCCCGCTCGATGCGGCGGGTCATCAGATAGCTGTAGGGCGTCTCGCCGAAGGCGGCGCGGAAGCTGCGGGAGAAATGGCCCGGCGACATCAGGGCGCCACGCGCCAGTGCCGGGACGTCGAGCGGCTCGGCGTAGTCGCGGTCCATGCGGTCGCGGGCCCGCCGCAGCCGGACGAGGTCATCGAGATCCTGCCGTTTCACCGGCTCAGTTTCCCACAGCACCGGGGGCCGGGGATGAGGAGCGACCGGCCGGAGAACAGCCGGCGGACCGGTCAGGAATGGAGAAGCCCCGGTCACGCGGGCGCGGCTAGCGTCATCGCCATGGACCTCACCATCCACTGGACCTTCCTCCCCCATGACGACCCGGACGCCTCGCTGGCCTTCTACCGCGACACCCTCGGCTTCGAGGTCCGCAAGGACGTCGGATACGACGGGATGCGCTGGATCACGGTCGGCCCCACCGGGCAGCCCGGAACCTCCATCGTCCTGGAGCCCCCGGCCCTCGGCCCCGGCATCACCGACGACGAGCGCCGCACCGTCGTCGAGATGATGGCCAAGGGCAGCTACGCCCGCGTCACCCTGGCCACCGCCGACCTCGACGGCGTCTTCGCACGGGTGCGGACCAGCGGCGCCGAGGTCGTCCAGGAGCCGACCGAGCAGCCGTACGGGATCCGCGACTGCGCCTTCCGCGATCCCGCGGGCAACATGATCCGCATCAACGAGCTGCGCTGAGCCGTCCGGCCCCGGCAGCCGCGATCCGCGAACCGGACGTATTGTTCGAACCTGGTCAGATCGAGCCAGGCGACACCGCTGGAGATCGCGAAGGCGGCCCCGCCCGAACAGATGGAGACACGATGAGCATGGCCACGGACACCGACCAGCGGTCGCCTGTGCCCCACGTCGCCGACAGCCACGATCTGATCCGGGTGCACGGCGCGCGCGAGAACAACCTCAAGGACGTCAGCATCGAGATCCCGAAGCGCCGGCTGACGGTGTTCACCGGCGTCTCCGGCTCGGGCAAGAGCTCGCTGGTGTTCACCACCATCGCCGCGGAGTCGCAGCGGCTGATCAACGAGACCTACAGCACCTTCGTACAGGGCTTCATGCCAACACTGGCACGGCCCGAGGTCGACGTACTCGACGGGCTGACCAGCGCGATCATCGTCGACCAGCAGCGGATGGGATCCGACCCCCGCTCCACCGTCGGCACCGCCACCGACGCCAACGCGATGCTGCGCATCCTCTTCAGCCGGCTCGGCGAGCCCCACATCGGCCCGCCCGGCGCGTACTCCTTCAATGTCGCCTCGGTCTCGGCGAGGGGTGGGTTCACGGTCGACCGCGGTACCGAGAAGACCAAGACCGAGACGGTGAGCTTCAGCCGCACCGGCGGCATGTGCACGCACTGCGAGGGCCGCGGCACGGTCTCCGACATCGACCTCACCCAGCTGTACGACGACTCCAAATCGCTCGCCGAGGACCCGTTCACCATCCCCACCTACACCGGTGGCGGCTGGGTCGTGCGGGTCATCGCCGAGTCGGGCTTCTTCGACAAGGACAAGCCGATCCGCGAGTACACAAGGAAGGAGCGGCACGACTTCCTCTACCGCGAGCCGACCAAGGTGAAGATCAACGGCGTCAACCTCACCTACGAAGGGCTGATCCCGAAGATCCAGAAGTCGTTCCTCGCCAAGGACCGCGAGTCGATGCAGCCGCACATCCGGGCGTTCGTGGACCGGGCGGTCACCTTCGCCGAGTGTTCCGCGTGCGGCGGCAGCCGGCTCAGCGAGCTGGCCCGCTCCTCCCGGATCGGCGAGGTCAACATCGCCGACGCATGCGCGATGGAGATCCGCGACCTGTCCGAATGGGTCCGCGGACTGGACGAGCCGTCGGTGGCGCCGCTGCTCGCCAAGGTGCAGCACACCCTCGACTCGTTCGTGGAGATCGGCCTCGGCTACCTTTCGCTCGACCGGGCCTCGGGCACGCTCTCCGGCGGCGAGGCGCAGCGCATCAAGATGATCCGCCACCTCGGCTCCTCGCTCACCGATGTCACCTACGTCTTCGACGAACCCACCATCGGCCTGCACCCGCATGACATCCGGCGGATGAACGATCTGCTGCTGCGGCTGCGGGACAAGGGCAACACGGTGCTGGTGGTGGAGCACAAGCCGGAGACGATCGCCATCGCCGACCATGTCGTGGACCTCGGCCCGGGCGCCGGCTCGGCGGGCGGCACCGTCTGCTTCGAGGGCACCGTCGGGGGGCTGCGGGCGAGCCAGACCATCACCGGCCGCCATCTCGACGACCGGGCCGGGCTCAAGGAGACGGTCCGCAAGGCCACCGGCACCCTGGAGATCCGTGGCGCGACGGCGAACAACCTGCGGAACGTCGATGTCGACATCCCGCTCGGCGTGCTCTGCGTCGTCACCGGCGTCGCCGGTTCCGGCAAGAGCTCACTCCTCCACGGTTCCATCCCGGCCCCGGAGGGTGTGGTCTCGGTGGACCAGACCCCGATCCGCGGCTCGCGCCGGAGCAACCCGGCGACCTACACCGGACTGCTCGACCCGATCCGCAAGGCGTTCGCGAAGGTCAACGGCGTCAAGCCGGCGATGTTCAGCGCCAACTCCGAGGGCGCCTGCCCCACCTGCAACGGCGCCGGCGTGATCTACACCGACCTGGCGATCATGCAGAGCACCGCCACCACCTGCGAGGAGTGCGAGGGCAAGCGGTTCGAGGCATCGGTGCTGGAGTACCACCTCGGCGGCCGTGACATCAGCGAGGTGCTCGCGATGTCGGTGGCCGAGGCCGAGGAGTTCCTCGGCAGCGGCGAGGCGCGCACACCGGCGGCCCACAAGATCCTCCAGCGGATGTCGGACGTCGGACTCGGCTACCTCACCCTCGGCCAGCCGCTCACCACGCTCTCCGGCGGCGAGCGGCAGCGACTCAAGCTGGCCGTCCACATGGCGGACAAGGGCGGCGTCTACGTCCTCGACGAGCCGACCACCGGTCTGCACCTCGCCGACGTCGAGCAACTGCTCGGCCTGCTCGACCGGCTCGTCGACTCCGGCAAGTCGGTCATCGTCATCGAGCACCACCAGGCGGTCATGGCACACGCCGACTGGATCATCGACCTCGGCCCCGGTGCCGGTCACGACGGTGGCCGCATCGTCTTCGAGGGCACCCCCGCCGACCTCGTCGCCGAGCGCTCCACCCTCACCGGCCGGCACCTCGCGGAGTACGTCGGCAGCTGACCGAGGTGGCCTGCGCCTGCATCTGACCGAGGCGCGGCCGGCACGACATCAGATCCGGGATGGCGGCGCCTGTCATGTGGCGCTGTCATGCACGGATGACTTCGGACAGGTCTCCACGAACTCCGCGGCCGGTACGTGGTCCGCCCACTGTTCACGGGTGAGGCCACCGCCCGCGACCCGGCAGGCCATGCCGACGGTGTCGGCCGCGATCTCGGGGTAGTCGCCGATGTCCACGACGTAGGCGATGCCCGCACTCGATGTGATCATGGTCCGCCCGTGTGGTCCGCCCAGCACCACGTCGTCGGCGCCCTCGCTGTGGCCGCCGAAGGTGAGCGCGAGATGCGGCCGCTCGGGGTCGGCGACGCTCCACAGGCGTACGGCGCCGTCCTCCCCCGCACCGGCCAGCAGATCGCCCTCGGGATGAAAGGCGAGCCGGTTGAACTTCGCCGTGTCCCCTCCCATCGGTTCGGTCTCGCCCCGCATGCGTGCGCTTCCCGCGTGTTTCGCGTCCCACAGGTGCACACCGACGTCCGGGCCCGTGGTCGGGGGCAGCTGGGCGACGGCCGCCACGGTGTTCCCCCCGGGAGCGAACGCCGCCCAGGAGCCTGCCAGGTAGAAGTGGTCGCCGGACAGCAAGGTCAGCTTCCCGGAGGAGAGGTCCCAGAGGTGGACCCTCACCCCCGCCAGCAAGAGCCGGCGGCCGTCCGGGCTGAAGGCGACGTCCCTGAGCCCGCCAAGGGTGCGAGATCGGGTCACGGCGGGCCGGGCGGGGTCGGACACGTCCCAGACGCGGACCTGTTCCAGGTCGTTGACGGCGAGCAGCGGCGCGTCGGGGGCGAAGGCCAGCGAGGGTCCGACCGCCCCTTGGTTGTCGCTGCTCAAGGAGCCGGCAATCCGTGGACGGGCCGGGTCGGAGATATCCCAGAGGGTGACCCTCCGGTCGTGGTTCAGTGTCGCGAGCAGGGCGCCGTCGGAGCTGAAGGCGATGTCGGAGATGACATCACCGGTGCCGATGACGGTAGTGCCGCCGACGCCGTCGTACGCGTTCTCCACGGGGTTGTCCAGCTCGGCCAGCCGCCGTGGTTCGGCGGGGTCGGACAGGTCCCACAGGCCGATCCGCGCACCCCGGGCAGCGGCGAGTGTCGTGCCGTCCGGCGCCAGCGCCAGGTCATTCCCGCCCGGTATCACGTCCAGGACCTCGGACTGGTCGACGTCGGCCATGTCCCAGTGGACGACCTCACCGAAGCTCACCGAGACCAGCGAGCGGCCGTCCGCGCCGAACCTCGTCGCGTCGACGAACGACGAGTGCCCGGCCAACCGGGCCTGTCCGGTCACATCCCGCGGATCGCCGACATTCCACAGCGCGACGCTGTGGTCCCATCCCCCGCTGGCCAGATGCCGGCCGTCCGGGGAGAAGTCGAGGGAGCCGACGCGATTGGCATGGGCCGTCCATTCGTCGAGGACCTTCGGGTCCCGGGGCGATCGGATGTCGACCAGTTTGACCACGCGGTCGTCGCTCACCGCCAGCAGGTCGCCGTCCGGACGGAACGCCAACACGTCGCCGACCTCCTCCACCGTGCCACCGGGCCGGGGCTCGCGGGGGTTCGAGAGGTCCCACAGACGCATGTCCCCGTTGCTGTCCGCGGTGGCCAGCAGGTGGCCGTCCGGGCTGAACGCCACCCGGTCGCTCGGCAGGTTCAGACGCGACGTGTCCTTGACGACGGCGAGCCGCCGCGGGCTCTTCGGATCTCGGACGTCCCACAGGGTGAGCATGCCCGGACCGCCGTGCCGGGACCAACCGATGGCCGCCACCATGCTTCCGTCCGGGCTCAGGGCGACCCCGGCCGGTCTGTCCGTCTCGTCCGTCACGTCCTCCGCCCGCAGCGTCGCCACATGACGCGATCCCCCGCCCCGCCGCGGGCCGGCGAGGTTCCACAGCCGCACCTCGTCTTCACCGCACGTGGCTGCGAGCATCCGGTCGTCGGGCCCGCCGAAGGCCACGCTCGAGCCCGCGCCGTCCTTCGAGGGACAGGACAGTCGGGCCAGCGGGGTGCGCGGAACCGCGCGGCGGCTGGTGTCCCACAGTGCCAGATCCTCACCGCTCACCGTGGCCAGCCTGCGCCCGCCGGCACCGAGCACCCCATCGGTCTCCGTCGCGGGCAGCCTGGAAGCGCCGCGGAACGCGTTCCCGGCCAGGGTGTCGAAGAGCGTACGGCGGGCGTCGGCGCTGGGACGCAGAGCGTACGCGGCGAGGCCGAGCCGCAGTGCGGTGCGAGGGTCGGTCGTATCGAGGTTGCCGGCCTCGGCCAACAGTGAGCGGGCGGTGGCCAGCCGTTGCTGCGCTTCCGCGTTCCGCTGCTGCCGCACCGCGACGCCGGCGGCGACGAGCGCGAGACACAGGGCGACGGCGACACCGGCCAGTGCTCGTTTCAGCAGCCTGGTCCGGCGCTGCTCTCGATGCAGTTCGCTCGTGGCCGCAGCCTGTCCGGCCGCGAGGAACTCCGCTTCCCTGGAGGGCAGTTCGGACTGCTCGGCGAGTTCAACAGCCGCCTGGAGCCGACTTCCCCGGTAGAGGAAGGCGGCGTCACGTCCCGCGGTGTCCCACTCCTCGGCAGCGGTTCCCAGCTGTTGCCGCAGCAGCAAGGTCGCGGCATCTTCCTCGATCCACCGCCGGAGCTGAGGCCAGGCCCGCAGCAGTGCCTCGTGCGCGATCTGCACCGTGTACTTGTCCGCCGTCAGGAGACGTGCGTCGGCGAGCCGTTCGCGGAGGTCTTCCGACCCGGCCGGCACGGCGGCGAGCGGGACCCGATGCCGTACGACGGGGGCTCCGCCGTCCGGGGGGAGGTGGACCAGACGCAGCAGCAGCTCCCGCATCATCGCGCGCCCCTCGCTGTCCAGTGAGTCGTAGAAGCGCTGGGTCGTGGTGGCCACCGAATGCCAGATGCCCTTCGTGGCCTGATATCCGGAGAGGGTGAGCCGGCTTCCGCTGCGGCGACGCCATGTCTCCCGCAACACATGGGCCAGGAACGGCAGTGCGGCCGCCGCGTCGTGGGCTGAGCGCCCCGACCGCAGGTCGTGCAGCAGCCGGTCGGTCAGCCCCGGCTCGACGGTCAGTCCCACGGCCGCTGCCGGGCCCTCGACGGCGGCGCGCAGCTCCCGCTCGCGCAGCGGGGGAACGGTGAGCTGGGCCCGGGTCAGAGCCCTTTCGAGCCCGGGCTCCTCCAGGCAGCTTCCGTAGTGGTCGGCACGCAGGGCGAGGACGACGCGGGGTGTGGGGCGGGGCCCGTGCCGGGTGAGCACGGAGACGAACGCGGCGCGCTCATCCGGCGTGTGGCACCGTGTGAAGATCTCCTCGAACTGATCGACCACCAGCAGTCGGCAGGCGGGCTGCTCGTGCCGCGGCGGCGGGAAGCACCCACGTTCCAGTTCGGCCCGTACCTCTTGCGTGTCACGCCCGGTGGCTCGCGCCCACGCCTCGGCCAGGGTGCGCATCGGGTGCGGCCCAGGGGCCGGGACCAGCAGCGCGGGGGCAAGGGAGGTGGCACGGGCCTCGAGACCGGCGAGCAGGCCGGCGCGCAGCACGGACGACTTGCCCGCGCCGGAGGCGCCCACCAGCACCACCGGACCGTCGTCCGGCGCGTCCTCGACCATCTCGAAGAGCCGCGAGGTGAGTTCCTCGCGTCCGAAGAAGTGCGCACTGTCCTCCGCGCGGTAGGGCTGCAGCCCTGGGTACGGGCACGGCAGGTCCGCCGGCCGGTCGGCCTCCTCGGTCCGACCGGTCGGGTACGCGCGGTTGCGCGCGAGTACGAGCGATCCCAGCGTGCCCTCACTCTGCCTGGCCGGATTGACGCGCCCGTCGTCCGCGAACTCCTCGTCGAGCGCGGCATGCAGCCGGTCCGCGGTCAGCCACAGTGGTCCGGCCGGGTCTCCCGCGTTGAGCAGTTCGAGCAGCCGCCCGCTGAACAGGGTGTGCCGTTCGCCCTCGGGGGCGAACGAGAGCGCGTAGTGCGAGGCCGATGTGAGCAGGAAGCTGCCCCGGGGCCGCGAGGAGGCGAAGGCCCGCCGCGCCCCGCCCTGCGCGGGCGGAGCACCCGCACGGCCGGAGAAGCAGCAGTCGAGGACGACGAGGCTGCCATTCGGCGCCTCGCCCAGCAGGTCACGGATCGTGCGGTACGAGACGGACTGCGCGACGTGCCCGGCGGACCGGCTGGCCCGGGTGGCGAGGTACAGGTCGTCGCGCGGACCGAGCAGACCGTGCCCGGCGTAGTAGAACAGCACGGGTCCGCCGCCGGCGGCTGTCGCCTCCTCGACCGCACCGACCACCTCGGCGGCGTGGGCGTGAGCCGGGACGCGCACGACGTGCCCCGGCGCCATGCCGCACACGTCGAGCAGAGTGTCCCGGAGATCGTCGAGTGTGCTGTCGACGGACGGCAGATCGTCCAGTTTCGACCCGCGGATGTGGCCCCCGGTGCCGAACAGCACGGCTCGCGCGCCGGGTGCCGCGAGACCGCCGGTCATGTCGTCGGGGAGTCGGGCGAATCCTCCCCGTCCTGCGGGGGGCGTGCCAGGCGTTCGGCGAGGTCGGCCGCCTCCTGCGGGCTCAGCGCGCGGGCCTGGCGGGAGGAGATGGTGATCCGGGTGCCATCGGGCCGGGTCACACTGATCGTGTGGCTGCTGCGACGGGTCTGCACCCAGGCCACCAGCGCCCCCGCGAAGGCCGCGGCGACCCCGCCGGGCTCCAGCACCGCCACCAACGCGTCGGCGGCCGGTCCCATCGCCCCCGCCGGAACACTGTCCCGTTCCACCCGGTCGACGCGCCCTCTCAGCTGCGGTACGTCCGTCAGCCACGTTCCGAGTTCCGCGAGGCCGCCCTCCGCGCCGTCCTCATCGCCACGTACCGTCACCACAAGCCGCATGGTCCCCCCGGGGTCGGACGTTTCCTCCGGGCAAGGCGACGCGCCCAGCTGAGCCGCCCCTCCTCGCCCGTCCGACAGCATGCCGTACGGGAACCACGCACGACACGCTTTTCCTCGGCGGGTTCGCCGACTCCACACCGTCCAGGGCGTTTTCGCCGGTAGTCGGCACTGGCGCACGGCTGCCACCGGAGGTGTCGCCAACGAGACATCGCACCGCGGCGTGTGCCACGAGAACCGCCCGAGCCGCGGTGTCGGTGATATCTCAGGGCTGTCGGTCCGATGGCGGTGGTTTGTCGGCGGAGGGCCGGCGCCTTGCCCGCAGAGCCTGCCGGGTGCCCATCCGGGAGGCATGCGACAGGCAAGGAATCAGCATGGCCCCTCACGTCACGATCATCGGCGCCGGGCTCGGCGGGCTCACGCTCGCCCGCGTCCTGCACGTCCACTCTCCATCCCGGCCACCGTCTACGAGGCGGAGTCCTCGCCGACGGCGCGTGCGCAGGGCGGGATGCTCGACATCCACGACCACAACGGCCTCCTGGCGGTGCGGGCGGCCGGTCTGATGGATGAGTTCCGCGGCATCGTCCTGGAGGGCCGTCAGGCGGTGCGGGGTCTCGACCGGGAGGGAAACGTCCTGGTCGACGAGGACGACGACGGTACGGGCGGACGCCCTGAGGTGCAGCGCGGCGAGTTGCGGCAGCTGCTGATCGACTCGCTCCCGGCGGGCATCGTCCGGTGGGGGCACAAGGCCAGCGGTGTTCGTGGCCTCGGCGAGGGCCGCCATGAGGTCACCTTCGCCGACGGCGGCACCGTCGTCACCGGCCTGCTGGTCGGCGCGGATGGCGCGTGGTCACGCGTCCGGCCGGTGCTCTCCAGCGCAAGCCCCGTATACGCCGGCGCGTCGTTCGTCGAGACCTACCTGTTCGACGCCGACACGCGGCACCCCGCTGCCGCGACGGCGGTCGGTGGCGGGTCGATGTTCGCGGGCGGTCAGGGCACGGGGCAGATCGGGGCCCAGCGGGAGAAGGGCGGGACCCTTCACGTCTACGCGATGCTGTCCGAGCCGCTGGACTGGTTCGGCGGTATCGACTTCGCCGATCCCGCCGCGGCCGCCGCACGGATCGCGCAGGCGTTCGACGGCTGGGCACCGGAACTCACCGCCCTGATCACCGAAAGCGACACGGCACCGGTGTTGCGCCCCCTCTACTCGCTGCCGGTCGGGCACCGGTGGGACCGGGTGCCGGGGGCGACCCTGGTCGGCGACGCCGCCCACCTCATACCCCCGAACGGCGAGGGCGCCAACCTGGCCATGCTGGACGGCGCCGACCTCGGTGCGGCCCTCGCCGCACACCCGGGCGACATCGAGACCGCGCTCTCCGCATACGAGCACGTGATGTTCCCCCGCAGTGCCGGGCAGCTCGCGACAGCCGAAGACCCTGACCATCCCACCCTCCAGGACGTGATCAACATCGTCGCCCGGGACGAGCAGCCCTCATGAGCCGCCGGCTGACACCGCCACGGTGACGGTCACTCCCGCTCAGGTGCTCGACCGCTCCGTGCTCGCCGTTCGTGGAACGGCCACCGCGACCGTCCCACGAAGCCTCTCGCTTTTCTCAGCGGCGCACCCGTGGCATCCCCAGGCCGATCCAGGAGATGATCTCCCGCTGGATCTCGTTGTTGCCGCCGCCGAAGGTGAAGACGACGCTGCTGCGGTAGCCGCGCTCCAGCTCTCCGTGGAGGACCTCGCCCGCCGAGCCCTCCTTGAGGGGACCCGCGGCGCCGACGATCTCCATCAGCCAGGCGTAGGCGTCGCGGCGCGCCTCGGAGCCGTACACCTTGACGGCGGAGGCGTCCTGCGGGGTCAGGGTGTCGCGCTGGAGGGCGTCCACCATCTGCCAGTTGAGCACCTTCATGGCGTCCAGCCGGGCGTATGTACGAGCCAGCCGGCCGCGCACCCAGGCCAGGTCGATCACCCGGCGGCCGTCGGGGAGCTTGGTGTCGGCGGCCCACTGCCGGACGCCGCGCAGGGCGCGGATGGCCATGGTGCCGTGGGCGGCGAGGGTGACCCGCTCGTAGTTGAGCTGGGTGGTGATCATGCGCCAGCCCTCGTTCTCGGGGCCGACGCGGCGGGTGGCCGGGACGCGGATGTTCTCGTAGTAGCTGGCGGTGGTGTCGTGGGAGGCGAGGGTCTTGATGAGGGTGGCGGAGTAGCCGGGGTCGGCGGTCGGGACCAGCAGGATGCTGATGCCCTTGTGGGGTTTGGCGTCGGGGTCGGTGCGGACCGCGAGCCAGACCCAGTCGGCGGTGTCACCGTTGGTCGTCCAGGTCTTCTGGCCATTCACGGTGTAGTAGCCGGAGGCGGTGTCGCCGTCGCGCACCGCGCGGGTCTTGAGGGAGGCGAGGTCGGTACCGGCGTCGGGCTCGCTGTAGCCGATCGCGAAGTCGATCTCGCCGGAGAGGACCTTGGGCAGGAAGTACGCCTTCTGCTCCTCGGTGCCGAACCGCATGATCGTGGGCCCGACCGTGTTGAGCGCCATCAGCGGCAGCGGCACGCCGGCCTGGGCCGCCTCGTCGAAGAAGATGAACTGCTCGACCGGGCCGAGCCCGCGCCCGCCGTACTCCTGGGGCCAGCCGACCCCCAGCCAGCCGTCGGTGCCGAGCCGGCGGATGGTCTCGCGGTAGAACCGCTTCTGCCCGGTGGAGTCGGCGTAGCGGGCGTAGGCGTCGTCGGGGACCAGTTCGGCGAAGTACGCGCGCAGCTCATCGCGCAACCGCCGCTGATCAGGGGTGTATTCGAGGTCCACGGCCCCTCCTGGAGTCTCGCGTGCGCCGTGACGGCGGTCTGGGAGCGTCCTGGGATCGAGGGGCACGGTAGAACGTGTTCCAACAATACGGAAGGGCCGTGGACCGGGCCCGTCGACCCGGTCCACGGCCCGGGCCTCAGCTCTCCACCCGGGGCGGGCTGTCGTCGGTGCCGCGCCGTACGACCTGTACCGGCTGGCCCGGACGCCAGGTCCGCAGCACCATCTCCCCGTTCTCCAGGGCGGTGTGCACCACCTCGGTCAGCTCGGCGCGGTAGAGGTGGAAGGGCTCGGGCGGCCGGACCTCCTGGGCGAAGCGGGCGACCGTCTCGGGGTCGGTCACCTCGACCGCCCGGCCGCTCACCCGCACATCGCCCTCGGTCAGCCCCTCGCCCGGGCCCGGGTTGGCCTGCACCGAGAACCGCGGATCGCGGCGCAGGTCCAGCGCCTTGCGCGAGTCGGGCATCATGCCCAGCCACAACTCGCCGGAGAGGAAGTTGACTTCGAGCGGGGTCACCCGCGGGGAGCCGTCCTGCCGCAGGGTGGCCAGCACATGGTGGCGGTAGCGGTTGAAGCGGTCCTGGGCGTAATCGGCGAAGGCGGGCTCGGCCGCCGCGAATCCGGCCCAGCTGGTGGTCGGGTAGGTCATCGTCATGGCGCCCATGCTCGGGCCGTTTCCGGACATCTCCTGTCGGGATTTCCCGGCTTCCGACTCCCGCGCCTGATCCGGTGGCAGATACGCGTTCCACTCGGTGCCCGGCAGCGGATAGGCGACCCAGGTCCGGGCGTAGGACGGCGGCCGGGTCTGGCCGCGCCGCAGCAGCAGCGCGGTGGGTTCCCGGGCGGCGCGGCGCAGCAGCGTGGGCAGGGTGGTGGACCGGTTGTTGCCGCTGGTCTGCGCGGAGGAGCAGCCCGCGTGGTACGCGACGGGCAGGGCGCGGTCACCGGTCACCAGACAGGGCGGCCGCAGCCCCAGCCGCTGCAGCCCCTGCGCGGCGGTGCGATAGCGCCCAGTGGTGTTGCCGGACTGCTTGGCGGTGTGGTTGAGGATGACGAACTGGCTGGCCAGATGGAGTGTGATGACCACCCCGAGGGCAACCGCCAGATGCTGCGGTGAGCGCGCGGCCCGCACCGCGCGGAACACCAGCCCGGCGATCGGCAGCGCCAGCAGCGCGTAGGAGGGCATCAGGAAGCGCGGTGCGGAGTAGCCGATGAGCAGCAGATACGGCAGGGCGAGGGCGGCCGCGCAGAGGATGGGCAGCACGGTCAGCGGTACGGCGGGGAGCCGGGCGGCCGGTCTGCCCAGCCCGACCCGCACCCGGCGCAGCTCTTGGCGGTCGCGCAGCGCGGCATGGACGCACAGGAGGGTCAGCACGGGCAGCGCCAGCCACCATACGGTCAGCTCCGGGTGGCGCAGCGGCACCTCGCAGGGGCGGCACAGCTGAGGCCCGTTGAGACTGCGCAGCGCGGCCCCCACACTGAAGTGGAGGCCCATGCCGCCTTCGACGTCGCTGGAGATGTTCAGCCGCTCGCCGATGCCGCCGAAGCGGTCGTACGCCTCGCCGATCCACTGGGCGGCGCCGAGCAGCGGTCCGCCGATCAGCGCGGGCAGGGCCGGCCGCCAGGTGCGCACCCCGATCGCGCCGATCAGCAGCGGCAGGGTGAGCCATCCCCCGTCGGGGGTGCGCACCAGGGTGACGCCCGCGAGGACGGCGGCCAGCCACCAGCGGGCGTTGGTCTCGTGCGGCGCGCGGAGGAACCAGCCGACGGCGGCGACGGCGCCGATCGCCACCCAGAGGTTGGGCATCACCGCGGGCCCGCTGATCTGGGTGATCCACAGTCCGGAGAAGAGCAGCGCGGCCAGGGCGACCTGGGCCGGGGGCAGCAGCCGGGTCCAGACCCGGAAGGCGCCGTAGAGCGCGCCCGCGGACACCAGCATGAGCAGGATCCGCAGCGCCGGGATGGAGTCGGTCGCCGCGACGACGGGCGCGACCAGGAGACTGACGCCGCGCGAGCGGGGTGCGCTGAAGTACGCGGGCGGGGTGCGCGGATCGACCTGGGAGACGTACACGGACTCGTCCCAGCCCAGCGCGTGGCCGGTGTGCGGGATCACCATGGCGAGCTGGACCACGGCGTATCCGATGGCCACCAGCCCGAGCCAGGGGGCCGGGCGACGGTACCGCCGCGGCTGGCGTGGCTGGGGGCGCGGGGGCAGGACGGCGGCCGCCGGTGCGGCAGTATTCTCCATGCGCGCACCATATGATATCTATGTACCTTTTTCGTCCTATTAGGCCATCCGGCTCAGCGTCCAAGGGGTGCCATGGACGCGACGGATCCGTAGGCTGTTGCAGCGGTGCACAGCCCCCATCCGGCGGAGGACGGACACACCCATGAAGATGCTCATCAACGTCCCCGAGACAGTGGTCGCCGACGCGCTGCGCGGAATGGCCGCCTGCCACCCCGAACTGATCGTCGACGTCGAGAACCGGGTGATCGTCCGGCGGGACGCGCCGGTCGAGGGCAAGGTGGGACTGGTCTCCGGCGGCGGATCGGGACATGAGCCGCTGCACGGCGGTTTCGTGGGGAGCGGCATGCTCGACGCGGCTTGCCCCGGCGAGGTGTTCACCTCCCCCGTGCCGGATCAGATGGTGCGCGCCGCGGCGGCGGTGGACAGCGGCAAGGGCGTGCTGTTCATCATCAAGAACTACACGGGCGATGTACTCAACTTCGACATGGCCGCCGAGCTCGCCGAGGACGAGGGCATCCAGGTCGCGAAGGTCCTGGTCAACGACGATGTGGCGGTGACGGACAGCCTCTACACGGCGGGCCGTCGCGGCACCGGGGCCACCCTGTTCGTGGAGAAGATCGCGGGTGCGGCGGCCGCCGAGGGCGCGCCGCTGGAGCGGGTGGAGTCGATCGCCCGGCGGGTGAACGAGCTCTCGCGGAGCTTCGGCGTCGCGCTCAGCCCCTGTTCCACCCCGTCCAAGGGCGGCCCCACCTTCGACCTGCCCACCGGGGAGTTGGAGTTGGGCGTCGGCATCCACGGCGAGCCGGGGCGTGAGCGGCGGGCGATGATGACCTCCCGCGAGATCGCCGACTACGCGGTGCAGGTGGTGGTCGAGGACCTGCGCCCGGAGAACCCGGCGCTGCTCCTCGTCAACGGCATGGGCGCGACCCCGCAGCTGGAGCTGTACGGCTTCGCCGCCGAGGTGCACCGGGCGCTCGGCGAGCGGCAGGTGGCGGTGGCGCGTACGCTCGTCGGCAACTACGTCACGTCACTCGACATGGCGGGCGCTTCGATCACGCTGTGCCAGGTCGACGAGGACCTCCTGCGGCTGTGGGACGCGCCCGTGCGGACCGCCGGGCTGCGCTGGGGCGCCTGAGGCCGGCCGGCCCCCGATACGTACGCTGTCGCCGTTGGCTACGACCGAGGAGGCGCCTGTGTCCAGCAGTGAACCCGCCGTCGATGACACGCTCGACACCCCTTTCTTCCTCCGATGGCTCACCGCCGCGGCCACGTCCGTGAGCCGTGAGGCGGCCCGCCTCACCGACCTGGACTCCGCGATCGGCGACGCCGACCACGGCACCAATATGCAGCGCGGCTTCGCCGCCGTGGCCGAGGCGCTGGAGAAGGAGCCGCCGGGCTCACCCGGGGCCACGCTCATCCTGGCCGGGCGCCAGCTGATCTCCAAGGTGGGCGGGGCCTCCGGACCGCTGTACGGAACGCTGCTGCGGCGGGCCGGCAAGGCGCTCGGCGACGCCGAGCAGATCACCCCGCAGCAGCTGGCGGACGCGCTGCGGGCCGGAGTGGACGCGGTGGCGCAGCTCGGCGGTGCCGCACCTGGCGACAAGACGATGCTGGACGCGCTGCTCCCCGCCGTCGAGGCGCTGGGCGGGGCTACCGGGTCGTTCGCGGCCGCGGGCGAGGCCGCCGAGAAGGGCGCGCTGGCCACCGTGCCCATGCTGGCCCGCAAGGGCAGGGCCAGCTATCTGGGTGAGCGCAGCGTCGGCCACCAGGACCCGGGCGCCACCTCGTCGGCACTGCTCATCGCGGCACTGGCGGAGGCGGCACGATGACCGACGAGGGTGAGAAGAAGCTGGTCGGCATAGTCCTGGTGTCGCACAGCGCGGCGGTGGCGGACTCGGTGGCCGAGATGGCGAAGGGGCTGTCCGGCGGTGGCGCGGCACCGGTCCGCGCGGCGGGCGGCACCGCGGACGGCGGGTTCGGCACCAGTCCGGAGCTCATAGCGGAGGCGGCCCAGGCGGTCGACCGGGGCGCCGGAGTGGCGGTCCTGGTGGACCTGGGCAGCGCGGTCCTGGCCGTCAAGGCGCTGCTGGCCGAGGGCGATGAACTGCCGGAGGGCACCCGATTGGTGGACGCGCCGCTCGTGGAGGGGGCGGTCGCGGCGCTCGTCACCGCCTCCACCGGGGCGGATGTGGACGGGGTGCTCCAGGCGGCCTCGGAGGCGTACGACTACCGCAAGGTCTGACACCGCAAGGTCTGACACCGCGAGGTCTGACACCGCGAGGTCCGACACCACAAGATCGGACACCGCACGGCTATTGAACGGGGCTCCGCCGGTGAAGGCGGGGCCCCGTTCGATCTTCAACGAACCCCTCCGTCGCAATATTGCGGGCCGTTTATTCCACTGATACTCGCCACGTACGGGGCGAGTTGCCCGTTTCGGACCGCCTCGCGCGCGGCGAGACCTCCCGGGCCCCCTGCCGTCAAGTGATAGGCGCGATACCAGAACGGGCTTCCGAATCCGTCGATCTTGCGTCTAGACTGCTGATGTCCGAGTGGGGGGACCGGCGGCACTCAGGGGGAATAAATGGACGTAATTGAGTGTGCCCGCGCACACCTGGCATCCATCGAACCGATGATGCCGACGCGGGTGTCCCACCGGCCAGGGCCCCATTGCGGGCTGGCTTGGATTCCACGCGCGGAAATGACCCGACCGCGCCGATCTCATAGTTCCTTGAGCGTCTGATCTTCGCGCCCGTCGCGGCGCGTTCGACACATCGACCATGAGGCAGCGGTCGCACCCCGCTTCTGCCTTCATGGTGCCGCACACAGCGCGGACGGCAATCCATCTTTTTCAGCGAAGCAAGGATTTCCGCGTGCCTGTTTTCTTCTCCTTAATCAACGGATTTCGACATTTCGACGTGGAGGAGTCAGTCGCATGACCACACCCACGCTCAGCCCCGGCCGCTTGGACGCGGATACCGTCCGCGAGTCGGTGGACGTCGTACTCGAAGACTTTCTGACGGCCAAGGCCCGTACCACTCCGCAACACCATCTGCCGTATCTCTCCGGACTGCTCAAGGATTTCCTGTCCGGCGGAAAACGCATACGGCCCCTGTTGTGTGTCACCGGCTGGCAGGCCGTCGGCGGCGGTGAGGAAACCGATGCGGTGTTCCGGGTGGCCGCCTGTCTGGAGATGTTCCACGCCTTCGCGCTGATCCACGACGACGTCATGGACGACAGCGACACCCGCCGCGGCCGGCCGACCATCCATCGCACCCTGGCCGCGCTGTGCGCCGCCGACCGCAGGCCGGATCAGATCGAGCGGTTCGGGGTCAGCGGGGCGGTGCTGCTCGGCGACCTCGCGCTCACCTGGTCGGACGAACTCCTGCACTCGGCCGGCCTCACTCCCGCCCAGTTCGACGCCGTGCTGCCGCTGCTGTCGGAGATGCGCACCGAGGTGATGCTGGGCCAGTACCTCGATCTGCAGGCCACCGGGGAGCTGACGGACGACGTCGAGGCCACCCTCACCGTCAACCGGTACAAGACCGCCAAGTACACCATCGAGCGTCCGCTGCACGTCGGAGCCGCCATCGCGGGTGCCGGCCCGGAGACCATGGAGGCGTTCACCGCCTACGCCCTGCCGCTCGGCGAGGCGTTCCAGCTCCGCGACGATCTGCTGGGCGTGTACGGCGATCCGGAGTCGACCGGCAAGTCCCAACTGGACGATCTGCGGGCCGGGAAGAACACCACCCTGATCGCGCTCGCCCTGCGCGGTTCCGACAGCGCCCAGGCGGCGCGGTTGCGCAGCCTCATCGGCAATCCGCTGCTGGACGAGCGGGACGCCGTGACCATCCAGGAGATCTTCGCCGCCACCACCGCCCGGGAGGCCGTCGAGCAGATGATCGACGACCGCCGGACACAGGCCCTGCGGGCCCTCGACGACGCCCCATTCACCGCGGGCGCGGTCAACGCGCTGAAGCTGATCGCCCGCATGGCCACTGTGAGGAACTCATGACGACAGGACTTTCCACGGCCGGGGCCCAGGACATCAGCCGGAGCAGCGTCCGCCCGTACCTGGAGGAGTGCACAGGCCGCTTCCAGGAAATGTTCGACCGCTATGTCGTCAATCGGCCCACCAAGGTCGAATTGACCGACGCCGAACTGCGCGAGGTCATAGACGACTGCAATGCGGCGGTGGCCCCCCTCGGTAAATCGGTTTCCGATGAGCGCTGGATCTCCTATATGGGGGTGGTGCTGTGGTCCCAGAGTCCCCGCCATATCAAGGACATGGAAGCGTTCAAGGCCGTCTGCGTCCTGAACTGCGTGACGTTCGTGTGGGACGACATGGATCCCGCACTGCATGACTTCGATCTCTTCCTGCCGCGGCTGCGCGCGATCTGCGAGAAGTACTACAGCCCCGAGGACGCGGAGGTCGCGTACGAGGCCGCACGGGCCTTCGTCACCAGCGACCACATGTTCCGCAACTCGCCCATCAAGGCGGCGCTGTGCACCACGTCCCCGGAGCAGTATTTCCGTTTCCGGGTCACGGACATCGGTGTCGACTTCTGGATGAAGATGTCGTACCCGATCTACCGGCATCCGGAGTTCACCGAACACGCCAAGACAAGCCTGGCCGCGCGGATGACCACCCGCGGACTCACCATCGTCAACGACTTCTACTCCTATGACCGCGAGGTCTCGCTGGGCCAGATCACCAACTGTTTCCGGCTCTGCGATGTGAGCGACGAGACGACGTTCAAGGAGTTCTTCCAGGCCCGGCTCGATGACATGATCGAGGACATCGAGTGCATCAAGGTGTTCGACCAGCTGACGCAGGACGTCTTCCTCGATCTGATCTACGGCAACTTCGTCTGGACCATCAGCAACAAGCGCTACAAGACGGCCGTCAACGACGTCAACTCTCGCATTCAGTAAGGGAACGGGGAACCGTGACTCCCGCGAAGAGCTCCGCACAGCCGGAGCACTCCTGGACCACCGGCACGGCGCCCGGCTCGGTGCCGCTGCTGGGACACACCGTGGCGCTGTGGCGCCGCCCCCTGCAGTTCCTGGCGTCCCTGCCCGCCCACGGCGACCTGGTGGAGGTCAGGCTGGGGCCCAGCCGCGCCTATCTGGCCTGCCATCCCGAGCTGGTCCGCCAGGTGCTGCTCAATCCCCGGGTGTTCGACAAGGGCGGGGTCTTCGACAAGGCGCGGCAGCTGCTCGGGAACAGCCTCTCGGTCTCCCGGGGCGAGGACCACCGCTCTCAGCGGCGGATGATCCAGCCCGCGTTCCATACCTCGAAGATCGCCGCCTACACCGCCGCGGTCGCCGATGACACCCGCGCCGCGATCGGCTCCTGGGAGCCGGGGCGGACCCTGGACATCAGCGACACCATGCACGCCCTGCTGATGCGGGTCGCCGCGCGGACGCTGTTCTCCACCGGGATCGACGAGGCGACGATCGACGAGGCGCGCCACTGTCTGCGCATCGTCTCGCACGGCATCTACAAGCGCACCATGGCGCCTTTGGGGATCATGGAGAAGCTCCCCACCCCGGGCAACCGCCGCTATGACCGGGCCAATGCCCGGCTGCGGAGCATCGTGGACGAGATGATCCGCGACCGCCGGCGCTCCGGCGCCGACCACGGCGATCTGCTCTCCACGCTGCTGCGCGCCGAACACCCCGAGACCGGCGGGGGGCTGGACGACGGTGAGGTCCTCGACCAGGTGGTCACCTTCCTGGTCGCCGGGAGCGAGACCACCGCCTCGACGCTCGCCTTCGTCTTCCATCTCCTGGGCGCCCACCCGGAGGTGGAGAAGCGGGTGCACGCCGAGATCGACGAGGTCCTCGAGGGCCGTTCGCCCACCTTCGAGGACCTGCCGTCCCTTGAGTACACCCGCGGGGTCATCACCGAGTCGCTGCGGCTGTATCCGCCGTCCTGGATGGCGATGCGGGTCACGGCGGCCGAGACCGACCTCGGCGGGCGCACCATCCCGGCGGGCACGATGATCCTCTACAGCGCCCAGGCGCTGCACCACAACCCCGAACTGTTCCCCGAACCCGAGCGGTTCGACCCGGAGCGCTGGCTCCCCGACCGGGCCAAGGACGTGCCGCGCGGGGCGCTGCTCCCGTTCGGCGCGGGCAGCCACAAGTGCATCGGGGACGTCCTCGCGCTGACCGAGACCGCCCTCATCGTGGCGACGATCGCGAGCCGGTGGCGTCTTCGCCCGGTGCCCGGGACGGCATTGCGCCCCGAGCCGAAGGCGACGCTCGAACCCGGCCCGCTGCCCATGGTGTGCGAGCCGCGCTGACGACGTCCGGTCCGGGGTCCGCCCCGGACCGGACGCCCCGTACCTTCCGTACCCCACCTCGCGAGCGAAGGACATCTTCCGCATGAGGACCGCGCAGCACCCGGCGACGCGCCACTGGCGGCACGCCCTCGCCCCCGGCGGGCTTCCGCTGGCCGGCCATGCCCTGCTGATGGGCCGCAAGCCGCTTCAGTTCCTGGCCTCCCTGCCCACCTACGGCGATCTGGTCGAGCTCCGGCTGGGGCCCAAGCCCGTCTTTCTGCCCTGTCATCCGGAGCTGGTCCAGCAGGTGCTGGTGAACGCGCGGATCTACGACACCGGCGGGCCGGTCAAGGAGAAGGCGAAGCCCATCCTGGGCAACGGCCTGATCACCTCCGACTGGGCGGACCACCGACGGCAGCGCCGGCTGGTGCAGCCTGCCTTCCAGGCCGCCCGGATCGCCACATACGCCGAGGTGATGGAGGAGGAGTGCGAGGCCGAGTCGACGGCGTGGACGGCGGGCCGTCCCCTCGACGTCAGCCATGAGATGCTCGCGCTCACCGCGCGGGTGACGGCACGTGCGCTCTTCTCGACCGATATGGCACCGCATGCCGTGGCCGAGATCCAGCACTGTCTGCCCATCGTCGTGGAGGGCGCCTACCGGCAGGCGATCGACCCCACCGGGCTGCTGGCCAAGCTCCCGCTCGCGGCGAACCGGCGCTTCGACGACGCGCTCACCCGGCTCAACCAGCTCATCGACCGCATGATCGACGACTACAAGCGGGCGGACGACGGCGACCGCGGCGATGTGCTGTCCGCGCTCTTCGCCGCACAGGACGACGAGACCGGCGGCACGATGTCGGACCAGGAGATCCACGACCAGGTCATGACCCTGCTGCTGGCCGGGATCGAGACCACCGCCTCCGCGCTGACCTGGGCCTGGTTCCTGCTCGGCCGCAATCCCCGGGCCGAGGCCGCGCTGCACGCCGAGGTCGACGAGGTGCTGGGCGGGCGGGCCCCGCTCTACGCCGACGTTCCCCGGCTCGCCTACACCCAGCGGGTGTTCAGCGAGGCGCTGCGGCTCTTCCCGCCCGCGTGGCTGTTCACCCGGACCACCACCGAGGCCACCGAGCTCGGCGGACGGCGGCTGCCCCCGGCGTCGGACGTGCTGATCAGCCCGTATGTGCTGCACCGCGACCCGGCCCTCTTCCCCGAGCCGGAGTCCTTCGACCCCGACCGCTGGCTCCCCGAGCGGGCCAAGGACGTGGCGCGCGGCTCGTACCTGCCGTTCGGCGGTGGCAGCCGGAAGTGCATCGGCGACGTCTTCGGCATGACGGAGGCGACGCTCGCCCTGGCCGCGATCGCGGGCCGCTGGCGGATGCGCCCGATTCCGGGGACGAAGATCCGGCCGAGGCCGCAGATGAGCCTCACCGCCGGTCCGCTGCGCATGATTCCGGAACCACGCTGAACACCCTGCCGCTCGGACCGCGGTGGGCGCCCACCGCGGTCCGCCGAGCCGGCGGGCCGGGGCGGGCCGTCGATCGCGCCCTCCAGCAGCGACAATTGCGGCTTCCCCCGAAACCAGAACCGGGGACAGTTCCCCGTTCCTTCGATGATCTGAACACCTAACCGGAGAGATTCCCCCGGTTAGTGTTAGGGTTGCGGGCCATGGGCAGCCGTGTGGAGAAAGAGACACCGTTGCGCCGAGACGCACGGCGCAACCGCGAGATGCTGATAGCTGCCGCCCGGGAGATCTACACGGATCAGGGTGTGGACGCCCCGCTCGACGACATCGCCCGTCGGGCCGGAGTCGGCAGCGCCACTCTCTACCGGCGGTTCGCCGGCCGGGCGGAGCTCATCGAGGCGGTATTCGGAGATTCCCTGCGGGACATCCTGCGGGCCGCCGAGGAAGCCCGCTCGGCGCCGGACGCCTGGGTCGGCCTGACGGCCTATCTGGAGCGTATATTCGGGCTGCTCGCCGCCGACCGGGGCACCAACGACCTGATGACCACCGGCATCCAGGGCGTCCCCTCGCTCGACGCGCTCCGCAAGGAGAACCACAAGACGCTCGACGTCCTTCTGCGCCGCGCCCAGCAGCAGGGCGCCGCCCGTAAGGACGCCACCGCGGAGGACCTGCTGTTCCTGCTGGCCGCGCTCGGCCGGGCGGTCCCCGGCTCGACCGTCGCCGCGCCCATGGCCTGGCGCCGCTATCTCGCCCTGCTGCTCGACGGGCTGCGCCCCGAGGGGTCCCGCCCGCTCCCGGCCCCCTCGCTCACCGGGGACCAGCTCGGCGCCGCCATGCTCCAGCTCGGCAAGGTGCGGCGGCCGCGTATGGGACGGATCGACTAGGGGGCGTTCGGGGCGGGACGCGCCGGCCCGGGGGCATGTCGGACGGGGGCGCGCCGACTCGGGGGCGTCCTGGGCGGGGCGGGTCACCACAGTGGCCGGATGAAGTGTGTCGCCCGCCTACATATCCGAGCCGAAGTGCGCATTTCTACGGTGTGGCAACACAAAATCATCCCCGCACCCCGCTCGGAAGTGGTGACCCATGACCACCCCGGATTCTCCGGCCTCCGCTCCCCCGACCCCACCCGGCTCGCTGCGCCGAATCGTCGCCGCGAGCCTTATCGGCACCACCATCGAGTGGTACGACTTCTTCCTCTACGGCTCGGCCGCCGCGCTCGTCTTCAACAAGCTCTTCTTCCCGGACTCCGATCCGCTCGTCGGCACACTGCTGTCGTTCCTGACCTACGCGGTCGGCTTCGCCGCCCGGCCGGTCGGCGCCCTGGTCTTCGGCCACTACGGCGACCGGCTCGGCCGCAAGAAGCTGCTGATCCTGAGTCTGCTGCTGATGGGCGGCGCGACCTGCGCCATCGGTCTGCTGCCCACCCACGCCACGGTCGGTTCGGCGGCGCCCGTACTGCTCACCGCGCTGCGTCTGATCCAGGGGTTCGCGCTCGGCGGCGAATGGGGCGGGGCGGTCCTGCTGGTGTCGGAGCACGGAGACGCGCGACGGCGCGGGTTCTGGGCGTCCTGGCCGCAGACCGGCGCCCCGGCCGGACAGTTGCTGGCCACGGGGGTGCTCTCCGCGCTCACCGCCCTGCTCTCCGACAACGCCTTCGAGTCGTGGGGGTGGCGGGTGCCGTTCCTGCTCTCGGGGGTGCTGGTAGTGGTCGGTCTGTGGATTCGTCTCTCTGTCGATGAATCGCCGGTGTTCAAGGCGGCGCAGGCCCGCGCCGAGGCCCGTAAGGCGGCCGCGGGCGAGGAGGTCACCGAGAAGATGCCACTGGTGGCGGTCCTGCGCCACCACTGGCGAGATGTGCTGATCGCCATGGGCGCGCGGATGGCCGAGAACATCAGCTACTACGTCATCACCGCCTTCGTCCTGGTCTACGCGACCTCCGACCATGTGGGCCTCGGCAAGCAGACCGCGCTCAACGCCGTACTGATTGCCTCGGCCGTGCACTTCGCGGTCATCCCGGCATGGGGCGCGCTGTCGGACCGGATCGGGCGCCGCCCGGTGTATCTCCTGGGCGCGGTGGGCGTGGGCGCGTGGGCCTTCCCCTTCTTCCTCCTCATCGACACCAAGGGCTTCCCGGCCCTCTTGCTCGCCGTGACGGTCGGGCTGGTCTTCCACGGCGCGATGTACGCCCCCCAGGCGGCCTTCTTCTCCGAGATGTTCGCGACCCGGATGCGGTATTCGGGGGCGTCGATCGGCGCGCAGTTCTCGTCCGTCGCGGCCGGTGCGCCCGCCCCGCTGATCGCCACCGCGCTCCTGGCCGACTACAACAGCGCCACCCCGATCGCCCTCTATGTGATCGCGGCGGCCCTGCTCACCCTGGTGGCCGTGGGCGTCGCCAAGGAGACCCGGGACCGCGATCTGGCCACCGTCGAACCGACCTCGGCCCCGTCCCCGCGCCCGGCACCGGACGCGGCGGAGCACACGGCCCGGTCGGCCTCGGCTCAGTAGCCCACGGCCGAGGCCAGGCGGTGCAGCCGCAGGGCGAGCTGGATCTCCAGGGAGCGGGCGGGCGACTGCCAGTCGGGGCCGAGCAGCCGCCCGACCCGCTCCAGCCGCTGTGCCACCGTGTTGACGTGCACGTGGAGGGCGTCCTTCGTACGGGCCGGGCTCATCCCGCCGGCGAAGTACGCGTCGAGGGTGCGGATCAGCTCGGTGCCGCGCCGCTCGTCGTAGTCGATGACCGCGCCCACGGTGCGGGCCACGAAGTCCTGGACGCCGGTGCCGTCCGGGGCGCCCTCGCGGGTACCGGCCAGCAACAGGCCGAGAAAGCCGAAGTCCTCGGCGGCGGCGCCCTGTCCGGCCCGGCCCAGCACCCGCAGGGCGGCCAGACAGCGCCGCGCCTCGGCATAGCCCGCGGCGACCTCCCCGGGCCGTGCGGCGGGCGCGGGGACCGGCGCGGAGGCGCCGACGGTGACCGCGGCGTGTACGGCGGTGCCCAGCTGCCGGGCGGTGCGGCGGGCGAGGGCGTCGGCGGTGTCGCCCTCGGCCAGCGGCAGCAGCAGAACGGTGCCGCCGTCGCGGGCGGCGGCCAGACCGTGCCGGGTGACCGCCAGATGGGACGCGGCGGACCACAGCCGCCGACGGCCCTCGGCGTCCTCGGCGGGCGCGCCGCCGGACCCGCCGCCGTGTGCGCCGCCTGATCTGCTTCCGGGTGTGGCGCCCGGTCCGGGTGTACCGCCGGGGCCGCTTCCGTGTGCGCCGCCGGGACCGGCGGCGGGGGTGCCGGTGTCCGGGGCCTCGATGCCCGCGGCGAGCACCACATGGGGCGTGTCCAGGTCCGCACGGAGCCGCGCGGCGCGCTCGCGCAGCAGCCGGGGCTCGCGGTCGGGGGTGTCGAGGAGGTCGTCCAGGAGCTCACCGCGCACCCGCTGTTCGGCCTCACCCGCCGAGCGGCGGGCGAGCTGCAGCAGCGAGGTGACCATCGCGGCGCGCTCCAGGGTGCGCTGGTCCATGGGGTCGAGCCGGGGGTGGCCGCGCAGCACGAGCGCGCCGAGCAGCTCGCCACCCGCCGAGACGGCGGCGGCCCAGTCCTCCTCGCCGTCGCGCACCGCGTGGCCGTCGGCCCGGGACCGGTCGACGGCCGCCGCGGGCGCCTCGTCGACCTCGAGGAACTCCACGGAGCCGCTGAGCACCTCGGCCACGGCGTCGGCCACGTCGTGCACCCCGCCACCGCGCAGCACCAGCTCGGTGAGCCGGTCGTGGACCTCGGAGGCACGCTCGATGACCCGGCTGCGGTCCCGGATGATCTCGTTGGCGGCCTCCAGCTCGGCGAGTGCCGTACGGGTCTCGGCGAGCAGATGGGCGGTGTCGATGGCCACGGCGGCGTGGGCGGCGAACGAACCGAGCAGCGCCGTCTGCTCGCGTTCGAACACCCGGGCCCGGCGGTCGGCCGCGAACAGCACGCCGATGACACCGCTGCCGAGCAGCAGCGGCACCCCGAGGATGGCGACGAGCCCCTCGTCCCTGACGCCCGCGTCGATGGTGTGGGTGTGCTGGAACCGCGGATCGTGGAAGTAGCTCTCGGTCACATAGGGGCGGGCGGTCTGGGCCACCAGGCCGCCGAGCCCCTCCCCCATGCCGAGCCGAAGCTGCTGGAAGCGGGCCGAGACCGAACCGTCGGTGACCCTCATATAGGTGTCACCGGCCGTCGGATCGTTCAGCGTCAGATAGGCGACCTCGGTGCCCAGCAGGGAGCGGGCGCGCTGCACGATGGCTTGGAGCACCGCGTCCAGATCGCGCAGCCCCGCCAGGTCGTGGGCGGTCTCGTAGAGGGCGGACAGTTCGGCCTCGCGGCGCCGTCGCCCCTCCAGCTCGCCGCGTACCCGCAGGGCGAGCAGCTTGGCGCGCTCCAGGGCCGCCAGCCGGTCGGCCGGGGCCTTGTCGGCGCGGGCGCGCAGCACCGGGCGCTCGTACGCCTCGGCGGGCGCGCCGCGTACGAGCAGTTCCAGGTAGGGGGCCTCCGGCCGGTCGTCGGGCATGGGCACAGACATACTCCCGCCGGGACCGGCGGCGCCAGCCGTAAGGCGGCCCGGTACCCCTTCGACGGGGCGGCCGGGCAATACGCGGTCCGGTGGCTGAGCCAATGGGCCACCGTCCGTCGATGGCTGAGCCGATCCATCCGCCAGTGGCTGAGCCAATCGGCCAGTGTCCGCCGATGGCTGAGCCGATCCGTTCTCGTGGCCCGGTGGCTGAGCCAATCGGCCTTCGTCGCCCGGTGACCGATCCGATGGGCCGCTCAGTGGGCGGTCCATCCGCCGTCCATGCTGAGCGAGGCACCGGTGACGAAGGACGTGTGCGGGCCGCAGAGATACGCGACGGCCTCGGCGACCTCCTCGGGTTCGACCAGCCGCTTGACCGCCGCATCGGCCAGCATCACCTCGGCGACGACCCGCTCCGGCGAGATCCCGTGGGCCTCGGCCTGGTCGGCGATCTGCCGCTCGACGAGCGGGGTGCGCACATAGCCGGGGTTGACGCAGTTGGAGGTCACCCCGTGCGCCGCGCCCTCCAGGGCGGCGACCTTGGAGAGCCCCTCCAGACCGTGTTTGGCGGCCACATAGGCCGACTTGTACGGGGAGGCGCGCAGCCCGTGCACCGAGGAGATGTTGACGATCCGGCCCCAGCCCCGCGCGTACATATCCGGCAGCGCGCCGCGCACCAGCCGGAACGGGGCCTCGAGCATCACGGTGAGCACCCGGGAGAAGACCTCGGGCGGAAAGTCCTCGATGGGCCGGACGAGTTGGAGCCCGGCGTTGTTGACCAGGATGTCGATGCCGGCGGCGGCCCGTTCGGCGGCGTCGAGGTCGGTGAGGTCGAGGGGGAGGGCCTCGACCGGGCCGGGCAGTCCGGAGGCCGCGGCGACCAGGTCGGTGAGGCCCTCGGCGTCCAGATCGACGGCCCGCACCCGCGCCCCGGCGGTGGCCAGCCGCAGCGTACAGGCCCGGCCGATGCCCCCGGCGGCGCCCGTGACGAGTGCGGTACGGCGGGACAGATCGAGGCCTTCGGGCGGCCGGGGGCCCGGGCCTGGTGTGGTGGACGCGCTCATGAGGGGCACATTAGGCAGCCCTCGGGCCCGGTCCGATGTGGGGGCGGCACATACTTCACTCCGCGACGGTGGGCTCGAACCATGTCGGGCCGTCCTCGAGCGCCTGCTTGATCCGGGACAGGGAGAAGTCCTCCATCTCGGGCAGCGCGTCGAGCGGGAACCAGCCGACGTCCAGCGACTCGTCGTCGTTCACCCGCGCCTCGCCGCCGACCGCGCGGCAGCGGAAGCAGACGTCCACGAACTGGCACCGGTCGTCGTTGGGGTAGGTCACCGGCGCCAGGGTCCGTACGAGCACGATGCGTTCGGGGACGCAGTGCACCGCGGTCTCCTCCGCCACCTCGCGGACCACCGCCGTGGCCGGCTGCTCACCGGGTTCGGGGATACCGCAGATGATCGTCCAGCGGCCGTTGTCGGCCCGGCGACCCAGCAGCACCCGCCCCTGGTCGTCGAAGACCACGGCGCTCACGCCCGGCAGATACAGCAGTTGGTGACCGATGGAGGCCCTGAGGTCACGGATGAAGTCGGGGGTCGGCATGGGCCGAGGGTATCGGGCGGAAATGGGGGCGCGCACGGCGGCCGAACGGCGCCCTTCACGGCGGGTGTTTCACGACCGACTCATCGTTTCTGCGCACCATATACACATTCCTTACGACAAGCGCTACGGTTTCGGGTGTCATGGCTCGCACGACGGCCGTAAGGCGTGTCGGTGCGGTGCCCGTCACGACGGGGGGTCGACGGGATGACGTCATCAGTGGTGGAGCCTGTCGTGCAGGACCACGGCAGACCGGCTGACGGATGTGCCGGCGCATCCGATATCGCGGGGGTCTTGATCCTGGCCGGCTGCGCCGTCTGGGCACTGATCGCGGCCCTGGGGCGGCCGGCCCGCCCCGAGGGGGTGCTGCTGGCGGTGCTGGCGGTGGCCGCCGGTTACGCATGCGGCCGGATGGCCGGATCGCTGCTGCCGGTCGCCTCGACGGCGGCCGCCGGGCTCGCGGGGTTCGGCCTGGCCTGCGCCTCGCCGTACGGGCTCACCGGCCATGAGGGGGCGGGCGCGGGCCAGCTCACCCTGGCCACGGGCGCGGTCTGCTGCGCGGCCTGGGCCGCCCCGCGGGCGCTGCGCCCGGCGCTGTGGCTGCTGGCCACGGCGATCACGCTCACGGCCGTGGTGGCCGGCTCGACGGCGGGCTCGGTCGCGAGCGGCGCCGTCCTGGTGTGCTCGCTCACCGCCGCCCGGCGCCGGCACCGGCTGCCGGCGCTCGCCGCGTGTGTGCTGATCGCGGCGGTCGCCGTCGGCGGCACCTGGGCGGTGGCCAAGAACGCGGTCCCGGGCGGGCTCCCGCCCGCCCTGCGCGCCCATCTCACCGAGCACCGGATCCGGCTGTGGCAGGACGCGGCCCGCATCGGGGAGACGGACCCGCTGCGCGGTGCGGGCCCGGACCGCTTCGGCGAACTGAGCCCCGCGGCGGCCCAGCCGCAGGGTCCGGAGGCCAAGCCCCATTCGGCGCCGCTGCAGCAGGCGGCCGGTCAGGGGCTGCCGGGAGTGATCCTGCTGGGCGCCGCCTTCGGCTGGATGCTCCACGCCCTGTGGCGCTCCCCGCGCCCGACTCCGGTGGTCCTTACGGCGGCCGCGACCCTCACGGCCCTGGCCGTCGTGTCCTGTCTGGGCAACGCCCTGAGCTTCTCCCAGATCACCGCGGGAGCGGGCCTCCTCGCCGGACTGGCGACCGCCCGCCTGAACGACGACCCCGGAGCGGTGCCATGAGACCCGGCGCGCCGGGAGAGAACGCGCCCTCGGACGCGTCCGACGAAAGAGAATGCGGGCCCCCGATGGCCGCGACGGACAGCGCCTCCCCCGAAAGACGCCCCCGTCCCCCGAAAGAGGGGAACGGGGACCGGCTAGACCTGGGAGGTACGCGCCGCGATCAGCCGCAGCCGGTCGCGGATGACCCGGACCGCCGCCTCCGCGTCGTCCACCGTGACCGTGAAGACGCGCCCGTCCCCGAGGCGGACCACCACGCCCTCGCCCCGGCGCACCACCACCGCCGTGCCCTTGTCGGGGCGCCAGCGGTAGCCCCAGCCGCCCCACTGGCAGGGGGTGACCTTGCGGGCCACATCGGCGTGGACCACGTCGGTGAGCGGGATGCGGCGGCGCGGGAGCCCCATATGGCCGCAGCGGATCTCCAGCACCTCGTCGTCGACCCGCACCGCCACATGGACGAAGGCGAGGGTGCCGAAGAGCATCAGCAGCCCGGCGGTGACACAGCCGATGACGGACATCAGCAGCGGGGCGAGGCCCGAGCCCCATGGTGAGTCGACGGCGAGGTCGACACCGAGCGCCAGGCACGCGGCGCCCGCCACGGCCAGCACCCACTGCCCGCGGTTGTGAGCTCGTCCGGTCCAGACCGCGGGCGGCTGCCCGTGGGCGCTCGGCGTTCCGTGGTCGTGGTGCCTCATGGTTGGCAGCGTACTCAGGTTCCGGCCACACGGCAGCGGGGAGAGTGATTCCGCTGGTGAAGAGCGTTGCGGTCAGCTCACCGCACGAGGCGCCGCTGTCAACCGCGCGCCGGGGCCACGGGTGCCAGCAGCACTCCTTCGGCGTAGGTCAGGGCGACCTCCGGCAAGGGGGCCTCGCGCCCGCTGAGGATGACGGTCAGCCCCCCGGCGGCGACCGCGCCGTCCGGCGGGAAGGGGTCGGCACCGATCCGGCGCAGGGCCTGGGCGGCGACGGCCCCGGCCGAGCCATGGAGGGCGATCGGCGGCGCGCCCGGTTGCTGCACGGCGGCCCGGATGCGGTCGGCGACCAGTTCGTAATGGGTGCAGCCCAGGACGACGGTCGTTACCTCGCGCGGGGTGCGCGCCGCCGCGGCGGCCACCGCGGCGTCGATCCCCTCGGTGTCGGAGTGCTGCACCGCGTCCGCGAGCCCCGGGCACGGCACCTCGGTCACCTCGACGCCGTCCGCGAAGTCGCGAATCAGTCCGCGCTGGTACGGGCTGCCGGTGGTGGCCGGGGTGGCCCAGATCGCGATCGGCCCTCCCCCGGCCGCCGCGGGCTTGATGGCGGGCACGGTCCCGACGACCGGCAGAACGGGCTCCAGCTCGGCCCGCAGCGCGGGCAGGGCGTGGACGGAGGCGGTGTTGCAGGCGACGATCAGCGCGTCGGGGCGGTGCGCGGCGGCGGCCCGGGCGCAGCCCAGGGCGAGCTCGGTGACGTCCTCGGGAGTGCGCGGTCCCCACGGCATGGTGGCGGGGTCGGAGGAGAGAAGGAGCTCGGCGTCCGGCCGCAGTCGGCGCATCGCGGCGGCGGTGGGCAAGAGCCCGATTCCGGAGTCCATAAGCGCGATCTTCACCCGGTCACTTTAATGGATCGGTCTGGTGCGCCCGACGGCCGGGCACACCTTCGGGCAGACTTCGGCGAGTGAGCGCGCTGATGTGGATCGCCGTCGGGTCGTTGGCCGCATGGCTGTGGCTGCTGTTGGGCCAGGGCTTCTTCTGGCGTACGGACGTCCGGCTGCCCCGGAGGGGCCCGGACGGCTCCGGGCCGCCGGAGCCCGCGGCATGGCCCTCGGTGGCCGTCGTGGTGCCCGCCCGGGACGAGTCCGCCGTGCTTCCGGCGAGCCTGCCCTCGCTGCTCGCCCAGGACTATCCGGGGCCGGCGGAGATCTTCCTGATCGACGACGGCAGCTCGGACGGCACCGGAAAACTCGCCCGTCAACTGGCCGAGGAGTACGGCGGGCTGCCGCTGACCATCGACTCCCCCGGCGAACCCGGCCCCGGCTGGACCGGCAAGCTGTGGGCGGTGCGGCACGGCATGGCGCTCGCGACGACCCGTATCGCCGCGGACCGTAAGGACGACGGCGACCGTAAGGACGACGTCGGCGTCGACTACCTGCTGCTGACGGACGCGGATATCGCGCATGAACCGGACTCCCTGCGGGAGTTGGTGCGCGCGGCCGAGGCGAACGGACTGGACCTCGTCTCCCAGATGGCGCGGCTGCGAGTGGCGACCGGCTGGGAGCGGCTGATCGTGCCCGCCTTCGTCTACTTCTTCGCCCAGCTGTACCCCTTTCGGTGGGTCAACCGGCCCCGGGGGCGCACCGCGGCGGCCGCGGGCGGCTGTGTGCTGCTGCGTCGGGAGGCCGCCGAGCGGGCCGGGATCCCGGAGGCGATCCGGCAGTCGGTCATCGACGACGTTGCGCTGGCCCGCACGGTGAAACGGTCCGGCGGGCGGATCTGGCTGGGGCTGGCCGACCGGGTCGACAGCGTGCGTCCGTATCCGCGGCTGGGCGAGCTGTGGCGGATGGTCTCGCGCAGCGCGTACACCCAACTGCGCCACAATCCGCTGCTGTTGCTGATGACGGTCGCGGGGCTGGCGGTGGTGTATCTCGCGCCGCCCGCGGCCGTGGTCGCCGGGGTACTGGCGGGGCGTCCCGCGCTCCTGTCGCTGGGCGCCGCCGCCTGGGTCCTGATGGCGGGCAGCTACATCCCGATGCTGCGCTACTACCGGCAGACCCTGTGGCTGGCGCCGCTGCTGCCCCTGACGGCCCTTCTCTACCTCCTGATGACCGTGGACTCGGCGGTGCGGCACCACCTCGGACAGGGAGCGGCCTGGAAGGGGCGCACCTATGCCCGCCCCAGCGCCGCGCCCTGACGGCCGCGCCCCGTGCACCGGGTCTTCACTTGCGGCCGGGTGTCCAGTTCATGCCCCAGCCGTAGGCGTGGTCGAGGGTGCGCTGCGGGCTCACGCCGCGCTGCGGCACCAAGTAACGGGCCTCGCGCTGAACGACGAGGTCGCCGCCGGTGTTGGTGATGAGCGCGAGCGCGCAGACCGGGGAGGGGACGGTGCACTCGTCGAGCGAGAAGTCGATCGGGGCGCCGAACTGCGGCTGCAGGGTGACCGTGGCGTGGAGGTTGGCGAAGCTGCGGGCGCCCTCGTAGATGGTCACGAAGACCAGGATCCGGCGGAACGACCGCAGGTGGTCGAGGTTGATGGTGAGGTTCTCACCGGTCGCCCGGGCACCGGTCCGGTCGTCGGCGTCCAGGTGGATGAAGGGCGGCTGGTGCAGCGAGCCGAACGAGTTGCCGAGCGCCTGGACCACACCCTTGCTGCCGTCGGAGAGTTCGAACAGCGCCCCCAGGTCGAGATCGAGCTCGTTGTGCATGGCCATGGCCTTGCCCAGCTTGGAGGCCCAGCCCGAGAACTGCTTGTGCACCTGCCAGTTGAGGTTGACCCGCATGGTGCCGGAGGTGCCGCCCTGCTTGGTGAGCGAGACCGCGGGCGCCTCCTTCGTCAGGGTGACCTTGCTGAGGCTCACCGGCGCCGTGGCGGGCGAGGGGGCCGGGGCGGCCGGTGCGGTGGGCGGGGGCGGCGGAAGGGGCGTGGAGACGGCGGTGGGCGGCGGAGGCGGGTACGCCCCGGCCGGAGGGCCGGACGGCGGCGCGGGGGCGGCGTACGGGTTCTGCGCGGCCGCGTGCGGGGTCTGTGCCGCGTACGGGTTCTGCCCGGCGTTCGGCGGCGCGGCGGGGACGGGGACGGCGGGCTGAGCCGGCGTCTGCTGCGGTTCGTCGACGCTGATGCCGAAGTCCGTGGCGAGCCCCGCCAGCCCGCTCTCGTACCCCTGGCCCACCGCGCGGAACTTCCAGGCGCCCTGCCTGCGGTACAGCTCGCCGAGGACGAAGGCGGTCTCGACGGTGGCGTCCTCGCTGTCGAAGCGGGCGATCTCCGCGCCGCCCGCCGCGTCCAGCACCCGGATGTGCAGACCGGGGACCTGACCGAACGTTCCGCCATCGGCCGAGGCCGCGAGGACCACGGTGTCGATGGCGGGCTCCACCCGGTCGAGGTCCGCCGAAAGGGTGTCGGTCACGGTGTCACCCGTGGTCCGCTTCCCCTCGTGGCGCACCGCGCCGGAGGAGTGCGTCGCCTGGTTGTAGAACACGAAGTCCCCGTCGGACCTGACCTTTCCGGACATCAGCAGCAACGCCGAGGCGTCCACGTCCGGCGCCCCCGGTCCGGCGCGCCAGCCGAGCTCGATCCGTACCGCGCTTGCCGGTACTGGCGTGTTACCGCCCTTGCGCATCGCCATTTCCGTCCCCCTGCCTCTCTGTTCGCTCGGTCACCGGGCCGCTCGGCCACCGCGTACCGCGGACGACCGGTGGCTACCCGCTGAAAACGCGCTCTTTACACGAACTCAACGTACCCTGACGACCGATTTTCCCTGGTTCGCTCGGATTGGG
The DNA here is from genome assembly GCF_042868035.1 of Streptomyces sp. NPDC007875. Lineage (NCBI taxonomy): Bacteria > Bacillati > Actinomycetota > Actinomycetes > Kitasatosporales > Streptomycetaceae > Streptomyces > Streptomyces sp. NPDC007875. The sequence continues at coordinate 42,190 of NZ_JBIADZ010000021.1, read as the reverse complement.
GATCCACGACCACTCCGAACACTGAAAACAACCCTCCTACCGGGCTCCCCAATCAGCACATGGTGGGCTTAACTTATGGTCTATGACCTCCCCCCGCAGCACTTACGGTGGCGGCTACTACTCCTCGCCGTCCTTCCCGGACACCCCCATCTACGACAGCCTTGTCGCCGAGCGGGGCACACCACAGATCGCACCCATCAGGGTGCCGTCCGCCTACGACACCGGAAGTCATCTTCCGGCCCTGCCCTCAGCGCTTCCCGCGCTGCCGGCCGCGCCCTCGCCGCAGCCCATGTACCAGGGCTACCAGCAGCAGCCGCAGCCCACCGGGCTGCAGCAGGCGCATGCGCCCTACATCCCGCCGCAGCCGACCGGCCCGCGGGGCTACCCGGGCGCTCAGCAGCCGCAGATGCAGCGCCCCGGCCCGGCCGCGCCGATGGGGTACGAGGCGATGCGCCCGGCCATGACGCGTCCGGCCGCGCCGCGTCCGGCGGCCCCCGCGCCGTCTCCCCACGACGATCCGTACGGGCGTCAGCAGTACCCGGGCGGCCGGTCGCCGCAGCCGGGAGGCGGCTACTGACACGTGTCGGGAGGTGATGCGACCGGGCCGGTGCCCGGTCGCGGGAAGGATCGGGCCGGATGGGGCATCCCCGTCCGGCCCCTGACTTTTGTGCGGGCCGTCCGGCCCCTGGATTTCCGGAGGCCGGTCCCGACTCTCGAGAGGGCCGTTCGGCCCCTCCCCGACGGTGGCACGCATCGCGATGCTGGACCGAGCAATTCCGCGAGCCATCTCCATCACGGGGGCGGACCGGGCTCTCACTCCACTGCGGTGAAGGGCAACTCGACCGGTCCGCCTCGTTCGGTGTGGGGCGCGGGGCCGGCAGGGGAGCCGGTTCCGCGCTCCACGCGAAACGCGCGCGGGGACCACCGTAAGGACCTCACCCGGCCCACCGTAAGGACGTCATCGGCTCGTGGCCGTACCGCTCACGGGCTCACTGACCCGTTTCGCGCTCCTTGATCCGCTCGGCGATCACCGCGGCCTGAATGCGCCGCCCCACGCCCAGCTTGGACAGGATGGAGGAGATGCGGTTCTTGACGGTCTTCTCGGCCAGGAACAGCCGCTCGGCGATCTGCCGGTTGGTCAGCCCGTCGCCGATGAGCTGGAGGATCTCCCGCTCCCGCGGTGACAGGTTCTCCAGCTCCGCGGGCCCGCTGGGCGCGGGGCCGCGCAGCCGGGCCATCACCCGGGAGGTGGCGCCGGGGTCGAGCATGGAACGGCCGTCGGCCACCGTACGCACCGCCGACACCAGGTCGGACCCGTTGATCTGCTTGAGCACATAGCCCGCGGCCCCGGCCATGATGGCGTCGAACAGCGCCTCGTCGTCGTCGAAGGACGTCAGCATCAGACACGCGAGGTCGGGGAGCCGGGCCCGCAACTCCCGGCAGACCTCGATCCCTTCGTGGTCCCCGCCGTCGCCCGAGGAGCCGAGCCGTACATCGAGCACCGCGACCCGTGGCCGTACGGCGGGGGCGCGGGCGATGGCCTCGCGGGCGTTGGCCGCCTCGCCGACCACCTCCAGATCGGACTCGGCGTCGAGCAGGTCACGCAGTCCGCGCCGCACCACCTCATGGTCGTCGAGCAGAAAGACCCTGATGGGGCCGTCGGGGTCGGCTGTCTGGGGCACGGCCTCTCCTCCATGGCGCACGGGTCGCCGGTCGCGATCCGGCTGCCCAGCTTTACGTTCTGCCGCAGGGCAGCGTAAGGGGCCATTCGGCCCCCGGGCCGCTCTCCGCGCCCTCCGGCCCGATCATGGCGAGATCCCGCCCGCGTACGGCCCATACAGATCCAGCAGCCGGGTGCGGGCGCTCTGCAGCCGGCCCCCGATCACCTGGGCGCAGGCCAGCGCGAGGGCATAGCCGAGCTCCGGGTCCTCGTCGCACAGCCGGCGCACCGCCTCCGCGTTGAATTCGTGCGCGCGCACCGGGCTGAGCGCCTCCGCGCCCAGATGCCAGGTGTCCGGCGGGAAGAGCCAGGACCAGCCGATGAGCTCTCCGGGGCCGAGGGTCTCGATCACCGCGGCCCGACGCCCCGGAACATGCAGATCGAGGGTGACCGCCCCGGTGCGGATGATCCAGAAACGGTCGGCCTTACGGCCCTCCTCGAAGATGCGGCCGCCCGCGGGAAAGGACACATCGTGGGCAAGCGCCATCACCCGCTCACGATGCTCGGTCTTCAGCGCGCTCAGAAGTCCCATCATGACCTCACCTTGCCGTCCCCTCTCCCCCCTCGCCCCTCGGCGGTCACTGTGCATACGAGAGGCAGCGATCCAAAGCGATACACCGACGATCGGGTATCGCTTCACCCTTACCCATTTCCGGTCACGTTTCCGATATGACACGTCATTCGTGGTCGTGATGACCGATGAGACCCCACTCCCCGTACCCTCGGCTGCTTCACCGACCCTGCGATGTCGCTCGTACTCGTCACCAAAACGGGAGGCACTGGTGCTAGCCGACCCTCGTCGGTCCGCCGATCGAGCCGGAGAACACCTGCTCCACCGCCATTTCACCGCCGACGAGCTGCCCCGGCTGCGGGTGCAGATCGAGGAGTGCGCGGCCTGGGCCGGGCTCAGCGAGGCCCGCCGCGGGGACTTCGTGCTGGCCGTCGACGAGATCGCCAACAACGCCATCGAGCATGCGGGCGGCACCGGCTCCCTGCTGCTGCGGCGGATCGGTGACGAGTTGGAGTGCCGGATCAGCGACTCCGGCCCCGGCTTCTCCGAGGACGTCATCCCCCGGATCCTGCCAGGGCTGGACGGCGCCACCAGCGGCCGCGGGCTGTGGCTGACCCAGCTGGTCACCGATCGGCTGGTGATCAGCGCGGGGGCGGTGGGCGCCGTGGTGACGCTGGCCATGCGGCTGCGCTGAGTGAGCCGTCGGACTCCCTCGGCGACCGCTTCGGCGGGACAATGGGAGGGGACACACCCATGTGCCGGCAGGAGAGGCGGTGGGCACGGTGGAGCTTCCCGTGGTCGTCGGGGTCGACGGTTCGGCCGCCGCCTCGGACGCACTGGACTGGGCGGCCGAGCTGGCCGGGCGCCGCAGGCTGCCGCTGCGCGTCGTCCATGCCTCCCTGTGGGAGCGGTACGAGGGCTATGTCGCCGGAACGGCCGCCGACCGCCCCGCCGAGCGGCTCCACAGCGAGGCCGTGCTGGCCACCGCGGCCGAGCGAGCCGGGCGGCGGGTGCCGGCCCTGAAGGTGATGACCGACCTGGCGGCCGACGACGCGGTCACCGCCCTGCTGCGCGCCGGGCAGAGCGCCGAGGCGCTGGTGGTCGGCTCGCGCGGCCGCGGCGAGTTCGCCTCCCTGCTGCTCGGCTCGGTCGGACTGGGCATCGCGGCCCGCGCCCAGTGCCCGGTGGTCGTGGTGCGCGGCCGCCCGGAGAACGTGCACGGCGGGATGAACCGGGTGGTGGTGGGGATCGCCGAGCGCGAGCGCCCGAGCCAACAGGAGCCCGCGCCGCCCTCGGCCGCCGTCGCGTTCGCCCTGCGCGAGGCGCGGGGGCGCGGCGGGGAACTGGAGGCGGTGCACGCATGGCGCTGCGCGGGCCCCGAGGACCACGGAGCGCGCGAGAACCACGGAGCACACGAGGGCCACAGGGCACGCGAGAACCACGCAGCGCGCGAGGACCACGCACGGCGCGCCGCCGAGCTCCTGGACGAGACGCTGGGCGGCGCCACGGCGGCCGGGCTGCCGCCGGTGCCGGTGGCGCACCGCCCGGTCGAGGGCTCGGCGCGCAAGGCTCTGCTGGACGCCTCCGCGCATGCCGATCTGCTGGTGGTGGGGGCGCGGCGGCGGCAGGGGCACTTCGGCATGCAGCTGGGGCTTGTCAACCACGCCGTACTGCATCACGCCAAGTGCCCGGTCGCCGTGGTGCCGGTTTCCTAGGCTCCCGTCCCTCAGCGGCTCCTGACCCTGGCCGAGTTCCTTCCATCGGCGCCACCACCGGCTCCTGCCCCGGCTACCCTGCTGGTGAGAGGCTCATGGGGGGATGGTGGCCAGGTGTCGGGCAGTGCGGATCAGGGACGCCATCCAGCCCTCCCCCAACTCCGACTCGACCAGCTTCTCGATGAACTCCAGGCGCGGCTGGACGCCGCCCGGTCCACCCAGGACCGGATGCACAACCTCCTGGAGGCCGTGCTCAGCGTGGGCCGTGAGCTGGACCTGGAGCAGGTGCTGCGCCGGATCGTGGAGTCCGCGGTGGTGCTGGCCGACGCGGAGTACGGCGCGCTGGGCGTGATCGACCGGCATCGGCTCTCGCAGTTCCTGCCGGTGGGCATTTCCGAGGAACGGGCCAACCGCATCGGCCCGTTGCCCAGTGGTCACGGACTGCTCGGCGAGCTGATCCGCCACCCCCAGTCGCTGCGGCTCACCGATCTGGCGGAGCATCCGGCGAGCTACGGCTTCCCCGAGCACCATCCGCCGATGCGCTCGTTCCTGGGCGTGCCGATCCGGGTCCGTGACGAGGTCTTCGGGAATCTCTATCTGACCGAGAAGCGCGGCGGCGCCCAGTTCGACGCCGATGACGAGGCGGTGCTGACCACCCTGTCGGTCGCCGCCGGGGTGGCCATCGACAACGCCCGGCTCTACCACGAGAGCCGGCGCCGCGAGCAGTGGCTGGAGGCGCTCGGCGTCATCACCCGTACGCTGCTGGCGGGCACCGCGGCGGGCGAGGCACTGAGCCTGATCGCCCGGCTCGCACTGCAGGTGTCCCTCGCAGACTCGGCGGCGATCCTGCTGCCGGCCGCGGGCACCGACTCCCTGATGGTCGAGGTGGCCGAGGGGCATGATGCGGAGGCCATCGGCGGGCTCATGGTGCCGTCCGACGGCTCGCTGGCCGGACTCGCCGCCCGCACCGGACGCCCCGCGGTCGCCTCGGACGTACGAGTGGACTCCCGGGCCCGGTCCTGGCCGCTGCCGGCCCCCGAGAGCGAGTTCGGCCCGGTGGTGGCCGTACCGCTGGTCGCGGGCGCGCGGGCCTCCGGTGCGCTGCGGCTGTGCCGGCTCGCCGGGCGGCAGCCCTTCGACGACCATGAGGTGGAGCTGCTCTCGGGGTTCGCGGCGCAGGCGGCGCTCGCCCTGGAACTGGCCTGGCACCGCGCCGAGTCCGAGCATATGGCGCTGCTCCAGGACCGTGACCGGATCGCCCGGGACCTCCATGATCTGGCCATTCAGCGGCTCTTCGCGACCGGCCTCACCCTGCAGAGCGCGGGCCGGCTGATCGAACGCCCGGAGGCGGCCGAACGGGTGGGGCGGGCCGTGGACGACCTGGACGAGACCATCAAGATCATCCGTTCCACCATCTTCGCCCTGCGCACGGTCGGGGACGACGGCGGCGAACCCGCCACGCTGCGGCGCCGGCTGGTCAAGGCCGTCCGGTCGGCCTCCGACACCCTGGGCTTCGCACCGTCACTGCTGATGGACGGCCCGGTGGACACCGATGTGCCGGACACGACCGGCGACCATGTGCTGGCGGTGCTCGCCGAGGCACTCAGCAACACCGTGCGGCACGCCCATGCCCAGCGGGTGGAGGTACGGCTGACCGTCGGCGCCGACATCACCTTGGTGGTCGCGGACAACGGGGTGGGCATCGGGGGCGCCGCCCCCAGCGGGGGGCTGGTCAACATGCGGTCAAGGGCCGAACTCCTGGGCGGCACATTGGACATCGAGGCGCCCGAGGCGGGCGGCACCCGGCTGGTCTGGTGTGTCCCTCTGAACCGCCGACGGCCCGCCGGAACGGCGAAAGGGCTGGCCCCGTGATATTGCTCTCTCTTCACCGAATCCACGCATATCCGGCCCGCCATGCGGTACCCACGAGTGGGGAAGGGGGTATGTGATCCATGCGAATGATCTGGGGGCTGTGGCGCTGGCGGCGTAATCCGCTGCGCCGTAAGACCGACATCGTGGAGGCGTGCGCGGCAATGATCGCCACGGCGCTCATCCTGCTCGTCGCCCCCGCCGCCGGCTGGGCATCGGGGTCCTTGGCACACGGGGCGCTGGTGAGGGCCGCGCACGAACAGCGGGCCGAGCGCCATCCGCTCTCGGCCACCGTGCTGAAGGTGCTGCCGCATCCACCCATCGACTCCGATCCCGAGACCGCTTCCGCGAGAGACGCGCACCGCCGCGTCCTCGCCCGCTGGACGGGGCCGGACGGCAGCAGACACCAGGGCACGCTGGGGGCCCACCCCGGTGCCGACCCCGGTGAGCGGTTCCGGATCTGGACCGACGACCACGGCCGCCCGGTGGGCCGCCCGCTGGACACCGCGACGGCCACCACCCACGCCGTGCTGGCGGGGATCGGCGCGGCCGGGGCGACGGCGGTCCTGGTGGACGGCGCCCGGCGGCTGGTCGTATGGCGGCTCATGCGCCGGCGCTACACACAGTGGGACATCGCCTGGGAGCGAGCGGGTCAGGACTGGGGCCGGGCGGACGCCGACAGCTAGCCCCTGTGAGTGGACCGTTGGTCCGCGCGAGCGGCCAGCGCACGGGCGGGAGTTGTCATATGAACGCCAACTCCGCCCGTGCTCCACAGGCAGGTCATCTCATGGTGCCGTGCGCACGCTACGGTGGGGCATTCCATATGCGCAGCGGCAGTCAGCAGCGGCGGCCAGGCGCGCACACCGGCAACGCACGAGGTGGGGGCACAGCAGCACCATGGCACAGGGCTCGGTCGTCCAGGTGACGCACAGCGGAACGTCGCGGTGGCGGCGCCGCACCGGAGAGTACGCCTCCCTCACGGCGGCCTTGGAGGCCGCCGGGGACGGTGACGTGCTCTCCATCTCGCCCGGCACCTACCGCGAGAATCTGGTGGTGGTCCGGGCCGTCACACTGCGCGGCCCCGAGGGCTCGGCACGCGGTTCGGTGCGCATCGCGCCGGTGGACGGAGTCGCACTGACGATACGTGCCTCCGCCGTGGTCCAGGATCTGCATGTCGAGGGCCAGGACTCCGCCGCCCCCGCCCTGCTGATCGAGGACGCCACCCCAGAGGTGTCGGACGTACGGGTCGCCACGCGCTCGGCGGTCGGCATCGAGGTGCGCGGCGGCGCCCGTCCCACTGTGCGGCGCTGCACCGTGGACAACCCCGCGGGCATCGGGCTCAGCGTGCTGGACGGCGCGGGCGGGGTGTTCGAGGAGTGCGAGGTGGTGGCCGCCGGGCAGTCCGGGGTGGCGGTGCGCGGCGGCGCCCGCCCGCGCCTGGACCGCTGCCGGGTCCACCACGCGTCCGGGGCGGGGTTCTCGCTGACCGGTGAGGGCTCCTCGCTGGAGGCCGTCGGCTGCGAGGTGTACGAGATCAGGGGCGCCGGGGTGCAGGTCTCCGCCCGCGCGACCGGGCATCTCACCGACTGCCGGGTGCACCGTACGACGTCCGACGGGGTCAACCTGGACACGGACGCGGTGCTCACGCTCGCCGACTGCGAGATCCATGACATCCCGGAGAACGCGATCGATCTGAGGTCGCGTTCGGTGCTGACGCTGACCCGCTCCACGGTGCGCCGGTTCGGGCGCAACGGCCTGTCGGTATGGGACCCGGGCACCCGGGTGGACGCCAACCAGTGCGAGCTGCACGAGAGCACCGGCGACTATCCGGCGGTGTGGGTGAGCGACGGGGCGACCGCCGTGCTCGACTCGTGCCGGGTGCGCGAGGTGCCGGACGCGCTGTTCGTGCTGGACCGCGGGTCGCGGGTCGATGTGGTCGACAGCGATCTGTCCCAGGTGCGTTCCACCGCGGTCTCGGTCAGCGACGGGGCCATCGTCCAGCTGGACGACTGCCGCATCCGGGAGGCGGCCACCGGGGCGTGGTTCCGCGACCACGGGAGCGGCGGCACGCTCGCCAACTGCACGATAGACGGGGCTTCCACCGGAGTGATCGTCACCAAGGGCGCCGATCCGACGGTCGAGCGCACCACGGTCTCCGGGCCGACGGAGGCCGGGTTCTATGTGTCCGCCGAGGGCCGGGGCACGTTCACCGGCTGCCGGGTGACCGGCAGCGGGGGCTACGGCTTCCACATCATCGACGGCTGCCGCACCACCATGACCCGGTGCCGTACGGAGCGGTGTGCGCGCGGCGGGTACGAGTTCGCCGAGGCGGGGCCGCTCGTCGAGGACTGCACCAGCGACGAGAGCGCCACCACGGCGCTGGGCTCCCCGACCATGCCCGGCCAGCCCCCGCTCACCGCGCCTGCCGTGGAGACCGCCGCCTCGACGGGCGGGCTGCTGGGCGGCGTCCCGTCGCAGCGGTCCGTCCAGACCTCCGCGCCCGCCGTCGAGCCCCCGGTCTCCGTCCGCCCGTCCTCGGCGGTGCTGGGCGAACTCGACACACTGGTCGGGCTGGAGAGCGTCAAGCGCGAGGTGCGCGCTCTCACCGACATGATCGAGGTGGGCCGGCGGCGCCAGGAGGCCGGGCTCAAGGCCGCCTCCGTCCGCCGCCATCTGGTTTTCACCGGCTCCCCGGGCACCGGTAAGACGACGGTCGCCCGGCTCTACGGGGAGATCCTGGCCTCCCTGGGGGTGCTGGAGCGCGGCCATCTGGTGGAGGTCTCCCGGGTGGACCTGGTGGGTGAGCACATCGGCTCCACGGCCATACGCACCCAGGAGGCGTTCGACCGGGCGCGCGGCGGGGTGCTGTTCATCGACGAGGCGTACGCCCTCTCGCCGGAGGACTCCGGCCGGGACTTCGGCCGGGAGGCGATAGACACCCTGGTCAAGCTGATGGAGGACCACCGGGAAGCGGTCGTGGTCATCGTCGCGGGGTACACCGCCGAGATGGAGCGCTTTCTGTCCGTCAACCCCGGTGTGGCCTCCCGCTTCTCGCGCACCATCACCTTCGGCGACTACGCCCCGGAGGAGCTGCTGCGGATCGTGGAGCAGCAGGCCGAGGAGCATGAGTACCGGATCGGCGACGGGGCGGCGGAGGCGCTGCTGAAGTACTTCACGGCGCTTCCCAAGGGCCCGGCGTTCGGCAACGGCCGCACCGCCCGGCAGACCTTCGAGGCGATGGTGGAGCGACATGCGGGCCGGGTCGCCCAGCTGAGCGACCCGACCACGGACGATCTCACGCTGCTCTATCCCGAGGATCTGCCGGAGCTCATCTGACCGGCGGCCCCCTCCTGCGGAGGTGGCGGCGTCTGCTCCGGGAGCCGGGCCAGCAGCCCGGCCCGCTCCCGGTCGAAGACGGGGTCGGCCTGGTAGTCCCCATGCCCCAGGATCGGCGCGGGCAGCGGGTGTTCGGGCGTACGGCCGTAGACCAGCGGGTCCTTGAGCGCGTCGCAGTCGACCTCGGGCCCGCTGCCGTCGGGCAGCCGGATGGGACCGCCGATCGGGTCGGTGTAGCGCCACAGATTGCGCCAGTAGCGCACCTCGCCGTGGAGCGAGAGCAGCTGCGTGGGCCCGAAGTAGGCGGGGAACCAGCGCCCGTACAGCCGCTCCAGTGGTGAGCCGTAGGTGAGCAGCGCGACCTGGCCGCGGGTGCGGTGGTCCAGCTGCCAGACGGCCGCGGCGGCCAGCACACTGCCCTGGGAGTGGCCGGAGATGACCAGCCGGCCGCCGTGCCGGCGGGTCCAGGTCTCCATCCGCCAGGTCAGATCGGGCACCGCCCGCTCGGCGTAGCACGGGGGCGCGAAGGGGTGGGCAGCGCGCGGCCAGAAGGTACCCACGTCCCACAGGATGCCGATGGTGCGGCGGGCGGAGGGGCTGCGGTAGGCGCGGCGGGCCCAGGTGACCAGCATCAGGAAGGCCAGCCCCATCAGCCAGGAGCCCAGCGCCTGCGCGGTCTGGGCGGCGGCGTCCACCGCCCCGGGCGCGCCGTCGGCGGCCCGTCCCGGCACCTGGTCCGTGACCCAGGCCCCGGCGACGGCGGCGGCGCCGAACAGCAGGGTCAGCAGCGCGACAGGGCCGACGATCCACGGGGCGGAGTCGGTGAGACCGGCGCGGGCGATCGTGCGCGCGATCCGCCGGGTGCGCACCGAGTCGGGCCGCTCCCCCGGATAGCCGTCCATGATGGTCGGCAGCAGCCGGTTGCGCACCCGCCACACCCTTACGGTGAAGATCAGCAGCAGTACGACCAGGGCGAGCAGCAGCGCGGGGATGGCCGTGGCCAGCCAGGTCAGCAGAACCGGCGGGGCGATGCCCGGCCCCTCACCGGGAGTGGCGCCGCCGTCCAGCCAGTCGGCGAAGCGCTGGGCGACACCGCCCGCGAGCACCGCGCCGAGTCCGCAGGCGAGCACGGCGACGGCGGGCCCCGCGAGTCCGTACAGCGGGGTGCGGCCGGGAGCGGACCGGCGGAGGACCAGAGCGCACACCGCCATGGTCACGATCAGCGCGCCCTCCCCTATGGCGATGGCGCAGAACGCCTGGTTGCCCGGCAGCTTGCCGGTGGAGGCCCAGCCGGGGCGGGACCATCCGGCATACAGCACGGAGAGCGCCAGCACCGCGAGGGCCGCGCCGGGCAGCGCGGTGATGGTGATGCGGTCCAGCTCCCCGTCGACCTTGGTCTCGCTGCGGCCGCGATAGCACACCACGGCCACCACCGCGACCGCGCCCGCGGCGAGCAGCGTCAGCAGCGCCCAGCCCGCGGCGTCCTGCAGCCCGCCGCCGCCCGGCTTGCGGTCGTAGGTGGTGGTGGGCAGGGTCAGGCCCGCCGCGATGGTGAGGAAGCCGGCGGCGGTGTGCGCGGCACGCAGCCGGGCCACGATCCTGCGGCCGTACCAGAAGCCGGGCAGGCACAGGGCGGGGCGGTTGCCCGCCTCGGGGGCGGACTCGTCGACCGGGCGCTCCAGCGGCGGGGAGGACTCGTACGCGCTCCAGGTGCGGTTGGACAGGTACCACAGCAGTCCGGTGAGCGCGCCGGGCAGCACCACGGCGAGCGCGAGCCTGCGGCCGGGCTGGCTCCACCAGCCGTGGTTCTCCGGGGACAGGAAGCCGAGCCAGGACTTGCCCCCGGCGCAGTCGGCCGAGCCGGCACACTGCCAGGCGATCAGGTCCAGGGCCACCTCGCAGGCCCCGGCGATCAGCAGCACGGTCAAGGTGAGCGCCACGAGCCGTACGAACAGGCCGTAGGTGCGCACGGTCCGCTCGCGCCGGTCGGCCGGGGGCCGCATCCAGTGGGCGAGGTTGGCGACCATGAACGGCAGTAAAAGCAGCCACAGGGCGCGGGAGCTGTTGCCCGAGGTGAGGTTGCACCATACGTACGCCTCACGGATCGGACCCTCACGGTCCGGTCCCTCCCGGTCCTCCGGCGGGCGCTGCTCGGCGTCGACATCGTCCGCCCTGCGGTAGACCGCCGCGGTCTCGTCGCCGGTGACCCGGCAGGTGCGCGGATCGCGCAGCATCTCCTCGGGGGTGGTGCCGCCCACTCCGTGGACGAGGAGTTCGAGATCGGGCGGCGGTGCTCCGCCCTTACGGGCTGCCGTCGCCCGTTGCGCCGCGTCGCCCGGCGTGTCCGTAGGCATGGTCGCTGGCACCGTGTCCCCCGATTCCGGTGTGGTGCGGTCGTTCTGCTCCAGGATTGTGCCCATCGGCCACCTCCCCCGACCCTGACAGGGCGGGCGTGGCGAAATCGTAACCCCGGGTGCTGTGGCGACCGGCTGTCCTCGCCTCATGCGAAGATGAACGCGCGGGCGCGAGGGTCGACCGGAGGGAGACGAGGCAGGGTGAGCGACAACCAGAACCTCCTCGCGGAGCAGCGCCGCGCCCTGATCCTCGACGAGGTCAGGCGGCGCGGCGGGGTGCGGGTCAACGAGCTGACGCGCAAGCTCAATGTCTCGGACATGACGGTTCGTCGCGATCTGGACGCGCTGGCCCGGCTGGGTGTGGTGGAGAAGGTGCACGGCGGGGCCGTGCCGGTGGCCGAGGCGAGCACGTACGAGCCCGGGTTCGAGGCCAAATCGGGCCTCGAGCTGAGCGCCAAGGAGGACATCGCGAAGGCGGCGGCCGCGATGGCCACGCCGGGTACCGCGATCGGTCTGGCCGGGGGCACCACGGCCTTCGCGCTGGCCCAGCAGCTGCTGGAGGTGCCGGATCTGACCGTGGTGACGAACTCGGTCCGGGTGGCCGATGTGTTCTACAACGCCCAGCGGTCGGCGGCGCTCGGCGGGGTGGGCCCGCGGCCCGGTGCGGCTACCGTCGTGCTCACTGGCGGGGTGCGCACGCCGTCGGACACTTTGGTGGGGCCGGTCGCGGACGCGGCGGTGCGCTCGCTCCACTTCGATGTGCTTTTCCTCGGAGTGCACGGCATATCGGTGGAGGCAGGTCTGTCGACGCCGAATCTCGCGGAGGCGGAGACCAACCGCCACTTCGTCAGGGCCGCGCGGCGGGTCGTGGTGGTCGCGGACCACACCAAGTGGGGCACGGTGGGGCTGAGTTCCTTCGCCTCGCTGGACCAGGTGAACGCGCTGGTCACGGACCCGGGGCTGCCGGAGGAGGCGCGGGCGGAGATCTCGGAGTATCTGCCGGAGCTGGTGGTGGCGGGCGAGCCGTCCCGCACCGCAGACATCTGACACCCCGACAGTTATCGTGTGTCCATGACACACCGGTTGCGTTCCGTCGGACTGGAGTACGCCGAGACCGCACCGTTGCGGCTCGTCTTCGTCGCCGAGGTCTCGGCCTCTCCCGAGGCGGTGTTCGAGGCGTTCACCGATGTCGAGGGCTGGCCGCGGTGGTTCCGGGCGGTGAAGGACGCCCGCTCCACGGACGGCGGCAAGGGCAGGGCGATCCGCCTCGTGGGCGGCGGCCGCTTCCGCGAGACGGTCATGGCGGCCGATCCGCACGAGCGCTACGCCTACCGCGTCGACGAGACCAACGCACCGGGGCTGCGGGCGCTGCTGGAGGAGTGGACGCTGCGGCCCTCGGACGGCGGCGGGACCGTGGTGCGGTATGTGTTCGCGGTGGACGGCACGGTACTGCTGCGCGGTGTCGTGCGGGCGATGCGGCCGGGTCTGCGGCGCGCGTTCCACCAAGCGGTGCGGAACTTGGACCGGATGGTGGCGGCGGCCTGACGGCCGTACGGGCGCAGGTCGGCCGATCCGGCCGTGAGCGCCGTCAGTCGGTCCAGTTCCCCGTAGTGAGGAAGATGTCGAGCGTCTTCGCATACGGCTCGATGTCCAGCCCCTGCTCCTCGAGCCACGCGTCCGAGTAGTACTTGTCCAGATACCGCTCCCCCGGATCGCACAGCAGCGTCACCACGCTCCCGGTCCGCCCCGCGGCGACCATCTCCGCGACGATCCGCAGCGCGCTCCACAGCCCCGTCCCGGTGGAGCCGCCCGCCTTACGGCCGATGGCCCGCTCCAGGGCGCGCACGGCCGCGACGCTCGCCGCGTCCGGGACCTTCATCATCCGGTCGATCGCACCCGGCACGAAGCTGGGCTCCATCCGGGGGCGGCCGATGCCCTCGATGCGTGAACCGTGGTCGCTGGAGGCGTCGTCGTCATGGTGGACCCAGCCGTTGAAGAAGCAGGAGTTCTCCGGGTCGGCGACGCACACCCGGGTGTCGTACTGCATGTAGTGGACATAGCGGGCGAGGGTCGCCGAGGTGCCTCCGGTGCCCGCCGTGGCGACGACCCATGCCGGTTCGGGATACCGCTCCAGACGCATCTGCTGATAGATCGACTCCGCGATGTTGTTGTTGCCGCGCCAGTCCGTGGCCCGCTCGGCGTAGGTGAACTGGTCCATGTAGTGCCCCCCGGACTCCGCCGCGAGGGCGGCGGACTCCTCGTACATCGTCCGCGGGTCGTCCACGAAATGGCACTGGCCGCCATGGAATTCGATCAGGCGGCACTTCTCCCGGCTGGTCGTGCGGGGCATCACCGCGATGAAGGGCACCCCGATCAGCTTGGCGAAGTACGCCTCGGATACGGCGGTCGAGCCGCTGGACGCCTCGATCACGGGCTTGCCCGGCCGGATCCAGCCGTTGCACAGCCCATAGAGGAACAGCGAGCGTGCCAGACGGTGCTTGAGACTCCCTGTGGGATGGGTGGACTCGTCCTTGAGGTAGAGGTCGATCCCCCAGCGCTCGGGCAGCGGGAAGCTCAGCAGATGGGTGTCCGCGGACCGCTGGGCGTCCGCCTGCACCTTTCGGACGGCCTCCTTCAGCCACTCGCGATAGCCGTGGTCGCTGCGGTCCACGTCGATCGTCTTGATGATCCCGCGCGCCGTGCCGTCCAACGCCCACTCCTCCTGCTTGTGCCCACACCCAGCCCAGGTGGCATACTCGTGCCGTTTCGATCCTCATTGTCCCCCAGTGCGCCCTGGTGCCCGGGGCCGGTCCCGGGCACACTGCGCAGCAGGGAAAATGAGAGACGGCGGCAGAAGCGCCAGTCGGAGCCATCGGGGAGGCGGTTGTGATGGCCGATAACGAGTTCAACGCCAGGGGAGTGCGGATCGAGCGGTTCCTGCGCTCGGTCACCCGCGCCGGACAGGTCTTGATCAAGGACGGCAGGCTGGAGTTGCTCACCAGCTACGGCCGCGAGATCGACAGCGCGCCGGTGCAGTCGGTGCGCGCCAGCAAGCCCTGGTTCGTGGACGGGGACCAGGCCATGGCCACCGTGAACGGCACCCGTTACCGCCTCACCCTCGGCTCGCAGGACACCAAGTCCACCTCGGCCAAGTCCGGCTCCGGGGCCGCCAGCCGCTTCCTCGACGCCGTCCGGTCCGCTCGGGGGCACTCCCAGAAGCGGTGAAGTGGCCGAGTTGCGCATGCGAGCGGTGGGACCGACCCTGGACGTGTATCAGTATCACTGAGGGTCAACAAGCGGTGACGCAGAGAACCGTCCCACCGGTCGCGCCCAGCAGCCACCACTGCTGAACGTGTTCGTCGCCCGCATCTGAATCAGGCTAGCCCCAACTTCTTCAGGGAGTCGCAGCCGTGATCAGTCGTCCTAGCAGGCAGTGCACGGTGGAGCTGCAGGCCCTGCCGTCGCGGATCGGACAGGTCCGCAGAATCGTGTCGGCGCAGTTGCGCTACTGGCATCTGGATCCGCTCATCGACCCGGCGGCGCTCGGCGTCACCGAACTGCTCACCAATGTGCATCGGCACGCCGAGCCGGACAAGCAGTGCACGGTGGAGATCGTTCTCATGCTGGACCGGTTGACCGTTTCGGTCCGCGATCAGGATCCGCGGCTGCCCCGCCTTCGGGCATGCGATCCCGTCGCCACGCATGGCAGGGGGCTCGCGCTGGTCGCGGCCGTCAGCCAGAGCTGGGGGATGCATGCGCGGGACGACGGCAGCGGGAAGGTCGTCTGGTTCACGCTGGCCGTGCCGCGGCCCACCGCCACCGCCAAGTCGCCCCTCACTGCGCATGGAGCGGGCCGCACCGCACCGCCCCATCGCACGGACGCCTCCCGCCCGGCGCCGGCGCCCACCACGCCCATCACCGGCCCCGCGCCCACCCCCGGGCCCGCCACCACCCCGGCGCCGGTGCCCGTCGCACCGGCACCCACCCCCGCACCCGTCGCACCCGCGCCCGTCGCCCCGGCACCGGCCCCCGCGCCCGTCGCCGCGGCCCCGGCACCGGCCGCGGCCGCGGCGCCTGCGGTGCGCGAGCGGGCCCCCGCGGCCGCCCGGTCGGCAGCCTCCCGCTGAGCACGCAGGCGTCCCGCCTCCCGCGAGGCGGGACGGTCCGGACAACCCCGACGGCCCGGACAACCCCAACCGCCCTGACAGCCCGGACGGCCTGAGCGCCCCGCGTCAGCGCCCCCGCCGTCAGCGACGGTCACAGGGCCCCGCCCTTCGCATGGCGTCCGAACTGCTCGTCCAGGACGGACAGTCGGCGCCAGTACTCGTCCTCATCGATCTCACCGGCCGCGAACCGACGGCCCAGCACCGCGATCGGAGATTGCTCGCCGAAGTCCACGCGCCCCTGCCGCCAGGGGGCGCGTCCACGCCGCCCGGCGCGCCTGAACAGGAAGACCGCACCGCCGACGACCAGCGCCCACATCAGCGGGAAGAGCAGAATCCACGGTCCGGGGCCGTCGCCGTCGGCGAAGCCGTGCGCCAGGGGGTTCATGATGATCGCGCTCCTCGGGAGTGGTTGTCTCGTGGCCCGTTCTCATGGCCACTTCGAGGATCACTCCCTTACGGTGCCCCGGTCGTCGTACGGTCGACGACACTCCCGGTACCTCCTGGGGAGTACCCGCGCCGGTAGTTACCCGTTCTGTACCTACTAGTGTGTACGATCGAGTCGAACGCAGCGAAACTCACGCGAACGCACGCCCCGCCGACAGGAGTTCACCGATGCTCGTCATGCAGTACCGGATCACCCTGCCCGCCGACTACGACATGAGGATCATCCGGGACCGGGTGAAGACGAAGGGACCGCTGCTCGACGACTTCTCAGGGCTGGGCCTCAAGGCATACGGCATCCGGGAGCACGGCGTGGACGGCTCGCCAGTCCATCAGTACGCCCCGTTCTATCTGTGGACCGCGCCCGAGGCCATGAACCGCTTTCTGTGGGGCCCCGGATTCCAGGGCATCGTCCGGGACTTCGGCAGGCCCACGGTCGAGCACTGGCAGGGGCTCGCCTTCGAACGGGGCCCGGCCGCAGGCACCGTGCCGCGCGCGGCCACCCGCCACGCCACGCCGGTCCCGGCCGCCGCCGATCCCGCCTCCGTTGTCGAGGACGCGCTGGCGCGGCTGGCCGAGCGCGCCCGTACGGACGGCGTCCACGCGACGGCCCTCGGCATCGACCCGCGCGGCTGGGAGCTGATCGACTTCACGCTCTGGGAGGACTCCGCACCGCCCTCGGAGCCCGGCGACCGCTACCAGGTGCTCCATCTGTCGACCCCGGACCTGGACGCGCTCCCCCGGGGCCGCCAGTGGTGACCGCCGTAAGGACCGCGCGGTGGTCAGCCCACGCCCAGGGCCGCCAAGGGGTCGTCCAGCACCGGCTGCCACGCCAACTCCGCCGCGCCCACCAGGCTGTTGTGGTCCAGCGTGCACGGCAGAATCGGCACGCCCCCGCTCCGGCCCCACAGGCTCCGCTCCGCCACCACCGCGCGCAGCCGCTCCGGGTCGGCCTCCAGGAGTTCGCGGTGCAGCCCGCCGAGGATGATGCGGTCCGGGTTGAGGATGTTGACCAGACCGGCCAGCCCGAGGCCGAGGCGGTCGATGAGCTGGCAGGTGGCGGCCCGTACGGACGGCTCCGTGGCGTACTCCTCGCGCAGCAGATCGCGGGCCTGCTGCAGCAGGGACACCGCCGGGCCCGGGTCGCGCCCGGCCGCCGTGAGGAAGGCGAGCGGATCGGCCTCGATGTCCAGACAGCCGCGGCTGCCGCAGTGGCAGGGCGGGCCCTCGGGGTTGACGGTCAGATGGCCCACCTCGAGGGCGAGCCCCGCGCTGCCCGTGTGCAGCCGACCGTCGAGCACCAGCGCGCCACCGACGCCCCGGTGCCCGGTGGCGACACAGAGCAGATGCTGGGCGCCGCCGCCCGCGCCATGGCGATGTTCGGCGAGCGCGGCCAGGTTGACGTCATTGCCCGCGAAGCCGGTGACCGGCTCCCCGTCGTCGCCGCGGATACCGGCCGCGGCCAGGCTGCGGTTGAACAGCTCGCGCACCGGAGCGCCCGCGGGCCAGGCGACGTGCAGCGGATTCAGAGCGGTGCCCTCCGGTTCGGCGACGGCGGACGGGACAGCGAGCCCCGCGCCCACACAGCGGCGGCCGGTCTCCCGCAGCAGCCGGGCACCCGCCTCCACGACCGCGTCGATGACATGCGCCGGGTCGGCGGGCACGGTCATGCAGCCCGGGGCCGTGGCCACGGTCCGGCCGCCGAGCCCGACGAGCGCCGCGCGGAACCCGTCGGCGTGCACCTGGGCGGCGAGCGCGACCGGCCCTCGGGGGGCGATCGACAGCCGGTGCGAGGGGCGGCCCTGCGCCCCGGCGGCCCCGAGCGGCCGTGAGTCGACCTGGATCAGGCCGAGCGCCTCGAGCTCGGCGGCGACGGCGCCCGCGGTCGCACGGGTCACCCCGAGCTCGGCCGTGAGCACCGCGCGGGTGGGCGCGCGGCCGGTGTGGACGAGTGCCAGTGCCGGGCCAAGAGCGCTTCGGCCGCGCTCGAGCCTTGTCCGTGTCTGGGTCACGCCCCTATTCTCACTTTGTGCCGACTCCAAACAAAACACGGACGGCCATCCTGGGCGCGCGCCGCTCCGTCACCGCGGATCGCGACCTCGCCCGACTCCGCGCCGCCATCACCGCGTTCTTCTTCCTCGACGGCTTCGTGTTCGCCGGATGGGTCGCCCGGATCCCCGCGATCAAGGACCAGACGAGCGCCTCGGAGGGCGCGCTGGGGCTGGCCCTGCTCGGCGTGTCCGCGGGCGGGACGGCCACGATGATGGCCACCGGACGCCTGTGCCGCCGTTTCGGCAACCACCCGACGACGGTGGCCGCCGGTGTGCTGTTCGCCGGCTCCGTCGCGCTGCCGCCGCTGACCCATTCCGCGCTCGCCCTCGGCCTGGTGCTGCTGGTCTTCGGCACCGGGTTCGGCGCGCTCAACGTGGCCATGAACAGCGCGGCGGTCGACCTCATCGCCGCCCTGCGCCGCCCGGTCATGCCCGGCTTCCACGCCGCCTTCAGCCTGGGCGGGATGGCCGGGGCCGGGCTCGGCGGGCTGATCGCCGACCACCTCTCCCCCACTCGTCATCTGTCGCTGCTCGCGGTCTTCGGGCTGCTGCTCGCGGCGGCCGCCGGCCGGACGCTGATCGCGCTGCCGGCGCCCGCGCCGCGGGACGGCGCCGGGCCCGCGGCCGAGTCCCAGAACGCCGCCGCCGGCCCCGAGCCGTCCCCCGGCGCAGAGCGGCCGGGCCGCGCCCGGTGGCTCGTCGCCGTCTTCGGCCTGATCGCGCTCTGCACGGCGTACGGCGAGGGCGCGATGGCCGACTGGGCAGCCCTCCATCTGCACCAGGACCTCGACGCGTCCGCCGGACTCGCCGCCGCGGGCTACGCCGTCTTCGCGCTGATGATGGCCATCGGCCGACTGACCGGCACCGCGCTGCTCGAACGGCTCGGCCAGACCAGGGCGTTGATCGTGGGCGGCACCACGGCCGCGGCCGGCATGCTGCTGGGCTCGCTCGCGCCCACGGTCTGGCTCGCGCTCCTGGGCTTCGCGGTCACCGGGCTGGGGCTGGCCAACCTCTTCCCCGTCGCCATCGCGCGGGCGGGCGCGCTGACGGGGCCGGGCGGGGTCGCCGCGGCCTCCACGCTCGGCTACGGCGGCATGCTGCTGGGCCCGCCCACGATCGGCTTCCTCGCCGACTGGTCCTCGCTGCCGATCGCGCTCACCACGGTCGCGGCACTGGCGGCCGTGGCGGCGGTGGTCGCGTACGGCACGCGGAACGCCGTGCGCCCGGCCGGAAACTGACATCCTCGCCGTCCTGACCCGGTGGATGTCGGAGGCGGCTGGCATGATTCCGCCATGGAGACTGCCGAGTTGATCGAAATCGTGGACCGCGAGGGCCGCCTGCTGGCCGACGCCGCGGCCGAGGCCGGAGTGGACGCCCCGGTGCCCTCCTGCCCCGACTGGCGCGTCCGTGACCTGTTGTCCCACATCGGCCAGGTGCACGGCTGGGCCGCCCGGATCGTCGGCGAGGGCCTGACGGACCCGGTCCGGCCGACGCTCGAGCCGGCGCCGGCCGACGCCGAGATCCTGTCCTGGTACCGCGAGGTCCATGGACGGATGGTCGGCACCCTCACCGATGCCGATCCCGAGCTGAAGTGCTTCACCTTCCTGCCCACGGAGTTCCCGCTGGGCTTCTGGGCCCGGCGCCAGGCCCATGAGACGGCCATCCACCGGATCGACGCGGAGTCGGCGCGGGGCGGGGACCTCTCCCCGTTCACCCCGGAGTTCGCGGCCGACGGGGTCGATGAGCTGCTGGTTGGTTTCCACGGCCTGGACCGGTCCCGGGTGCGCACGGACACCCCGCGCACGTTCCGGGTGAGGGCCACGGACCATGACGCGGTGTGGACGATGCGGCTGTCACAGGACGTTCCGCGCACCGAGCGCGACGGCGAGGGGGCGGCCGACTGCGAGCTGAGCGGCCCGGCCGGCGACCTCTATCTCGCGCTCTGGAACCGGCTGCCGATCACCGCGCTGACCACGGAGGGGGACGAGAAGCTGGCCGAGCTGTGGCGGGAGCGCTCGGGCATCTGATACGCCGAGCAATTGGGTTACCGACGGGTAATATCACGTGCTAGCTTCCTGACATGTCACGTCGATCGATGTCTGCGCGCCGCCTGCGCCGCGCGATGAACTGGTGGCCGCCCTATCTCTTCGCCGGAGTGCGGGTGGTCCACCTCGCGGAGGACTGGAGCAGTGTCCGGGTCAGGCTGCGGCTGCACCGGTTCAACTCCAATTACGTGGGGACCCATTTCGGCGGTTCGCTGTTCGCGATGAGCGACCCGTTCTGGATGCTGCTGGTGATGAACCGGCTCGGCCGGGACTACATCGTCTGGGACAAGGCCGGCGAGATCGACTTCGTCTCACCCGGCCGCGGCGACGTGTTCGCCGACTTCAAGCTCACCGAGGAGCGGCTGGAGGAGATCCGCGAGGCCACGGCGGACGGCGGCAAGGCACTGCCGTGGTTCGAGAACGACGTGGTCGCCGCGGACGGTACGGTCGTGGCACGCGTACGCAAGCAGCTGTATGTGCGCCACAAGCAGCGTGACGGGCAGCGCGAGCCGGGGAGGACCGACTCGGCGGCAGCCACGGGACAGCAGGCGGAGGGCTGATTCGAGATGACCGGACCCCATTCCCAGGACGAGCGCGACACGCTCACCGTCGAGATTGTGTTCGCCCTGGTCACGGCCGGTCTGCTGGCGGCCGTGCTCTATGTCGCGGTCGCGAGCCCCGCGCTCTTCGGCGACCTGGGCCGGGCCCAGGACACGGCCTGGAAGGCAGCCGCCTTCGCGGTGGCCACCGTCGGATTCGCCGTCCGCCTGGTGCGGGCGCTGTGGCTCTTCTCCCGGCAGCGGCGCTGATGGCCCAGGCCCCGCGGCCGGCACGGTGGCAGTGCGCGGGATCGCGCTGGGGCCACCGAGGGCCCGCGCTGGTCTGGCGCCATCCGGCCCAGGGGGAACGGCTCTCCCCGCTGACGCCGGACCGCCCGCTCTCCTTCACCACCGGGCCCCGGCGCGACTGCGTCGGCGTCCGCAGAGGCGCCCGGCACACCCCGTGCCCGGCCGGGGCCGAGGTCCCGGCCCCCGCCGTATCGGCGCAGTGCCCGGACTGCGCCCGGCTGGACCGCTCGTACTCCGTGGCCGCCGACACCCGTACGGACGACCCGCGCCCTTACGACGTCTATCTCGCCTGGTTCGACCCGGACCTGGTCAAGGTCGGGATCACCGCGGCCGAGCGGCAGGGGGCACGGCTGCTGGAGCAGGCCGCGCTCTCGTACTGCCTGCTGGGCCGTGGCCCGCTGATGGCCGCGCGCCGCGCCGAGGCCGTGCTGGGCACCGCGCTCGGCGTCCCGGACCGCTTCCCCTACGCCGCCAAACGCACCGCCCGCGAGGCCGCGCCGCCCCCGGAGCGGCGGGCCGCCGACCTCGCCGCGCTCCACCAGCGGGCGCGCGGCCTGGGCGGACTGCCGGAGTCGCTGGCCCTGGCGCCGTTCGAGCCAGTGCACCATGACGCGGCGTTCCATCTGGACCGGGTGCGCCCCGCGCTGGGGCTGATCCAGCTCGTCCCCGAGGCCACTGTGGCCGGTCGGATCGACGCTGTGGCGGGCCCGGACATCCACCTGACCTCGACGGACGGCCGGATCCTGCTGCTGGACACCCGCCAACTGGCGGGCTGGCCGCTGACGGCGGCCGCGGCGGACGCCCCGACGACGGCGCCGGTGGCGGCGCGAGTGCGGGAGGCGGAGGCCCCGGAGGGGCTGTTCTGAGCGAAGGACTCCGAGAACGCCCTGAGCACCTGGCATCCTCGCCACCGCTCCCTGAGCACCGGGCCTTGCTCAGCCCAGCCAGCCGGGCCGGACCAGGCCCGACTCATAGGCGAGCACGACGAGTTGGGCGCGGTCCCGGACGTCCAGTTTGACCATCGTGCGGCTCACATGGGTCTTGGCGGTGAGCGGGCTGACCACCAGCCGCCGGGCGATCTCCTGGTTCGACAGCCCCATACCGACCAGGGCCATCACCTCCCGCTCCCGCTCGGTCAACTCCGCCAGCGCCGCCGCGGGCGCGGGTTCCCTGGAACGGGCCGCGAACTCGGCGATGAGGCGGCGGGTCACCCCGGGCGACAGCAGCGCGTCGCCGCCGACGACCGCGCGCACCGCCCGCAGCAGCTCCTCCGGTTCGGTGTCCTTGACCAGGAAGCCGGAGGCGCCGGAGCGGATCGCCTCGAAGACGTACTCATCGAGTTCGAAGGTGGTCAGCATGACCACCTTCACCTCGCCGAGGGCCGGGTCCCCGGTGATCTGACGGGTCGCGGCGAGGCCGTCGAGCACCGGCATGCGGATGTCCATAAGGACGACATCGGGGTGTTGCTCCCGCACGACCGCCAGCGCCTGCTCCCCGTCGGCCGCCTCGCCGACCACCTCGATATCCGGCTGCGCGGCCAGCAGGGCGCGGAAGCCGGCGCGGACGAGGAGCTGGTCATCGGCGAGCGCGACACGGATCACGGCCTCTTCCCTGTCCCCATCACTCATGGTGTCTCCCTCGCGCTCCTGAACGGGATCCGGGCCCGGACGCGGAAACCGCCGTCCGGGTGGGGGCCCGCCTCCACCGTGCCGCCGAGGGCGGCGGCCCGCTCACGCATGCCGACCAGGCCGTTGCCGCCGCCCGTCACCTCGCCCCCGGCCGCCGGACCGTCGTCGTCCACCCGCAGCTCCAACTCACCGGGGGCGTAGCGCAACAGGACGCGGGCGTTCCGGGAGCCGGAGTGGCGGACGATGTTGGTCAGGGCCTCCTGCACGATACGGAACGCCGCGAGGTCGGCGCCGGGCGGCAGGGCCGTCCGTACGCCCTCCACCTCCACCCGCACCGCGAGCCCAGCGTCCGCCGCCTGCCCGGTCAGCTCCTCCAGCCGGTCCAGGCCGGGCGCGGGCGAGCGCGGCGCGGCGCCGGACGCGCCGGAGGTCCGCAGCGTGTCGAGGACCTGGCGGACCTCGCCCAGCGCCTCCTTGCTGGCCGCCTTGATGGTGGTCAGCGCGGTGCGGGCCTGCTCGGGGTCCTGGTCGAGGAGGGCGAGGCCGACGCCCGCCTGGACATTGATGACCGAGATGCTGTGGGCGAGGACGTCATGCAGTTCGCGGGCGATCCGCAGCCTCTCCTCATCCGCCCGGCGCCGGGCCGCCGCCTCCCGTTCGGCCCGTTCGCGGACCCACCGCTCACGCCGTACGCGGACGAGCTCGGACGCGGCGACGATCGCCATCGCCCAGGCGGTGATCCCCAGCTCCTGCCCCCATCCGACGGGCCCGTCACCGTCCGGCGGCAGCCAGCGGTAGAGCCAGTGGCCGATGAGCAGATGGCTCCCCCACAGCAGCCCGAGCGCGCTCCATGCGGCGATCCGCCGCCCGGCGGCGACGGCCGCCGCACAGGCGACGACGACGCTGAGGAAGACGGGCCCGTACGGATATCCGGCGGCGATGTAGACCACGGTCACCGCCGCCGTGCCCACCACGACGGTCCCGGGGTGGCGATGGCGCAGAAGCAGCAGCGCGGGTCCGGCGAGCAGCAGCGCACCGGCCCCGGGCCCGAGGCCCACCCGGGCGGGCTGGTCATGCGCGGCGAACCCCGTGCCCATCAGCTGGACGACGGCGATGGCGAGCGAGGAGGGCCAGGGTACGGCCGAGCGCGGTGGGCCGAAGGGCATCTCGCGCCGGCGTCCGCCCGGCCGGTGCCAGGGACCGTGCTCCCCCGTGAATCCGTGCATACGGGCAACGCTAAACCGGCCGGGCGGGCCCGGCGTCCCCCTTGCGCGGTGCCCGCGCGTACTCCCGGCGGAGTACGTCGCGCCGCCCGAGCCCGGACCGCCGGGATGCACCCGGTCCTCCGCATCGCCGACGAGGACGCGGGACCGCCGCGCGACGCATCACCGGCGAAGCCTCGGGGCCGCCGCGCGACGCATCACCGGCGTATGACGCATGACCGCCGCGCGACGCCCGGGCGAAAGCGGATAGGTCCTGTCCGGTGGATCTTCGCGCCTGTGACATCAGCGGCTGGCGCCGCGGGGCCCGCGGCGTCTGGGGCAGGGGGCACCTCCCAGCGGAAGCTGGGGGAGCATCGCAAGGCGGAGGGTCGCCTCGTACCGGGTCACACTCGGACGATCCCGACAACGCAGCCGGGGGCACGTCCCAGCGGTAGCTGGGGGCGCCGTGCCAGGCGTCGCGGGCCCGCGAAGATCCGCCGGACAGGGCCTAGCCCCGGTCCATCGCCGCCAGGGCCCGGCGGGCGGCCGGGTGGGTGCGGACGAGGTCGCCCAGGGTGGTGGTGCCGCGGGTGATCTTCGTAAAGACGCGCCAGGCCGGGCGGAAGCCGGTGAGCGCCGCATGGAACATCCCGGGGCGACGGGCGAAGGCCGTGTACAGACGGCGGCCGACGCCCATTTCCACGCCGAGCCCCGCCTTGATCGCGAAGGCGTAGTTCAGGGCCTGACGGCGGGCGTCCACCGCGTCATGCGCCTCGGCGACGCGCACCGCCCACTCCCCCGCGAGCCGGCCCGAGCGCAGCGCGTAGGAGATGCCCTCGCGCGTCCACGGCTCCAGCAGCCCGGCCGCGTCCCCGCACACCAGGACCCGGCCGCGCGACAGCGGCGAGTCGTCGGCGCGGCAGCGGGTCAGATGGCCGGAGGAGATGCTCGGCTCGAATCCGGCGAGGCCGAGCCGGGCGATGAAGTCCTCCAGATAGCGCTTGGTCCCAGCGCCCTCGCCGCGTGCCGAGATGACGCCGACGGTCAGGGTGTCGCCCTTCGGGAAGACCCAGCCGTAACTCCCGGGCATCGGGCCCCAGTCGATGAGCACCCGGCCCGCCCAGTCCTCCGCGACGGTCTGCGGAACGGGGATCTCCGCCTCCAGACCGAGATCCACCTGGTCCAGCTTCACGCCGACATGCGCGCCTATGCGGCTCGCGCTGCCGTCCGCGCCGACCACGGCCCGTGCCAGCACCGTCTCACCGTCGGCGAGCACCACGGCGACCGTGCGCCGGTCGGGCACGGCCGGGCCGTGCTGTTCGACACGGGTCACCGCGACGCCCGTACGGATCTCGGCGCCCGCGTCCTTGGCGGCCTCGACCAGGGCCGCGTCGAACTCCGGTCGGTTGATCAGCCCGAAGAGCGCGTGCTTGGAGCGGCGGGTGCGGGCCAGCTTGCCGTTGAGCGAGAAGGTCACCGCGTGCACCCGCTCCCGCAGCGGCAGTTCGAAACCCGGCGGGAGCGCGTCGCGCGAGGGACCGATGATGCCGCCGCCGCACGTCTTGTAGCGCGGCAGTTCGGCCTTCTCCAACAACAACACCCGGCGTCCGGCGCAGGCGGCGGCATGGGCCGCGGAAGCACCCGCGGGGCCCGCGCCCACCACGACGACGTCCCATACCGTCTCATTGTCCGGGGCTGCGTTGTCGCTGCTCACGTGTGGATCCGCTCCCAATCGACCGACCTGATGCGCCTACCCGGCATCCTACGGCTCACCGACGGATGACCCCGCTGTGGGATGATCGGCCACGCGGCATCAAGCCGTACATACGTGCCCATCGCAGCGCATCCCGCCGCTTGCCCGTCGCATCCCAGGAGTGACCCCCATGGAGAAGGCACCTCTCGCCGCCACCGTAGCCGCCCTGCAGCCGCGGGCCAGGGCCGAGCTGGCCGAGCTGGTGGCCTTCAAGTCGGTCGCGGACCCGGCGCAGTTCCCGCGCGAGGAATGCGAGGCCGCCGCCCGCTGGATAGCCGATGCCCTGCGCGCCGAGGGGTTCGAGGACGTGGCGCTGCTGGACACCCCCGACGGCACCCAGTCCGTCTACGGATTTCTGCCCGGCCCGGCCGGTGCCCCGACCGTGCTGCTCTACGCGCATTACGACGTGCAGCCCCCGCTGGACGAGGCCGCCTGGCACACCCCGCCCTTCGAGCTGACCGAGCGCGACGGCCGCTGGTACGGGCGGGGCGCCGCGGACTGCAAGGGTGGCGTGATCATGCATCTCACCGCCCTGCGGGCGCTCAAGGAGCAGGGCGGGGTCCCGGTCAACGTCAAGATGATCGTCGAGGGTTCGGAGGAACAGGGCACGGGCGGCCTGGAGCGCTATGCCGAGGCCCATCCGGAGCTGCTGACCGCCGACACCATCGTGATCGGCGACGCGGGCAACTTCCGGGTCGGGCTGCCGACGGTCACGGCCACGCTGCGCGGAATGACGCTGCTGCGGGTCTCGGTGGAGACCCTGGAGGGCAATCTGCACTCCGGCCAGTTCGGCGGGGCGGCCCCGGACGCGCTCGCCGCGCTGATCCGCGTCCTGGACTCGCTGCGCGCCGAGGACGGCTCGACCACCGTCAAGGGCCTCGAGGCGGACGCGGAGTGGGACGGGTTGCAGTATCCGGAAGAGGCGTTCCGTAACGACGCCAAGGTGCTCGACGGGGTCGGGCTGGTCGGCTCCGGTACGGTCGCCGACCGCATCTGGGCGCGCCCCGCGGTCACCGTGATCGGCATCGACTGCCCGCCGGTGATCGGCGCCACCCCGTCCGTCCAGGCGAGCGCGCGGGCGCTGATCAGCCTGCGGGTACCGCCGGGCGTGGACGCGGCCGAGGCCAACCGGCTGCTCGTCGAGCACCTCCGGTCCTCGGTGCCGTGGGGCGCGCGGCTCTCGCTGGAGCAGGTCGGCCAGGGCCAGCCGTTCCGCGCGGACACCACGAGCCCGGCGTACGCGGCGATGCGGGAGGCGATGCGCCTGGCGTACGACGGCCAGGAGATGGCGATCGCGGGGCAGGGCGGCTCGATCCCGCTGTGCAACACGCTGGCCTCGCTCTACCCGGAGGCGGAGATCCTGCTGATCGGGCTGAGCGAGCCGGAGGCGCAGATCCACGCGGTCAACGAGAGCGTCTCGCCGCAGGAGTTGGAGAAGCTCTCGCTGACCGAGGCGCTGTTCCTGGGGATGTACGCGGCGGGCAAGGGCTGAGCTTCCCCCTCCTGCCGTCGCCCCGCGGCCGGTTCCGGACCGTGGGGCGAAAGCACGGTCCGGCGGTGGGACGCGGCGGGACCCCGCGGATGGGCGGGGCCTGCCGGCGGGATACGAAGTGGACCGGTGGAGTACGAGACGGGCCGGTGGGTCAGCCGGTGGGGACGCCCGCTTCGAGATAGAGCGGGCGGCCCTGCTCGCGGGCGCGCAGCGCCCAGCGCAGTCGGCTCAGCCGCACCGGTGGCAGCAGCGCGGCCGCCTCGCTCTCGGTGACGAAGCGCCAGCCGCGCAGTTCGGAGCCGGGCAGCAGCACCTCCCTGGCGGCCGCGCTGGACAGCTTGCCACCGTCGAAGAGCAGCCGCAGGCCCCCGTAGCCCGGCGGCTGGGGACGCTCCCAGTCGGCGACCAGCAGCCGCAGGGGTTCATCCAGCCGTACGCCCAGCTCCTCGGTGACCTCGCGCACTCCGGCACACATCGGGGGTTCGCCCGGTTCGACGACGCCGCCGGGGAACTCCCAGCCGGGTTTGTAGGTGGGGTCGACGAGCAGCACGCGGTCCTCCTCGTCGAAGAGCAGCACCCCGGCGGCCAGCGTCTCCGCCGTCGGCTCCGGGGTCTGCACGATGTCGCAGCTCCCGGCGCCGTCGCGGACGGCGTCGGCGATGTGCTGGGCGGTCTGGCGCGGGGTGATGCCGGTGGTGTCCACGACATGGGCATCGGCGGTCAGCCAGGGCAGGGCCGCCCGGTAGGGGGCGAGATGGGCCAGGCACCACTGGCGTATGGACTCGTTCGCGTCCCGGTCCCCGGGTATCTCCTCGCGCCCGGCTATCCGCTCGCGAAGGATCGTTTCATCGGTGTGGAGCAGAACATGCCGCACGGGGATGCGACGGGCCGCGAAACCACCGAAGATCTCATCCCGGTACTCCTGTCTGAGGACCGTCATCGCCACTACGAGCGGACCGCCGACCTCCGCGATCAGCGCCGCTCCGGTGTCCACGACCAGCCGGCGCCAGGAGGGCAGATCCTGGTAGTCGGACACCTGTTCAAGACGTTTACGCGGAAGCATCATCCGCAGACCGTTACCGACCAGCTCCGGGTCGTAGAACGTGCTGCCGGGCATGAAGTCCACCAATTCACGGGCCGTGGCGGTTTTACCCGCACCGAACGCACCGTTCAGCCAGACGATCACATTTCCCCCTATTCCATCGCCTCCTGACAGTTGCCCGCATCACCCTGCCACGGAAACGCCCGAAGACGACCGAGTGACGGATCGCGCCGCTCCGGACCGTATGGGCGCATGACGCGGGGCGGTGCGGTGAGGCGCGGCCGGGGGTCGTGGGGCCCTCGTGCCACAGGGGTCACCGCGGCCACATGGACCACGGTGACCCCTGCCGTATCAGCCCTTATCAGCCCTTGCTGGCGCCGAGGGTGAGTCCGGCGATGAAGTGGCGCTGCAACAGCAGGAAGACCAGCACCGTGGGCAGCGCCACGATCACCGAACCCGCCGCGAGCAGGTTGTAGTCGGTGAAGAACTGGCCGCGCAGATTGTTGAGCGCGGAGGTGATGGGCAGCTTGTCACCGTCGGAGATGAAGACGAGCGCCCACAGGAAGTCGTTGTACATCCAGGTGAATTGCAATGTGGCGAGCGCGGCGAGGGCCGGCCGGCACAGCGGAAGGGTGATGTTCCAGTACTGCGTCCACACCCCCGCGCCATCCACCCGCGCCGCTTCCGTGATCTCCTCGGGAAGGGTGCGCATGAAGTTGGCGAGGACGAAGACGCAGAAACCCACCTGGAAGGCGACCTGGACGGCGAGCACGGCCCAGTAGGAGTCGTACATCGTCATCGAGTCCGACATCCAGTAGGGCAGATTGATCTTAGTGAAGAGCACATAGAGCGGGGTGACGATGACCTGCTGCGGCAGCAGATTGCCCGCCGTGAACACCATCAGCAGCACGAGCCCGCCGCGCATTCTCAGCCGGGTCACACAGAAGGCGACGAACGAGGCGAGAAACAGCGTCAGCAGCACTCCGGGCACGGCGATGATGAGCGAGTTGATGAAGTACTTGCCCATTCCGGAGTCGTTGAACGCCTGCGCGTAGTAGTCGAACGACAGATGGCGCGGCAGCGAGAAATAGCCGTATTTGGCGGTCTCTTCGTAGGGCCGCAGCGAGGCGTAGATGGCGAGCAGCAGCGGGGCGAGAAAGGCGAGCGACACGGTCATCAGGAACGCGTGCAGCCCGAGCCGTCCACGGCTCACCCGGCGCTTGCCGGTGCCGGTCACCGGCGCCACGGTCCGTACGGGGGCGGTCCGGGTGATGGTCATCCCTTCTTCCCCCCTCGTAGCTCCTGCACCAAATAGGTCACGATGAATCCCATGGACACGGTCAGCAGAACGACGGCGATCGCGGAGCCGAAGCCGATCCGGCTGGCCTCGCCGATGATGTTGTCGGTGACCAGCACCGAGAGCAGTTCGAGCCCGTTACGGCCATGGTTGATGGCGTAGACGATGTCGAACGCGCGCAATGCCTCGATCACGGTGATGACGCCGACGATGACATTGACCGGCCGCAGAGTGGGCAGCACGACCCGGAAGAAGGTCTGGGTCTCGCTGGCGCCGTCGATCGCGGCCGCTTCCTTGAGCGAGGGGTCGACGGATTTGAGCCCGGCCAGATAGAGAATCATCACATACCCGGTGTGCCGCCAGGCGGCCGCCAGCAGCACCATCCAGATATTGAGCTCCGGGTCTCCCAGCCAGTCCACCGGGTTGTCCTTGTTGGCCAGAATCGCGTTCAGCGCGCCCTGGTCACGGGAGAAGATCAGCTGCGCGATGAAGCCGACGATGGCGAGGGAGAGCACCACCGGCATATAGAGGGTGGACTGGTAGAACCGGCTGAACCGGACGCCTTTGTCCAGCAGTACGGCCAGCAGCAGCCCGAAGGGGGTCGCGACAAGGCCGAGGAAGGCCACCCAGAGCAGATTGTTGCGGACGGCGGGCCAGAACGGCGGATAGTCGGTGAAGAGGGTCTTGTAGTTGTCGATGCCGACCCATTGGATATCGCCGATCCCGTCCCAGTTGGTGAAGGACAGACCGATGGAGGCGAGGGTCGGGCCCCAGATCAGGGCCAGGTCGAGCAGGATGGGTATGCCCAGCAGCACGCCGATAACGGCGAGGTCGCGGGAGGTGAACCTCCGGGGACCCCGCCGTTTGGCACGCCGCGCGTTGATGAGCGGCACGGCGCGAATCTCCTAGTTGCCGGCGAAGATGGTCTTCTTCTGGGACTCGATGTCCTTGGTCAGGGAGTCGATGTCATCCGGCTTGTTGATGAACTGCTGAATGGCCCGGATCATCACCTGGGACGCGAAGTCCGGCCGGGTGTCACGGTCCATGAACTGGGATATCTGTTTGGCGTTCGAGACGAGGTCGACGGCCTTCTTCTGCAGCGCGTTGTACGAGGAGGTGGACGCGCCGTCGTTGACGGCGATGTTGTTGGGGTCGCGCTTCAGGTAGATCTCCTCGGCGGCAGGTGTGGCAAGGTACTTCAGCAGCTCCTTGCCCTCCTTCTGCCGCTTGGACTTCTTCGCCAGCAGAAAGCCGTCGATCGGCGCCTCGACCGCGTCCTGCCCATAGGCGGAGTCGATCTCGGGGAAGGCGAAGAAGTCGAGATCGTCGCGGTCGGCTTCGGAGAACTGCTGTCCGGGGTGGGGCAGTCCGAAGACCGCCATACCGGACTTCTTCTGCGCCAGGCTCTGGGCGGCCTCCTGCCAGGTCCGTCCGTTGCCGCCCTTCTGGTGGTACGGCATCAGCCCGCGCCACAGATCGAAGACGTTCTTGACCCGGGGATCGGTCCAGGACTCCTTGCCGCCCATCAGGGAGATATGGAAGTCGTAGCCGTTGGCCCGCATATTGAGATAGTCGAAGGTCCCCATGGCGGGCCAGCCGTCCTTGTCGCCGAAGGCGATGGCGTCGAGGCCGTCCTTGTCCATGCGCTTGGCGAGCGCCCGGAACTCGTCGAAGGTCTTCGGGACCTCATAGCCGCGCTGGGCGAAGACGCTCTTCCGGTAGAAGACCGCCCAGGGGTAGTAGTAGTACGGCACGAGGTACTGCTTGCCGTCCTTGCCGCTGGACTGCGCCTTGAGCGCGTCGGAGAAGCCGTCGAAACCCTTCCACAGATCGCTGATCTCGGCGAGCTGCCCCTGCTCGGCGAAGAACTGCATGCGGTACCCGGCGAACCACATGAAGACGTCGTCGGGGGTGCCCTTCAGATAGCGGTTGATGCCTTCCTGAAAGGCTTCGTGGTTGACGGTGTTGACCTTGACCTTCTTGTCCGACTTCTTCTCGTACGCGTTGAAGACCTCGGCGAACGCCTTCCGGGGCACGGCGTCGGAGGCGTTGGAGCCGATCTTCACTTCGTTGCCCGGACCACCGCAGGCGGTCAGCAGCGTCGGCAGGGCGACCGCGCCGGCTCCGGCCGCGGTACCTCGTAGCAGCGCACGGCGGGAGATCCGATGTCCTGACAATGACGGTGCCATGTGCCCCTCCACAGAGGTCCAATCAAACACAATCGAACGCGAGTGAGGGGATCTCACCCGGCACTCAGGCGAATCGTCAAGGGTTTTGACGAGATATCGAACAACTGTTATCGCATCTCTTCCAACAGACTCCAACAGGGTCTACCGTAAACGCTCGCATGTGAACGCAGTCATGACACTGCGTCACCCCCGTTGAGAACGGAGGACCCGCACCGTGCGCCACCGCTGTTTTCGACCCTCGAAGCGAAGAGTCATCGGAGCACTGAGCGCCGGCCTGCTGGCCACGGCCGGCCTGGCCCTGCCGGCCGTCGCCCAGCCGTCGCACCCCGCCGAGGTCACCACACCGGCCTCCGCCTCGGGCGCCGCGCCCGGTGACGGGCTCGCCCTCACCCCTCCGATGGGCTTCAACAACTGGAACTCCACCCATTGCCGCGCCGAGTTCAACGAGGCGATGGTCAAGGGCATCGCCGATATCTTCGTGGCGAAGGGGCTGAAGGACGCCGGATACCAGTACGTCAACCTCGACGACTGCTGGGCGCTGCCGCAGCGCGACGCGGACGGCAAGCTGGTCCCCGACCCCGTCCGCTTTCCGAACGGCATCAAGGCCGTCGCCGACTATGTCCACTCCAAGGGGCTGAAGATCGGCATCTACACCAGCGCGGGCACCAAGACCTGCAACACCGCCGGTTTCCCCGGGGCGCTCGGCCATGAGAAGTCCGACGCCCAGCAGTTCGCCGACTGGGGCATCGACTACCTCAAGTACGACAACTGCAATAACCAGGGTGTCGACGCCAAGCAGCGCTATCGCGACATGCGCGACGCGCTGAAGGCCGCGTCCGAGTCCACCGGCCACCCCATCGTCTACAGCATCTGCGAATGGGGCGAGAACAAGCCATGGGAGTGGGCCGGCGAATTCGGCCAGTTGTGGCGGACCACGGGCGACATCAGCGACAGCTGGGGCAGCATGCTGTCGATCGCCAAGCAGAACCTGCCGCTCGCGCAGTACGCCGGACCCGGCCGCTGGAACGACCCCGACATGCTGGAGGTCGGCAACGGCGGGATGACGGACACCGAGTACCGCAGCCACTTCTCGCTGTGGTCGATCATGGCCGCGCCGCTGCTGATCGGCACCGATCTGCGCAAGGCCGGCGCCGAGACCTATGAGATCCTCGGCAATCGCGAGGTCATCGGCGTCGATCAGGACCCGCTCGGCAAGCAGGGCACCGTGGTCTCCTCCGAGGGCGGGCGCTGGGTCATCGCCAAGGAGATGGCGGACGGCAGCCGCGCCGTCGCGCTGTTCAACGAGACCGACCGGCCGCAGCACATCGCCACCACGGCGACCGGGGTCGGGCTGCCCCAGGAGACCGCGTACCGGCTGCGCGACCTGTGGTCGCACAGGGACTACAACACCGCCGGAGCCATCTCGGCCACCGTCCCGGCCCATGGCACCGTGCTCTACCGGGTCTCGGCCGACGCGCGCTGGGCCTCCTACCCGCCCGTCGCCGAACTCGGCATCGACGGCACCGCGCTGACCGAGGCCGGGGCCACCGCCCAGGTCGTCACCACGGTCACCGACCTCGGCCGCACCCCGGCCCATCAGGTCTCGGTCCGCCTCACCGGCCCCGACGGCTGGCGGATCAAGGCCACCTCCCCGACCCGGGCCGCCTCGCTGCCCACCGGCTCGAAGCTGGCCACCCGCTGGCAGGTCACCGCGCCCGCCGGGGCCACGCCCGGTGCGTACGATCTGACGGTCGGCGCCGACTACCGCTCACCGAAGGGCGCCAAGGCCGCCGCGCGGCTGGTCTCGGCGGTCCATGTGGTGGTCGCGCCGCCCTCCGGCAGCTCGTACGCGAGCGATCTGCCCTGGCTGAGCGCGCTCAACGGCTGGGGTCCGGTGGAGAAGGACACCAGCGTCGGCGAGAGCGCGGCGGGTGACGGCCATCCGCTCACCCTCGGCGGCACCACGTACGACAAGGGCCTGGGCGTGCACGCGCCCAGCGAGGTCACCTACTACACCGGGGGCCGGTGCTCGCGCTTCACCGCACAGGTCGGCGTGGACGACGAGGAGGGCACCGAGGGCACGGTCGCCTTCGAGGTCTGGGCGGACGACACCAAGGTGGCGTCGTCCAAGACGCTGACCAACGCCGATCCGGCCACCGCCCTTGACGCCGCCATCGGCGACGCGGACACGGTCCGGCTCGTCGTCACCGACGGCGGGGACGGGGTCACCAGCGACCACGGGGACTGGGCCGACGCGTCCTTCAGCTGCTGAGACCTCTTCACCCCACGGAGATGCGCCCCTTCCGCGGCCGCCCGGGCTCAGCACTCGGGCAGCCCGGGGAGGGGCCCGTCGTTGTTCCCGCCCTTGACGTAGACGACGCTCACACAGACATCGCGATGGCCGTTGTCGTCGTCGGTCCTGGCCCACCACACGTTCGACCACTTGCCGTAGGTCTCCCGGCGGCCCAGGTTCTCCTGGCAGAAGAAGTAGTTCACGCCGTGCTCGAGGGCGCCGACCGGCTCACCGCCATGGGAGTACGAGGTCGCGTCCCGCCACACCTCGCAGTCGTACCTCCGCCGCCGCTGCCGTGGCAGACCGGCGCGGCCCGACGGTGCGGACGGAGGTCGCACGCCCTGCGGCGTCCGCCCGGCGGCCACATCCGCCGGCATCCGGCGCGCCTCGGCGGCGGACGGTCGCCCCCGCGGATCCTTGTCCATCAGCGCCTGCAACACCGGCGCCAGCGGCCCGGCCAGCCGTCGCTCGGGCAGCGGCTCGGTGACGATCGCGGTGAGCGTCGACCATACGGAGGCGCGGCGGAACGGCGACGGGCCCTCCACCGCGGTCCAGCAGCACATTGCCGGGCTTCACATCCCGGTGCAGCACCCCGGCTCATGGGCCGCGCCGAGCGCGTCCGCGACCTCGGCGCCGACCCC
The DNA here is from genome assembly GCF_042868035.1 of Streptomyces sp. NPDC007875. Classification (NCBI taxonomy): domain Bacteria; kingdom Bacillati; phylum Actinomycetota; class Actinomycetes; order Kitasatosporales; family Streptomycetaceae; genus Streptomyces; species Streptomyces sp. NPDC007875. The sequence continues at coordinate 7,597 of NZ_JBIADZ010000021.1, read as the reverse complement.
GCGGCCTCCCGGGGGTCGATGGTGCCCCGCTCGTCGATCACATCGTCGAGCGAGGGCCCGTCGATCAGCTCCATGACGATGAGCGGCAGCCCGTCCTCCTCGGCCACATCGTGGACCGTGATCACCCCGGGGTGCCGGATCCGGGCCGCCGCCCGCGCCTCCCGCTGCATCCGGGTGCGCAGATCGGCCAGTTCGGCGCTGGACGCGTCGGTATGGGCGCGCAGCACCTTGACCGCGACCTCCCGGCCGAGCACCGCGTCCACGGTCCTGCAGACCACGCCCATGCCGCCCCGGCCGAGCCGGCCCGTCACCCGGTACCGCCCGCCCAGGAGCCTGCCGGACAGATCGCCGCCCATGTCCACCGGTGGCCACCGCTCCGCTCCCCCTCGCGCTGTCCTCGGCCCCGCCTGGCCGCTGCCGGGCTCAGGGCTCGGGGCGAACAGCTTAGGGGGAGACGGTGACAGCGGGGCTTATTCGCCGGTCGGATGCGTGCCCGCCGCCGGGCCGAACCCCTCCAGCCGTGCCTCCTGCGCGGCCGCGGCGGCCGCGCCCACCAGCCCCGCGTCGGTGCCCATCTGCGCCGGGACGACCTCCAGTCCCTTGACGAACGACAGGGTCGCGTAGTCGCGCAGGGCGCGCCGCAGGGGCGTGAAGAGCACGTCCCCGGCGCCCGCCACCCCGCCGCCGATGACCGCCACCTCGATCTCGACGAGCGCGGCGGTCGCGGCGATCCCGGCGGCCAGGGCCTGGGCGGCCCGTTCGAAGGAGGCCCGCGCGACCGGGTCGCCGTCCCGCGCCGAGGCGGCGACGGCCTGGGCGCTGGTGTCGCCGTCCGGACCCGGGCGCCAGCCCCCGTCCAGGGCGCGGCGGGCGATGTTCGGGCCGCTGGCGATCCGCTCCACGCAGCCGCGTCCGCCACAGGGGCACAGGTCGCCGTTGAGGTCCACGCTGATGTGGCCGATGTGCCCGGCGTTGCCGGTCGGGCCCGGGTGCAGCAGGCCGCCCAGGACCAGCCCGCCGCCCACGCCGGTGGAGACCACCATGCACAGCGCGCTCTTACGGCCGCGCGCCGCGCCCTGCCAGTGCTCGGCGGCCGTCATCGCCGGCCCGTCGCCGACCAGCGACAGCGGCAGTGCGCCGGTGGTCTCCCGGACCCCGGCGACCAGCGGGAAGTCACGCCAGCCGGGGATGTTGACGGGGCTGACGGTGCCCACGGAGGCGTCCACCGGGCCCGCGCTGCCGATGCCGACGGCGGCGACGCGTGACCAGTGCGCGGTGGCCGTGAGCTCCTCGAGCACCGCGGTGACCTGCCGCATGACCGTCGCGCCGTCTTCCTGGGCACGGGTGGCGCGGCGGGCTCGTACGACCAGCTTTCCGCTCCCGTCCACCAGAGCGCCCGCGATCTTGGTCCCGCCGATGTCCAGTGCGGCGATGAGGTCACGTGGCATAGGTGTCGACTCTCCTGGTGGGCATGCTGGTGGGCATGGGCGTGTTCGCTGTGCGACAACAGTCTTCCCGCCGCTGACAACGTTGTCCAGGGGCTATGCTCGTCACTCCCTCCCCCACGACGACCAGCGACGGGACGAGCGCACTGTGACCGACACCGCCCCGAGCACCGCCACACGCCGTTACGGCACCCGGCCCACTATGAAGGATGTCGCCGCACGGGCCGGGGTCGGCCTCAAAACCGTCTCCAGAGTGGTCAACGGCGAACCGGGCGTCACCCCCGACACCGAGCGCCGCGTCCAGGAGGCCATCACCGCACTCGGCTTCCGCCGCAACGACAGCGCCCGCATTCTGCGCAAGGGCCGAACGGCGAGCATCGGACTGGTCCTGGAGGATCTGGCCGATCCCTTCTACGGTCCGCTGAGCCGCGCCGTCGAGGAGGTCGCCCGGGCCCATGGCGCGCTGCTGATCAACGGGTCCAGCGCGGAGGACCCCGAGCGCGAGCAGGAGTTGGTGCTCGCCCTGTGCGCGCGCCGGGTCGACGGCCTCGTCATCATCCCGGCCGGTCATGACCACCGCTATCTGGCCCCCGAGATGGCGGCCGGGGTCGCCACCGTCTTCGTCGACCGGCCCGCGGGCCGTGTCGACGCCGACGCCGTCCTCTCCGACAGCTTCGGCGGTTCCCGCGACGCCGTCGCCCATCTGATCGCCCACGGCCACCGCCGGATCGGCTTCCTCGGCGACCTGCCGGGCATCCACACCGCCGCCGAGCGGCTGCGCGGCTATCACGCGGCGATGAGCGAGGCCGGGCTGCCGGTCCATGACGCCTGGGTCTCGCCCGGCCCCACCGGTCCGGAGCGGGTCCGGGCCGCGGCCACCGCGATGCTGAACGCCGCCGAGCCGGTCACCGCGCTCTTCGCGGGCAACAACCGGGTCACGGTCACGGTCGTACGGGTCCTGGCCGAGCGCCCCGCGCCCGCCGCGCCGGTGGCCCTCGTCGGCTTCGACGACTTCGAGCTCGCCGATCTGCTCTCCCCCGGGATCACCGTCATAGCCCAGGACTCGGCCCAGCTCGGCCGCACCGCCGCCGATCTGCTCTTCCGCCGCCTCGACGGCGCGGGCGGGGACCCCCAGCGGGTCGTCCTGCCGACCCGGCTGATCCCGCGCGGCTCGGGCGAACTCCCCCCGCCCGCGACGTCCACCTCCTGACCGGCCTTACCCGAACGGCCGCGCTTCCCCGCGCGCTTCGGCCGTTCCACGGCGCGTTTCCCAGAACGCCTGAACGGCCCCGCTCCGGTTGCCCCGGCCCCCCGCCGCCCCGAGGGTGGATGCGGAGGGCCCGGGACCCCGGCCGGCGGAACGAGGGAGACGCGATGCGCCGAACGCGGACGATCTGCGCGGTGAGCCTCATGGCCGCGCTGGCGCCGGCCGCCGTCGGCTGCTCGGACGACGGGGGCACCCCGTCGTCCCAAGTGTCCCGGGCCTCCGCCGCCATCGCCTCCGCGAGGACGTCGGCCCAGGCCGAGCTGGACAAGATCAAGGGCGGCTCCCAGGCCAAGCGCGAGGTGAAGGCCGGCCGGGTGACCCGCAACGGCGCGGGCCGGGCCGTGGCACCGCTGACCGTCACCAACGGGGGCAAGCACCCGGCCAACTACGCCATTGAGGTCAACTTCCGCAACGCGAGCGGGGATTTGGTCGACGCCGTCGTCCTGCACCTGTCCAAGGTGCCCCCGCACCGGCCCACCAAGGCCACCGCCCGCAGCCACCGCAAGCTCACCGGCCGCATCACGGCACAGGTGGGCACCGCGGTGCGGTACTGATCACCGCGGTGCCGGTGGTTTGTTCAAGCGGCCAGGACCTTGGCCTTGGCCCGCTCGTACTCCTCGGGCGTGAGGTCGCCGTGGTTCTTGAGTTCCACGAGGTGCTCGAGCTCCTCCGCCCGGCCGGTGGTGGCGGTCGTGCGCATGAACTCCCGGAAGTCCTTCTCCGCCTGCTCGGCACGCTTCATCTCGCGCATGCCCATCCCCCGCCCCCGTGCCACCAGGTACACGAAGACCCCGAGGAAGGGCAGCAGGAGGGCGAAGACGGTCCAGCCCGCCTTGGCCCAGCCGCTCAGCGAGTCGTCACGGAAGAGGTCGGTGAAGACACGGAACAGAAGCGCCAGCCAGAGGATCCAGAGAAAGACCCACATCGTGGTCAGGAAAACATTCAGCAGTGGGTAGTCCATCGTCAGCCTCCCGTCGGCCACGCCCGGCGCGGGCGTGAGCGCCCCGCCGGGCCCACGCCTTCAGCTTACGGCGCCACGGTCGGCGCAGCGCCGGATGCCGTGGCGGCGGGCCGTGCGTAGAAATGGGAGTCGGAGGGTGATCGGGCGACGCGGGCTGGAAGGGCAGGCGGCCGTGGATCTCCAGATTCTCCCCCTGGCCGTCACCATGATGGCCGGACCTCAGATCGTGGCCGCGGTCATCCTGGTGACCACCGCGCGGCCGGTGCGGGTGTCCCTGGCGTTTCTGCTCGGGGTGGCGGTCGCGACCGCTGCGGGGGCCGCTCTCGCCCGGGGGCTGTGCGGGCTGCTGGGGCAGGCGCTCTCGCCGGGCAGCCCGGCCCATCGGGGATCGGCCGCCTCGGTCGTACAGCTGGTGCTAGTGGGGCTGTTGGTACTGGTCGCCGTCAAGAACATGGTGAAGCGGCGGACGGTCGAGCCGCCGAAGTGGCTGGGCACGCTGATGGAAGCCGGTCCCCGTAAGGCGCTCACGACCGGCTTGCTGATCATCCTGCTCATGCCGTCCGACATCGTGGTCATGCTGACCGTAGGGGCGAATCTGGAGCAGCACCAGGCGGGGTTGGCGGCGGCGCTGCCGTTCATCGCCGCCACCGTACTGATCGCGGCGCTGCCGCTGCTGGTCTACCTCCTCCTCGGCGACCGGGCGCGACGCGCGATGCCCCGGCTCCGGGAGTGGCTCGCGACCCGTAGCTGGGTGGTCAATGTCGTCGCATGCCTGATCTTCATCGTGCTCATCCTGACTCCCTGACGGGCTTGACCCCCTGACGGGCTTGACCCCCTGACGGGCTTGGCCCCCTGACGGCCTGTCGCCCCTAACGGCCCCTGCCGTGCGCCCCCGTGCGGCCCGTGGCGGCCAGGAGGGCGATCACCGCGAGGGCGGCCAGGAGGATCAGCACCAGGAAGAGCACCGTCAGCACGGTGGGGTGGTTCCACAGGGCGAACACCGCGACCGGCACCAGCAGGGCCGCCGTCGTCAGTCCCCGCCGGTGGTCCGCGGTCCAGATGCCCGCCCGGCCGGTACGCATCCCGTGGGCGGCGCCCCAGCGGGCCGCGCTGTCGGCGAGGACCTCGGCCGTGCCGCGTACCGTGCTCGGCAGACGCCCCGGGCCGACCAGATAGGCGCCGAGCGCGACCACGACGCCGAGCACCAGCACGGTGAGCACGGTGACCCGCAGAAAGCGCACCACCGTGTCGAAGAGGACCGCGGCGGCCTCCCTGGACAGCACGCTCACCGGCACATGGTCGAGGTAGTAGCGACGGCCCACCGCAAGAACCAGTGCCAGGGCGAGGGAGGCGAGTGCGGCGCCCAGGGCCGCGCGGGCGAGCGCCCGGCGGCGCCGGTGGGCGAGCAGCACTCCGGTGCCGCCGAGCGTCACCGTCAGCGCGGGCAGCCAGTTGCCCGCCAGGTCGAGGAGGCGTGCCGAGCGTCGGATGGTGTCGAGCCGGTCGGAGTGGAAGAGGACGAGCCGCTGATGGATGTCGGGGATGCCGGTCACCGCGGGGAGCCCGGCGTCCACCAGTTGCTGTCGGACCCGCTCCACGGCGGCGCCGACGTTGAGGGTGACGGTGTGGCCCTCGACGCCGACCGGCCCGCCGCCCTTGCCGGTGAGGGCTCCCACGACGGCGGTGTGGGCGGCCCGGTTGGCGCCGGTCCACACAGCGGGGAACTGCTCACTGCGCACGATATGGGCCGCCACCTTCCGCACCGCCTGGTCCAGGGCCGAGTCCAGCTGCGGGGCCAGCCCCTCGATGGTGTCGGCGGCCCGTTCCGGAAGACCGTGGGCGCGCAGCCAGGAGGCGATGTCGGCGGTGACCTCCCGGCTGTTGTGGCGGATGTCGACGGCCTCGCTGACCTGGTCCACGGCGGTGTCCTGGATCGCCGGGTCCTTCGCCAGCGGGGCGACCGTCGCCACGTAGCGGTCGGTGTCCAGGACGATGTCGTGGACCCACACCGTCAGCACGGACACCGGTACGAGCAGGCAACCGAGCAGGATCAGCAGGGCCGACACGGCGCTTCTGGCCATGAACCCATCTCCCGCCTTCCCCGGCGGGGCCGCATCCCGGGTGACACGTGCGGGTGAGCGGATATGGCCAAGCGGATCAGCGGGCCCGGCGCACCGGGTGCAACTGTGGGCTCCGGCGCGGCGGTCCCCAGCGGACCGGCGGGCTCAGTCGGGTCTACGGCTCCTGCAAGTCGACACGTGTCCACCGATCTGAGGGCTCCAACAGACCCGCAGGCTCCGGCAGATCAGCAGGCTCCCGCCGATCTGGCGGGCTCCGGCGAACCCGCGACTGCCGAGGTCAGGATGCGGCCGGGGCCCGGCCCGCCAGCGCGTCGAGTTCGGCGCGGCCCAGGCCGGTCAGCCGCTCGACCTCGGCGCCGTCGAGGGCTCCGCAGTCCAGCCCGCGCACCAGATGGCCGCTGAGCGCCTTGGCGGTGGCCGGTTCGTCGGCGATGCCGGTGCCTGTGGCCGTACGGTCCACATACGCGGCGAGCCGCTCCGCCGCGGCCTTAAGGCCCTCGCGGTAGAACGCGTAGACGGCGGCGTAGCGGGTGGGGAGGTGGCCGGGGTGCATGTCCCAGCCCTGGTAGTACGCGCGCGCCAAGGACCGCCGGACCAGGCGGTGGTGGAGCCGCCAGGCGTCGTGGACCCGCTCGGTGCGGCCGACGGGCAGGACGTTGGTCGAGCCGTCGGAGAGCCGTACGCCGGTGCCGGCAGCGGCGACCTGCATGACGGCCTTGGCGTGGTCGGCGACGGGGTGGTCCATGGACTGGTGGGCGGCGCCGACCCCACAGGAGGCGCTGTAGTCGAAGGTGCCGTAGTGCAGTCCGGTGGCGCGCCCCTCGGCGGCGTCGATCATCCGGGCGACGGTGGCCCGGCCGTCGGGGCCGAGGATGGCCTGGGTGGTCTCGATCTGGATCTCGAAGCCGATGCGACCCGGGGCGAGCCCGCGCGCCTTCTCGAACTCCTCGCACAGCCGGACCATCGCGGTGACCTGCTCCGCGTACGTCACCTTGGGGAGGGTGAGCACCAGGCCATCCGGCAGTCCGCCGGCCGCCATCAGCCCGGTGAGGAAGATGTCGAGGGTGCGGATGCCCCGGTCGCGTACGGCGGCCTCCATGCACTTCATGCGGATGCCCGCATAGGGCGGTGCGCTGCCCTCCGCGCAGGCGGCCGCGAGGAGCGAGGCGGCGCGGGCGGCCGCGGCGTCCTCCTCGGCGTCGGGGCGCGGGCCGTAGCCGTCCTCGAAGTCGATGCGCAGATCCTCCACCGGCTCGCGCTCCAGCTTGGCCCGCACCCGGGTGTGGACGGGCTCGGCGAGGTCGTCGGGGAGGCCGAGGACGGCGGCGAAGGAGTCGGCGTCGGGGGCGTGCTGGTCGAGGGCGGCCAGCGCCTGGTCGCCCCAATCGCGCACGGTGGTGACGGTAAGGAGGTCGGCGGGCACATAGACGGTGTGGATAGGCTGGCGGGTGCCGGGGTCGCCGGGGTAGCGGCGGGCGAGTTCGGCGTCGACGGCGGCGAGGGAGTCGGCGATGGACGCCCGTACGGCACCCGGCAGGCTGGTCGGCACGGTCTCCTGAGGCTTCATGTCTGCTCCTCCGCCCTTCCCACCGCGCCCAGCTTGTTTCCACGTTACGGAAACGATGATCCGTAGCGCGAAGTTATCCGGGCGCTCGACGGCGGGTCAACACCCCCTTCGGCAGACGCGAGGCCCCGTACGCGCGTCGCGTACGGGGCCTCGCGGAATGCCCTGCGGGGATCGCGAAGGATCAGCCCTTGCGGGTCTTGACCTCCTCGGTCAGCTGCGGGACGACCTCGAAGAGGTCACCGACCACGCCGTAGTCGACCAGATCGAAGATCGGAG